>NZ_CATKQW010000032.1:0-825 GCF_949767865.1 Pseudomonas sp. IT-P294 | reverse complement strand
GCCGTCAGTTCGGGACGGTTCAGGTATCCGCGCGCCACACCGGCGCCGCCGACGAACATCTCACCCACGGCCCCCATTGGCACTGGCTGGCAATGCGCGTCCAGAAGATAGAGATTCAAATCCGGCAGACGTGTACCGATCACGCTGTCGGCGTGTAGCGCATCTGCGGCAGTCAGAGGGCAATAAGTGACGTGGACCGTGGTTTCCGTGATCCCGTACATGTTGACCAGCTGCGGGGCGGATTCGCCACGCCCCCCGTACCAGTCGCGCAAGGTCGACGGCTGCAGTGCTTCGCCGCCAAAGATGACATAGCGCAGCCGGTCCGATGCCGGTTGGACATACTCCATCAAGGCGGCAAAGGCGCTCGGCGTCTGGTTCAGGACGGTGACGCCTTGCTCACAAATCAACTGGTAGAACGCTTGCGGAGAGCGGGTAATGGCATGAGGCACCAACACCAGCGTGCCACCATAACGCAGGGCTCCCCACAGTTCCCAGACCGAGAAGTCGAAGGCAAACGAGTGGAACAGACACCAAACGTCACAGGCGTCAAAACCGAAGTCAGCGTGTGTCGTGTCGAACAGACGAACCACCTGCGCGTGCTCGACCATGACCCCTTTAGGTTGCCCGGTGGAGCCCGAGGTATAGATGATATAGGCGAGGTTGCCGGAGGTAAGGCCGGGGATTTCGGGATTGGCGTCAGCCGCTGTCAAAGCTTCAGCCTGGGACTCATTGGGATCGAGTACGGTATGAACCTGCAACGCGTCCCCCAGCGCCTTGCGCCCGGCCGCATCAGCCAGCACCAGCACCGGCGCCGTATCGCCAAGA
>NZ_CATKQW010000031.1:0-1173 GCF_949767865.1 Pseudomonas sp. IT-P294 | reverse complement strand
TCTGGAAAGTGCGGCCATAGTGGGTGATAGCCCTGTACGCGAAAATCTCTTAGTCATGAAATCGAGTAGGACGGAGCACGAGAAACTTTGTCTGAATATGGGGGGACCATCCTCCAAGGCTAAATACTACTGACTGACCGATAGTGAACTAGTACCGTGAGGGAAAGGCGAAAAGAACCCCGGAGAGGGGAGTGAAATAGATCCTGAAACCGTATGCGTACAAGCAGTGGGAGCCCACTTTGTTGGGTGACTGCGTACCTTTTGTATAATGGGTCAGCGACTTATTTTCAGTGGCGAGCTTAACCGAATAGGGGAGGCGTAGCGAAAGCGAGTCTTAATAGGGCGTCTAGTCGCTGGGAATAGACCCGAAACCGGGCGATCTATCCATGGGCAGGTTGAAGGTTGGGTAACACTAACTGGAGGACCGAACCGACTACCGTTGAAAAGTTAGCGGATGACCTGTGGATCGGAGTGAAAGGCTAATCAAGCTCGGAGATAGCTGGTTCTCCTCGAAAGCTATTTAGGTAGCGCCTCATGTATCACTGTAGGGGGTAGAGCACTGTTTCGGCTAGGGGGTCATCCCGACTTACCAAACCGATGCAAACTCCGAATACCTACAAGTGCCGAGCATGGGAGACACACGGCGGGTGCTAACGTCCGTCGTGAAAAGGGAAACAACCCAGACCGTCAGCTAAGGTCCCAAAGTTATGGTTAAGTGGGAAACGATGTGGGAAGGCTTAGACAGCTAGGAGGTTGGCTTAGAAGCAGCCACCCTTTAAAGAAAGCGTAATAGCTCACTAGTCGAGTCGGCCTGCGCGGAAGATGTAACGGGGCTCAAACCATACACCGAAGCTACGGGTATCACTTAGGTGATGCGGTAGAGGAGCGTTCTGTAAGCCTGTGAAGGTGAGTTGAGAAGCTTGCTGGAGGTATCAGAAGTGCGAATGCTGACATGAGTAACGACAATGGGTGTGAAAAACACCCACGCCGAAAGACCAAGGTTTCCTGCGCAACGTTAATCGACGCAGGGTTAGTCGGTCCCTAAGGCGAGGCTGAAAAGCGTAGTCGATGGAAAACAGGTTAATATTCCTGTACTTCTGGTTATTGCGATGGAGGGACGGAGAAGGCTAGGCCAGCTTGGCGTTGGTTGTCCAAGTTTAAGGTGGTAGGCTG
>NZ_CATKQW010000030.1:0-1264 GCF_949767865.1 Pseudomonas sp. IT-P294 | reverse complement strand
TGTCTAGTCCTGAAATAGGTTTACACCTGTTTCACCCCAACGCCCGATGCACTGCATCGGGCGTTTTGTATTTCAAGGAAAGATGCGGGCGCTCTTGGTTGTAGATCAGGATTGCTTCCCGCACCATCTGCTCCGCTTGTTCCAGGTCTGTCGGCCGGTGGAGCAACAGTTCTGTTTTCAAGATGCCATTAACCCGCTCTGCCAAGGCGTTTTGGTAGCAGTCGTAGCCATCGGTCATTGAACACGTGATGTCGTGCTTGGCATGGAGTTTTTGATACAGCGCCGAGCAGTACTGCACACCTCGATCCGAGTGATGAACCAGTTTCTGTCGTGTTCGACGTGTTTTCAACGCCATGCGTAAGGCCTGGGCCACCGAGTCGGCGTGAAGGCTGCCGTGCACGTGATACCCGACAATTTTTCTTGAGAAGGCGTCTGTTATCAGGCTCAGGTAAACCGGATCATCACGCTTGGTGGATAGGTAAGTAATATCGGCCACCCAGACCTGTTCCGGACCGCTCGCGATGACTTGCTGCGGGCCTGGCTTTAGCAGATTGGGATGGCAGTGAAAGTGATGATGGCTGTCGGTCGTCTTGTGATACGCCCGTTTCCTACGAACCAACTGTCGGTGCTCACGCAGCACCTCAAACAAGCGATCACGGCCAACATGCAGCTCAGGCTTCTCAAGCTCTGCGTGCATCAATGACTGGAGTTTGCGTGTGCCGATGCAGGGTTGGCGCACTCGAATTGCCTGCACAAACTTGATGAGTTTCTGATCTTGATCGACTCGAGCCCGATAGACGCGATCACGCTTGTAAAAGGCTTGGCGACTGATCCCCATAAACTGGCAAGCCCTGCTGACACTCAGGGTTTGGGTTTGCGCAACGACTTGCCGGGCCGCTTTTTTACGACGGATACGCCGTAGTCGTTCTTCAGAACCTCGACCACGTCTTCGAAGAATTTGGCTTTCTGATTCGCCAGCGCCAACTGCTCCTCAAGCTCTTTGATTCTCTGCTCGGGAGTTAATGGCAAATTAGGCTCATCCATCGGTCGGACCCTCTGGGAGCGAATGGAAGCGCCTTGGCTCCAGTCCTGTCGACCATGCTTGCGTAACCAGACCAACACCGTCGACCGGCCCTGGATCCCATAGCGCCGTTGAGCCTCTTTATAACTCAACTCGCCTTTTTCGACCTGATCGACAACCGACAATTTAAAAGTCAGCGTGTAATCGCGCTGACTGCGTTTTGCGCCCGTATCCATTGCACCC
>NZ_CATKQW010000029.1:0-1296 GCF_949767865.1 Pseudomonas sp. IT-P294 | reverse complement strand
TCACTAGTGTCCGGTAAACACCGAAGGGGGAGCTTGCTCCCCCCTTGCTGTTGGCGGCCATCAGTCATAATCGGCTTTTTTCAGACTCGATTTTGACTCATGTTTTCCAGCACCCGTTTAGCTCACCTACTCAGTGCAATCCCGCGTCAGTTCTTCCGGCAATCCATCGAAAGTCACCAGGCTGATCGCTACGTCAAACGCTGCACGTCCTGGCAATTGCTGGTGACACTGGTCAGCGGACATCTAACCCAAGCCTCAAGCCTGCGGTCCTTGGCAACTTTCTCCGAGACTCTAGGCCCGCATAGCTACCATCTCAAAGCCGGCCCTATCGCCCGTTCGACCCTGTCGGATGCCTTGAATAAACGCGACTATCGGCCATTCCAGGACCTCTGCGAGTTCCTGTTGCGCGGCATCAGCCGCCAGCAGCGCAAGGAAGTCGGCGCCATGGTTAGCTTGATTGATTCGACCTCAATCACCTTGCGTGGTCCAAATTTCGACGGCTGGACGGCTGCGACGAAAACTCGCATTACACAAGGCTTAAAAGTACATGTGGGGTTGGATCTGGCGCAGTTGGCCCCGGTGTACGTGAACATTACTCCCGCCAACGTCAACGACATGAGCGATGCACTGAAAATGCCGATTCAGGCCGGCATGACGTATGTCTTTGACAAGGGCTACTGCGACTACAACTGGTGGCACCAGCTGCAGACCAAGGGTGCTTTCTTCGTTACCCGTCTGAAAAAAAACGCCAATATCAAAGTGCTGCATGAGCACTCGCCCGCGACGGAGCAAAGCCCGGTCGTGACCGATGAAGTCGCCCAGTTTGGCAAAAAGCATTTGTCTGGAAAGCGTCGGAATGACTACCGGGAAACGCCGGTAAGACGCGTCGTTGTTGAGCGCGAGGGGCATGCTACGCCGCTAATCCTGGTGACCAACGACTTCACGAGAACAGCTGAAGAAATTGCAGCTTTGTACAAAGATCGCTGGAAGATCGAGCTGTTTTTCAAGTGGATCAAACAACATCTGAAACTCAAACGCTTCTATGCCTTCACTGAAAACGCCGTGCGCCTGCAGATTTACAGTGCGTTGATCAGCTACTTGCTACTGCAACTTTTCCACCGTCGCTCAGGATTTACCGGCTCGTTGTTCGAGCTGACGGTTCGCATCGTTCATGTCCTGCATGAACGGCCTGATACCCCAGCGTTGAGGGATCGACGAAGGCAGGAGCGAGAAAAGCTGAAGGTCGCCCAAGGCAGCCTTCAGCTATGAAACATGTTTACCGGACACTAGTGACGC
>NZ_CATKQW010000028.1:0-1400 GCF_949767865.1 Pseudomonas sp. IT-P294 | reverse complement strand
CGGCCAAAAGCAATGGGATGGACTCCTCCTCACTTCGGCATCTTGAGTGCCAGACTGAAGGTGCGAACCACAGTCAACAGTGAGAAGGAGTCCACACATGAAGCTTATGCGCATTGGGGTCGACCTGGCCAAGAACGTGTTTCAGATCCACGGTGTGGATTGCCATGAGAAGCCGATCTGGCGGCAGCGGCTACCACGTGATCGCTGGCTTCAAACGGTGCTGGAAAAGGTCGAACCTGGTTGTGAGATCGGCATGGAGAGTTGCGGAGGGGCCCATCATTGGGCGAGACAACTCGAAGCTCTCGGATTTCGAGTCAAGCTGATCGCCCCCCAGTTCGTTAAACCTTATGTCAAAAGCAACAAGAACGACGCGAACGATGCCGAGGCGATCTGCGAAGCGATGAGCCGTCCCAGCATGCGCTTCGTCGCCATCAAGACCATCGAACAGCAGGATATCCAGGCGACGCATCGCATCCGGGCCGGCTTAATCGAACAGCGGACGGCCAAAGCCAATCAGATCCGTGGGCTGGTCGCCGAGTACGGTCTCGTTGCACCGAAGGAATTGCTGATGCTGCGTCGTGCAATACCATGCTGGCTAGAGGATGCGGATAACGGTTTGACGGCACGCTTTCGTCGTCTACTGGATGGTTTGTGGGACGACCTTCGTGCGCTGGATGGGCGTGTATGCAAGCTCGACGGCGAGATCACTGCGATCGCGACAAACGAGCCGTCCGCCGTTCGCCTTCAACAGCTGCGCGGTGTCGGTCCAATGATCGCCACAGCGCTCGTCGTCGCTCTCGGTGATGCCCGTCAGTTTGCCAATGGTCGACAGTTTGCCGCCTCGCTGGGACTGACACCGAGGCAACACAGTTCTGGTGGTAAGGATCGACTACTCGGTATCAGTAAGCGCGGTGATACGTATCTGCGAACATTGATGGTGCATGGCGCACGCTCGGCGCTACGCACAGCCAAATCCAAAGAGGATCGGCTCAGCCAGTGGGCCGTTCGTTTAGCCGAGCGATCGCATCCCAATGTGGCCGCTATTGCGCTGGCCAACAAAACTGCACGCATGGCTTGGGCGATGCTGCGTCACGGCACTGATTACCAACCGAATCAGGCAGCGGCCTGATCTATTTACCCGACGTGTTCTACGAGAGAAACAACTCTTAACCACGATTGCGAAGCAACCTGAACGATGGCAAACCGATCGAACCGGCGTCGGCAAAACCCTCGAATGTCTAAGTGCGAAAAGCACGAAAAAGCGATCGGGAGCCGGCGCGCGAATAGCCCATCATGGCCCTGCATCGAAACGATGCCGTATTTAGAGGCCGAATATACGTGTGCAGTCGGCACGGGCGCCAAAGCAACGGGGCTTGCAATGAGGAGGAGTCCATATACGG
>NZ_CATKQW010000027.1:0-1417 GCF_949767865.1 Pseudomonas sp. IT-P294 | reverse complement strand
CAAATTGCTTGGGTGTTATATGGTCAAGCCTCACGGGCAATTAGTATTGGTTAGCTCAACGCCTCACAGCGCTTACACACCCAACCTATCAACGTCGTAGTCTTCGACGGCCCTTCAGGGGACTCAAGGTCCCAGTGAGATCTCATCTTGAGGCTAGTTTCCCGCTTAGATGCTTTCAGCGGTTATCTATTCCGAACATAGCTACCCGGCAATGCCACTGGCGTGACAACCGGAACACCAGAGGTTCGTCCACTCCGGTCCTCTCGTACTAGGAGCAGCCCCTCTCAAATCTCAAACGTCCACGGCAGATAGGGACCGAACTGTCTCACGACGTTCTAAACCCAGCTCGCGTACCACTTTAAATGGCGAACAGCCATACCCTTGGGACCGGCTTCAGCCCCAGGATGTGATGAGCCGACATCGAGGTGCCAAACACCGCCGTCGATATGAACTCTTGGGCGGTATCAGCCTGTTATCCCCGGAGTACCTTTTATCCGTTGAGCGATGGCCCTTCCATACAGAACCACCGGATCACTAAGACCTACTTTCGTACCTGCTCGACGTGTCTGTCTCGCAGTCAAGCGCGCTTTTGCCTTTATACTCTACGACCGATTTCCGACCGGTCTGAGCGCACCTTCGTACTCCTCCGTTACTCTTTAGGAGGAGACCGCCCCAGTCAAACTACCCACCATACACTGTCCTCGATCCGGATAACGGACCTGAGTTAGAACCTCAAAGTTGCCAGGGTGGTATTTCAAGGTTGGCTCCACGCGAACTGGCGTCCACGCTTCAAAGCCTCCCACCTATCCTACACAAGCAAATTCAAAGTCCAGTGCAAAGCTATAGTAAAGGTTCACGGGGTCTTTCCGTCTAGCCGCGGATACACTGCATCTTCACAGCGATTTCAATTTCACTGAGTCTCGGGTGGAGACAGCGCCGCCATCGTTACGCCATTCGTGCAGGTCGGAACTTACCCGACAAGGAATTTCGCTACCTTAGGACCGTTATAGTTACGGCCGCCGTTTACCGGGGCTTCGATCAAGAGCTTCGCGTTAGCTAACCCCATCAATTAACCTTCCGGCACCGGGCAGGCGTCACACCCTATACGTCCACTTTCGTGTTTGCAGAGTGCTGTGTTTTTAATAAACAGTCGCAGCGGCCTGGTATCTTCGACCGGCATGGGCTTACGCAGTAAATGCTTCACCCTCACCGGCGCACCTTCTCCCGAAGTTACGGTGCCATTTTGCCTAGTTCCTTCACCCGAGTTCTCTCAAGCGCCTTGGTATTCTCTACCCAACCACCTGTGTCGGTTTGGGGTACGGTTCCTGGTTACCTGAAGCTTAGAAGCTTTTCTTGGAAGCATGGCATCAACCACTTCGTGTTCTAAAAGAACACTCGTCATCAGCTCTCGGCCTTA
>NZ_CATKQW010000025.1:0-1903 GCF_949767865.1 Pseudomonas sp. IT-P294 | reverse complement strand
TGCGTTTGTGCTCATGGAAACCTTCCCCCTCACCGCAAATGGCAAGCTTGATCGCAAGGCTTTGCCTGTTCCGCAGGAGGGTGCCTTTGTCCATGCGGCATACGAGGCGCCGTTGGGTGAGACCGAGGTCATCCTTGCCGGAATCTGGTCAGAGTTGCTTGGCGTTGAACAAGTTGGTCGCCATGACAACTTCTTTGCCCTTGGCGGCCATTCGCTAATGGCTGTGCGGTTGGTCAGTCGCATAGCCTCCTTCGGGGCTGAGTTGCCTCTTGCAACCCTGTTCGCATCTCCAACGCTCAAGGCTGTGGCTTCGGCGATTGAAGTTCAGTGCAACGTTAGCGCTGTGGCGCGTACGTCGATCAGGACCATCTCTCGAAGCGGGTCCTTGCTGCCGTCTTTTGCTCAGCAGCGACTGTGGTTTCTGGCGCAACTCGATAGTGGAATCAGCGATGCCTATCACATCCCATTGGCGATGAGATTGCGAGGCCAGTTGAACATGGCGGCTTTGCAGCAGGCCCTTGATGCGCTGTGGTCGCGCCATGAGGCATTGCGCTCGGTCTTTTTCACTAAAGAGGGGGAGCCAGAGATACGACTACTGGGCTGTGAAAAAGGTTTGCCATTGCGCCAGATTGATCTCCACGATCGACCGATCAAGGACCCGTGTGCAGAGACAGAGCTTTTAAGGCTTTGTGCCGACGAGGCTCGGACACCCTTTGATCTCGAAACAGGGCCGCTGATCCGGGCTTGCTTGATCCGGGTGGCTATTGCTGAATCTGTCTCCTCCTCATCTACTGATGAACATGTATTGCTACTTACACAGCACCACATCGTTTCGGATGGCTGGTCGCTCGGCATACTTTTGCCTGAGCTCAGTTCGCTGTATACGGCTTTCAGCAATCATGAGGACAGTCCATTGCCGCCACTGGCGATTCAATATCCGGACTATGCGGCATGGCAGCGCCAACGGCTGTCGGGGGCGCGCTTGAATGAGCAGGCGGCTTACTGGAAACAGGCGCTGGCAAATACGCCTACGCTGCTCGATCTGCCAACGGACAGGCGGCGGCCTGAGCAGCAATCCCTTGTGGGTGGCTCTGTGCCGATAGAACTAGGTGCGGAGCTGACAACAGCCCTCAAGCGTTTTAGTCAGCAGCAGGGCGTGACTCTGTTCATGACCCTGTTGTCGGCTTGGGCGATAGTACTGTCACGGTTGTCGGGGCAAGAAGATATTGTGATCGGAGCACCAAGTGCCAATCGGGGCCATTGCGACATTGAGCCGCTGATCGGCTTCTTCGTCAACACGCTGGCGATGCGAATTGATCTAGGCGAAAACCCGAGCGCTGCCGACTTTATTGCTCGAGTGCGAGAGAGGACACTTCAGGCCCAGGATTATCAGGATCTGCCGTTTGAGCAGGTGGTGGAGATAACGCAGCCGCCAAGACGGTTGAGCCATACGCCGCTGTTTCAGGTGATGTTTGCCTGGCAAAACCATGATGCAGGCGAATGGGCCTTACCCGGCCTTGAAGCTAGCCCGGTTGGTTCTACCTATGAGGTAGCCCGGTTCGATCTTGAGCTGAACCTGGCCGAAGCGGGCGATCGAATCGTGGGAGCTCTTGGCTATGCGGCTGCATTGTTTGACGCGGACACGATCAAGCGCCATGTGGGATATCTGAAGTCTGTCCTCGCCGAGATCATCAGGGATGCCAGCCAGGCTATAACTGTAATCGACCTGCTTGATGCATCTGAGCGCACATTGTTGCTCAAAACATGGAACTCGATGGATGTGTACCGTCCAGTTCATCTGTGTATGCATCAGATATTCGAGGAGCAGGTTGCTTTAAATCCTGAGGCAACGGCATTGGTCTTTGGGGCAGAGACGCTCAGCTATGGCGAGCTCAATACCCGA
>NZ_CATKQW010000024.1:0-3364 GCF_949767865.1 Pseudomonas sp. IT-P294 | reverse complement strand
TACGTCAGGGGCGCAAGCGCTTGGTTACTTGGCGCTCTTCCAAGTGACCCGCCGTCAGGGCGGAACCAATAGCCGCCGTTACCCAAAAATGGATATTTACCCCCCCCTTAAGTGAACCGCATCACGGCAAAACCTGGCTTTCTCACGTCAACGCATCCCAGCCAACACGCAGGCCACGGTGCGCTTACTTGAGCGGTTTACCGCGAGCAGTCGTTCGCGAGGTATTGAGCGCAACAGCAGCAACAATCAACGCTTTCAACGCCCCCTCATCAATCGGCTCACCTTCATGGATATCGATAGCCCGCCGGGTATTCCCTTCAAGGCTTGAATTGAACAGCCCCGCAGGGTCTTCAAGCGAGGCCCCCTTGGCAAAGGTCATTTTCACAACCTGCTTATACGTCTCGCCGGTACAGAGAATCCCGGCATGAGACCACACCGGAACGCCCCGCCACTTCCACTCCTCGACAACATCAGGGTCGGCCTGGTGGATGAGCGCACGGACACGAGCCAGCGTCTCACCCCGCCAGTCATTCAACTCGCTGATCCTTGCGTCTATCAACCGAGAGGCAGAATCGCCCCCTTCTCCTGCCGTTGCGACCATTGCGTCCTTCTTCATGTGAATGCCACCTCCTTGAGGAAGATTTTTGCCCGATTGAGAATAGTCGCCACACGCCCCCGGTTTGAGAAATGCTGACTGACGGCATCCCTGCACGCCAAATCATCACACCGATTCCCTCCGCGCCCGCCTTGGTGCTAAATAGAGCGCTCAGGTTTAAGCCCAGACCCTGTCGCGTAATGCAGTGCAACGAGAACTGATATGAACACCCATTTTGAGAGAAGCGATGCCCTTGAGCCCAAGACCCGGCGCGAGGCAAACATCGACCACAACGCCCTTCAGCCAGCGGTGGTAGCAGCATGATCGAGGTCACCGAGGTTTCCATTGCCGAACTGCGTGCGGCGCTCGAATCCGGCCAGACCACGGCCGTTGAACTGGTCCAGGCCTATCTCGCCAGGATCGACGCCTACGACGCCGCCGAAACGCCCACCGCTCTCAACGCGGTGGTGGTTCGAAACCCCGACGCACTCAAGGAAGCCCAAACCAGCGATGACCGTCGAGCCAAAGGCAAGACGCTCGGTCCGCTGGATGGCATTCCCTATACAGCCAAGGACAGTTATCTGGTGAAGGGGCTCACTGCCGCCTCCGGAAGTCCTGCGTTCAAAGACCTGATTGCCTACCGCGATGCGTTCACCATCGAACGGCTTCGTGCTGCCGGGGCGATTTGCCTGGGCAAGACCAATATGCCGCCGATGGCCAATGGCGGCATGCAACGCGGCGTCTACGGCCGCGCCGAGAGCCCGTACAACGCTGACTATCTGACGGCGCCGTTTGCGTCGGGCTCATCGAACGGTGCCGGCACCGCGACCGCCGCCAGTTTCGCCGCATTCGGCCTGGCCGAAGAAACCTGGTCGAGCGGACGCGGTCCGGCATCGAACAACGGTCTGTGTGCCTACACGCCGTCGCGCGGGGTGATCTCGGTGCGCGGCAATTGGCCGCTGACCCCGACGATGGACGTGGTCGTGCCGTACGCCCGAACCATGGCCGACCTGTTGGAAGTGCTCGACGTGGTGGTGGCGGATGACCCCGACACCCGTGGCGATCTGTGGCGGATGCAACCCTGGGTACCGATCCCGAGTGTCGCCTCGGTGCGCCCCGCCTCCTATGCCGAACTGGCCGCGACCTCCGATGCACTCGCCGGCAAGCGCTTCGGCGTTCCGCGCATGTACATCAACAAGGATCCGGATGCAGGCACCAGCGAATCGCCTGGCATCGGTGGCCCGACGGGGCAGAAAATCCACACCCGCCAGAGCGTGATCGACCTGTGGGAGCAAGCGCGCAAGGCCCTCGAAGCCGCAGGCGCCGAAGTGATTGAAGTCGATTTCCCGCTGGTCTCCAACTGCGAGGGCGATCGTCCTGGGGCGCCGACCGTATTCACCCGTGGCCTGGTGTCCAAAGAGTTTCTGCATCATGAGCTTTGGGACCTGTCGGCCTGGGCGTTCGATGATTTCCTGCGGGCCAACGGCGATCCCAAGCTCAACCGCTTGGCCGATGTCGACGGGCCGCTGATTTTCCCGCACGACCCGGGCACTTTGCCCAACCGTGAAGACGACCTGGCGGCGGGCATGGACGAATACGTGAAGATGGCCCAACGCGGTATCACCCCGTGGGACCAGATCAGCACCGTGCCGGACGGACTTCGCGGACTTGAAGAAACGCGGCGCATCGACCTTGAAGACTGGATGGATCGGTTGAAGCTCGATGCGGTGCTGTTCCCGACGGTGGCTGATGTCGGGCCAGCGAATGCCGATGTCGATCCGCAGTCTGCCGATATCGCCTGGAGCAACGGCGTGTGGGTCGCCAACGGCAACCTCGCCATCCGTCACCTGGGCGTGCCCACGGTCACGGTGCCGATGGGCGTGATGCCGGACATCGGCATGCCAGTCGGGCTGACCTTTGCCGGTCGGGCCTATGACGATTCGACGCTGCTGCGCTTTGCCTCGGCGTTCGAGTCGACGGGTAACCTGCGAATGATCCCGCCGCGCACCCCGCCATTGCCGCGCAACAATCCGTAAAACGGCCGTGACTGGGGCCGCACAGGCCCCAGTCACGTCGCGCAGCCTCCCGGATCGACCCATCGCAGCCAGCGCGACCTGAAGATAAAAAACAATACGATTCAAACACCTGAACATGCCGCACAAACACTTTGAATTTTTTTTGACGCGCTCACTCCTTTGTCTATGAGCATAAGGAGCGCCTCATGAACCGCACTGACCTTTTCATCATCGAATACACGCTCCATGGAGAGCCGAAGTCCTTCATCATCCGCGCGAAAGAAATGAGCAACGCGCACGCATGGCACTGGGCAAGCTGTGATGCCGGATTGGCGCCCATCCCGAAACCCGGAAAACCGCCACTCAAGGTCGTCTCCAAACCCCAAGCTGAACGGTACGGCGTCACCGACGTGAAATGGCGCGCGTCGGCGACGCTGGACTGGACAGAGGCTTCAACGCCTTGAGCAAATGCTTAGCCTAATGTGGGAGCGAGCCTGCTCGCGATGGGGCCGGACCAGTCGCCAATGATGTTGAATGTACTGCCGCCATCGCGAGCAAGCTCGCTCCCACAAGTCCACGGATTCGCAAAGTCTTGCGTCAGCGCTGAGCCTGCTTCTGCACTTGATCTGGCTGTTGCACTTGATCTGGCTGTTGATCTGGCTGTTGATCTGGCTTTTGATCTTGACCTGCCCCATCGGAAGGCCGAACGCAGGTTCTGCGCAGTGGGCAACCCGGCATGGATGCCGGGTTAGCC
>NZ_CATKQW010000023.1:0-4451 GCF_949767865.1 Pseudomonas sp. IT-P294 | reverse complement strand
CGCCGTAACCGCAGAAACGGATATGTACCCAACCCCACCCAAAACCCTAAAAACTCCCTAAATGAATAACCCTACGCCTAATCAGCAGGGCTTTTTTATGACCGCCTGTCGGCAAACGTCTGGAAAAATCGCGTCAAGGTCGCTGTCGGGACAGCGCTGGCGGTGCATGTTGGCAAGATTGACTTGACCGCCCTTCCCCCGAGCCGGGGAAAACGGTCATATTTATGTCATATCCGGTCCGCAAGCTTGCACATTGTGCGTAAACAACAGGTTGATAAAAACAAGGACGACCTCATGCCAACGCAAAACCCGCATCGCGTCGTCGGCTTGTGCACTTCCAGCAAGGTGTACAACGCACTGACTGAACTCAAGCACCTGGAAGGCCATCGCAGCGCCAAGTTTCTTTCGCTGCTGGCCGAAAACCTGGTGCGCAAAGGCCTGCTCAACGAGCAGGAAGTGGTTCACATGCTCGATCTGGTGGTCGACTGAGTCCAGGACTCATCCGCATCAATGACGACTATCGAGCGTGTTGATTGTCCGTTCAAACGCCAGATCCGTAAGGTAGCCCCATCGATTGATGGAGGTACTTATGTCCCAGGTTCAGATCATGTCCGTTATCGGCAGCGCCGTTCCCGCACCGCTCAGAGAGCTGGGATTGCTCGCCTGTTGGTATCTTGTGCAGGACGGCGAGCCGATCAGCGGTCCGCTCACTTCGCTGCCGGCCGCCCAGGCATTGTCGCAACGCATCGGCATAGGCCAGCTCAGTGCCTAAGGCAGTTGCACCCGCGGTTTGGTTTCGATGAAGATCGCCCAGCTCGACATGAACAGCGCCGCGATCAAGGGCCCGATAACAAAGCCGTTCAGGCCGAAAATCGCCAAGCCGCCCAGGGTTGAGATGAGGATCAGGTAGTCCGGCATCTTTGTATCCTTGCCCACCAGGATCGGTCGCAGCACGTTATCCACCAGTCCGATCACAAACACCCCGAACAACCCCAGCACCACCCCCTGCCAGACGGCCCCGGTGAACAGGAAAAATGCCGCCACCGGCGCCCAGATAATCCCCGCCCCCACCGCCGGTAACAGTGACAGAAACGCCATCAATACCGCCCAGAGCAACGCGCTCGGGATGTCCAGAAACCAGAAAATCAGGCCTCCCAAGGCACCCTGTGCGATCGCCACCAGCAGATTGCCCTTCACCGTTGCGCGCACCACACGGTTGAACTTGAGCTGCAAGCGGCGTTTCTGGTGTTCTTGCAGGGGGACCGCGGAGCGAACTTTTCGCGCCAGATCGGCGCCATCTCGCAGAAAAAAGAACAGCAGGTACAGCATGATGAAAAAACCCACCACAAAATCGAACGTCCCCTGACCGAAACTGAAGACCTGAGTGGCGACAAACTCATTGCCGGTCATCGCACTCTTGATGATCTTCTCCCGCAGCCCGTTCAGTTCGCCGACCCCGGCCCGGTCAAGCAAATGCTGAAAATACGGCGGCAGGCTGTGTTTGAAGTGGGCCACATAGCCCGCGATGTCCAGTTCTCCGCTTTCGATGCTCTTGTAGAGCATCGCCCCTTCCTGGATCAGCAAGACACTGAGGATGATCACCGGCAGGATCGCAATCACCAGGCAGATACTCAGGGTAATCAGCGACGTCACGTTGCGCTGCCAGCCGAACTTCAATTGCATCCGACGCTGCAGCGGCGCGAACAGGATCGCGAGGATCACGGCCCAGAACACCGCGCCGTAGAACGGCAGCAAAATCCAGATAAACGCAATGGTGACCAGCCCTAGCAGGATCACCAGCGATTTGTTGTGTACCGTCTCTAGGTTCATGTCCGATCCATGTCAGTGCGCAGGGGACGCATGCTCTTGTGCTGAAGAGCGTTGCTGATGCTTAGTCCGCCACGGTTCGCGCGAGTGCCATCCGTTTGTTCATCAAGCATAGATCCAGATCAATAAAGCCTGCGGACCAGCCGTTTACCCTTGCCGGCTTTTGCGGTCGACACAGCCATGACTCTGCTCGCTCCCGAATTGCTGGCCCCGGCCGGCACCTTGAAAAACATGCGTTACGCCTTTGCCTACGGTGCCGACGCGGTCTATGCCGGCCAGCCGCGCTACAGCCTGCGGGTGCGCAACAATGAATTCGATCACGCCAACCTGGCCCTCGGCATCGCCGAAGCCCAGGCCCAGGGCAAACGCTTCTACGTGGTGGTGAACATCGCGCCGCACAACGCCAAGCTCAAGACCTTCCTGAAAGACCTGGCCCCGGTGATTGCCATGGCGCCGGATGCGCTGATCATGTCCGACCCGGGTCTGATCATGCTGGTACGCCAGCATTTCCCGCAGATGCCGATCCACCTGTCGGTGCAGGCCAACACGGTGAACTGGGCCAGTGTCGAGTTCTGGCAGCAACAGGGCTTGAGCCGGATCATCCTGTCGCGGGAACTGTCGCTGGAAGAGATCGCCGAGATCCGCCAGCACGTCCCGGCGATGGAGCTTGAGGTGTTCGTCCACGGCGCGTTGTGCATGGCCTACTCTGGGCGCTGTCTGTTGTCGGGCTACATGAACAAGCGCGACGCGAACCAGGGCAGTTGCACCAACGCCTGCCGATGGAAATACACGGCGACTCAGGCCACGGAAAATCATCTCGGCGAAATCGTCCAGACCTTCCAGCCCGAGCCGACCCTGGGTATCGGTGCGCCGACGGATCAGGTGTTCCTGCTGCAGGAAGCCAATCGCCCGGACGAACTGATGCCGGCCTTCGAAGACGAACACGGCACGTACATCATGAACGCCAAAGACCTGCGCGCGGTGCAGCATGTCGAACGCCTGACACAGATGGGCGTGCACTCGCTGAAGATCGAAGGCCGGACCAAATCGCACTTCTATTGCGCACGCACCACGCAGGTTTACCGCCAGGCAATCGACGATGCGGTGGCCGGTCGCGCCTTCGATCGCGGCTTGATGACGGACCTGGAGTCCTTGGCCCAACGTGGCTACACAGAGGGTTTCCTGCGCCGGCACGTGCATGACGAATACCAGAACTACCAGCACGGCAGCTCGGTTTCAGAGCGCCAGCAGTTTGTGGGCGAGCTGACAGGCGAGCGGCGAGACCGGATGGCGCAAGTCACAGTGAAGAACCGTTTTGGCCTGGGCGATCACATGGAACTGATGACGCCCCAGGGCAATTTCCACTTCGACCTGCACCAGTTGCAGAACATTAAAGGCGAGCCTATCGACGTGGCGCCCGGTGATGGACACACGGTGTATGTGCCGATACCGGACGCGGTGGATCTGCGGTTCGGGTTATTGATGCGCGATGTCGGGGCGATGTAATCAACAGAGGCCCCACCCGCTAAAGAATCGCCTCGCGATGCCGACCACTTCAGTTCACATGTAGGTGGCGCGTATCGCCTGGAATGCCTATGACCCGCTCTGCCGTTATCGGTTTGTGTCTGTTGATTACAGGTTGCGCCAGTGCGCCTGAACCTGTGGCCCCCGACAGCCCGCAAAAAACCTTCGAGCAAAGTGCTGACGTGCGAACGCTGTTCAATGCGGCCTACGCCCCAACCCCGCAACTGTCGTCATTGGCGCCCTACTCGCCCCGCAGCAAAGTTGCGTCGAGCTATCAATCCGGCCCCGTCAAAGCCGAGGTCCTCAAGTCGATTGCCGATCTGAAACTGCCATCGCCCCTCAAGTCGATCAGCCGTGTCGTCGTGCGCTCGCTCGACCTCGGCTACCTGGGCGGCACGCCGGCGCAGAGTGAGCAACGCTATGAGACCGATCCACAGAGCGGGCAACTGCTGTTGCAATGGCCAGGCAAGGTGTCGGATACCCGATCGGTCAATTTCAGAGGGTTGCTGACCCTGCGCCTCGACCGTCAGTACACCGACCGTGAATTGCCCGTGTCGTATGCCGTCGACACCGACAAGCTGACATTCACCGGTGACTGGCGAGCGATGGCCGTCGGTTCATCGTTGGGCTATCAGATCACCCAGCAACGGCGCAGTACGCTCAAAGGCAACTCGCTGGAAGTGGAAACCCTTGAATGCGTGGTTGAGCGTCAGATAGATGCTTCGCAGGTCAACTCGTCGTTGCAGGGCGGCGCCAAGGAGTTGAGTTGCACGCTGCAAGGTGAGGAACTGAAAGCCACCGCCACGATGTATTACCTTCAGGATTACGGTTATTTCTTCCGGACCCGCTATCACTCTGGTTGGATCGCGGATGTGCGAACGACCCTGGTTAGCGTTGAGTGATTGACTGGGCATAAAAACCCGGGGCTTTGGCCGTAATGTTGTTCACTTGAGAATGATTTGGGGTTGGGGTTGGGGTTGGGGTTGGGTACATATCCGTTTTTTGGGTGACGGCGGATATTGGTTCCGCCCTGACGGCGGGTCACTTGGAGAAGCGCCAAGTAACCAAGCGCTTGCGCCCCTGACGTACGGTGCCTCGCT
>NZ_CATKQW010000022.1:0-824467 GCF_949767865.1 Pseudomonas sp. IT-P294 | reverse complement strand
TCAGCTTTATTCAGATTTGAGCGTAATACGCGCAAATGCCTTCTTCCCAGCCTGACAAACATGGGTCGCGCCCAGTACGTATATAAAGGAGCGATCGACGACCTCACCATCTATACGCACACCACCAGAGCCGAGAAGATCTCGAGCGACAGCCGAGTTCTTGACCAAGCCCGCCTTATTAAGGACAGCAGCGATCGGCATGTCTTCCGCCGCAGTCAATTCGATCTCCGGCAGATCATCCGGCAACTCACCTTCCTTCATACGGTTACCCGCTGCACGATGGGCATTGGCCGCAGCCTCGTCACCATGGAAACGCGCAACGATCTCTTCAGCCAGCTTGATCTTGATATCGCGCGGATTGGCACCCGCCTCTACATCGGCACGGAACGTATTGATCTCATCCATGGAACGGAAGCTGAGCAACTCGAAGTAGCGCCACATCAAGGCATCCGGAATAGAAACCAGCTTGCCGTACATGACACCTGGCGCTTCCTGGATACCGACGTAATTGCCCAAGGACTTGGACATCTTCTTCACGCCATCCAGACCTTCGAGCAAAGGCATGGTCAGAATGCATTGAGCTTCCTGACCATAGCCGCGCTGCAACTCACGCCCCATCAGCAGATTGAACTTCTGATCGGTACCGCCCAGCTCAACATCCGCGCGCAATGCAACCGAGTCATAGCCCTGAACCAGCGGATAGAGAAACTCGTGAATGGCAATTGGCTGATTGGTGGTGTAGCGCTTGTCGAAGTCGTCGCGCTCCAGCATCCGAGCCACGGTGTATTGCGAGGTCAGGCGAATGAAGTCCGCGGGCCCCATCTGATCCATCCAGGTGGAGTTGAACGCCACTTCGGTCTTGGCCGGATCAAGAATCTTGAAGACTTGAGTCTTGTAGGTCTCGGCATTCTCGAGAACCTGCTCACGAGTGAGCGGTGGACGCGTCGCGCTCTTGCCACTCGGATCGCCGATCATCCCGGTGAAGTCACCTATCAGGAAGATCACCTGATGCCCCAGCTCCTGGAACTGGCGCAGCTTATTAATAAGCACGGTATGACCCAAGTGCAAATCCGGCGCAGTCGGATCAAAGCCTGCCTTAATACGCAGCGGCTGGCCACGCTTGAGCTTTTCGATCAGCTCGGACTCGACCAACAGTTCTTCCGCACCACGTTTAATCAGCGCTAGCTGCTCTTCAACCGACTTCATAACAGACCCGCAAGGCTCGAATTCAAAGGGAACCAACCATACAAGATCACGCGTCAAATACAAAGTTTGGCCGGCGCAATGACGCCAATCCGGTGACAGAGCGTCCGCGGACTTGCTTCAGAGATGATTTGGTTATATTTTATACAGTTATTTCATCTTCATCATGTCATTCATCTTTTCCAATTCATCTTTTTCAAAGTCAAAAATTACTTATGACCAAAGAATCGTCTAAAGCGCCCCCGCTTTACCCGAAGACCCACCTGCTAGCCGCAAGTGGTATCGCCGCTCTATTGAGTCTGGCGCTTCTGGTATTCCCTTCCAGTGATGTAGAAGCCAAAAAGACGACCCTTAGTCTTGAACTGGAAAGCCCTGCAGAACAACTGACACAAGATCAAGACGCTGCTGAAGCCGTTCAAGCCACAAATGAGCCAGCAGTCTCCCCTTTCGCGCAGATCGAAAACAGCGCAGAAGATACTCAGGAAACCGCCCAGGCCGCACCGGCACCTGCGCACGCAGCCGAAACGAAGAAGGCACCAAACCACAGGGAAGTGATCGTTGGCAAAGGCGATACGCTTTCTACATTGTTTGAGAAAGTCGGGCTCCCTGCCTCCTCTGTGCATGAAGTCCTGGCCAGCGACAAGCAGGCCAAGCAGTTCAGCCAGCTCAAACACGGCCAGAAACTCGAATTCGAACTCAACCCCGATGGCCAGTTGACCAACTTGCACAGCAAGGTCAGCGACCTCGAAAGCATCACCTTGACCAAGAACGACAAGGGCTACACGTTCAATCGAATTACCGCCAAGCCCACCGTACGTTCTGCCTACGTTCATGGCGTGATCAACAGCTCGCTGTCGCAGTCTGCCGCGCGTGCCGGCCTGTCCCACAGCCTGACCATGGACATGGCCAGCGTGTTTGGCTACGACGTCGACTTTGCCCAGGATATTCGCCAGGGTGACGAGTTCGACGTGATCTATGAGCAGAAAGTCGTCAACGGCAAAGCTGTCGGCAACGGCCCGATCCTCTCCGCACGCTTTACCAACCGCGGCAAGACGTACACCGCCGTGCGTTACACCAACAAACAAGGCAACAGCAGCTACTACACCGCTGATGGCAACAGTATGCGCAAGGCATTCATCCGCACCCCGGTAGACTTCGCCCGCATCAGCTCGAAATTCTCCATGGGCCGCAAACACCCCATCCTGAACAAAATCCGCGCCCACAAAGGCGTCGACTACGCAGCACCGCGCGGCACACCGATCAAGGCAGCGGGCGACGGCAAAGTGTTGTTGGCGGGTCGTCGTGGCGGCTATGGCAATACCGTGATCATCCAGCACGGCAACACCTACAGGACGCTGTACGGCCACATGCAGGGTTTCGCCAAAGGCGTGCAGACTGGCGGCAACGTCAAGCAAGGCCAGGTGATTGGCTACATTGGCACGACGGGTCTCTCAACCGGTCCGCACTTGCACTATGAGTTCCAGGTCAATGGCGTGCACGTAGACCCGCTGGGCCAGAAGCTGCCGATGGCCGATCCGATCGCCAAAGCTGAACGCGCGCGTTTCCTGGCTCAAAGCCAACCACTGATGGCACGCATGGACCAAGAGAAGGCCACCATGCTCGCTTCGAGCAAGCGCTAAGCCATGACGTTCTATATAGGCGTGATGTCCGGGACGAGCCTCGATGGCCTGGACATTGCGCTGATCGAGCTGACTCCAGCGATCAATCTAATCGCCACGCACTACACCCCCATGCCCGATTCCCTGCGCGCCGAGCTGCTTGGCTTGTGCGCCAGCGGCCCGGACGAGATCGCCCGCTCCGCCATCGCTCAGCAGAACTGGGTGAAACTGGCAGCACAGGGCATTCACGCTCTCCTCGTCCAACAGAACCTGAAACCTGAACACATTCGCGCGATAGGCAGTCATGGGCAGACCATCCGCCACGAGCCGGCGCGCGGCTTCACCGTGCAGATCGGCAACCCTGCCCTACTGACTGAATTGACCGGTATTACGGTGGTCAGCGATTTCCGCAGCCGTGATGTTGCGGCCGGCGGACAAGGCGCGCCGCTGGTGCCTGCTTTTCACGAAGCATTGTTTAAAGAGCACGCAGGCAATCGCGCGGTATTGAACGTGGGCGGGTTCAGCAACCTCAGCCTGATCGAACCCGGTAAGCCAGTAGCCGGTTTCGACTGCGGCCCGGGTAATGTTCTGCTGGATGCCTGGATTCACCAACAGCGGGGTGAAAACTTTGATCGCGACGGCCAATGGGCTGCCAGCGGTAAGGTCGAACCGATCCTGCTGAATGAGTTGCTGAGTGATCCATTTTTCGTGACCAAAGGCCCAAAGAGTACCGGTCGCGAAGTGTTCAACTTGCCATGGCTGACGCAGCATCTTTCGAAACTGCCAACCTTCTCCGCCGAAAATGTGCAGGCAACACTGCTTGAACTGACCGCACTGACCATCATCGAGTCACTGCAACACGCCCAGTCGGACACTCAGGAACTGCTGGTCTGTGGCGGTGGTGCGCACAACGCTACGCTGATGAAGCGTTTAGCTACCCTGTTGCCGAATGCGAAGGTCAGCAGCACCGCTACGCACGGGGTGGACCCGGATTGGGTCGAAGCCATGGCCTTCGCCTGGTTGGCTCATTGCTGCCTGGAAGGCATTGCCGCCAATCGCCCAAGCGTCACTGGCGCCCGAGGCCTGAGGGTGCTCGGCGCTATCTACCCGGCATAAACGCCACACAGCAAAACGCCGCATAGCCCGGAGGCCATGCGGCGCTTGATAATGCCGTGAAGCGCGATCAGATCGAGAACGAAGAGCCGCAGCCACAGGTAGTGCTGGCGTTCGGGTTCTTGATTACGAAGCGCGAACCTTCCAGACCTTCCTGATAATCCACCTCGGCACCCGCCAGGTACTGGAAGCTCATCGGATCGACCACCAGGCTCACACCTTCGCGCTCGACGATGGTGTCGTCATCGGCCACTTCTTCATCGAAGGTAAAGCCGTATTGAAAACCTGAACAACCACCGCCCGTAACGAATACGCGCAGCTTCAAGCGATCATTCCCCTCTTCATCGACCAGGCTCTTCACCTTGTGCGCGGCACCGTGGGTGAATTGCAAAGCCGTGGGGGTGAAGGATTCGACGCTCATGCTAACTATCTCCCGGCGTTACGCCGCCATAATGCGTGATGACGCGCATTATCCGCTTCTCCTAGAAAATTGGTCAACTATTGTTACGGTATATCAATCAACACATTTGTCAGCCCGAAATACAAAAAGGCCCGTCAGACGGGCCTTTTTGCTGTGCGAGATGACGCCTTAAGGCAGCATGCCCGCATGGGACAAGCCCAGACGTTCATCCAGGCCAAACAGGATGTTCATGTTCTGCACCGCCTGACCCGACGCGCCTTTGACCAGGTTATCGATCACCGACAACACCACCACCAGATCACCATCCTGTGGACGATGCACGGCAATACGGCAAACGTTGGCACCGCGCACGCTGCGGGTTTCCGGATGGCTGCCGGCTGGCATTACGTCGACGAACGGTTCATTGGCATAGCGCTTTTCAAACAACGCCTGCAGATCCACCGAACGATCCACGACAGTGGCGTAGAGCGTCGAATGAATACCGCGAATCATCGGTGCCAGGTGCGGTACGAAGGTCAGACCCACGTCCTTGCCCGCTGCGCGACGCAGACCCTGGCGGATTTCCGGCAAGTGACGATGACCTTTGACGGAATAGGCCTTCATGCTTTCCGATGTTTCGGAGTACAGCGAACCGACCGAAGCACCACGCCCTGCACCGCTCACACCGGATTTGCAGTCAGCGATCAAACGTGTGGTGTCAGCCAGACCCGCTTCGAGCAATGGCAGGAAACCCAATTGCGTTGCGGTCGGGTAGCACCCCGGCACGGCAATCAGGCGAGCGTCCTTGATCTGCTCGCGATTGACTTCCGGCAGGCCGTAGACCGCTTCTTCCAGCAGCTCCGGCGCACCGTGCGGCTGGCCGTACCACTTGGCCCACTCAGCTGAGTCTTGCAAACGGAAATCCGCCGACAGGTCGATGACCTTGGTGCCCGCTGCCAGCAACTCGCCAGCCAGCGCATGGGCAACACCGTGCGGCGTGGCGAAGAACACCACGTCGCAAGCGCCCAGTGTCTTGATATCCGGAACACTGAACGCCAGGCCGTCGTAATGGCCTCGCAGGTTCGGATACATATCAGCCACGGCCAGACCGGCCTCGGATCGGGAAGTGATCACGACCACTTCTGCTTGCGGATGCTGTGCCAACAGACGCAGCAGTTCGACACCGGTGTAACCCGTGCCGCCGACGATACCGACCTTGACCATAAACCTGCCCTCAACGAACCCACTGGAAAGCCGTCGATAATAGGGGCCGCGCGGCCCTGCGACAACCGCTTAGGTGACGTGTGGCCGAACAAGCCTCTACTATCCGGACTACCGTGAACCTGGGAATAACTAAAAATGCTTTATCTGTGGCTCAAAGCGCTTCACATCGTCAGCATGGTCTGCTGGTTTGCCGGCCTGTTTTACCTACCGCGCCTGTTTGTTTATCACGCGCAAAGCGAGGACAGCGTCAGCAAAGAACGCTTCAGCCTCATGGAGCGCAAGTTGTACCGCGCCATCATGGGCCCGGCGATGATCGCTACCCTGATTTTCGGCATTGCGTTGATCTGGCTTAACCCAAGCATCTTCAGTTCGGGCGCGTGGATTCACGCCAAACTGACCTTGGTGGTCATCCTGATCGGCTACCACCACATGTGCGGCGCACAGGTAAAACGCTTTGCCCGTGGCGAGAACACCCGCAGCCATGTCTTTTATCGCTGGTTCAATGAAGTGCCGGTTCTGATATTGCTGGCTATCGTCATTCTGGTCGTCGTTCGGCCATTCTAAAAAGCACAACTCACCGGGGTACTTCCAATGTCGCTGCCCGCTTTGCTCGAACAACGTTTGCGATTGCCCGTGGTGGCAGCGCCGATGTTCCTGATTTCGAACCCGCAACTGGTCCTTGCCTGCTGTCGGAATGGAGTAGTTGGCAGCTTTCCCGCGCTGAACCAGCGCGAGAGCAGCGGCTTCAAGGCCTGGCTGGAAGAGATCGAAGCAGGCTTGGCGACACTGGAGAACCCGGCGCCTTACGCTGTGAACCTGATCGTTCACAACAGCAATCCGCGACTGCAAGACGACCTGGCGATCTGTATCGAGCACAAAGTACCGATCGTGATCACCAGCCTCGGTGCCGTGAAAGAACTGGTCGATGCCGTCCATAGCTACGGCGGCTTGGTGTTTCACGACGTGACAACCCGTCGTCATGCCGAGAAAGCGGCCGAGGCCGGTGTCGACGGTCTGATCGCCGTGGCCGCCGGCGCCGGTGGGCACGCCGGGACCTGGAGCCCGTTCTCGCTGATTGCCGAGATCCGCCAGTTCTTCGATAAGACCTTGCTGCTGGCCGGCTGCCTCAACCATGGCCACGAGATTCTCGCGGCACAATTGCTCGGTGCGGATTTGGCCTACTTCGGTACGCGATTTATCGGCACCACTGAAAGTCATGCCCCTGACGCCTACAAAGAGATGCTGCTGACGTCCAGAGCCGCTGACATCATTCATACTCCAGCGGTATCGGGTGTACCGGCGAGCTTCATGCGCCAAAGCCTGGAAGCTGCCGGTTTCGACATGAAGGCGCTACAAGCCAAAGGTGAAGTGGATTTCGGCTCCAAGCTCAAACCATTGAACGATGAAGCCAAAGCCTGGAAGACCGTATGGTCCGCAGGCCAGGGCGTCGGCGAAATCGACGATTTGCCCAGTGTCGATGAATTGGTCGCACGGCTGGACGCCGAATACCGCAAGGCACTGGAACTGGCAGCACAGTTGCCAAAACGCTGGCCGCGCTGAAATGAAAGCTTGGCCAGCCCGCCCTGGCTGGCCTTACACTTAACACCCGCAAGCTCTTAAAACTCAATTATTCGCGACAAGGATGCCTCGCAATGAGCGACAACCGTTTCAAGATCGTATTCGACGGCGCTTTGCTGCCAGGTGTTGACGTCACAACCGCCAAACTGAATCTGGCCGCGCTGTACAAAAGCGAGGTCGCAGCCGTCGAACGGCTGTTCACCGGCAAATCGGTTACGCTCAAACAAGACCTGTCGCACGCCGACGCGCAAACCTACCTGCAGGCCCTGAAGAAAACCGGCATTGATGCCCGGGTAGAAAGCGAGCCGTCCATCGAGCTGAACCTGGCCGACGCTCACGAACACCCTCCCGCAAGCAGCCAGCCGGTCTTCACCGACCCGGCTTCTCCGTACGCCCCGCCTCGGTCCACTGTTGGCGAAAGCCTGCCCGCTTACGCGACGCTCAAGCCTTTCAGCATCGAAGGCCGCATCGGCCGCTTGCGTTATCTCGCCTGGACGATGGCGCTAACGCTGGTGACGCTGGCCGTCGGCTCGGTATTGGCGATTTTCGCCTTTGCCATCATCAGCGCCGATTCCACCGCAGGCCTTATTCTTGGGGGCCTGGTTGCTTTTATCCTGTTCATCGCCTTGGCGGTCGTCAGCGTCCAGTTCAGTGTCCAACGCCTGCATGACATCGGCTGGTCCGGCTGGCTCTGGCTGTTGAACCTTGTACCGTTCGTGGGCAGCTTCTTTCCACTGGTCATCATGGTCGTGCCCGGCACCAACATTGCCAATCGCTATGGCGCGCCGCCTCCGCCCAACAGCACAGCGGTCAAGGTCCTGTCTTCGCTTTGGGTCGTGTTCATCGCGCTCATTTTTATTGGCGCACTGGCGGGCGGCATCACAGCCATCCAGAACGAGTACGAAAACGCGGCCCAAACCAGCTATGACAGCAGCTCGGTTACCACCGAAGACGTTGAAGTAGAGCCCGCCGCAGAGGCGGAACAAGTACCCGATTCCGCAGACGATGAAGCCGAAGAAGCCCCGGCCCCTGTAGACTCTGCAAAAGAATGAACAGCGCTCCCCGCCCGTGACACCTGCGTCGCCGGCGCGGAGCTGTTGCGATGGAGAACTGCATGACCCGTTACGCTCTGATCACTGGCGCTTCCAGCGGCATCGGCCTGGCGATGGCCGAAGCGCTGGCCCGGCGCGGCCGCAGCCTGATTCTGGTGGCCCGACAGCGTGATCAGCTGGAAAGTATTGCGATTGAACTGACTCAACGGTTTGGCGTGGAAGTGTTGTTTCGCGCTTGCGACCTTGGAGAACCGTTACGGCTGTCGGGGTTCCTGCTGGAACTGGAAGAAGGAGACCGGCAAATCGATTTGCTGGTCAACTGCGCCGGTATCGGCACTTGCGGTCCATTTCTGGCCCAGGACTGGATGACCGAACAGGACCTGATCGAAGTGAACATCCTGGCGCTGACCCGCCTGTGCCATGCCATTGGCAACAGCATGGCCTTGCAGGGGGGCGGGCAGATTCTCAACGTCGCTTCAATGGCGGCATTCCAACCCGGCCCGTGGATGAGCACTTACTACGCCAGCAAAGCTTATGTGCTGCACTTTTCCGAAGGGTTGCGCGTCGAGCTGAAGAAATGTGCGGTCAAGGTCTCGGTGCTTTGCCCGGGCCCGACTCGCACCGGGTTCTTCCGTACGGCGCAACTGGATACCGGCAAACTGGCCGACAGTAAAATGCTGATGAGCCCGGAAGAGGTAGCGTTGTATACCGTACGGGCCCTGGAGAAAGATCGCGCGATCATCATTCCGGGTCGAGGCAACCGCTGGCGCGCCTTTCTGCCGCGGCTCGGCTCTCGCTGGTTGAACCGCACAATTGCCGGCATGGTCAACAAGGCCTACTGCCCGCGCTGATAAAAGGCAGGGCTGGGCTCGGGGATAACCCATGAGTACACTCAGGTCAGCCCAATCAACGGAGAAAACAGCTGTGGATACTCTGTTCACCAAGATCATCAACCGGGAAATCCCGGCCAAGATCATTTACGAGGACGACCAGGTACTGGCCTTCCACGACATCGCCCCACAGGCGCCGGTGCATTTTCTGGTCATTCCGAAAAAACCGGTGCGCACCCTTAACGACCTCACCGAGGACGACAAGGCACTGGCCGGGCATATTCTGTTCACCGCCCAGCGTCTGGCAAAGGAGCTGGGTTGCGAAGACGGTTTCCGCGTGGTCATGAACTGCAATGAATTGGGCGGGCAGACCGTCTATCACATTCATATGCATGTGCTCGGCCAGCGCCAGATGCACTGGCCGCCGGGCTGATTTCAGCCATCCTGTGGGAGCAACCCCGCTCCCACAGGGGATCTTGGCAATGCGCCTGCTTCACAATGACCCAGCGCAAACCTTCCCCGGCCGATTGGGTTAAACTGACCGCCGAGATTCTTCCCGGAGGTCAGCATGACTACCCAACGTCACTACTCGCCGATTGACCGTCTACTGCTGCAAGCCGATGCCGCGATGCGTACCTTGCTGCCCTTCAGTGGCCAACCGTACCGTCCGTCGCCTGCGATTGTTCAGCCGGATGCGCAAATGAGCGACGAAGACACCCGGCACGTGGCCGGTCTGATGCGCATCAACCACACCGGCGAAGTCTGCGCCCAGGCGCTGTACCAGGGGCAAGCCCTGACCGCCAAGCTGCCGCACGTGCGTGCAGCCATGGAACATGCGGCCGAAGAAGAAATCGATCACCTGGTCTGGTGCGAGCAACGCATCCACCAGTTGGGCAGCCATACCAGTATTCTCAATCCACTGTTCTATGGCATGTCGTTCGGGATCGGCGCGGTGGCCGGACTGATCAGCGATAAGGTCAGCCTGGGTTTCGTTGCCGCGACCGAGCATCAAGTGTGCAAGCACCTGAACGAACACCTTGAGCAACTTCCGGCCGAGGACGAGAAGTCCCGGGCCATTCTTGAGCAGATGCGTATTGATGAAGAACATCACGCAGAAAGCGCGCTGGATGCGGGAGGATTTCGTTTTCCGGCGCCGGTGAAATTCGGGATGAGTCTGTTGGCCAAAGTGATGACCAAGAGCACTTATCGAATCTGACCTGTAGACACAATCATGAAAAAAGGCGACTGCCGTGAGGTAGTCGCCTTTTTTGTGCTCGAAAATCTTAGCTCGACATATTGCGCGCGTAGAAGATTTCCAACATCTCGTGTTTCACACGGTCGGTCACCTGAGCGCGCTGCTCAGAAGACAGGCTGCTGGTCGCATCGCCGAACAGGTAGTTATCCAGTTCGAAGTTCTTCAGCAGCATTTTGGTATGGAACAGGTTTTCCTGATACACGTTCACGTCGGTCATCTGGTACGCGCCGCGGGTGTCTTTGGAGAGGTAATTCTGGATCGAATTGATCTCGTGGTCGATGAAGTGCTTTTTGCCTTCAACGTCACGGGTGAAACCGCGCACGCGATAATCCACAGTCACGATGTCCGAATCGAACTGGTGAATCAGGAAGTTGAGTGCTTTAAGCGGTGAAATGACGCCACAGGTCGACACATCAATGTCCACACGGAAGGTTGCAATACCGTCGACCGGATGGATTTCCGGGTAGGTGTGCACCGTGATGTGGCTCTTGTCGAGGTGGGCCAGGATGATTTCGGGCAACGGGCCTGGGGACTCTTCGATCTGGCTTTCAGTCGGGGTCACCGGCTCTTCCGATATCAGAATCGTGACGCTGGCGCCCTGTGGGTCGTAGTCCTGACTGGCAATGTTCAGGATGTTGGCACCAATGATATCGACAACTTCTGTGAGGATCTGCGTCAGGCGCTTCGCGTTGTACTCTTCATTGATGTACTCGACGTAAGCCTGTTGGTCTTGCGGGGTTTCCGCGTAGCAGATGTCATAGATATTGAAGCTCAAGGTCTTTGTCAGGTTATTGAACCCGTGGAGCTTGAGTTTGCTTTTCACCGTTAAAGACTCTCTATGTATGCGGCCCGGGCCGCGTGATCAAGCATGCCCGTCAGATGCGAACAACGCAGCTGCGTAGGACGGTTAACACCTCTTCGCGATGGCGACTTTGGTTATCTGTTCGGGCGCGGGGCCTGTCGGGTGACGGGCCACGCCCCAGAAAAAAGTGGCGCATTGTGCAGACGTCAACTTGAGATCGCCAGATTCTGCACTGCTTTTATGATAGTTGAATGTCACATCAACCGAGTTCGATGATCTCGTAGTCGTGGGTGATGGCTACGCCGGCCGCGCCGAGCATGATCGAGGCCGAGCAATACTTCTCCGCAGACAGCTCGATCGCGCGCTTGACCTGAGCTTCCTTGAGCCCGCGCCCCTTGACCACAAAGTGCATGTGGATCTTGGTGAAGACCTTCGGATCTTCGGTCGCACGCTCGGCTTCGAGGAAGGCTTCACAGCTTTCGACGGCCTGACGGGACTTCTTGAGGATGCTGACTACGTCGAAATTACTGCAACCGCCGACACCCAGCAGGAGCATTTCCATTGGCCGGACACCCAGGTTGCGACCGCCGGCATCGGGCGGACCGTCCATGACCACGACGTGACCGCTACCGGATTCACCGAGGAACATGGCTTCGCCAGCCCATTGGATGCGTGCCTTCATCGCCAAGACTCCACTGTATAAAAAAGGGTCGCCAGCTTAGCACAGGGCCCGTGATTGACAGTGCCCTGGCTTTGTAGGGCATAACCTTCCGGGCAGTAGGTAATTTCTCGAAAAATGCAGGAAGCGTCTGTTAAGCTGGCGCCAATTCGCTGGCGCATAGCCAGCTTTGCAGCAACCTTGTCAACGACTCATAAAAAAACCAAACACACCGTGAAGCCTTTCGGGATACAACCATGGTTGCTATTGCCCCAACCCCCAAGATCAAGAACCTCGACAAGCTGTTGATGCATTGCCAGCGCCGTCGCTATGCGGCCAAGAGCAACATCATTTGTGCAGGTGATCGCTCGGACACGCTGTTCTTCATCATCAAAGGCTCGGTCACGATCCTGATCGAGGATGATGACGGCCGCGAGATGATCATCGCCTACCTGAACTCCGGGGACTTTTTCGGTGAGTTGGGGCTGTTTGAACAAGCGGGGCTTGAACAGGAACGCAGCGCCTGGGTGCGGGCAAAGATCGAATGTGAAGTGGCGGAAATCAGTTACGCGAAATTCCGTGAGCTGTCCCAACAAGATCCAGACATTCTTTACGTACTCAGCGGACAAATCGCACAACGTTTGCGCAACACCACGCGCAAGGTCGGCGACCTGGCATTCTTCGATGTGACCGGTCGCGTCGCACGCTGCCTGCTGGAGTTGTGCAAGCAACCGGACGCGATGACTCACCCTGACGGCATGCAGATCAAAGTGACCCGTCAGGAAATCGGCCGGATTGTCGGCTGCTCGCGTGAAATGGTCGGTCGCGTACTCAAGGATCTCGAAGAGCGCAACCTGGTGGACGTCAAAGGCAAGACCATGGTGGTCTTCGGTACACGCTAGTTCGAAAACTCAAGCCTCAAGCATGTCTGCCAGCAACTGGCGATACAACGCGTCAAGCCGCTCCAATGCGTCAGGCGCGGCAAACTTCTCATGCAGGGCAATGTGGCTTTCGGCGCGAACCCGCTGCTCCAGACCGCACGCTTGATTGAAGCGATTGACCGCTGCGACCATCGACTCTCGCTCGTTATCGAGCAACAAAGCGCCGTGCACCAACCCCACCGGACGCTGACCACCCTTGCTCTGACGCCAGCGCTGAGCGGTGCCGACCATCTTGCGACCGTCGAGGTTGACGTTGAAACGGCCATCGCAAAATGCGCCGTCCACTTCACCCAGGGACGAAACGCCACCCAACTCATCAAGCAACTGGCAAATCGGATCGCAGAGTCGGCGATAGGCGGTTTCGATCCGGTTCTGGTCACCCTCACGACGCGGAGGTGCGTAGACCAGAGCGATATTGATGGTCGATGCGGATTGCGGCACCGGCTCACCACCGGTTTCTCGCAGCAACACTGGCCAACCGGCCGCTGCCGAAACTTCACAGGCGGCTTCGAAACCTGGCAGACGATTCAAGCGGCGCGGCATCACCAGCGCCCGATCATTGGGCTGCCAGAACAGCAGGCCAAAGTCCGAATCGCCGGTGCAGACATGAGCCAACAGATCTTGCTCGGCTTGCAGGCCGGCTTCGACAGTCAGAGAGATTGGCTGGAACATGGACGATTCCGTAAGACATGAAGTCTTTTGGGGGGGCTTGATGACCTCTTCGCGGGCAAGCCCGCTCCCACAGGGAATCGGGTTTGCCTGCGAAGATGTTGTCAGTCGAGTGTAGAACCACTCACTGCAGTACCACGTTCAGGAAAGAACAGGCGCTGCAACTCGGTGCCCGGGCTTTCGGCGCGCATGAACGCCTCGCCGACCAGGAACGCATACACATCGCTGATTTCCATCAACTCGACATCGGCCCGGTTGAGAATGCCACTTTCGGTAATCACCAGGCGATCACGAGGGATGCGCGGCAACAGATCGAGGGTGGTTTCCAGACTGACCTCGAAGGTGTGCAGGTTACGGTTGTTCACACCAACCAGCGGCGTGTTGAGGGTTTTCAAGGCCCGCTCCAGCTCGTCGCCGTCGTGCACTTCCACCAGCACGTCGAGGCCGACGCTTTTGGCCACGGCCGCCAACTCGGCCATCTTCACATCGTCCAGTGCAGAGACGATCAACAGCACACAGTCAGCACCCAAGGCACGGGCTTCGACGATCTGGTACGGATCGATCATGAAGTCCTTGCGGATCACTGGCAGTTTGCATGCCGCCCGGGCCTGTTGCAGGTAAGCATCGGCGCCCTGGAAAAAATCGACATCGGTGAGCACTGACAGGCAGGTTGCGCCGCCCTTCTCGTAACTCTTGGCAATGCTGGCGGGATCGAAATTCGCGCGAATCACGCCTTTGCTCGGTGATGCTTTTTTGATCTCGGCAATGACTGCCGGCTGTTTCAGCTTGGCCTGAGCAATCAATGCCTTGGCAAAACCACGGGGTGCATCGGCCGCCTTGGCCAGGCTTTCCAGCTCCGCCAGACTCACACGGGCGCTACGCTCGGCAACTTCCTGGACTTTGCGAGCCAGAATGCTTTCCAGAACCGTCGGTACACTCATCCCTCATTCTCCACTTTGAATACCGCGGTAAATGCACCCAACTCCTCGAGTTTTTCCCGGGCGAGGCCTGTGTGCAGCGCATCGTGCGCCAGGGCAACGCCTTCTTTCAAACTGGTCGCCAGGTCGGCTGCATACAGTGCGGCACCCGCATTGAGCACGATCATTTCGGCGGCTTTCTGGCCAAATTCGGTCTTGCGTTTGCCCAGGGCATCGCGAATCAGCTCAAGGGAAGCCGCCGGGCTTTCTACCGCCAGGCCATGCAGGCTCTGGCTCTTCATGCCCAGGTCTTCAGGTTCGACCCAATATTCGGTGATCTGGTCATTCTTCAGTTCTGCCACATACGTCGGCGCCGCCAGGCTGAACTCGTCCAGACCATCCTTGGAGTGCACCACCAGCACGTGCTTGCTGCCCAAACGCTGCAAGACTTCGGCCAATGGCCGGCACAGCGCCTGACTGAACACGCCCACCACCTGATGTTTCACGCCGGCCGGATTCGTAAGCGGGCCGAGCATGTTGAACAGGGTACGCAGACCAAGATCCTTGCGCGGACCGGCAGCGTGCTTCATGGCACTGTGATGGGTCTGGGCAAACATGAAACCGATGCCGACGTTGTCGATGCAGCGCGCCACCTGGACCGGACTCAGGTTGAGGTAAATACCAGCGGCCTCCAGCAAGTCGGCACTGCCGCTCTTGCCGGATACCGCACGGTTACCGTGCTTGGCCACGGTACAACCGGCAGCCGCCACGACGAAAGAGGAAGCCGTCGACACGTTGAAAATGTTCGCACCATCGCCGCCGGTGCCGACGACATCGACCACACCGTCGAGGGTCTTGAGTTCGACCTTGTCTGCCAGTTCGCGCATGACCGACACGGCGCCAACGATTTCGTCGATGCTCTCGCTCTTCATACGCATGGCCATCATGAACGCGCCGATCTGCGCATCCGTGCATTGCCCGGTCATGATTTCGCGCATCACATCGCGCATCTCATCGGTGCTGAGGTCGAGGTGATCGACGATACGGCTCAGGGCTGTCTTGATATTCATGGAAAGTCCTTAGCGCGTGCCGCCGGTTTGTTTGAGGAAGTTGGCGAACAGCTCGTGGCCCTGTTCAGTGAGGATAGACTCAGGGTGGAACTGCACACCTTCAATGTTCAACGTCTTGTGGCGCAGGCCCATGATCTCGTCGATCGAGCCGTCTTCGAGCTGGGTCCAGGCGGTCAGCTCCAGGCAATCGGGCAAGGTTTCGCGCTTGACGATCAGCGAGTGATAGCGCGTTACCGTCAACGGAAGATTCAGGCCTTCGAATACGCCCTTGTCCTCATGGAATACCGGGCTAGTCTTACCGTGCATGACTTGACGGGCGCGGACCACATCACCGCCAAACGCCTGGCCAATGGACTGGTGGCCGAGGCAGACGCCCAGAATCGGCAGCTTGCCGGCGAAATGCTTGATCGCTTCGATCGAGATGCCGGCTTCGGTCGGGGTGCAAGGACCGGGGGACACGACGATACGCTCGGGGTTAAGGGCTTCGATTTCGGCAATCGTGAGTTCATCGTTGCGCACGACTTTGACTTGGGAGCCGAGCTCACCAAGGTACTGCACAACGTTGTAGGTAAAAGAGTCGTAGTTATCGATCATCAGCAACATGGCGTTTAGAACCTCTTGAATTCACTGACTTTTAAGACAGCCTTCGAACGATTACCCGCAGCGTCCTGCACTTTGTCTGTCGCAAGATGCGCCAGCAAAGCGGTATGTCTAACGGGTGAAGAAGGCAAAGCGGTACAGGTCCGGCCAGGCCGGCAGAAAAGATTCAGGCGCGCCAACGCCAGCGGGCATGTGCCTTGATGACTTGATCCAGGAGTTTGCTGATGATCAACACGGGGAAGGTCTCATTCATACGTCTCGGCACAGTAACTTAGCTGGGCAGAGCGTGCAATATGGCCGGAGTGACAGCTCGCGAAACAATCGAAGGGTTCGCGACCGATGGCAAAACGCTGGAAGTTTTTGGTACTGTCGTTTCGTTTACTAAAACAATAAATAAAACGGACTTGCTCATGATCAAACAGACGTTGTTTGTACCACTCGCAGGATGCCTGCTCGCGATGGCCTGCGCCCAGGCGAACGCCTCGCCTAATCCCTACACCAATTTCATCGTCTTCGGCGACAGCCTCAATGACGCCGGCACATTTGCCGATACCGGCGGACCCGCCGGGGCGACGGAGCGCTATACCAACCGTACAGGGCCGGTGTATCTGGATGGCAGCGGTGAAGTCCGTTCGCTCAACGCCACCCAGGTCCTTGGAGGGAAACTGGGGTTCTCGCCGGATCAGACGGCGTCATCCTCCTCTGCAGTACGTGCCAGCGAAGGCCTGCCCGATGGCAACAACTGGGCTGTCGGCGGTTATCGCACCGATCAGATTCTCGACTCGATCACCAGCACCTCCGCTACCGGCGAACGCACCCGCGCGGGCTATCTGCCGTCGAACAATTTCCGCGCCGACCCGAATGCGCTCTATTACCTCTCGGGAGGCGGCAATGACTTCCTGCAGGGGCGCGTGACCAGCCTGCCTCAAGCCAGCGCCGCCGCCGATCGCCTGGCCAGCAGCGTGCAAACCCTGCAGCAGGCCGGGGCCCGCTACATCATGGTCTGGTTGCTGCCGGATATTGGCTTTACCCCGGCCTTCAACGGCACACCTTTGCAGGCCTTCACGTCCCAGCTCAGTTCCCAGTTCAACACTGAACTGGTCAGCCAACTGCAGGGCATTAACGCCAACATCATCCCGCTGAACATTCCGGTACTGCTCAAAGAGACATTCGCCAACCCTGGCCAGTTCGGCCTGGCTACCGACCAGAACCTCAGTGCCACCTGCTTCAGCGGCGACAGTTGCACCGAGAACGCCCGATACGGCATCAACAGTGCCACCCCGGACCCGACCAAACTGATCTACAACGACTCGGTGCACCCGACCGAAGCCGGGCAACGCTTGATTGCCGATTACGCGTACTCGCTGCTGTCCGCTCCATGGGAAGCAAGCCTGTTGCCACAAATGGCCCAGGGCACTTTGCGTTCTCATCAGGACGAGTTGCGTAACCAGTGGCTGGCCGATTGGGAAAATTGGCAAGGCGTGGGTCAATGGCGGGCGATTGTCGCCGCCGGCGGCCAACACCAGGATTTCGACAGCCAGCGCAGTGGGGCGAGTGCTGACGGCAATGGCGCCAACGTGAACATTGGTGGCAGCTATCGGCTCAACGACGCATGGCGCGTTGGCTTGGCGGCGGGCTTCTATAACCAGAAACTCGAAGCCGGCGATAAAGATTCGGATTACAAACTCAACACCTACTTGGGCACCGCTTTCGCCCAATACCAGCAGAATCGCATTTGGGGTGACGCGGCGCTGACGGCCGGGCATCTGGACTACGATAGCCTCAAACGCAAATTCCAGTTGGGGGTCAACGAACGCGGGGAGAAAGGCGACACCGACGGTTACCTGGTCGCCATCAGTGGCCGCCTGGGTTACGACATCGCGCCAGAGGCGAGCAGCCCGTGGCACTTGTCGCCATTCGTGAGCGCGGACTTCTCGAAAGTTGAAGTGAATGGTTACTCGGAAAACGGCGCCGACTCCACCGCGCTGACCTATGACGACCAGTCACGCATTTCCCGGCGTCTTGGCCTCGGAATCCAGGGCAAGTACCAGATCACCACGCAAACCCAAGTGTTTGGCGAACTGGCCCGCGAGCGCGAGTACAACGACGACACCCAGAATGTGACCATGAACCTCAACAGTCTTCCAAACAACCACTACACCCTGGCCGGCTACACCCCGCAGTCCAACCTGAACCGCTTGAACCTGGGCGTCAGCCATAACCTCACCAAGGACCTGTCATTGCGCGCCAGCTACGACATTCGCAAGGATGATGACTTCACCCAGCAAGGCATTAATCTCGGGGTTGCGCTGGACTACTAGATCCCAGGCAACAAAAAACGCGGCGCCCTCACAGGCGCCGCATTTTTTTATGCTGATGAAAGTCCATGTGGGAGAGATCTTGCTCGCGATGAGGCTGGGACATTCAACATCTATGTTGACTGATAGATCGCCATCGCGAGCAAGCTCGCTCCCACAGGTTTTTTGCGTAAACTTAGCTGTCCGGGGTCTGTTCGGCCAGGGCCACGGCACGGAACATCGCGCGGCGCTTGTTCAGGGTTTCTTCCCATTCCAGCGCCGGCACCGAGTCGGCGACGATGCCGCCACCGGCTTGAACGTGCAGTTCGCCGTCCTTGATCACTGCGGTGCGGATCGCAATCGCAGTGTCCATATTGCCGTTCCACGCGAAGTAACCGACCGCTCCGCCATAGACGCCGCGTTTGACCGGTTCCAGTTCGTCGATGATTTCCATCGCGCGAATCTTCGGTGCGCCCGACAACGTGCCCGCCGGCAGAATGGCCCGCAGTGCGTCCATCGCCGTCAGCCCGGCCTTCAATTGACCGGTGACGTTGGACACGATGTGCATCACGTTGGAATAACGCTCGATGACCATTTTCTCGGTGAGCTTCACCGAACCGATCTCGGAAACCCGACCGGTGTCGTTACGGCCCAGGTCGATCAGCATCAAGTGTTCGGCGATTTCCTTGTCGTCCGACAGCAGGTCTTTTTCCAGCGCCAGGTCGGCCTCTTCGTTGGCCCCGCGTGGGCGGGTGCCGGCGATCGGGCGCACCGTGATCAGGTTGTCTTCGACCCGTACCAGCACTTCCGGCGAACTGCCGACGACATGGAAGTCGCCGAAGTTGAAGAAGTACATATACGGCGTCGGGTTGAAGCAACGCAGCGCGCGGTACAGATCAATCGGCGCAGCCTTGAAGTCAATCGACATGCGCTGGGACGGGACGACCTGCATGCAGTCACCGGCCAGGATGTATTCCTTGATGGTGTCGACGGCTTTTTCGTAATCGTCCTGGGTGAAGCTGGAGCGAAACACCGGATCAGCCGATTGTTGCTTGCTGAAATCCAGGCCACGGCGCGGCGTGATCGGTTGACGGAGTTTTTCCAGCAGCGCTTCCAGGCGTGCCTGACCTTGCTCGAAAGCCTCGGCCTGTGACGGGTCGGCCAGAACGATGGCGTGCATCTTGCCGGCGAGGTTGTCGAACACCACGACCGCGTCGGACACCATCAGCAGAATGTCCGGCACGCCCAGTGGATCCGGGTTCGGGCATTTGCCCAGGCGCTTCTCCACATACCGCACGCAGTCATAACCGAAGTACCCCACCAGCCCGCCGTTGAAGCGTGGCAGGCCCGGGATCGTCGGCACGTTATAGCGGGCCTTGAATGCTTCGACGAATGCCAGTGGGTCTTCGGCTTCATGGCTTTCGATCTCGACGCCGTCGTGGGTCACGCTCACGTGATGATCGTGAACCCGCAGCACGGTGCGGCATGGCAGGCCGATGATCGAATAACGGCCCCACTTCTCCCCGCCCTGTACCGATTCCAGCAAGTAAGAGTTGGGCTCGTCGGCCAGTTTCAAGTAGATCGACAGCGGAGTGTCGAAGTCGGCCAAGGTTTCGCAGGCCATCGGGATACGGTTATAGCCGGCAGCGGCCAAACGCAGGAATTCTTCACGGATCATGGGGTAGCCTCGTGGCTTGAGGTGCTAACAGTCAGGTATGCAAACGCGCCGGCGAGCCGGCCAGAATCGAGTCAGGCGCGCCAACGCCAGCGGGCCAGGGCCTTGATGACTTTCATCCAGAGTTTGCGAGTGACCACCACGATGGCGTTTCCAGAAGGGGATTGAGCAACGTCGGGCAACGTTATCTCAGCGGCTGGATCCAGGCAACCGGGAATTAGCTTGCGCAGATCGTCGATCACCAGCGCTGGCGATTCTTCGGCAATCGGCCGGCCATGGTTGTAGCCATAACTGAGGGCGACGCACTTGACCCCCGCTGCTTTCGCCGCCTGCACGTCGCTGCGCGAGTCGCCGACAAACAATGATTGCGAGGCCGGGATGTTGGCCATTTTCATCACAAAGAACAGCGCAGCCGGGTCAGGTTTCTGCTGCGGCAAGGTATCGCCGCCGATGATCCATTTGAAGTAGCGGCCGATTTTCATCTGATCCAGCAGCGGCGCGACGAAGCGCTCCGGCTTGTTGGTGATCAGCGCCATTTCCACGCCCTGCTTGTTCAGCCACTTCAGGGTGTCGCGCACACCGGGGTACACCACCGTCAGATCATGGCTCTGGCTGTAAGCCTCCATGAAAATCTCCAGCGCGCCCTCGGCCTCACCGTCATCGACGGTCGAATGGTCGATGCCACCGGCCAGCGCACGGCGAACCAGCACCGGCGCGCCGTTGCCGACCCACTCGCGCACCGACTCGATGCCGGCCGGCTCACGCCCCAGCTTGAGCAACATGTTATCCACAGCCGCCGCGAGGTCAGGGACTGAATCGATCAGCGTGCCATCCAGATCGAACATCACCAGCCGCGGCAAACGCCCCGGGAACAGCTGCTCAAAGCCACTCATGGACGAGCCAACGCCAGTTCGGAACGCATCTTTTCAATCACCTCTTGGTAATTCGGTGCATTGAAGATCGCCGAGCCGGCGACGAAGGTGTCCGCGCCCGCCGCCGCGATTTCACGAATGTTGTTCACGTTGACGCCACCGTCGATTTCCAGGCGAATGTCACGGCCGGACGCATCGATCAGCGCGCGCGCTTCACGCAGCTTGTCGAGGGTGCCGGGAATGAACTTCTGCCCGCCGAAGCCCGGGTTGACGCTCATCAGCAGGATCATGTCGACCTTGTCCATCACGTACTTGAGCACATCCAGCGGCGTCGCCGGGTTGAACACCAGGCCCGACTTGCAACCGCCTTCGCGGATCAACTGCAGGGAGCGGTCGACGTGCTGCGTGGCTTCCGGGTGGAAGGTGATGTAGGTAGCACCCGCTTCGATGAAGTCGCCGACGATGCGATCCACCGGGCTGACCATCAAGTGTGCATCGATAGGCGCGGTCACGCCGTACTTGCGCAGCGCAGCGCAGACCATCGGGCCGATGGTCAGGTTCGGCACGTAGTGGTTGTCCATGACATCGAAGTGCACGAAGTCGGCGCCAGCGGCCAGGACGTTGTCCACTTCTTCACCCAGGCGGGCGAAGTCGGCGGAGAGGATCGATGGAGCAATGACGAAGGGCTGCATGACGCACCTTTTTTGAACAGAATCACGATGGCGCGCATTGTATACCTCATGCTTTGGCGCGCGCACCGTGACCGCGATGATTGGGCCAGCCCCTAGTAAGCCGCGCGGTAGATCTTCTCGATATCAATCGCGCTCAATTTGCGTGGATTGTTGCGCATCAAGCGCTCAATCCCTGCCGCTTCCACGGCCATCGCCGGAATTGCATCCTCGGGAACGCCAAAGCTGCGCAGGCCCAGCGGAATTTCCACGGCGGCGCACAGTTCGGTCATCGCTTCCACGGCTTTGTCGGCCGCGTCAGTGGCGCTCAGATGAGCGGTCTTCACGCCCATGGCCTCGGCAATATCCTGCATGCGCTCGACGCAGGCCATCTTGTTCCAGGTCATGACATAAGGCAGGAGCAAGGCATTGCTCACGCCGTGGGCGATATTGAACCGCCCGCCCAGCGGATACGCCAACGCATGCACCGCGCCAACACCGGCATTGCCGAATGCCATGCCGGCCATCAGGCTGGCGGTGGCCATGTCTTCGCGGGCTTGCAGGTTGGACGGGTTGGCGTACGCCTTGGGCAGTGCCTTGGCGATCAGCTTGATCGCGCCGATGGCCAGCGCGTCGGTAATCGGCGAGGCGTTGAGTGACAGGTAGGATTCAATGGCATGCACCAATGCGTCGACGCCACTGGCGGCGGTGACACTGCGCGGGCAAGTCAGGGTCATTTGCGGGCTGACCAGCGCGACGTCCGGTAATAGATAGTCGCTGACGATGCCTTTTTTCAGCTGCGCGACCTTGTCGGAGAGGATGGCAACGTTGGTCACTTCCGATCCGGTACCGGCCGTGGTCGGGATGGCGATCAGCGGCGGACCTTTGCGCGGCACCTGATCGACGCCGAACAAATCCTCCAGCGCGCCGTGGTAACCGGCGTAGGCCGCGACACTTTTGGCAATGTCGATGGCGCTGCCGCCGCCAAGGCCAATCAGACCGTCGTGCCCGCCTTCGCGATAAACCCGCATGCAGTCTTCGACGATGGCGATTTCCGGGTCTGGCAATACACGATCGAAGATTTCGTAGGTTCGATCGCCCAACTGCGCCAGCGCCAGCTCGACCGTACCGGATTTGACTAGGGCGGCGTCGGTGACGATCAGCGGGTTGTCGATGTCCAGGCGGTTCAGTTCAGCGGCCAGTTGCTCGATGGCTCCAGCGCCGGTGATCAGTTTGTGAGCGATTTTGAAAGAGGAAAGACTCATGCGCGCAGCCTCTTATAAATAGGGGAGCTGGGCACAAGAGTAGCTGGGGATTGGGGTTTGTCTGCTATTCAGCCTGTGAATGACCGAGCCCCGACTGCCGATCGTTCCCACGCGGAGCGTGGGAACGATCATTGTGGGGGGATCAGACCTGGGCGGTGCGCAGTTTCTCGCTGCGGCCACGCAGCCATTCCAGGGTCAGCAGCAGGATCACCGAGAAAGCGATCAGCAGCGTTGCTGCGGCGGCGATGGTCGGGCTGAGGTTTTCGCGGATGCCGCTGAACATCTGCCGAGGCAAGGTCGCTTGTTCAGGACCTGCGAGGAACAGCGTCACTACCACTTCATCGAACGACGTTGCAAAGGCAAACAGCGCACCCGAGATCACGCCTGGCGCAATCAGCGGCAACGTCACCCGGCGGAACGCCGTCAGTGGCGAAGCACCGAGGCTGGCGGCGGCGCGCACCAGGTTCTGGTTAAAGCCCTGCAACGTGGCCGACACGGTGATGATCACGAACGGCACACCCAGCACCGCATGCACCACGATCAACGAGAAGAAGCTGTTGCCCAACCCCAGCGGGGCAAAAAACAGATAACTCGCCACACCGATGATCACCACAGGCACCACCATCGGCGAAATCACCAGCGCCATGACCAGCGCTTTGCCGGGGAAGTCGCCACGGGTCAGGCCGATCGCCGCCAGCGTACCGAAGACCATCGCCAGCACCGTCGCCGCCGGGGCGACGATGATGCTGTTCTTCAGCGAGCGCATCCATTCGGCCGAAGCGAAGAAGTCCTGATACCAGTGCAGCGAAAAACCTTGCAGCGGGTACACCAGGAAGCTGCCGGAGTTGAACGACAGCGGAATGATCACTAGCACCGGCAGAATCAGGAACAGCAGAACCAGGCCGCAGAGAATCCGCAAGCTGTAGAACCACACCCGTTCAATGGGCGACATATAAGGACTCAGCATTTCATTCTCCCCTTAGCTCAGGCGCAGGCGACTGGCGCCCACCAGCCAGCTGTAAATCAGATAAAGCACCACAGTCGCCAACAGCAGCAGCCCACCGAGTGCGGTCGCCATGCCCCAGTTGATACTGGTGTTGGTGTAGAAAGCGACGAAGTAACTGACCATCTGATCGTTCGGGCTGCCCAGCAACGCCGGGGTGATGTAGTAGCCAATCGCGAGGATGAACACCAACAGGCAACCGGCGCCGACACCGGCATAGGTCTGCGGGAAGTACACCCGCCAGAAGCTGGCGAACGGGTGGCAACCGAGGGAAATCGCGGCGCGCATGTAGGTCGGCGAGATGCCTTTCATCACGCTGTAGATTGGCAGAATCATGAACGGCAGCAGGATGTGCACCATGGAGATGTAAACCCCGGTGCGGTTGAACACCAGCTCCAGCGGCTTATCGATGATGCCCATCGCCATCAGGCCGCTGTTGATCAAGCCCCCCGATTGCAGCAACACGATCCACGCGGCGACTCGCACCAGGATCGATGTCCAGAACGGCAGCAGCACCAGAATCATCAGCAGGTTGCTTTGGCGCGATGGCAGGTTCGCCAGCAAGTAGGCCAGCGGATACGCCAGCAGCAGGCAGATGCCGGTGATGATCAAACCCATCCAGAAGGTACGGGCGAAGATGTCGAGGTAAATCGCCTGATCGGGCGTGGCCGGGGCCAGTTCACCGAGGTCGTCGATGCGGTGATCGACGGCCGCCAGCAGGTAGTACGGAGTGATATTGCTTGTGTTTCGGCGTACCGCTTGCCAGTAGGCCGGGTCGCCCCAGCGCTCGTCGAGACCTTCGAGTGCTTCTTTATAAGAGGCCGGTTCAGTGGCGAACGGCAAGGCGCGTGCGGTTTTGGTCAGCAGGCTGCGGTAGCCGGCCAACTCCATGTTCAAGCGCTTGGACAGATCGCCCAGGGTCTGATTCTTGCGGGCTTCGGCGAGGTCTTCGCTGGCTGCTTTGTAAACCGGTTCAGCGGGCAGGCCGCGGCCATCCCAACTGGCGATGGCCGCCACAGTGCGCGGCATGCCGCCGACCACTTCCGGGTTACCAACGCTTTTGTAGAGCAGCGCCACGATGGGCACCAGGAACACCAGCAACAGAAACAGCACCAAGGGCGCAATCAAGGCCTGTGCCTTCCAGCGGTTGATCCGCTCGGCGTGCTTGAGCCGCTGCTTCAAGGTGGGGTCAGCGCCCGCGTTCAGGGGAATGGCGGTGGCCATGGCGTACTCCGGAAATCTTTGATCGTTACAGAGGCATACAAACAACCTGTGGGAGCGAGCTTGCTCGCGATGGGGGCATTCCATCCGACATCGATGTTGACTGCCCCACTGCTATCGCGAGCAAGCTCGCTCCCACAAGGATTGCGGTGTTCAAACCACAGGGTCGTGCTTACTTCGCAGCCCAGGAATTGAAGCGCTGCTCCAGTTGCTCGCCGTTGTCAGCCCAGAAGCTGACGTCGATCTGCACCTGGTTGGCGATGTTTTCCGGGGTGGTCGGCATGTCTTTCAGGACATCCTTGGCCAGCAACGGTACGGCTTGGGTGTTGGCCGGGCCGTAAGCGATGTTTTCCGAGTAGGTCTTCTGCTGCTGCGGCGCCACCGAGAAGGCGATGAATTTCTTCGCAGCTTCAGCGCGTGCCTTGTCCAGACCTTTCGGGATTGCCCATGCGTCGAAGTCGTAGATGCCGCCATTCCACACGACTTTCAGGTTGCTTTCTTTCTGCACGGCAGCGATCCGGCCGTTGTAGGCCGAGCTCATGACCACGTCACCGGAAGCGAGGTATTGCGGCGGTTGTGCGCCGGCTTCCCACCACTGGATGTTTGGCTTGAGTTCATCGAGTTTCTTGAACGCGCGGTCCTGACCGTCTTTGCCAGCCAGCACTTTGTAGACGTCTTTAGGCGCGACGCCGTCGGCCATCAAAGCGAATTCCAGGGTGTACTTGGCGCCTTTGCGCAGGCCACGTTTACCCGGGAATTTCTTGGTGTCCCAGAAATCAACCCAGCTGGTCGGTGCGGAAGCCAGTTTGTCGGCGTTGTAGGCCAGCACGGTCGACCACACGAAGAAACCCACGCCGCACGGCTGAATAGCGCCTTTGACGTAGTCTTCGGATTTGCCGAACAACTTCGGATCCAGCTGCTCGAACATGTCTTCGTCGCAACCACGGGACAGTTCTGGCGATTCAACTTCTACCAGGTCCCAGGACACGCTCTTGGTGTCGACCATGGCTTTGACCTTGGCCATCTCGCCGTTGTATTCGCCCGCCACGATCTTGCCGTTGCCTGCCGCTTCCCACGGTGCGTAGAACGCTTTGGCCTGCGCGGCCTTGTTCGCCCCGCCAAAGGACACCACGGTCAGGTCCGGACCCGCCGCCATCGCGTGTGCCGCACCGATCATGCCCATGACCAAAGCGGTTAATTTCAGGGATCTCAACATTTATTGTTCTCTCCACGTGCAGGTTGGTGTTGGTGTAGCCGGGGCGATTAATGCGCCTCTAGAAGTGGGTCGAGCGCGCGAACGTGTTCGACCTGCCAGCCAAGCGGTACCACGTCACCGACGGCAAGCGCAGGATCGAGCTCGGCAATCGGTTGTTTCACAAAGAAGTCGGTCTTGCCGCAGACTTCCAGACGAACCCGGACGTGGTCGCCCAGATAGATGAATTCCTCCACCCGCCCGGAGAAGCGATTGACGCAGGACTCGCTCGAACCATTGAGGCTCACGCGTTCCGGGCGGATCGACAGCGTGACCGGCTCGCCGGTCTTGCCGACATTGACCGCCAGCGCTTCAACTTTTTCACCGCGACCGAGTTCAACGATGCAACGGTCGCCCGTCTGGCTGTGCAAGCGCCCGTTAAGACGGTTGTTCTCGCCGATGAAGTTGGCGACGAAGGTGTTCTTTGGCTCTTCATAGAGGGTGCGCGGTGGGGCGATCTGCTGGATTTCGCCCTGATGGAACACCGCCACGCGGTCGGACATGGTCAAGGCTTCGCCCTGGTCGTGGGTCACGTAGACCACGGTCACGCCGAGACGCTGGTGCAGGTGCTTGATCTCCATCTGCATGTGTTCGCGCAGTTGTTTGTCGAGTGCGCCGAGCGGTTCGTCCATCAGCACCAGTTGCGGTTCGAACACCAACGCACGGGCCAGGGCCACACGCTGTTGCTGACCGCCGGACAGTTGGGCGGGATAACGCTGGGCGAAGGTGTCGAGCTGCACCATGCTCAAGACACGCTTGACCCGGTCACTGACGTCGCTCTTGTTCAAGCCGCGCACGGTCAGCGGGAATGCAAGGTTCTCGGCCACGGTCATGTGGGGGAACAAGGCGTAATTCTGGAACACCATGCCGATGTCGCGTTTGTGCGGTGGCACATTGTTGATGGCGCGCCCGGCCAGCAGGATTTCGCCAGCGGTCGGTGTTTCAAAACCGGCGAGCATCATCAGGCTGGTGGTCTTGCCGGAACCGGACGGCCCGAGCAAGGTGAGGAATTCGCCTTTGCGAATATCCAGGTTGAGGTCTTTGACGATCAGGTTCTCGCCGTCGTAGCTCTTCTGCACTCCACGAAAGCTGACCAGAATGTCATTGGCCCCTGTACTTGAATCGACCTGGCTCATACCCACACCTTTGTTATTGATGACTGCTGTGGACTAAGCCTAGTGGACGCTGGGATGCGCGCAAATCGGGGCGCAGGAGAGAATCGCCTCAGCCGTTTGGAAGGTTGGGGGTAGGGATTGCCCTACAAGGATGGCGGGATTGGATAGGTGCAGCGGTGGTTTGAAGCTAAAAGCCACAAGAATTGGCAGAAGTATTGATTGAGGCTGTCGCAAATGGGTATGTCACCGCTGTCCTGTGGGAGCGAGCTTGCTCGCGATTGCGGTGTGCCAGTAGGTACATACCTTGAATGTTCCTCCGTCATCGCGGGCAAGCCCGCTCCCACAGTGAACGGTGGTGTGTCTTAGAGAAGTTTGTGTTCCATCGCGTATTTCACCAGTTCCGCCAGGGAGGTGATGTTGAGCTTCTGCATCAGGCGCGCCTTGTGGGTGCTGATGGTCTTGCTGCTCAGGGCCAGTTGCTGGGCGATGTCGTTGACGTTAGCGCCCTGGGCCAAGCGCTCGAATACTGAAAACTCGCGTTCCGACAATAAGGCGTGCAACGGTCGCGAATCGGTCAGGCCGACTTCGAAGACCATCCGGTCAGCCAGGTCCGGGTCGATGTAACGCCCGCCCGCCGCGACTTTGCGGATCGCGGTCAGCAGCAGTGCCGGATCGCTGTCCTTGGTCGCATAACCCGCAGCGCCAACCTTCAGCGCCCTGGCGGCCATTTGCGCTTCATCGTGCATCGACAGCACCAGGATCGCCGGGGGATTGTTTAGCGCGCGAATCCGTGGAATCGCCTCCAGGCCATTGACCCCGGGCATCGAGATGTCCAGCAACACCACCTCGCAGGGCACATGACGCAAGGTTTCGAGCAGTTGTTCACCATTGCTCGCCTCCCCCACCACCAGCAAATCCTTGGCCAGGCCAATCAGCTGCTTGATGCCCTCACGGACGATGGTGTGGTCTTCGGCTACCAGTACACGGATCACGTTCTTCTCCATTGTTCTTATGTCAGAGCCAAGATCTATCGTCGCAACACCGCCCGCAAAGCCCGCCCCCGTATTGGATCTGCAGCGTTCACAAATTCCTGTGGTAGCGGCGGTGCGACGATTCGACTTGCCCGCGATAGCGTCAGTACAGACACCACAAAAATTCAGGTTGCTTCCACCGGCACCCGCACACTCAACGTTGTGCCCTCCCCCGGCTCACTTTCAAGCGACAGTTCCCCGCCCATGATCAACACCCGTTCGCGCATGCCTACCACGCCAAAGGACGTTGGCCGGCCAGTAGCCGGAACAAATCCTACGCCATCATCGCTGACGGTCAGGCACAACTCATCGCCTTCAAGGGTCAGCGTCAGCTCAACAGTATGCGCCTGGGCATGGCGCATGACATTGGTCAGTGCTTCCTGAAGGATCCGGAACAGGCCAATCGCCTTGGCATCACTGAGCACCGGCAGGTTTTCCGGCACCTGCACCAGGCACGGAATCTGCGTGCGCGCCTCGAATCGCCGGGCCTGCCACTCAATGGCCGAGGCGATCCCGGCATCGAGAATCGGTGGCCGGAGCGCCGTCGCCACATCACGCACCAACTGGAACAGCTGAGCGATCAAGCGTTTCATACTGTTCAATCGTTCATTCAGACCAGGGTCGAGCTGGGCGTAGGCCAGTTCGCACATGGACGTTTCCAGTTTAAGCACGGTCAGCATCTGACCCAACTCGTCGTGAACTTCCCTTGCGATGCGAGCCTTTTCCTCCTCCCGCACGCTCTCCAGGTGAGCCGACAATTCACGCAGTTGCTCGCGGGAGCTGGCCAGTTCCAGTTCGATGCGCTTGCTCTCGCTGATGTCCCAGACAATCCCGTCCCAGACATAGGCGCCATCCTCGAGCCGGCGGGTAATCGCCTTGATCTCGGCCCAACGCTGTTCGCCGGAACGCGTGAGAATCCGCCCCTGCCACGACCAGTCACTGTCGGTGTCCAGTGCATGATCCTGGGTCTGGTGATAGCTGGCCTTGTCGTCCGGATGTACCAGGCTGCGCAGGCCTTTGTCGCGATGCGCCAGGGTCGCCGGCGAATAACCGACCAGGCTCTCGCTGCCTTCACTGATGTAGGCAAAGTCGATCTGACCTGTCACCGGCGCCCGCTCCAGGCGAAAGACCAGTCCCGGAACGTTGGCGGCAATCCCCTGCAACCGTGCCTCACTTTCCTGCAAGGCGGCCAGGGCGCGACGCCGTTCAGTGACGTCATTGAGGTAGACCACCAGGTATTCGCCGTCGCGAAAGCGCAGGAAACTCAACGAAACATCGGTCGGCAGGATGCTGCCATCGGCCCGCACGCAGTTGGTTTCGAAGCTTTGTGGCCCTTCTTCACTGGCGCGCGCACGCTTCCACAGGTTCAGCCAACGGTCCATATGCAAACCGGGTTCGAAGTCGATCAGCGGCCGATCAATGATCCCGCCCGCCGGGTAGCCAAGCATGGTTTCGGCGGCTCGGTTGGCATAGCGCACGTGGCTGTCCCAATTGACCCAGAGGATGCCGACGGTGCTCTGGTCGATGGAAAACTGCGTCAGGCGCAACGCCTCTTCACTGGCCTCACGCTGGGCAATGTCTTCGCGTGCCGCCAACAGGCGCTGCTCCAGGCTGTGCTGCTGGCGACGCTGCCAGATCACGATGGCCATGCTGGTCAGCATCAACACCGCCATCAGCAGGCAGAGGTTTTGCCAGAATCCCGGTGATTCGGTCAAACGCGGGTACTTGGGTTGCAGCCATTGGTTATGCAGTTGTTCCAGGTCTTTGGCCGGAATCGCCCGTAGCGCGCTTTCGACGATGCCGGCCAACTCCGGCAAGTCCCGGCGCGTGGCCACGCGCAGCAATTGCGGCAAACCGATGTCCCCCACCACGACCAGCCCGGCGAACTCGGGCTCAATCGACAAACGCCCCAACTGCGCCTCATCGACAATCGCGTAACCGGCCTGCTGACTCAGTAACAGCTGCAACGCCTGGCGGTCGATCGGTACGCCTTGCAGGTTCAGATGTGGATAGTTGCTGCGCAGATAATCTGCCGTGGCGCTTGGCATGCGCACGGCAACGCGGATTCGGCTGTCGAGTTTTTCCAGTTCCACCACGCCAGCGCTTTTCTGGTCACTGACCACCAGTTGCGGCACGCGCATGTAGGGGTCGGTGAATTGCCAGAGCCTCAGACTGGCGGGGGTTTGGGTCAACCCCGGGGCGATGTCGATTTCACCCTCGCGCGCGGCAGCTTCCAATTGTTCAAGGTCGGGGAAATTGCGCCAGCTCAGCTCGACCTTGAGCGCTTTGGCCAGCCATTTCATCAACTCGACGTTAACCCCGGACAACCGCTGCAAACGGCGATCGTATTGCGCATAAGGTGCCTGCAACACCAGCCCGACACGCAACTCGCCGTGCTCTGCCAGCCACTGTTGTTGCCGGGCCGACAAGGGCGCGACGTGCGCCGCTGGCGCGGAGGCCGCCCAACTGATCAAGGGAAACCACAAACAGCCGATAACCCACAGGCAGCGAAAACGCATCATTGAAGTCCCACACACTGACAAATACTGACCAACCCTTTAGGCTGCCGGAATAACTTCTGGCCTGGAATATCCGATGCCCCCTGTCTACCGCCTGGCACTGCCAGCATTGTGCCTGTCGCTGATCCTGCCTTGCGCCTTTTCTGTCGAAGCGGCTGACCCGGCACCTGTGGCTGCGGAAAAACCCGCAGAAGAAAAACCGGTCGAACGCCAGCCGCTGCTTGAGCGTAGTCAGGAAGAAGCGACAGCACTTGAGCGAAAAATCCCTGTTCAGGAACAGCAACAACTGCAAGCCGGTGCCGACACTTTCCTCGCGCTGTGGAAACCGGCCAATACCGCCGAGCCCAAAGGTGCGGTGATTATCATCCCGGGCGCCGGAGAAACCGTTGACTGGCCGCAAGTAATCGGTCCATTGCGGCGCAAATTACCTGACGCCCAGTGGAGCAGCCTGAGTATCACCCTGCCGGACCTGCAAAGCGATGCCATTGCGCCACGCGTCGTGGAAATGCCGCCAACGCTCAAGGCGCCGCAAACCGGCAGCAAGGACTCGACCACGACAGCCCCCATCGAGCAAGCGGCCGGCGGCGAAGCGGAAGTGGCCGACAAGGCCATCGCCGAAACCACCGAGGAACAAGCCAAGGCCGACGCCGAACGCATCTTCGCCCGTATCGATGCCGCCATTGCCTATGCAGAGCAACAGAGCGCTCGGCGCATTGTGGTGTTGGGTCATGGCACCGGCGCTTACTGGGCCGCGCGATATCTGAGCGAAAAGCAACCCGCGCAAGTGGAGAAGTTCGTGATGGTCGCGGTGCAGACGCCGGTGGCGGCGAAACCCGATCTGGTTGAGTTGACGCCGACGCTGAAGCTGCCGACGGCAGACATTTTCTATGTGGATAAACCACTGGATCGCAAGGCGGCGCTGGAGCGGATGCAGGCCAGCAAGCGCTTGAAGACTTCAGCGTTCAGCCAGGTATCGCTCAAGGCACTGCCCGGTAACGCCGCGGCGGAGCAAGAGCAATTGGTGCGTCGAGTGCGCGGCTGGCTGAATCCGCAGAAAGCGGCGGACTGATAGACCGCGTCCCCCTTATCGCGAGCAGGCTCGCTCCCACATTGGATTTTCGGTAAACACATCATTTGTGTTCGGCCTGGATCAAGTGTGGGAGCGAGCCTGCTCGCGATGGCGGTCTCACAGCCAGCGCATCGCCGCCGGTTAGCGAAAATCCCGTCGCTGGCGAATCAACGTGTAGGCGCTATGCAGTTCACGTGTCTTGTCAGTCGCTTCACGCACCTGCAACGCGGTCGCACCGCTGCCGGCAATCTTGTCCGGGTGATGGCGACTGAGCAGGCGTCGATAGGCACGCTTGATCTGCGCCGGCTCACTGGTCGCCGACACACCCAATAGCCGCAGTGCATCCTGATAAGTGAGGGTGGCGCTGACTTGCGGCCGCTTGTGCTGTTCATAGTCGGCCGCCAGTGCCTGCACCTGATGGTGCGTCCAGCCTAGCCATTTCCCCCACTGCGCAATCAGCTCGCGCTCGCGGTTTCCGGCACGGCCATCGGCCCAGACCATCCGCCAACAGGCACGCAACACACCTTCCGCCGCATGGGGCTGCGCACTCAATCGGCGCAGATACCCGCGTAACCGGTCATTGCCCGACTTGCCACGATTGAACGCGGCAATGGCACGTCGCTGCGCCGACTCGGTCATCTCCAACGAACGCATTTCCTGACGGGCCTGCTGGATATGGCCATCCACCACACGCCCATCGCTCTTGGCCAAGCGCCCCAGCAACACGAATAACAGCTCATCGTTGCGCAGCATCGGACGACCGCCGAGCTTTTCACGCAATTGTCCCCAGCTCTGCAAGTGCAAGCGCCGATCCAGTGCCTGCCCCAACAAAGCGCCGAGCATGGCCCCCGGAATACTGGCTATGGCAAAGCCCGCTCCGGCTCCAATCAGAGTCCCTGGCCACAGCATCTCAGCGTCTCGCTTCTATCAAGGATTCAACTTCGGCCAGACGCTCGTGCGTGCCGACATCCACCCAATGCCCTCGCAGGTGTTCGCCCGTGACCTGCCCATCGGCCATGGCCTTGCGCAGCAGCGGTGCGAGTTTGAAGGCGCCGGCCGAGCAACCGTCGAACAAGTGCGGATGCAGCACGGCAATGCCGCTGTAGGTCAGGGTCGCGGCGCCCGGTTGAGCGTCATGCACTTGCCCGTCAACCAGTGTGAAGTCGCCGGCGGGATGATGGAGCGGGTTATCCGCCAACACCAGGTGGGCCAGCCCGGCAATGGGTTGATGCAACACGCTGAAGTCGTAGTCGGTCCAGATGTCGCCGTTGACCACCACAAAGGCCTCGTCACCCAATAATGGCAACGCGCGGAAAATCCCGCCGCCGGTTTCCAGCGGCTCACCTTCTCGCGAGTACTCAATACGCATGCCGTATTGCGAACCGTCGCCCAGGTAGCTTTCGAGTTGTTGACCAAGCCAGGCGTGATTGATCACGACCTCGGTGAACCCGGCAATCGCCAGGGCCTTCAAGTGATACTCGATCAGGGGCACGCCGCCGGCACGAACCAGCGGCTTTGGCGTGGACAGGGTCAACGGGCGCATGCGCTCGCCTTTGCCGGCTGCCAGAATCATTGCCTTCATGCCGGGACTCCAGCGCGCAGACTCAGCAGCAACACATCCAGCTCAGCCAATTCAGGGCGGCGGGCTATCACTGCATCTATATAGGCAAAGAAGCGTGGCACATCAGCCAGGTAGCGGGGTTTGCCGTCGCGATGGCAGATGCGCGCGAAAATGCCGATCACTTTCAGGTGGCGCTGCACGCCCATCAGGTCGCTGGCCCGCAGGAAGTCTTCGAAATCAGGCTGCACGGGAATACCGAGCTCGCCCGCTTGCTGCCAGTAGTTTTCCAGCCAGCCGCGTACGCGTTCTTCTGGCCAGCTCAGGAAGGCATCCTTGAACAGGCAGGTCACATCGTAGGTCACCGGGCCATAGACCGCGTCCTGGAAATCCAGCACGCCAGGATTAGGCTCGCTGAGCATCAGGTTGCGCGGCATGTAGTCGCGGTGCACCAGCACTTTGGGCTGAGCCAGGGCGCTGTCGATCAACACATCGGTGACGTTCTGCCAGAGCATTTGTTGCGCTGCGTCGAACTCGATGCCCAGCTCGCGCTTCACGTACCACTCGGGGAACAATTCCAGCTCGCGACGCAACAGCGCCACGTCATAACTGGGCAGCGGCGCAACCATTGGCAACTGCTGAAAAGCCAGCAACGCATCAAGGGCGTCCTTGAACAAATCGTCGGCGTTTTCGCTGTCGATCACGTCCAGATACGTCTTGTTGCCCAGGTCATTGAGCAAAAGAAAACCGCGTTCGAGGTCTTCGGCATAAATTTTCGGCACATTTATTCCGGATTTCGCCAGCAAAAAAGCGATATCCACGAAGGGTTTGCAGTTTTCCTGGGGCGGTGGCGCGTCCATCACGACGAAACTTCTGCCGGCGCCTTCCCAACGGAAATAGCGCCGAAAACTCGCATCACTACTGGCCGCAGTCAACGTGGCCGGGGGTACAACGCCCCAATCCTGTTCTGCAAAAAGGACGGCCAACTGCTCATCGAGCCAAACTTTCAGGTGTTGCAAACGTACATCTTGGTCAGGCATTGCAAGGGTCTCCGACGGCGCTAGCCGTCAAGCGGGTCATGCTTTATTATCCAGCATCTTTTTCAGACCATCGAGAGGCGTGCGGCCCACACCGCGGGCAGATGGCACGCAGGAAGCCCGGACTAATAAGATGGCATTGAAATCCCCCGCGTTTCGTAAAAAATTTCCGTTGTTGGTTACCGGCAGTCTGCTGGCCCTGCAACCCCTAGCCACTTCATTCGTGGTCGCCGCGGAACAGTATGACTGCTCAGTCTCTGCTTCGGGCGCCTGGGCCTGTGCGCCAAAATCGCCAGCGGCGGCCTTGCCTCCGCGTCCCGTCCATGAGGGCAGCGCAGTTTCCGCCACGGGCGAAGCCTCGCCCGAAGGCGGCCCCCGTGAAGATACCGGCGCCAAGCCTGTGCTGGTTACCGAGGCCAAAGGCCGCGGCCTGAAGTCGCGTAGTGCAGACTACAGTCACCTCGATTGGGTTCCTCGTGAAAACCTCACGGCTGCGCAATTGGCCGAGACCGGTCCTTACTGCTCTGGTTCCTATATCGAACCGATTCGTCCTGGCATGAATGACACGACGAATAAAAGTGACGCCCCGACCTTTATCGGCGCCAAGGCTTCGCGCTATAACACCGAAGATCAGGTCGGCACGCTCGCCGGTGACGTCGTCATGCGCCAAGGCAGCATGCAGGTCGAAGCCGACGAGGCCAACCTTTACCAGGCCGAGAGCCGTGGCGAACTGAGCGGCAACGTCCGTATTCGCGACAACGGCGCGCTGCTTGTCGGCGACCATGCCGACGTGCAGCTCGACACCGGTGAAGCCAAGGTCGATAACGCCGAATACGTGATGCATAAATCCCGCATCCGCGGTAGCGCGCTGTACGCCAAACGGGCCGAAAACGCGATCATCCGTCTCAAGGACGGTACGTACACCACGTGCGAACCGAACAGCAACGCCTGGCAGCTCAAGGGCAACAACATCACCTTGAACCCGGCGACCGGCTTCGGTACCGCAACCAACGTGACATTGCGGGTCAAGGACATTCCAGTCCTGTACACGCCCTACATCTATTTCCCGATCGACGACCGTCGCCAGTCCGGCTTCCTGCCGCCGACCATCGGCGCGGGCAGCGATACCGGCTTCCTGCTGGTCACACCGTATTACTTCAACCTGGCACCGAACTACGACGCCACGTTGTACCCGCGTTACATGAGCAAGCACGGCCTGTTGATGGAAGGCGAGTTCCGCTACCTGACCAAGTCGAGCGAAGGTCAGTTTGGTGCCGCGTACCTCAACGACGAAGATACCGATCGCAGCAAGCAGACCGATTATCAGAAAAACCGCTACATGTATAACTGGCAGCACAAGGGCGGTCTGGATTCGCGGGTCTTAACGCAGGTCGATTACACCAAGATCAGCGATCCGTACTACTTCCAGGATCTGCAGACTGACCAGATTGGCGTGAAAAGCGCTGACTATGTAAACCAGCAGGGTTCCGTCACTTACCGTGGCGACAGCTATGTGGCCCGCCTCAATGCCCAGGCTTACGAGCTGGCAACCGTTTCCAACATCACGCCATATGATCGTCTGCCGCAGATCACCTTCAACGGTCAGTTGCCGGAGCATCCGGGCGGACTGGATTTCGCTTACGAAACTGAAATAGTGCGATTTGATCGTGACCTGAAAAATGGCACTTTCACTGATGCAAACGGCAATGTAAGTCCACGTCTGGACACCAACGTTCAAGGCCTGGCGCGCGCGACCGGCGATCGTCTGAATGTGGCCCCGGTTATCAGCTATCCGATGAATGCCACCTATGGTTTCCTGAAGCCATCCCTGAAGTACCAGTACACTCAGTACCAACTGGACCTGGACAGTATCGGCAAATCCCAGATTGCTGCGCAGAACGCAGAACAAGACCAGCTCAACGGTACATTCGGCAGCAACCAAAGCCGCGGCGTACCCATCGCCAGCATCGACAGCGGCCTGTACTTCGATCGCAATACCCAATGGTTCGGTAAAAACTATCGCCAGACCCTTGAGCCGCGCCTGTACTACCTCTATGTACCCGAGAAGGATCAGGAAAACATCCCTGTTTTCGACACCAGCGAGTACACCTTCAGCTACGCGTCGCTGTTCCGTGATAACCGATTCTCGGGCTCCGACCGTGTCGGCGACGAGAACAAGCTGTCCCTGGGCATCACCAACCGCTGGATTGAAGACGACGGTTTCGAGCGTCAACGGATCAGTGTCGGCCAGGCCATGTACTTCAAGAACCGTGAAGTCCAGCTGCCGGGTATCGATCCAAAAACCCGCGACGACGCGCATTCCAACGTTTCGCCGTATGCGCTGGAATACGAATACCGCTGGAACCACGATTGGCGCACCACCGCCGATTACAACTGGGATCCGGACAGCCGCAGCCCTCGCTCGGGTAGCGCGATGTTCCACTACCAGCCTGAAGACAACCCGAACAAGATCATCAACGCCGGCTATCGCTATCGCAATGACCAGGTTCGTTATGACCAGAACACCGGTAAGTGGTCCGTGGGTGGCGGTGACTACGGCACCCCTGGCCAGCCTGGCTTCGTGAAGGACTACTACAAAATCAAGCAGCACGACTTCTCGGTGATGTGGCCGATCGTGCCGCAATGGAACGCCATCAGCCGTTGGCAGTATGACTACAACCGCAACCGTACCCTGGAAGCCTTTGGTGGTTTCGAGTACGACAACTGCTGCTGGAAACTGCGCCTGATCAACCGTTACTGGGTTTCCTACGACGAATTCAGTCAGGAAGCTCCGCAAAACGAAAAAGGCGACCACGGCGTCTTCCTACAAATCGTTCTGAAAGGTCTCGGCGGCCTCACCGGCGCTAAAGTAGAGAGCTTCCTCGACAAAGGCATCCAAGGTTATCGTGAACGTGAAGACCAAGCTTTCTGATTGTCTGCGCCCGCTATTGCTGGGCGCGATGTTCCTGGGTACTGCGGCTAACGCCGCAGTGCAGTCCATCGATAAAGTGGTGGCCATTGTCGATAACGACGTGGTCATGCAGAGCCAACTGGACCAGCGTGTCCACGAAGTTCAGCAAACCATCGCCAAACGCGGTGCTGCGGCACCGCCTGCCAGTGTGCTGGATCAGCAAGTGCTGGAACGCCTTATCGTCGAAAACCTGCAATTGCAGATCGGCGAACGTTCTGGCATCCGCATTACCGATGAAGAACTGAACCAGGCCGTCGGCACCATTGCCCAGCGCAATAACATGTCGATTGATCAGTTCCGCGCCGCCCTGACTCACGACGGTCTGTCTTACGACGACGCCCGTGAACAGATTCGCCGCGAAATGATCATCAGCCGTGTGCGCCAGCGTCGTGTAGCCGAACGCATCCAGGTGTCCGAGCAGGAAGTGAAGAACTTCCTCGCTTCCGACCTCGGCAAGATGCAGCTGTCCGAAGAGTTTCGTCTGGCGAACATCCTGATTCCTACACCGGAAAGCGCCAACTCCGATGCGATTCAGAATGCGGCCAAACAAGCGGACGCGGTCTACCAGCAGCTTAAGCAAGGCGCTGACTTCGGTCAGTTGGCCATTGCCAAATCTGCCAGCGAAACTGCACTGGAAGGCGGCGATATGGGCTGGCGTAAAGCTGCTCAATTGCCACCGCCATTCGATCGCATGTTGAGCACCATGGCAGTCGGCGATATCACCCAACCCATGCGCACACCGGGCGGCTTCATCATCCTGAAGATCCTCGAAAAGCGTGGCGGTGCAACCCAGACACGCGATGAAGTGCACGTGCGTCATATCCTGGTCAAACCGAGTCCGATCCGCGACGAAGCAAAAACCAAGGCACTGGCCCAATCGCTCTACGCCCGTATCGAAGCCGGCGAAGACTTCGGCGAGTTGGCGAAAAGCTTCTCGGAAGATCCGGGTTCAGCCCTCAATGGCGGCGACCTGAACTGGGTCGACCCTAACGCGCTGGTGCCCGAGTTCCGCGAAGTAATGGCCAAGACCCCGCAAGGTCAGCTGTCCAAGCCATTCCAGACCCAATACGGCTGGCACGTTCTGGAAGTCCTTGGCCGTCGCGCCACCGACAGCACCACCCAGGCTCGTGAGCAGCAAGCAATGACCGTACTGCGCAACCGCAAATACGACGAAGAGCTGCAAACCTGGCTGCGTCAGATCCGTGACGAAGCTTATGTAGAGATCAAACTCCCTGGTGCAGACCAGGCAGCACAGTGAAACCCAAACGTTTCGCGCTGACACCCGGCGAACCGGCCGGCATAGGTCCCGACCTGTGCCTGCTGCTCGCCGCGCAAGCCCAGCCCCACCCCCTGATTGCCATTACCAGCCGTGACCTGCTCCTTGAGCGGGCCGCGCAGCTGGGCGTGGCTGTCGACTTGATTCCGGTGACGCCGGACAGTTGGCCGGACGCGCCGGCGCCTGCCAATAGCCTGTATGTCTGGGATACCCCCCTCAGTGCACCGGTCACTGCCGGGCAACTGGATAAGGCGAATGCCGCTTTCGTCCTGGAAACCCTTACCCGTGCGGGCCAAGGTTGCCTCGACGGGCATTTTGCCGGGATGATTACCGCCCCTGTGCACAAAGGTGTAATCAATGAATCCGGGATAGCTTTTTCCGGGCACACCGAGTTTCTCGCCGACCTGACCCATACCGCACAAGTGGTGATGATGCTCGCCACCCGCGGCTTGCGTGTGGCGCTGGTAACGACTCACCTGCCCCTTCGCGAGATTGCCGATGCGATCACGCCGGAGCGCCTGGAACGAGTCACGCGGATCCTGCACAGCGACCTGCAAGAAAAATTCGGCATCGCCCAGCCACGCATCCTGGTCTGCGGACTCAACCCGCATGCCGGTGAAGGCGGACACTTGGGCCATGAAGAAATCGATATCATCGAACCTACATTAGAGCGCCTGCGCGGCGAGGGCATGGACCTTCGTGGCCCCCTGCCCGCCGACACTCTGTTTACCCCCAAATATCTGGAGCACTGCGACGCGGTGCTGGCGATGTACCACGACCAGGGCCTGCCCGTACTGAAATACAAAGGTTTCGGCGCGGCAGTCAACGTGACCCTCGGCTTGCCGATCATCCGCACGTCAGTCGACCACGGCACCGCCCTGGACTTGGCCGGCAGCGGTAAAATCGATACCGGCAGCCTGCAAGTCGCCCTGGAAACTGCCTACCAGATGGCCGAGACCCGTTTATGACCGAGCATTACCAACACCGTGCGCGCAAGCGTTTCGGCCAGAACTTCCTGCACGATGCCGGCGTTATCGACCGCATCCTGCGCTCCATCCACGCCAAACCGGAAGACCGCCTGCTGGAAATCGGCCCGGGCCAGGGTGCGTTGACCCAAGGCCTGCTGGGCAGCGGCGCGCAACTGGACGTAGTGGAGCTGGACAAGGACCTGATCCCGATCCTGAATCAGCAGTTCGCCGGCAAGAGCAATTTCAACCTGCATCAAGGCGATGCGCTGAAGTTCGACTTCAACAGCCTGAATGCGGCACCGGGCAGCCTTCGGGTCGTCGGCAACCTGCCGTACAACATCTCGACGCCACTGATTTTTCACCTGCTGCATAACGCCAGCCTGATTCGCGACATGCACTTCATGCTGCAAAAGGAAGTGGTCCAGCGCATGGCGGCGGGACCTGGTGGCGGTGACTGGGGTCGCCTGTCGATCATGGTTCAGTACCATTGCCGGGTCGAGCACCTGTTCAACGTTGGCCCCGGTGCGTTCAATCCGCCACCGAAAGTCGACTCGGCCATCGTGCGCCTTGTGCCTCACACCGTGCTGCCGCACCCGGCAAAGGATCACAAACTGCTGGAGCGTGTGGTGCGTGAAGCCTTCAACCAGCGCCGCAAGACCCTGCGCAACACCCTCAAGTTGCTGCTGAGCAACGACGAGATCACCGCCGCCGGTGTCGACGGCAGTCTGCGCCCGGAGCAGCTCGACCTCGCCGCTTTCGTGCGCCTGGCCGACAAGCTCAGCGAACAAGTCTCGCTGGCGCCTGCCGCCGACTGACAGGCGATGAGCGTTATCGGGTGGGACGCCAGACGCGATGTCTGGTTTACTACCCGGTACTTGGCCTAGACTGATTTGTATCAGCTACGCCCCGCGTCCCGCTTTGATTTAAGGCCTCTTGCATGTCCGATCCTCGTTATCAGGTCGACGTCAGCGTCGTCACCCGCTATCTGGCAGAACAATCGCAACCCGAGCACAACCGCTTTGCCTTCGCTTACACCATCACCGTGCACAACAATGGCGAGCTACCGGCCAAATTGTTGTCACGGCACTGGGTGATCACCGACGGTGACGGGCATGTCGAGGAGGTTCGCGGTGCCGGCGTCGTGGGCTTGCAACCCTTGATCCAGGCCGGTGAAGAACACACCTACAGCAGTGGCACCGTGATGACCACCAAGGTCGGTACGATGCAAGGCACTTATCAGATGCTTGCCGACGACGGTAAGCATTTCGATGCTGTCATTGCGCCCTTCCGGCTGGCGGTGCCCGGAGCCTTGCACTGATGGCAACGTATGCGGTCGGAGACTTGCAAGGCTGCCTTGAAGCCCTGCAATGCCTGCTCAAAAAAGTAGCCTTCGACCCGACAAAGGATCGTCTGTGGCTGGTGGGTGATCTGGTCAACCGTGGTCCGCAGTCGCTGGCTACCTTGCGCTTCCTCTATAGCATTCGCGAATCGCTGGTGTGCGTGCTCGGCAACCATGACCTGCACTTGTTGGCCGCCGGAAAAAACATCGAACGCCTGAAGAAAACCGACACCCTTCGCGAGATTATTGAAGCCCCCGATTGTGCCGACCTGTTGGAATGGCTACGCCAGCAAAAGCTCATGCACTACGACGAGCAACGTAACGTTGTGCTGGTGCATGCCGGTATCCCGCCGCAATGGTCGCTGCGCAAAGCCCTGAAATGCGCCGCCGAGGTCGAGACGACCCTGCGCGACGATAATTTGCTGCCACCCTACCTCGACGGTATGTACGGCAATGATCCAGCGAAATGGGACAGCGACCTCAAAGGTGTCACGCGCCTTCGGGTGATCACCAACTATTTCACCCGCATGCGTTTCTGTACCGCCGAAGGCAAGCTGGACCTCAAGACCAAGGAAGGCGTGGACACTGCGCCACCTGGCTACAAACCCTGGTTCCAGCATAAGGAACGCAAGACCAAGGGCGTGAAAATCATTTTCGGGCACTGGGCCGCGCTTGAAGGCCAGTGCAACGAACCGGGCGTCTCCGCCCTCGACACAGGTTGCGTCTGGGGCGGTGCCCTGACCCTGATGGATGTCGATAGCGGAGAACGCCTGTCCTGCAAATGCGACGAGCATGGCCATGCCGCCGAGCCAGCAGTCGCCCCACAAACCAGCGAACCAACGCCAGCCAGCGCCCCGCGCTAGACTGCGCCTCCAGCCGAGCCACAGGAGCCCGCCATGAGCGAATTCAAACGTATTCCCCCGGAACAGGCCCATGCCCTGCGCGAACAAGGCGCAGTGGTGGTCGATATCCGCGACCCGCAAACCTACGCCGCGCTGCACATTGCCGGCTCCCGGCATGTGGATAACCACTCCATCGCCGATTTCATCCGCAGCGCCGACCTCGACGCACCGCTGGTAGTGGTCTGCTATCACGGCAACTCCAGCCAGAGCGCGGCGGCTTACCTCATCAGCCAGGGCTTTTCCGACGTCTACAGCATGGATGGCGGTTTTGAGCTGTGGCGTACCACTTTTCCTGCGGAAACGGCGCAAGGCACCTCAGAATAATTTTTTTGTAACGCGCAAGCCCCGGCCCCCGTGGGTTAGCGCGGTGGCAGACGAACGGTCTGCCACAACTAATTACGCATCTTGCCTTTACCTCACGAATTCCCAACTATCCTTAAGCGCAGGCCATCCAAAACAGGGGAGAGCCGGTACACCGGCGCGCGGGTCATCGGGAGTAGCTTTCGGGGTAGTCAGATCCGAAAGAGTTCTGGGGGGTAAACAGCGACTGCATATCCGGTTGCTGCCAGCATCGACTGAATGATCCGGCGTCGGCTCCACGTATCGAGCGAGGTGACGTCATGAGTATCTTTAGCCACTTCCAACAACGATTCGAGTCCACACGCCAGGAAGAACTCACGCTGCAAGAGTATCTTGAACTGTGCAAACAGGACCGCAGCGCCTACGCCTCCGCCGCCGAGCGTCTATTGCTGGCCATCGGAGAACCGGAGCTGCTCGACACCTCGACCAACTCGAGGCTGTCGCGAATCTTCTCCAACAAGGTCATCCGCCGCTATCCGGCCTTTGAAGACTTCCACGGGATGGAAGAATGCATTGACCAGATCGTGTCGTATTTCCGCCATGCCGCTCAGGGGCTGGAAGAGAAGAAACAAATTCTCTATCTGCTCGGTCCTGTCGGTGGCGGTAAATCGTCCCTGGCCGAAAAGCTGAAACAGCTGATCGAGAAAGTGCCCTTCTACGCGATCAAGGGTTCGCCGGTATTCGAGTCGCCCCTGGGTCTGTTCAACGCCACCGAAGATGGCGCGATCCTCGAGGAAGACTTTGGCATTCCTCGGCGCTATCTCAACACCATCATGTCGCCATGGGCTACCAAGCGCCTGGCCGAATTCGGCGGCGACATCAGCCAGTTCCGCGTGGTGAAGCTCTATCCGTCGATCCTCAATCAGATCGCGGTGGCCAAAACCGAGCCGGGAGATGAAAACAACCAGGACATCTCGGCGCTGGTGGGCAAGGTCGACATCCGCAAACTGGAGGAATACCCACAGAACGACGCCGATGCCTACAGTTACTCGGGCGCACTGTGCCGGGCCAACCAGGGCCTGATGGAATTCGTCGAAATGTTCAAGGCGCCGATCAAGGTGCTGCACCCATTGCTGACCGCCACTCAGGAAGGCAACTACAACAGTACCGAAGGCCTCGGGGCGATTCCTTTCACCGGGATCCTGCTGGCGCACTCCAACGAATCGGAATGGCACACCTTCCGTAACAACAAGAACAACGAAGCCTTCATCGACCGGATCTACATCGTCAAAGTACCGTACTGCCTGCGCGTCAGCGACGAAGTGAAGATCTACGACAAGCTGCTGTTCAACAGCTCCCTGGCCAAGGCTCATTGCGCGCCCGACACCCTGAAGATGCTTGCCCAGTTCACCGTGCTCTCGCGTCTCAAGGAGCCGGAAAACTCCAACATCTACTCCAAGATGCGGGTGTATGACGGCGAGAACCTCAAGGACACCGATCCGAAAGCCAAGTCGATCCAGGAATACCGCGACAACGCCGGTGTAGACGAGGGCATGAACGGTCTGTCGACCCGGTTTGCGTTCAAGATCCTGTCCAAGGTGTTCAACTTTGACCCGCACGAAATCGCCGCCAACCCGGTGCATTTGCTCTATGTGCTGGAACAACAGATAGAACAGGAACAATTCCAGGCCGAGACTCGTGAACGGTATCTACGCTTCCTCAAGGAGTACCTGGCACCGCGTTATATCGAATTCATCGGCAAGGAGATCCAGACTGCCTACCTCGAGTCTTACAGCGAGTACGGCCAGAACATCTTCGATCGCTACGTGCTGTACGCCGACTTCTGGATTCAGGATCAGGAATACCGCGACCCGGAAACCGGCGAGATCCTCAATCGCGTCGCCCTGAACGAAGAGCTGGAGAAAATCGAAAAACCGGCTGGCATCAGCAATCCGAAGGATTTCCGCAACGAAATCGTCAACTTCGTATTGCGCGCGCGGGCCAACAACAATGGCAAGAACCCGACCTGGCTCAGCTACGAAAAACTGCGGGTGGTCATCGAGAAGAAAATGTTCTCCAACACCGAGGACCTCCTGCCGGTCATCAGCTTCAATGCCAAGGCCAGCAAAGAGGACCAGCAGAAACACAACGACTTCGTCACACGGATGGTCGAGCGGGGTTACACCGACAAACAGGTACGGCTGCTGTCCGAGTGGTACCTGCGGGTCAGAAAATCACAGTAACCCGCTGCCGGTCAGACCGGTTGTCGTCAGCCAGAGACCTGTGTGCGCTTTTTCTGTTACACAGGCCTCTGGAAGGTGTTCGAAAGTCGGTGCGAGGTTCAGGCAGTATTCAAAGCGCTTGGGGGAGCGTGAACATCCCTTGGCACGGTCGATGCTGCATAACCGCTCGCCCCTTTCAGGACAGCTTCTAAGGAGCAGTCATGAGCTATGTGATCGACCGACGTCTCAATGGCAAGAACAAGAGCACGGTGAACCGCCAGCGGTTTCTGCGGCGTTACCGTGATCACATCAAAAAGGCTGTCGAAGAGGCCGTCAGCCGGCGCTCCATTACCGATATGGAGCACGGCGAGCAAATCAGCATTCCCGGACGTGATATCGACGAGCCGGTGCTTCACCATGGCCGTGGTGGCAAGCAGACCGTCGTGCACCCCGGCAACAAGGAATTCACCAGCGGCGAGCACATTGCCCGTCCACCTGGAGGGGGAGGCGGCAGAGGCCCCGGCAAGGCTGGCAACTCGGGCGAAGGGATGGACGAGTTTGTCTTCCAGATCACCCAGGAGGAATTCCTCGAGTTCATGTTCGAGGACCTTGAGCTGCCGAACCTGGTCAAGCGCAACCTGACCGGCACCGACACCTTCAAGACCGTGCGCGCGGGCATCAGCAACGAAGGCAACCCTTCACGCATCAACATCATCCGCACGCTGCGTTCGGCCCATGCCCGGCGCATCGCCCTGTCTGGCAGCAGCCGGGCTAAATTGCGCGAAGCCAAAGAGGAACTGTTGCGGCTCAAGCGCGATGAACCGGATAACTTTGGCGATATTCAGGAAATCGAAGCGGAAATCGAAAAACTCAGTGCGCGCATCCATCGCGTGCCGTTTCTCGACACCTTTGACCTCAAGTACAACCTGCTGATCAAGCAGCCGAACCCGAGCTCCAAGGCCGTGATGTTCTGCCTGATGGACGTGTCCGGCTCCATGACCCAGGCGACCAAGGACATCGCCAAGCGCTTCTTCATCCTGTTGTACCTGTTTCTGAAGCGTAACTACGACAAGATCGACGTTGTGTTCATCCGCCACCACACCAGCGCCCGCGAAGTGGATGAGGAAGAGTTCTTCTACTCCCGGGAAACCGGCGGCACCATCGTCTCCAGTGCCCTGAAACTGATGCAGGAGATCATGGCCGAGCGCTATCCGAGCAATGAGTGGAACATCTACGCCGCCCAGGCGTCCGACGGCGATAACTGGAACGACGACTCGCCGATCTGCCGCGACATTCTGATCAACCAGATCATGCCGTTCGTGCAGTACTACACTTACGTTGAGATTACCCCGCGCGAACACCAGGCTTTGTGGTTCGAGTACGAACGCATCGCCGAAGCCTTCTCTGACACTTTTGCCCAACAGCAACTGGTCTCGGCCGGGGATATCTATCCGGTCTTTCGTGAACTCTTCCAGCGCAGGTTAGTGACATGACCGCCAAAGAGCAGAAGCGCCAACCCATTTCCACCGGCTCCGAATGGACGTTCGAGCTGATCCAGGCCTACGACAAAGAAATCAGTCGCCTGGCGGCTCGCTACGCACTCGATACCTACCCCAACCAGATAGAGGTGATTACCGCCGAGCAAATGATGGATGCCTACGCCTCCGTCGGCATGCCGCTGGGTTATCACCATTGGTCCTACGGCAAACACTTTCTCAGCACCGAGAAATCCTACAGCCGCGGGCAGATGGGACTGGCTTACGAGATCGTGATCAACTCAGACCCGTGCATCGCCTATTTGATGGAAGAAAATACCATCTGCATGCAGGCGCTGGTCGTCGCCCACGCCTGCTACGGGCACAACAGCTTTTTCAAAGGCAATTACCTGTTCCGTACCTGGACCGATGCCAGCTCGATCATCGATTACCTGGTCTTCGCCAAGCAGTACATCATGCAGTGCGAAGAACGCCACGGCATCGACGCAGTCGAGGATCTCCTCGATTCCTGCCATGCGCTGATGAACTACGGGGTCGACCGGTATAAACGCCCCTATCCGATCTCGGCGGAAGAGGAACGTCGTCGTCAGAAAGATCGTGAGGAGCACCTGCAGAAACAAATCAATGATCTGTGGCGCACCATTCCGAAAGGAGCGGACAAGTTCAGTGACAAGGACAACGCACGCTTCCCCGCCGAACCTCAGGAAAACATCCTGTATTTCATCGAAAAACACGCGCCGCTACTGGAACCCTGGCAGCGGGAGATCGTGCGGATCGTGCGCAAGATTGCCCAGTATTTCTACCCACAACGCCAGACTCAGGTGATGAACGAAGGCTGGGCCACGTTCTGGCACTACACCCTGATGAACGACCTGTATGACGAAGGGCTGGTGACTGACGGCTTCATGATGGAGTTCCTGACGTCCCACACCAGTGTGGTCTACCAACCCGGCTTCGACAGCCCCTACTACAACGGCATCAACCCCTACACCCTGGGTTTTGCCATGTACCGGGACATCCGCCGCATGTGTGAAAACCCTACCGAGGAGGACTACCGCTGGTTCCCGGAAATAGCGGGCACCGACTGGCTATCGAGCATCAAGTTCGCGATGAGCAGCTTCAAGGATGAGAGTTTTATCCTGCAATACCTGTCACCGAAAGTGATCCGTGACCTGAAACTGTTCAGCATTCTCGATGACGACCAGAAGGACGACTTGCTGGTTCCGGCGATTCACGATGAGGGTGGCTATCGCATCATCCGCGAAACCCTGGCCGCGCAGTACAACCTTGGTAACCGCGAGCCCAACGTGCAGATCTACAGCATCGACCGGCGTGGTGACCGCTCGCTGACCTTGCGCCATCAGCAACACGACCGCAAACCGCTGGGCGAGTCCACCGAGGAAGTGCTCAAGCACCTCCACCGGCTGTGGGGTTTCGATATTCACCTCGAAACCCTGCAAGGGGATCAGGTGATGAAAACCCATCATGTTCCCCCCAGAAGCGAGCACGGCGAAGGGGATTACGGGCGACTGGACCTCGCCGTCATTCATCTTTAACCGTCTTTACGCCTCCGATAGCTCGATGCAAAGGTTATTCTGTCGAGCTAACGGAGGTTTTTTATGCGGATTTATAAAGTCGGCGGTGCGGTACGCGATCGCCTGCTGGGCAAGCCTGTCACCGATATCGACTGGGTCGTGGTCGGCGCCACCACTGAAGAAATGCTCGCCAAGGGCTATCGCCCGGTAGGCGCGGATTTCCCGGTTTTCCTTCACCCTAAAAGCGGTGAGGAATACGCCCTCGCCCGCACCGAACGCAAAAGCGGTCGCGGTTATGGCGGTTTCACCTTTCACGCCAGCCCCGAAGTCACCCTCGAAGAGGACCTGATCCGTCGCGACCTGACCATCAACGCCATGGCCGAAGACGATCAACAGCATCTGACTGACCCTTACCATGGCCAGCGTGATCTCGAGGCGCGCATACTTCGCCACGTTTCGCCCGCGTTCGCAGAAGATCCACTCCGAGTCCTGCGGGTTGCGCGTTTTGCCGCTCGTTATTACGGCCTGGGATTTACCGTCGCCCCTGAAACCCTGGAGCTGATGCGCCAGCTCAGCCAGTCCGGCGAACTGCAAGCCTTGACCGCCGAACGCAGCTGGAAAGAAATCTCCCGGGCGCTGATGGAAGACCAGCCTCAGGTATTTATCGAGGTATTGCGTGAATGTGGCGCGCTCAACGTGCTGATGCCGGAAGTCGATGCCCTGTTCGGCGTGCCGCAGCCCGAAGCCCATCACCCGGAAATCGATACCGGCGTGCACACCCTGAGCGTGCTTGAACAAGCGGCGCTGCACAAACAACCACTGACCGTGCGCTGGGCCTGCCTGTTGCATGATCTGGGCAAAGGATTGACACCCGAAGAAGAATGGCCGCGTCACATTGCCCACGAACACACGGGCATGAAGTTGATCAAAGCGGTCAATGAACGCTTCAAGGCACCCAAGGATTGCCAGGAACTGGCATTGCTGGTGGGCCAATATCACACCCATGGCCATCGCGCTTTGGAGCTGAAGCCTTCGACTTTGCTGGAGTTGTTGCAGAGTTTTGACGTGTACCGTCGACCCCAGCGATTTGAAGAGTTTATTGCGGCGTGTGAAATGGATGCGCGGGGGCGCAAAGGGCTGGAGCAGCGAAGTTATCCACAGGCGGATTATTTGCGCGGCGCAGCGACCGCGGCCCGCAGCGTGGCGGTTCAGCCGCTGCTTGAGAAGGGATTTAAAGGGCCGGAACTGGGCGAGGCGATTAAACGTGAACGGCTCAAGGCGCTGAAAGCCTACAAAGAGGCGGCGTCCGCCTGAAAAACATCGCGGGCAAGCCCGCTCCCACAGGTTCTATGTAAATCCCTATGGGAGCGGACTTCCCGCAATTGCGTCAGTCAGATCTCAGTAAATTCGTTGGGGTCAATTGCTGGCCACGCCACTCGAACGCCACTGGCGCCAACACCTGATCAATCTGCGCTTCGCGCCACAACGTCGAAAAACTTTTGCCTACACCTGGATGGACCCGATCCGGCGCTATCAGCGACAGCGGCCACAGCACAAAGGCATTTTTCAGAATCTCTGCCCTGGGCAATGTCAGCCCATCGAAATTGCCTACCAGATCGCCGAACAGCAGCACATCAATGTCCAGCGGCAAGCCCTTGCGGTCCGGGGCATAACGACCGTTATCCGCCTCGATGAATTTCAGGCGACGATCCAGTTCCATCAACGGCAGATCGGTGTAAGCCGAGACCACGAAATTGAAGAACGGTCCGCTCTTGATCCCCACCGGCTGGCTTTCGAACACCGCCGAGCAGCGTATATCCACCAGAAAAGCCGCCAAGGCTTCCAGGCCCGCCTGCAAATGGGTTTCGCGCTCGATATTGCTACCGAGCCCTAGGTACACCTGAGTCAGCGACATCCGCGCTCGATCTCCACGCCCACACCACCGGTGGCCGCCGGGACAGCGCCTGGCTTGGTCAGTTTGAGGCGCATCCAGGTGATCTTGAATTCGCTCATCAACACTTCCACCAGACGCTCGGCGAAGGTTTCTACCAACTGGAACTGTGCCTGCTCGGCAAAGGCCTGGATGCGTGACGAAACGCTCGCGTAGTCGAGCGCCAGGGTCAGGTCATCACCGGCGGCGGCCGGGCGATTGTCCCAGGCGAAACTCAGATCAAGTCGCAAGCACTGTCGGATGCCTCGTTCCCAGTCGTAGGCACCAATTACGGTGTCGACTTCCAGGCCCTCGATAAACACTCTGTCCAAGCACTTTTCTCCGCTGCACGACAAGGGCGCAATGCGCCGTTAGAATCAGGGCGTCCTCGCCCGGAATAGTTAGCATGTTTTGGTTATTGGCGACACTCGCCTACCTGCTCGGCTCGCTGTCCTTCGCCATTTTGCTCAGCCGCCTGACCGGTAATCCCGATCCGCGAATGAGTGGCTCGGGCAATGCCGGTGCCACCAACATGTTGCGCCTGGCCGGTAAAAAGCTCGCCGTCCTGACTTTGCTCGGCGACCTGTTCAAAGGCCTTTTGCCGGTGCTGATCGCAGGTCTTGCCGGGCTTTCCCTTCAGGAGCAAGCCTGGATCGGCATCTGCGCCGTCATCGGCCACCTGTTTCCACTGTACTTCCGCTTTCGCGGTGGCAAGGGTGTCGCCACTGCGGCCGGCATGTTGCTGGGACTCTATCCACCCGCGGCCCTGCTGGCGGTCTGTGCCTGGCTGCTGACGTTCTACCTGACCCGCACCAGCTCACTGGCCGCGCTGATCGCAACGCCACTGACCCTGCCGCTGCTGGCCTGGCAGGAACCGGCGGCCCTGCTGCCCATGACCGCACTTACGGGGCTGATTGTATGGCGCCATCGCGGCAATCTACGCGACCTGTTTGCCGGGCGCGAACGGCATTTTTGAATCCTGCACGTGAGTGCCGCTCATCAAAGCGCTGACAATTGCTCCATCGGCCAACGCGCCTGCACGCTGATGGCCAGACTTTCGTGCTGACCGGCCTGTAGGCGCTGGCAACCTGCAAACGCAATCATTGCGCCGTTGTCGGTGCAGAATTCCGGACGGGCATAAAACACATCGCCCTTCATGTCCCTGAGCATTTTCTCCAGGGATGCCCTCAGCGCCTTGTTGGCGCTGACGCCCCCAGCGATCACCAGACGCTTCATGCCCGCCTGTTTCAGGGCTCGCTTGCACTTGATGGTCAAAGTCTCCACCACGGCCTCCTGGAACGCCAGCGAGATGTCGCAACGGGCTTGCTCGCTGTCGTCCCCGGCGCTGACGCATTGCTGCCAGGTGTTCAGGGCAAAGGTTTTCAAGCCGCTGAAGCTGAACGCCAGCCCTGGTCGGTCACACATCGGACGCGGAAAAGTGAAACGTCCGGCAACGCCCTGCTGCGCCAGCTTGGCAATCTCCGGACCACCCGGATAATTGAGCCCCATCATCTTCGCCGTCTTGTCGAACGCTTCACCGGCGGCATCGTCGAGGGTCTCGCCCAACAACGTGTAGTGGCCGATACCGTCGACCTGAACGAGCTGCGTATGACCACCCGACACCAACAAAGCGACGAACGGGAACTCGGGCGGTTGCGGCTCCAGCATCGGTGCCAGCAAGTGACCTTCCATGTGGTGTACGCCGAGGGCTGGAATGCCCCAGGCAAAGGCCAGCGCCTGGGCACAGGAGGCCCCCACCAACAACGCGCCGACCAAGCCGGGACCCGCGGTATAAGCGATGGCATCGATCTCGGTCGGAACGCAGTCGGCCTCGGCCAACACCTGACGGATCAAGGGCAGCATGCGCTTGACATGGTCGCGCGAGGCCAGCTCCGGCACTACGCCGCCATAGGCACGGTGCAGATCGATCTGGCTGAACAGCGCGTCGGCCAAAAGGCCACGTTCACTGTCGTAAAGTGCGACACCGGTTTCGTCGCAAGAGGTTTCTAATCCCAGTACTAGCATGGGTTTACGCCTTGTTTAGGCTGAATTCGAAGGCGCGCATAATAGTCGCCACGTGATGCCCCGACTAGCGGTTTTCGATCAGAGGCTTTGCATTCCGAGCGATGAGGGGTTAACATCCGCAACCCTTAAAAACCGACGTCTTCAAGTGCTCTTTTGCCACGAGGATGTTGACCCCGGTAATGAATGAAGGTAGCTCTGGATGCCAGCCGTCAAAGTAAAAGAGAACGAACCCTTCGACGTAGCTCTGCGTCGTTTCAAGCGCTCCTGCGAAAAAGCCGGTGTACTGGCTGAAGTTCGTAGCCGCGAATTCTACGAGAAGCCTACTTCTGAGCGTAAACGTAAAGCAGCAGCCGCTGTTAAGCGTCACGCCAAGAAAGTACAGCGCGAACAGCGCCGCGCCGTTCGTCTGTACTAATACACAGACGTTCGTAGCAAGCTTCTGCCAAGCCCGGCCCTCAGCCGGGCTAATGGCATTTGCGGAGTACGCTTGATGCTTCACCGTCAAAGCCGCAGACGCGACCGAGACAAACTGCTTCACAGCGTCAGACCTGGCTCTTTTGCCAGCGGTGCACGTCTTTTCTGACGAGCCTTCCAAGGCTACTGACGAGCACACCCACTGATTCCTCTCACGACGATCAGCCCAAGGCACCTTCTTGCGTGCCCGCTTATGAGCTATCCGAGGCTATCGACTGGCCGCAGCGGAGTTCAGCGCAATACTTTCACATAGTCGAATACTGATTGGTACTAACGTCAGTGGATTTTCGGCAGATACACTTCCCGACAGCGATTACGCAGACGACACCGGTCGAGCCGCATGTTTTGCGCGCCTCAAAAAACGACCCGCGTTCGGCCGCCCTTCGTTTCGGGTCCATTTCAGCGCAGTTGACGAGAACGCCATGGCCGGGCTAATTCCCCAGAGCTTCATTGACGACCTTCTGAACCGCACCGACATCGTCGATGTGGTCAGCTCTCGCCTGCAAATGAAAAAGGCCGGCAAGAACTACACCGCCTGCTGCCCGTTTCACAAAGAGAAAACCCCATCCTTCAGCGTCAGCCCCGACAAGCAGTTCTACTATTGCTTCGGCTGCGGCGCTGGCGGTAACGCCCTCGGCTTCATGATGGACCACGACAACCTGGATTTCGTCCAGGCTGTTGAAGAACTGGCCAAAGCCGCCGGCATGGAAATACCCCGCGAAGAAAGCGGCCGGCCGCACAAACCGCGCCAGCCGACCGATTCGCCGCTGTATCCGCTGCTCACCGCCGCTGCCGACTTTTACCGTCAGGCGCTGAAAAGTCATCCATCGCGCAAAGCCGCCGTGGATTACCTGAAAGGTCGCGGTTTGACCGGCGAAATCGCCCGGGACTTCGGCCTCGGCTTCGCCCCGCCCGGCTGGGACAATCTGTTCAAGCACCTGAGCAGCGACACCCTGCAACAGAAAGCCATGGTCGATGCCGGCCTACTGATCGAGAACGCCGAAACCGGCAAACGCTATGACCGCTTCCGCGATCGCGTGATGTTCCCGATCCGTGACAGCCGCGGACGCATCATCGCTTTCGGCGGCCGAGTACTGGGCGACGACAAGCCGAAATACCTGAACTCGCCGGAAACCCCGGTATTCCATAAAGGCCAGGAGCTCTACGGCCTGTATGAAGCGCGAAAAAATAATCGCAACCTCGACGAAATCATCGTTGTCGAAGGCTATATGGATGTCATCGCCCTCGCCCAGCAAGGCCTGCGCAACGCTGTCGCGACCCTGGGCACTGCCACCAGCGAAGAACACATGAAACGACTGTTTCGTGTGGTGCCCAACGTACTGTTCTGCTTCGATGGCGACCAGGCTGGCCGCAACGCCGCATGGCGAGCACTGGAGGCCACGCTGCCGTGCCTGCAAGACGGACGGCGCGCACGCTTTCTGTTCCTGCCCGAAGGCGAAGACCCGGACACACTGGTCCGCTCCGAAGGCACTGACGCTTTTCGCGCGCGAATCAACCAGCACGCTCAGCCATTGGCGGATTATTTCTTTCAGCAGCTGACGGAAGAATCCGATCCGCGCTCGCTCGAAGGCAAGGCCCATATGGCCACCCTCGCCGCGCCGCTTATCGACAAGGTCCCGGGCGCGAACCTGCGCATCCTGATGCGTCAGCGCCTGACCGAGATTACCGGACTCAGCGGCGAAGCCGTGAGCCAACTGGTGCAAAGCGCGCCTCAGGATGCACCGCCGACCTACGACCCGGGCGTCGATTACGACGCCATGCCGGATTACGGCGACTACCATCAGCCGCAGGCACAAGAAATGCATGCGCCGCAGCAGGAATGGACACCGAAAAAACCCGGCGCCGGCGGCAAGAAGTGGGACAAGAAACCATGGGACAAGAATGGCAAACGCGGCGGTGATCGCGATCAACCGAGCGCCCCACGCACGCCGATTGCAGTGGAAGCCCCGACCCTTATTGCGCTGCGCACCCTGATCCATCATCCGGACCTGGCTGGCAAGGTCGAAACCGCCAACCACTTCGCCAACGAAAGCAATACCTATGCTCAGTTGCTGGTCGCGCTGATCGAGGCGGTGCAAAAAAATCCTAAGCTAAACTCAATCCAGTTAATGGCACGCTGGCACGGGACGGAACAGGGGCGCTTGCTCAAGGCGCTGGCGGAAAAGGAATGGCTGATTGAGGGCGACAACCTTGAACAACAGTTTTTAGACACCATTACTAGGCTATCAGCCTCTCAACACACCGATAGCCTGGAAGCACTAATCAGAAAAGCAAGGCAGCCTGGACTGACCGCGGAGGAAGCAAATCAGATAGCAAATCAGATGCGCGACCTATTAAAACGCAATATGGCTGTATCAACCCCGACCTCAACTGGCGCGTGAGGTCATAGCTCAGGTATAATCCTCGGCTTGTTTTTTGCCCGCCAAGACCTTCAGTGGATAGGGTGTTATGTCCGGAAAAGCGCAACAGCAGTCTCGTATCAAAGAGTTGATCACACTTGGTCGTGAGCAGGGCTACCTGACTTACGCGGAGGTCAACGACCACCTGCCGGAGGATATTTCAGATCCGGAACAGGTGGAAGACATCATCCGCATGATCAATGACATGGGGATCAACGTATTCGAGGTTGCGCCAGATAAGGATTCCCTTATGCTGGCTGACGCCGATACCGACGAAGCCGCGGCCGAAGAGGCAGCAGCAGCGTTGGCAGCGGTCGAGACCGACATTGGTCGCACCACCGACCCAGTGCGCATGTACATGCGTGAAATGGGTACGGTAGAGCTCCTCACGCGTGAAGGCGAAATCGAAATCGCCAAGCGTATTGAAGAGGGTATCCGCGAAGTGATGGGCGCAATTGCGCACTTCCCTGGCACGGTTGACCATATTCTCTCCGAATACACTCGCGTCACCACCGAAGGTGGCCGCCTGTCCGACGTCCTGAGCGGTTATATCGACCCGGACGACGGCATTGCGCCGCCTGCTGCAGAAGTGCCGCCGCCAATCGATCCGAAAGCCGTGAAAGCGGACGACGACACCGATGACGACGACGCTGAAGCGACGGATGACGAAGAAGAAGCCGAAAGCGGTCCGGATCCGGTCATCGCAGCCCAGCGCTTTGGCGCTGTCTCCGATCAGATGGAAATCACCCGCAAGGCGCTGAAAAAGCACGGTCGTGGCAACAAGCTGGCAATCGCCGAGCTGGTGCTTCTGGCTGAGCTGTTCATGCCGATCAAACTGGTTCCGAAGCAATTCGAAGGCCTGGTCGAGCGTGTTCGCAGTGCCCTGGATCGTCTGCGTCAGCAAGAGCGCGCGATCATGCAGCTTTGTGTTCGTGATGCGCGCATGCCGCGTGCCGACTTCCTGCGCCAGTTCCCGGGCCACGAAGTCGACGAAAGCTGGACGGATGCACTGGCCAAAGGCAAAAGCAAATATGCTGAAGCCGTTGGTCGCCTGCAACCGGACATCATTCGTTGCCAGCAGAAGCTGAAAGCGCTGGAAACCGAAACCGGTTTGACGATCGCCGAAATCAAGGACATCAACCGTCGCATGTCGATCGGTGAGGCCAAGGCCCGCCGCGCGAAGAAAGAGATGGTTGAAGCGAACTTGCGTCTGGTGATCTCCATCGCCAAGAAGTACACCAACCGTGGCTTGCAATTCCTCGATCTGATCCAGGAAGGCAACATTGGTTTGATGAAAGCGGTAGACAAGTTCGAATACCGCCGCGGCTACAAATTCTCGACTTATGCCACCTGGTGGATCCGTCAGGCGATCACTCGCTCGATCGCCGACCAGGCCCGCACCATCCGTATTCCGGTGCACATGATCGAGACGATCAACAAGCTCAACCGTATTTCCCGGCAGATGTTGCAGGAAATGGGTCGCGAACCGACCCCGGAAGAGCTGGGCGAACGCATGGAAATGCCTGAGGACAAGATCCGCAAGGTATTGAAGATCGCTAAAGAGCCGATCTCCATGGAAACCCCGATCGGTGATGACGAAGACTCCCATCTGGGTGACTTCATCGAAGACTCGACCATGCAGTCGCCAATCGATGTCGCCACCGTTGAGAGCCTTAAAGAAGCGACTCGCGAAGTGCTGTCCGGCCTCACTGCCCGTGAAGCCAAGGTGCTGCGCATGCGCTTCGGTATCGACATGAATACCGACCACACCCTCGAGGAGGTTGGTAAACAGTTCGACGTGACCCGTGAACGGATTCGTCAGATCGAAGCCAAGGCGTTGCGCAAGCTACGCCACCCGACGAGAAGCGAGCATTTGCGCTCCTTCCTCGACGAGTGATCACAAAACCCCCGGCCCAGGCCGGGGGTTTTGCTTTATACAGATTAAATCCCCCGCACCTCTCCCCCTCCGAATTGCCCGTCTACACTCGAAACATTCCCCCCGAGCCATAACGAGACCGGTTATGCCCATACTGCCGTCCATGCTTTTTTTGCTGTCTCTGATGACCTGGACCGCAACGGCTGGCGCGCTGACTCTTACCGACGAAGAACGTGGCTGGCTGAAGGCTCACCCCGACTTGCGCCTGGGTGTCGATGCATCCTGGCCGCCATTTGAATTTCGCGACGACCAAGGCCGCTACCAAGGCTTGGCAGCAGACTACATCGACGTGATCCGTCAACGGCTGGCCATCAAGCTGACACCCATCGAGCCAATCAGCTGGACCGAAGTATTGCAGCAGGCCAAACAGGGCAAACTCGACGTCCTTCCGGGCATCATGTCGACCCCGGAGCGCCAATCGTACCTGTCGTTTACCCGTCCCTACCTGGACTTTCCGATCGTCATCCTCGCCCATGTCGGAGGCCCGCAACCGCGCAAACTTGAAGACTTGTACGGGTTGAAGATCGCCGTGGTAGAAAACTATGCGCCCCATGAGCTGTTGCGCACGCACCACCCCGACCTGAATCTGGTGGCGATGCCCAATGTCAGCTCGGCCTTGCAGGCGCTGGCTACCGATAAAGTAGACGCCGTTGTGGGCGATCTCGCCTCCAGCGTCTGGAGCCTGCGTCAACTCAAGCTCGAGGGCCTGTATGTCAGCGGCGAAACACCCTATCGCTATCAGCTGGCAATGGCCGTGCCCCCTGACAACAAGCTACTGGTTGGCATCCTCGATAAAGTCCTGGCGGATATGACCCCAAGTGAAGTCAATGCCATTCAGGAGCATTGGGTCGGCAATGTCCTGGATCATCGAACCTTCTGGTCGGACTTACTGGTTTATGGCCTGCCTGGGCTGCTGTTTTTGATAATCATGCTGGCGATCGTCATTCGTATTAACCGCCGATTGAGTTCGGAAATTGCTCGTCGAGTCGATCTGGAGCAAGAACTGCGCAGTAGCGAATATCATTACCGTGGACTGGTAGAGAGCCTTTCGGCCATCGCCTGGGAAGCACGGATGAGCGATTACACCTACAGCTACGTGTCACCCCACGCCGAAGCCCTGCTCGGTTATCCCCTGTCCCATTGGCTGATTCCAGGCTTCTGGCGCAACATCATTCATCCGGCAGACCTGACCCGGACCCAGACATTCTGCGATCACGAAGTGTTGGCCGGGCGCGATTACAGCGTCGATTACCGGGTCATCACGGCCGATGGCCGGTGCCTTTGGGTGCGCGATATCGTCAGCCTGATCGAGCATGGCCATGAACCGGTGCTGCGCGGCTTGATGATCGACATCAGCGATGCCAAGCGCACCGAAGAGGCACTGCGCCTCTCCGAGCAAAAATTCGCCTCCGTGTTCAAGCAATGCCCGGACATCCTGGTGATTGCGCGGCTGTCCGACGGCTGCCTGCTGGAAGTCAACAAAGCGTTCGAGGAGCAGATAGGCCTCAAGGCCGAAGACGTCATTGGCCAGACCGCCACCGACCTCAATATCTGGGGCATACCCGGTGTAGGCCCGGGTTTGTTGCAGCGCCTGCAGGCTGGCAGCATCCGCAACCTGGAAATGCCCTTTCGGCGCAACAACGGCCAGGTGTTTACCGGCCTGATTTCCGCTGAGCCTTTTGATCTCGATACGACGCCTGCCCTGGTCGTCGTGGTGCGCGATATCAGCCAGCTCAAGGAAACCCAGCAACAACTGCAAACCTCTGAAGAAAAATTCGCCAAGGCCTTCCATGCCTCCCCGGACGGTTTGTTGTTGTCCCGACAGAGCGACGGGTTGCTGCTGGAGGTCAATGAAGGCTTCAGCCGTATCACAGGTTTCAACAGCGCCATGTCTGTGGACCGCTCAGCCCTGGAACTGGGGATTTGGGTCAATCTGAACGAACGCAAACAGATGCTCGACTTGCTGCATCGCGATGGTTTCGTTCGCGACTTCACCTGCCACATCCGCCGCAGCGACGGGCAGATCCGTCTCTGCGAAGTGTCCAGCCGTCCGCTGCCCATCGGCGATGAAGACTGCATGCTGACTATTGCGCGGGACATCACCGAGCGACACCTGATGCAGGAGAAACTGCAACAGGCCGCCACCGTGTTCGAAAGCACCGCCGAAGGCGTGTTGATCACCGACACCCAGCAGCACATCAGTGCGGTCAACCGCGCCTTTACCGAGATTACCGGCTACAGCGAGAGCGAAGCACTGGGGCATACCCCCCGCCTGCTCGCCTCCGGCCTGCACGACAGCGCGTTCTATGCGGCAATGTGGCACCAGCTGACGGCCGAGGGTCACTGGCAAGGCGAGATTTCCAACCGGCGCAAAAATGGCGAGCTCTACCCAAGCTGGCTGACCATCAGCGCCGTGCGCAACCGCGAAAAGTTCATCACCCACTTTGTGGCGGTATTTGCCGACATTTCCAGCCTCAAGCACGCTCAAGCCAAACTTGACTACCAGGCGCACCACGATCCGCTGACCGGCCTGCCCAACCGCACGCTGTTCGAGAGCCGGCTGCTGACCGCACTCAATACCCAACAGGAAAATGGCGGCCAGGGCGCGGTGCTGTTTCTCGACCTCGACCGTTTCAAACACATCAATGACAGCCTTGGCCATCCGGTCGGTGACCTGCTGCTCAAAGGCATCGCCGTGCGCCTCAAGGAGCAGTTGCGCGATATCGATACCGTTGCGCGGCTGGGCGGTGACGAATTCATCATTCTGCTGCCCGGCCTGCAGCAGGCCAGCGACGCAGACAATATTGCGACCAAGTTGCTTAACTGCTTCGCCGCCCCTTTCCAGGCCGGCGAACACGAGTTTTTCATCAGCGCCAGCATCGGCACCAGCCTGTACCCCAGGGACGGCTGCGATGTCGCCACATTGGTCAAGAACGCCGATGCCGCCATGTATCGTTCCAAGGCCAAGGGGCGTAACCGGGTCGAAAGCTACACCCGCGACCTCACGGCCCAGGCCAGCGAACGCGTGGCGCTGGAACATGAATTGCGGCGAGCCATGGAACGCAATGAGCTGTTTCTGTACTACCAACCGAAAATCAGCCTCGTGGACCATCGACTGGTCGGCGCCGAAGCGCTCATACGCTGGCACCACCCGACCTTCGGTGCGGTGCCGCCGGAACACTTCATTCCCTTGGCAGAAGAAAACGGCATGATTCTGCAAATCGGTGACTGGGTACTGGAAACCGCCTGCCGGCAGATGTACGAATGGAACCAGGTGTATGAAAGCGTCGGCCCACTGTCGGTGAACCTCGCCGGCGCTCAATTACGTCAGCCGAACCTGCTTGGACGAATCGAACAACTGCTCAATGACCACGGCCTGGCGCCAGGTTTTCTGCAACTGGAAATTACCGAAAACTTCATCATGAGCCAGGCCGAAGAAGCACTGACAGTGCTGCACCAACTCAAGCACCTGGGCGTGCAATTGGCGATCGACGACTTCGGTACGGGCTACTCGTCCCTGAGCTACCTCAAGCGCCTGCCGCTGGACATTCTCAAGATCGACCAGTCCTTCGTCCGTGGCCTGCCTGACGATCCGCACGATGCAGCGATTGTCCGGGCCATTATTGCCTTGGGTCGCAGCATGCAATTCACGGTCATCGCAGAGGGCGTCGAAACCTTGGCGCAACAGCAATTCCTTACTGAGGAAGGCTGCGAACAGATCCAGGGCTACATCGTCAGCCTGCCTCTCCCCGCAGATGAATTCGCCGCGACGTTTCTTCATATAGCCGTATCGGATTTTTCGGATAGCACAGCCGAGAAACCATCGCTATAATCCGCGGCCTACTGAGGGCCTATAGCTCAGTTGGTTAGAGCAGAGGACTCATAATCCTTTGGTCCACGGTTCAAGTCCGTGTGGGCCCACCAAACAAGAAAGCCGCGCTGATGCGCGGCGTTCTTCAGATCTAATGATTGACGCTAATATCGACTTTCATTAGATTCGAGCTGTCGAAGCGACTGACCGGATGAGATTGAGCGCTTCCCAGCGGCGAAAGCCGTAACCGCGCAAGGCGGTTCGCAAGTGGTGTCCGGACCTGCTTTACCAAATCGAAGAAGACGCCTATGGCGTCTTTTTTCGTTTCTGCCCTAGCCAATACAGACCTACTCATAGTTCTTTAGTCCACGATTCATCCGTGTGGACCCACCAAACACGAAAGCCGCGCAAATGCGCGGCTTTCTGTTTTTCTGAGCTTAACGATTGGCCTAAGAGATCAGACCAGTCGAGCCAAAAAGGCGACAGCAACAAAAGTTACAAGAGCCAACGCGGCACCGAGGCCAAACGGCAGAAGGATCGCTCGGGTTGCGGTTGGGGTTGGGCTACGCATGTCTTCAGCCAAAGCGGCCACGTCACGGTGTAACTGTTCAATGCTGGCCTGAGTCGTTGGAGGTGTGGACATACTGCGTCTTCCTGCAGGGATCACGGGTCGCGCCTATGCGCTAACCCTTGTTAGGTAAGGTGAGCTGCTAAGCGGTAAAACTCAAGCATCCCCGATGATTGGTCGCTTCCATGTGTTGGAATTTTAAAGTTTGGACCACAGTCCGACGGCGGCGACAACGGCGGTCACCAGACCAGCGCCCACTGCAAATGGATACCAAAAAGCCTCCTGCCTAAGTTTGCTTTCTTCTGCCATAAACTTGCGGGTTTCGGCCATGAATTTCCGGATTTCGACTTGAAGCTTATCGAGCTCCAGATTATCGCGGTCATTTTGCAGCATCAGTCATCCTATCGGGGCTCGGGTCGCGTCCTGTGCAATGCTCCGCGGCGGAACGTGAGTCATTTTCCTTTGTGCCCTTAGGTTATATTTTACGCAATCGTCGGGTTATCGGATGACGTCCTCTAAGGTTGTAGGCAAACTCCGAGAATTGCGTAATGGGTGCGTTTGGGCACTTTGCAGCCTTGTTGGCGTTCTCTTCGACGGGATACTCTCCGGACGTCGCTGCAAATGCAGTGATCGGGTGTGGTAACCCGGTGAAACCAGCGCAACAGTGCACTCATCACGAAAACAGGCGGTTTTTATCCTGTGGTTTCGATATGGCGGCTGTGCGTGGGACGCTTTCGGGCGTGCCGGTTTCCTTGGTTCCCGGTTTACCACCCTGCGTACAGCTGCCTCCCTTTCGTGTGGTAACGAAAGTGGCAGTTCCTCGAACCCAGGAGTTTTACCTTGAATAAAACAAGTCCATCCGCAGTATCAGACCTGAAAACCATCGGTTTCACCCCACTCATCTACTGCTCGGATCAGGCGTTGTTCAACGTCCGCGCTGGTGTCCCCATCGTCGATGCGTTGTCACAAGCCTCCGATTTGCTGTTCCTCGCCAAATCTTTTGCCGAGGACGCAGCCTACGCAAAAGACACCGACCGCCACGCATGGGCCGCGCACTATCTGACGGCGATGGGTAAGGCGGTTATTGATGATGTAGTGAAGGTGTTGACACCTCGGCCTCCCCGGACCGAAACGGAATCCGAAGAACAGTAACGAGCCATCTCTGATGGGGCTCCCCAATATTTGAGCGGGTCATCACGATTGGGATGGCTGCTAGAGGCTTCTAGCAAATCTGTATATCTGCCTTCCTTTCACGGTTCCCCGCTTATCCGGCGCCGCGCTAATGCGCGGCTTTTCCGTTTCTGGCGCTCAGCTTTTCCAAGCGCTTTTTCCGTCAGAAGCATCTGAATTACCCAAAACGAGTTCACCTCGACATGCCAGCAAACTAAAGTCGAGGGTCAAAATAAAAGGTGAATTTTATGTACCACTACGTAGAAAGCGGCCTACCGAACGTATGGCTTAGCAATGGCTTCGTGGTGAAACAGACCGCATATGGCGAGTCTGTCGCCATCACGGATGTGAAGGGCCTGCATGACGTAATCGGCAAGGCCATCGCTGAGAAACCTTCAGTGCTGACGGGGGCTGAGTTTAGATTTTTAAGGAAAGAGCTTGGGCTGTCTCAGGAAAGTCTCGCCGAGATCGTCGGTTTGACGAGTCAAGCCGTAGCGATATGGGAAAAAACCGACAAAATTCCGATGGTAAACGACCGGTATTTGCGTGGTCTTTATCTTGAAGCCAAAACTGGCGAAGCGGATCTCATGGCAGCTATCAATACCATCAACAAACTGGACCATGACCTTTATAAATTGAATCTGGAGTTCGAAGGCGAATGGCACAATCAGGCAAAAGTATGCGCTTGAGCCTAACGACATTGCTGACAGCCCCGGCAGAAATGCCGGGGTTAATAAGCTCTGATACGTGACGCAGGAATCGCCTGCACTAACCGCAGCCCTTCCAGCACCTCCCTCGTCAACACCCCCTCATACGTATCCGCCGCCCTGCCCCATTGCTCCACAATGACCATGCCGTCTACCAGCATCCTCGCCAGTCCGGTAATCGTATCGGCCAGTTCTTCTACGAGGGTTTGAGTCCGAAACCACAGGCGATCCGTTATCTCTTTCAGTTCGGCCGCTGTACGGTCAGACGACGCCGAATTCGTATCGGGGTAAGTGATGTTGCGCAGCAAGTGCCCTAACTCCCTTATTTTTGCGTAATCCTGTTCCGCCCCCAGCTCCCCTTTCAGGATCGTGGCTGCCTTGCGCTTATCGACGCGTTTGCCGGATGACTGTTCCGAGGCCAATGACTGCCCCATCGCGCCCGCAAAGAGCACCATCATCCGGGCCTCCAAATAGTCCTGTACGGCATCTATCGACGACATTGACCGCGCCAAGGTAATGGAGGCCCCTGCTTGATGCCTCAAATCCATGGTGACTTTCAGGGTCACGCCGCCCGTTTCAAACCCTAAGGCGCGGGCAACGACGTAGTGCCCCATTTCGTGATGGGCAATCTGCACTGCATGATCCCGTACAGCGGAAGGCATTTTCTGCGTCATATTCATCACCTCGCATCCCTCGATTTCGCATTCGACTATGACTGTCTGTTGGTGTCCATCCCGGCATCCGCGCCCCACCCGGGTTGAACTCCACAATAGAAAAAGCCGCGCAATGGCGCGGCTTTTTCGTACCTGCGATTCAGACTTTACTTGGGCAACGCGTAGGCAATCACATAGTCACCGCGATCCGGCGACTGACGAGCGCCACCGACGGTGAGCAGGATGTACTGCTTGCCGGTTTTAGGCGAAACGTAGGTCATCGGCCCCGACTGGCTACCGACGGGCAAACGCGACTTCCAGATCTCATTACCGTTGCCGGTATCGAAAGCACGCAGGTAGAAATCCTGAGTGCCGGCGAAGAACAACAGGCCCGACTGGGTGGCCAGCGAAGCGCCGAGGGTCGGCATGCCGATCGGGATCGGCAGGTGCATGCGGATGCCCAACGGACCAGTGTCTTGCACGGTGCCAACCGGGACCTGCCACATCAGTTTGTGGGTCTTGAGGTCGATGGCGGACATCGTGCCGAACGGCGGTTTCTGGCACGGAATGCCGGCCGCCGACAGAAAGCGTTCGCGCATGGCACCGAACGGCGTGCCTTCCTGCGGCACCACGCCCATTTCGATACCACTGGCCCCGGCAGCAATCTTGTTGCGCGGGATCATGTAGTTGGCGAGGCCCAGGCGCATGTCGTTGACGAACATGTAGTTCGTGTTCGGGTCCACCGAAACGCTGCCCCAGTTCATGCCCCCCAGCGAGCCCGGGAATTGCAACGCACGATCAAGGCCCGGCGGGGTGTAGACGCCTTCATGGCGCATGCCTTTGAACTGGATGCGGCACATCAACTGGTCAAACGGCGTGGCGCCCCACATGTCGGACTCGGTCAGGGTTTTGTTGCCGATTGACGGCATGTCCACCGAGAACGGCTGGGTCGGCGAGTAGCGTTCGCCGGGCACGTTTCCCTGTGGCACCGGGCGTTCCTCGACGCGGGCGATTGGGACGCCGGTTTCGCGGTTGAGCAGGAAGATCTCGCCCTGTTTGGTGACTTGCGCCAAGGCCGGCTGCATGCCGCCTTTTTCGTCCGGCACGTCATACAGCAGCGGTTGCGCCGGCAGGTCAAAGTCCCACAAATCGTGGTGAGTGGTCTGGAAGTGCCAACGCACCTGACCGGTCTTCACATCGACGGCAACGATGGACGAGTTCCACTTGTCATCGAATGCCGTGCGCTGGCCGCCGAAAAAGTCCGGTGTGGCGTTGCCGGTTGGCAGGTACACGAGACCGAGTCTGGCGTCGTAGGACATGGCCGACCAGACGTTCGGCGTGCCACGGGTGTAGGTCTCACCAGCCGGTGGACGTTTGGTCGTGTTCGGGTTGCCCGGATCCCACGCCCACACCAGTTCACCACTGCGCACGTCGTATGCGCGGACAACGCCTGGCGGTTCGCCGGTGGAATAGTTATCGGCAACTCGACCGCCGACAATCACCACATCACCCGCCACCAATGGGGTCGACGTCTGCTGGTAGTAACCGGGCTTCACTTCGCCCATGTCGATGGTCAGATCGACCGTGCCTTTGTTGCCGAACTCTTCGCAGGGCTTGCCGGTATCAGCATTGATCGCAATCAGGCGCGCATCGCCGGTCGGCAGAAACAGACGTTTCGTACAGGCAGTGGGCTGGGTTGGCGAGGACGCAGGGGTTTCGGAATAGCCCAGGCCCCGGCAGCGCTGCCAGTTAGGCGCGGTGCCTTGCGGGTCGAATTTCCAGCGCTGAGTGCCGGTGTCGGCGTCCAGGGCGAAGACTTTGCCGTAGGCGGTGCAGGTGTAGACCGTGTCGCCGATTTGCAGCGGCGTGTTCTGGTCTTCGGCGCCGGCGCCGGTGCTTTGCGGGATGTCGCCGGTATGGAAGGTCCACGCCACCTGCAACTTGTCGATGTTGCCTTTGTTGATCTGATCCAGCGCGGCAAAACGGTTACCGGCTGTAGTGTTGCCCCAGTGGGCCCAGTCTTTCTGTTCGGAGCCGGGTGTGACCGGCGTTACAGCCGGCTCGGTGCTGGCTTTGACGACGTGAGTCGGCACGAACATGTACGCCATCGTTGCAACAACGCCGACGCCGAGGATACCGGCCAGGCCATATGCACCACGGCCCGCCGTCGCGCCCGAAGCACGCACCAGCGTCGGATAGATCAGCGCCACGTCCAGGCCGATCACGGCAAAGGTCAGCACGCGTGAGACCAGTGGCCAGTATTCAAAACCGCCGTCCCATACCGCCCAGATCGCTGTCAGGATCAACGCCACGCCATACAGCCACGCGCCTTGCGGCTTGCAACGGGCAATCATCAGCCCCGAAACCAGCATCGCCAGGCCCATCAGCAGGAAGTACGCGCTCCCGCCGAGCGACATCAGATAACCACCGCCGCCGGCCAGGCCGAGTCCGATCAACGCGATCAGGACACCCAGCCCCAACAGCAACCATTTGCCGCCGCCGGCAGCCCCAGAATTATTCATGTCGGAAATTATCCCCATTTGTGACAAGCGCGAAATGATGTACTACCTAGTTACTTATGGCAATTTGTCGCAGATAAAAATGTCCCGAACGGTACTGAGGCCAGATCAAACCTGCGTTGTGCGAGCCGTGCTGTAACATGCCAAATCAATGTTTTGTGTTGCTGGAGACGACCCTTGCCTGACACCCGCCCGCCTGTTCTTGACGAAATCGACCGCCAATTGATCGCGGCCTTGCAGATCAACGCTCGTGAAAGCGTGGCCATGCTCGCTCGCCAGCTGGGCATCGCCCGGACCACGGTGACCTCACGCCTGGCGCGACTGGAGAAAACCAAAGTCATCACCGGTTATGGCGTGCGTTTGGGTCAGCGGGTGGTGGATGGCGGCTTGCAGGCGTATGTCGGGATCACGGTGCAACCGCGCTCGGGCAAGGAAGTGCTGCGCCGGCTCAGCGCCATGGCACAGGTGCAGCAACTGTGTGCGGTGAGTGGCGAATTTGATTACGTGGCGTGGTTGCGCACCGATTCGCCGGAGCAACTGGATCAGTTGCTCGATCAGATTGGCAGTGTGGACGGGGTGGAGAAGACGACGACTTCGATCATCCTGAGCAGCAAGATTGATCGGGGCCAGCCGGTTTGATTTGCAGCGTCTTTGAGGACCTCATCGCGAGCAGGATCGCTACCACATTGGTCGGTGTGTAGCAGCTGACCGTCATATTGATCAGTTATTTGGCAAAACGACGACACATTGCGTCTTATTAACGTGTTCTACGCTCTCTAGAATGGCTGCCATCTTTTCCTATACTCAGATGCGCATTCCGCGTCGGGTCGCCAGCAAGGTCAGCCATGAACAAGAACAATCGCCATCCTGCAGACGGTAAAAAACCAGTCACTATTTTCGGCCCGGACTTCCCTTTCGGTTTTGACGACTGGATCGAACACCCGGCCGGCCTGGGCAGTATTCCTGCGCACAACCACGGTGCCGAAGTGGCGATTGTCGGCGCGGGTATCGCTGGTCTCGTAGCGGCTTACGAGTTGATGAAGCTGGGTCTCAAACCCGTCGTCTACGAAGCCTCGAAAATGGGCGGCCGTCTGCGCTCGCAGGCGTTCAATGGTGCCGAAGGCATCATCGCCGAGCTGGGCGGCATGCGCTTCCCGGTATCGTCCACCGCGTTTTATCACTACGTCGACAAGCTCGGCCTGCAAACCAAGCCCTTCCCGAACCCGCTGACGCCCGCATCGGGCAGCACGGTGATCGACATCGAAGGCAAAACCCATTACGCACAGAAACTGGCGGATCTTCCTGCGCTGTTCCAGGAAGTGGCGGACGCCTGGGCGGACGCACTGGAAGCCGGTTCGCAGTTCTCCGATATCCAGCAAGCCATCCGCGACCGCGATGTACCGCGCCTCAAAGAGCTGTGGAACACGCTGGTTCCGCTGTGGGACGACCGCACTTTCTACGACTTCGTCGCCACCTCCAAAGCCTTCGCCAAGCTGTCGTTCCATCACCGCGAGGTGTTTGGCCAGGTCGGTTTCGGCACCGGCGGCTGGGACTCGGATTTCCCGAACTCGATGCTGGAAATCTTCCGTGTGGTAATGACCAACTGCGACGATCACCAGCACCTGGTAGTCGGCGGCGTGGAACAAGTGCCGCTGGGCATCTGGCGCCATGTGCCGGAGCGTTGCGTGCACTGGCCTGAAGGCACCAGCCTGAGTTCGTTGCACCGGGGCGCGCCACGCTCCGGGGTGAAGAAAATTGCCCACGCGCCGGGCGGCCGTTTTGCTGTCACCGACACCTATGGCGACACCCGCGAATACGCGGCGGTGCTGACCACCTGCCAGAGCTGGCTGCTGACCACCCAGATCGAATGCGACGAAACGCTGTTTTCGCAAAAGATGTGGATGGCCCTGGATCGCACCCGCTACATGCAATCGTCGAAAACCTTTGTGATGGTCGACCGCCCGTTCTGGAAGGACAAGGACCCGGAAACCGGCCGCGACCTGATGAGCATGACCCTGACCGATCGCCTGACCCGCGGCACGTACCTGTTCGACAACGGCGACGACAAGCCCGGTGTGATTTGCCTGTCGTACTCGTGGATGAGCGATGCGCTGAAGATGCTCCCGCACCCGGTTGAGAAGCGCGTGAAGCTGGCACTGGACGCGTTGAAGAAGATCTACCCGAAAGTCGACATCGCCGCGCGCATCATCGGCGATCCGATCACTGTGTCGTGGGAAGCCGACCCGCATTTCCTCGGGGCTTTCAAAGGCGCCCTGCCCGGTCACTACCGCTACAACCAGCGCATGTACGCGCACTTCATGCAGGACGACATGCCGGCCGAGCAGCGCGGGATTTTCATTGCCGGGGACGACGTTTCGTGGACGCCGGCGTGGGTCGAAGGCGCGGTGCAGACCTCGCTCAATGCGGTGTGGGGCATCATGAAACACTTCGGCGGTGAAACTCACGCCGAGAACCCGGGTCCAGGTGATGTGTTCAACGAGATCGGTCCGATCGCCCTGCCCGAGTAAAAGGAATCGAGAAATGCGCGTAGCCCTGTACCAATGTCCACCGTTACCCCTGGATGTCGCCGGTAATCTGCAACGGTTGCATCAACTGGCGCTGGAGGCCAAGGGCGCAGACCTGCTGGTGCTGCCGGAGATGTTCCTGACCGGCTACAACATTGGCCTCGATGCGGTCAGCGTGCTGGCGGAAGTGCACAACGGTGAATCGGCGCAGCAGATCGCGCGCATTGCCAAGACGGCAGGGATCGCCATTTTGTATGGCTACCCCGAGCGCACCGAGGACGGGCAGATCTACAACGCTGTGCAGTTGATCGACGCCAACGGCGAGCGCCTTTGCAACTACCGCAAGACGCACCTGTTTGGCGACCTCGATCACTCGATGTTCAGCGCCGGGCAAGACGAGTTTCCGCTGGTTGAACTCAACGGCTGGAAGCTCGGTTTCCTGATCTGCTACGACCTGGAGTTCCCGGAAAATGCTCGCCGCCTCGCCCTGGCTGGCGCCGAGCTGATTCTGGTGCCGACGGCAAACATGATTCCTTTCGACTTCGTGGCCGACGTCACCGTGCGTTCCCGCGCCTTCGAAAACCAGTGCTATGTGGCATATGCCAACTATTGCGGGCAGGAAGGCGAGATCCAGTACTGCGGCCAGAGCAGCATTGCCGCGCCGGATGGCAGTCGTATCGCCCAGGCGGGCCTGGATGAAGCGCTGATTGTCGGCGAGTTGGACCGTCAGTTAATGATCGATTCCCGCGCGGCCAACCGCTATTTGATCGATCGTCGTCCCGAGCTTTACGGCGCACTGAACAAGCGCTGAGTCAGCGTTATCCGCTAGCATGAGTACTTCTCTGTTCTGGAAGTGCTCATGCCTGTGCTGAATCCCCCTCGCCCCCACACTGAAACCCTGGCAAACGGCTTACGGGTGACCCTGCGTCATGCCCCGAACCTGAAGCGTTGTGCGGCTGTTTTGCGGGTCGCTGCGGGCAGTCACGACGTGCCATTGGCATGGCCAGGCCTGGCGCACTTTCTTGAGCACCTGTTGTTTCTTGGCACCGCGCGTTTTCCTGCGGAACAAGGGCTGATGGCCTACGTACAAGGTCATGGCGGGCAGGTGAATGCTCGGACCAGCGAGCGCACCACCGACTTCTTTTTCGAGTTGCCACCTCAGGTATTCAAAGAAGGATTGGAGCGTCTGTCAGACATGCTCGCTCATCCGCGTATGAATCTGGACGATCAGCAGCGGGAACGGGAAGTGCTGCATGCCGAGTTTGTCGCTTGGTCGCAGGATGAGGGAGCGCAACAGCAATTGGCGCTGTTCGACGGATTGTCGCCGAGTCACCCATTGCGTGGTTTTCATGCCGGTAACCGCGACAGCCTTCCCGTGCAGCAACTGCCGTTTCAGCAAGCGCTGAAGGATTTCCATCAGCAGTTTTATCGAACCGGGCAGATGACGCTGAGCATGGCCGGCCCGCAAAGTATTGAAGAGCTCAAGCAATTGGCGCAGAGCTTCGGCGCGGCGATTCCTGCGGGAGCAAACATCCCGCAAGTGGCACCTGTGCCGCTGATGGAGTCTTCACAGACAAATTATCAACAGGCAAACGAAGCCAGGCTCGATCTGCTGTTTGCTTTCGAATCGCTACTGCCTTCATCGGCCCAAGCGTTGGCGTTCCTGTGCCATTGGTTGAACGCCGCGAAACCCGGTGGGTTGCTGGCTGAATTGCGCTCGCGCGGTTTGGCTGAACATTTGAACGCCAGACTGCTGTATCAGTTTGCCGGACAAGCCGTACTGCACATCGAGCTGACAAAGGCTGCGCCAGCGAGCGCAATCCGCGAGAAACTCCTGGATTGGCTAGGCTTTTTTGCCTCACAGCAAGACTGGGCGTGTCTGCGCGACGAGTACGCCACCGTGCTTCAGCGCCAGCAACAGGTCAGCAGTGCACTGGAATTGGCCCGGCTCGACAGCGAACAGCTTGAAGACGGGTTAACCGAGCAAGGCGTTGTAGCACTCAAGGACATCCTGAAGAAAATCGGCGCTGTGGATAACTTCATTGGCGACTGGCAACTGCCAGCGCCGAACCCGTTTTTAAAAGTCGAGGCACCGGCGCAAAATGCCGGGCTGATTCGCGGGCAAACCAGTAAACACCGAGGCCTGAGAACGTTTGCCCAAGACCGCTCGCGCAGTCGTCGGGAAAACTCCCCAATGCAGTTCAGCCAGGCCTTGCCGGACAATACGGAACACGGTGCGATTTATCTGCGCTGGCGCCTCGAGTCCAAGCCGCACTCGCGCCTTCAATACCACCTGGAAAATGGCCTGCAGTCGTTGCGCGAAGATGCACGTCAGGCTGGCGTTGATGTGTCTTTCAGCGCCTCAGGCAATGAATGGTTGCTGAAGATGACGGGGCTGCAGGCGCCGATGCCGACTGCCCTCGAACATGCGCTGAAAGCACTGACAACGCCTGACAGAGATTTCTCACAGGAAGTGCCGAAAAGCCCTGCACTCATACCGATTAAACACCTGCTCAAGGCACTGCCCGATCTTTGCATCGCGCGCTCGGCCGTCTCTGGCGACTTGCAGCAATTGTGGTCGAGTTCGCGCTGGGAAGGCTTGGCGGTCGGCTTGTCAGCTCACACTCAAGCGGCCTTGGGTTTGACCCTGAGCCGCGTGCCCGGCGTTGCCGACACCCAACCGTCTACGCCACCCTCGATCAACTCGCAGCGTCTGTGGACAACGCTCGACACCGGTTCCAGCGAACATGCATTGGTGCTGTTCTGCCCGACGGCAACGCAGGACATCTGCGAAGAAGCCGTCTGGCGCTTGTTGGCGCTCGTCTGTCAGACCCCGATCTATCAGCGCCTGCGCGTGGAGCTGCAACTGGGTTATGCAGTGTTCAGCGCACTGCGCCAGATCCATGGGCAGACCGGTATTGTGTTGGGTGTGCAATCTCCGGGCACCGCACCATTGAAATTGCTGGAACACATGGAACGCTTCCTGAGTGACTTGCCCGCCATGATCAACGGAATCGAGGAGGCTACGTTTATCGCGCATCGTCAGGCATTGTCCGATCAATTCAAGGAGGCTGCATTACCCTTGGCCCAAGCCGCCGAACTGCTCTGGCAGGGCAAGCAGGCTGGCCGTTCGTCGGATTACCTGACGCAGCTGCCCTTGTCGATTCTAGCCATCGACCGCGACGCCTTGGTCGCCGCCGCGCATAGACTGAGCAACGCCGAAGGTGGCTGGCGCTGCCTGGCCAGCAGTTCGGAACCGCAAGCGCCTTGGCAAGTGACAAAATGATCATTACCGCTGGCGCAATTAGCTTTTTCCGAGATAGCAGGCCAATCAATCGGTAATTTTGAGTAACATAGCCACCTAACTATCTGAACATCTCCGACTGGAGGTGGACTATATGTATAGATCTCAACCGTCCCATCACCCTGAGGAGCGCTCCCATGTCCTGGTCCAAACCTGCTTACACCGACCTGCGTATCGGCTTTGAAGTCACTATGTACTTCGCAAGCCGCTAAGATTGTCGTGTGGTTCAGCGCCTCGGTATTGCCGAGGCGTTTTTATTTTCAGTGCTGAAATGATGGAGCGGCCATGTTTGTCCAGATTCTAGGTTCCGCCGCTGGCGGTGGTTTCCCCCAGTGGAACTGCAACTGCGTGAACTGTGCAGGTTTTCGCAACGGCAGCCTCAAGGCCAAGGCGCGAACTCAGTCGTCCATCGCGATTTCCGATGACGGCGTGAACTGGATCCTGTGCAACGCATCGCCGGACATCCGCGCCCAGCTTCAAAGCTTCACCCCGATGCAACCGGGCCGCGCCCTGCGCGATACCGGCATCAGCGCGATCATTCTGATGGACAGCCAGATCGACCACACCACCGGTCTGCTCAGCCTGCGCGAAGGTTGCCCGCATCAGGTCTGGTGCACCGACATGGTCCACGAGGACCTGAGCACCGGTTTCCCGCTGTTCACCATGCTGACCCACTGGAATGGCGGGCTGAACTGGAACCGCATCGAACTCGATTGCAGTTTCACCATCCCGGCCTGCCCGAGTTTGCGTTTCACCCCGTTGCCCCTGCGCAGCGCCGCGCCACCCTACTCGCCGCACCGCTTCGACCCGCACCCGGGCGACAACATCGGCCTGATCGTCGAAGACCTGAACACCGGCGGCAAACTGTTCTACGCCCCGGGCCTGGGCAAGGTCGACGCGCCGCTGCTGGAGATCATGGCCGCCAGCGATTGCCTGCTGGTGGACGGCACGATGTGGGATGACGACGAAATGCAACGCCGTGGCGTCGGCACTCGCACCGGTCGGGAAATGGGTCACCTGGCGCAGAGCGGCCCCGGCGGCATGCTCGAAGTGCTGGAGCAATTGCCCAAGCAGCGCAAGGTGCTTATCCACATCAACAACACCAACCCGATTCTCGATGAGGATTCGCCGGAGCGCGCGGAGTTGGCTCGACGTAAGGTTGAAGTGGCGTATGACGGCATGAGTATTGTGTTGTAGGACTTCAAGACCGCGGCGCAGTCTATCGCCAGCAGGCTGGCTCCCACAGGGGAATGCGATCAACTGTGGGAGCCAGCCTGCTGGCGATGAGGCCGGTCCTGACACCAAAGAAACCACCGGTCGTACCCGGAGAAGCAAAATGACTGACACCCCGATGTCCCCCGCCGAATTCGAAGCGGCCTTGCGCGCCAAGGGCGCCTACTACCACATCTATCACCCGTATCACGTGGCGATGTATGAAGGCCGGGCGACCCGTGAGCAGATCCAGGGCTGGGTCGCCAACCGGTTCTACTATCAGGTGAACATTCCCCTGAAGGACGCTGCGATCCTTGCCAACTGCCCGGATCGCGAGATCCGCCGCGAGTGGATTCAGCGTCTGCTCGACCATGACGGCGCGCCCGGCGAAGACGGCGGCATCGAAGCCTGGTTGCGCCTGGGCCAGGCCGTCGGCCTCGACCCGGACCAGTTGCGCTCCCAGGAACTGGTCCTGCCCGGCGTGCGTTTCGCCGTGGACGCCTACGTCAACTTCGCCCGCAGGGCCTGCTGGCAGGAAGCCGCCAGCAGTTCGCTGACCGAGCTGTTCGCACCGCAAATTCACCAATCGCGCCTGGACAGCTGGCCGCAGCACTACCCGTGGATCGATCCGGCCGGCTACGAGTATTTCCGCACCCGCCTCGGCCAGGCGCGCCGCGATGTCGAGCACGGTCTGGCAATCACCTTGCAGCACTACACCACGCGCGAAGGCCAGGAACGCATGCTGGAAATTCTCCAGTTCAAACTGGACATTCTTTGGAGCATGCTCGATGCCATGAGCATGGCTTACGAACTGAACCGCCCGCCGTATCACAGCGTGACCGGGCAACGGGTCTGGCATAAAGGAATCACCTTATGAGTTTCGATCGCAGCAAGACCCCGACCTGGCGTCCTGGCTACCGTTACCAATACGAACCGGCGCAGAAAGGCCATGTCCTTCTCTACCCGGAAGGCATGATCAAACTCAACGAGAGCGCCGCGTTGATTGGCGGTTTGATTGATGGCCAGCGTGACGTCGCGGCAATCGTCGCTGAGCTGGACGCAAAATTTCCCGGCGTGCCAGAACTTGGTGAAGACATCGAGCAATTCATGGAGGTCGCCCGTGCTCAGCACTGGATCGAACTTGTCTGATTCCGTGTCAGACACGTTACCGCCAAAACCTGAAATCGGCTTGCCGCTCTGGCTGCTCGCCGAGCTGACGTATCGTTGCCCGCTGCAATGTCCCTACTGCTCCAATCCGCTGGACTTCGCCGAGCAAGGCAAAGAGTTGAGCACCGAGCAGTGGATCAAGGTTTTCCGCGAAGCACGGGAGATGGGCGCCGCGCAATTGGGCTTTTCCGGCGGCGAACCGCTGGTGCGCCAGGACCTCGCCGAACTGATCGCCGAGGCGCGCAACCTGGGTTTCTACACCAACCTGATCACCTCCGGCATCGGCCTCACCGAGCAGAAAATCAGCGACTTCAAGAAGGCCGGCCTGGACCACATCCAGATCAGCTTTCAGGCCAGCGACGAACAAGTGAATAACTTGTTGGCCGGCTCGAAAAAAGCCTTCGCGCAGAAACTGGAAATGGCCCGTGCGGTGAAAGCCCACGGCTATCCGATGGTGCTGAACTTCGTGACGCATCGGCACAATATCGACAAGATCGACCGGATCATCGAGCTGTGCATCGCCCTTGAGGCCGACTTCGTCGAGCTCGCCACATGTCAGTTCTACGGTTGGGCGCAGCTCAATCGGGTCGGCCTGTTGCCGACCAAGGAACAGCTGGTCCGCGCCGAACGCATCACCAACGAATACCGCGCCAAACTCGAAGCCGAAGGGCATCCGTGCAAGCTGATTTTCGTCACGCCGGATTACTACGAAGAGCGCCCGAAAGCCTGCATGAACGGCTGGGGCAGTATCTTTCTGACAGTCACGCCGGATGGCACCGCACTGCCGTGTCACGGTGCCCGACAAATGCCAGTGCAGTTTCCCAATGTGCGCGACCACAGCATGCAGCACATCTGGTACGACTCGTTCGGTTTCAACCGCTTTCGCGGTTACGACTGGATGCCCGAGCCGTGCCGCTCCTGCGACGAGAAGGAAAAGGACTTCGGCGGCTGCCGTTGCCAGGCGTTCATGCTCACGGGTGACGCGAGCAATGCCGACCCGGTGTGCAGCAAGTCCGAACATCACGGCGTGATCCTCAAGGCCCGCGAAGAAGCCGAGCACGCGACTCAGACCATCGAACAACTGGCCTTTCGCAATGAACGAAACTCACGACTCATCGCCAAAAGCTGAACCCTTCAGCGCAGCCCGGGCCGTCGCGGCGGGTATCGACTTCGCCGAGTTGCAGGTCGGCAAACACGGCCTGTTCTGGAACGAGTACCGTCCCGAAGACGCCGCCTGCCGGATCTGGCATTGGCACGATGGCCAGGCGCAGTGCCTGACACCGACAGGCTTCAGCGTGCGCAGTCGGGTGTACGAATATGGTGGTGGCGCGTTTTGCCTGACCGATGACGGGATTGTTTTCGTCAACGAGGCGGATCAGCAGCTGTATCAGCAATCCATGGCCGGCGAGGCGCCTGAAATGCTGACGTCGGGGGAGTGCCGTTACGGCGACCTGCAGTTCGCCAATGGTCAGGTTCTGGCGGTTGAAGAGCATCGTGATCGGCATCGACTGGTGGCGATTGATGTAGCGGACGGCAGTCGACATCTGCTGGCCGAAGGCGCTGATTTCTACGCCGCGCCGACACTGAGTCCCGACGCGCAACGATTGGCGTGGATCGAATGGAGCCGCCCGGATCAGCCATGGACCGCGACCCGCCTGGTGGTTGCCGAACGTAAAAGCGAGGGTGGTTTTGCTCAGTCGCGTTGCGTGGCGGGCGATGGTGCTCAGGAGTCGCTGCAACAACCTCGTTTCGATAGCAGCGGCCGTCTGTTTTGCCTGACCGATCGCGGCGGTTATTGGCAGCCTTGGGTGGAGTCGGCAGACGGCCTGAGCCCGCTGCCGAGCGCCGCCGCCGATCATGGACCGGCGCCGTGGCAGTTGGGTGGCAGCACTTGGTTGCCGCTGGGCGACAGCAACTACCTGGCAAGCTGGACGGAAGGCGGGTTTGGTCGTTTGGGTTTGTGTGGCGACGTCAGTGAAGATTTCACTGGCAACTACAGCCGGTTTCGCCATCTCGCCCTCGATGAGCAATTCATTTACTGCATCGCCGCCTCGCCGGTCAGTCCCGCAGCGGTCATTGCTATCGACCGCACTACGCGGCAGGTCAACGTATTGGCCGGAGGCATTGCTCCGTTGCCCGCCGAACAGATCAGCTTCCCGCAAACCCTGCGCTACCCCAGCGGCGCGGGTGAGGCTCATGGCTTCTTCTATCCGGCGATGACCGCAGACGCAACGCCGCCGCTGGTGGTGTTCATCCACGGCGGCCCGACTTCGGCCTGCTACCCGATGCTTGATCCACGCATCCAGTACTGGACGCAACGCGGTTTCGCCGTGGCCGACCTCAACTACCGTGGCAGCAGCGGCTATGGCCGCGCTTATCGCCAGGCCCTGCATTTGAGTTGGGGCGAGGTGGATGTGGAGGATGCCTGCGCTGTCGTCGCTCATCTCGCCGGACGCGGATTGATCAACGGTGACAAGGCATTTATTCGCGGTGGTAGCGCTGGCGGCTACACCACCCTATGCGCACTGGCCTTTCACAAGGTCTTCCGCGCTGGCGCCAGCCTCTACGGGGTCAGCGATCCAGTTGCACTGGGGCGCGCGACCCACAAATTCGAAGGCGATTATCTGGATTGGCTGATCGGCGATCCGCTGCTTGATGCCGAACGCTACGCTGCGCGAACACCGCTGCTGCATGCGCAGAACATCAGCGTGCCGGTGATTTTCTTTCAGGGCGAACTGGACGCCGTGGTGGTGCCGCAACAGACCCGCGACATGGTCACCGCGCTGCAGGACAACGGGATTCTGGTGGAGGCGCATTACTACGCCGACGAACGCCACGGTTTTCGCAAGGCGCGGAACCAGGCCCATGCGCTCGAGCAGGAAGGGTTGTTTTATCGGCGGGTCATGGCGCTCGGAGGCAATGCCTGATTAGCGGCGCGTCCATCGCGAGCAGGCTCGCTCCCACATTGGATCTGCGGTGTTGCAGAAATCCCTGCAAGAGTGAGCCTGCTCGCGATAGCGGTCTATCTAAGGTCGCTAAACTCAGCGCTTGGCGATGATGTACACCGCATGCACGATCCCCGGAATGTAACCGCACAACGTCAGCAGAATATTCAGCCAGAACGCGCCAGCGAAACCGACTTGCAGAAACACACCCAATGGCGGCAACAGAATGGCAATGATGATTCGAATAAAGTCCATGGGGTAGCTCCTGATTGAAGTTGGCTCGTGTGAGCCACACAGTCAATCGACCAGCGTCATTCGTCAGGGTTCAGTGCGGACCATCAGGCCAATATCTCAAGACCGTGTTTCTGCACGATGCTCAACAACTTCAGCGCCATGCCACTGGGGTGTTTATCGCCTGCCTCCCATTTCTTTACTGTCGAAGCACTGGTGTTCAAATAACGAGCGAACACGGGTTGGCTGACATTGTTGCGCTCGCGCAGCGCTTTAATCTGCTCTGCATCAATTGACACTGGCACCGTTGCAAGGCACGACTCGTCGAATTCGCGCATGGTTGCCTTGCTGATTGCTCCGACAGCAAACAAGGCACTGGCCGATTCGTGTATCGATTCAGACACTTCACTTTTGAATTTTTTACTCATGATTTATCTCCACGAATTCCTTCATATCCAGCAGGCGCTGGATTTCCATCTCGGTCAGCCCAACGTATGACTTGGCTAACTCGCTCTAGTCGGCCAACTGTCTCAAAAAGCCATTTATCGAGCGGTCGCTCAAGCGCTTATTGCATCTGGCAAAACGCAGAGACAAAAAAACGCCCCACGCGAAAGATCAAACGTGGGGCGATGCGTTATTACCGCGAGACGGTTCGGAAATTCGTGTAGGTCGGGTCTGATCAGACTGCGATCCCTTTGCGGCATTGCAATTGCGCGGTGCGCACTCGGGAGAAGGCGCGGGCCAGTCGCAGGAGCATTTCGTCGACGTTGGCCTTGCTGACGGTGAGCGCCGGGGTAAAGCGCAGGCAGTCAGGTTGCGGGGCGTCGAGCAGCAAGCCTTCGTACAACGCTGATTTGACGACGGCATCAGCCGAATCTTCGGACAGGCTCAGTCCCCAAAGTAATCCTCGCCCGCGTAACTCACCGTGACCATAGCGATGGGACAAACGCTGCAGGCCTTCGCGCAGGTGCTGGCCGGTTTGCCCGACATGATCGAGAAAGCCCTGGTCTTGCACACTGTCGAGGACCACCAGCCCGGCGACCGTCATCAGCGCGTTGCCGTGATGGGTGCCCGCCAAGTCGCCGATGTCGAAACAGCACGCCGTGCCTCGCGCCAGCAACGCCGCCAAGGGTACGCCACCACCGAGCCCGCCACCCAGGACAACGATGTCTGCCCGAACGCCGTAGGACTCTTCGGCAAGCAAGGTGCCGCAGCGACCGATACCGGTTTGTACTTCGTCGAGGATCAACAAAATACCCAGTTCCCGACACAGGCGTTCGACACCTTTGAGGTAAGACTCGGTGGCTGGAATCACTCCGGCTTCGCTCTGGATCGGTTCAAGCATGATTGCCACGGTCCGGGCATCGACCGCCGCGTGCATCGCCATAAGGTCATTGAAAGGAACGTGGTGAAAGTCTCCAGCAGAAGTCATCCCCGGACGTTGGCCATTACCGGCCACAATAATCCGAGAAGCTCCACCGCGATGACGTTGACCCCATTTACGCGCCAGTTGAACTGCGGCATCACACGCCTCGCTGCCGCTGTTGAGCAGGTAGGCCTGATCACTGCCGGTACGGGCGCAGAGTTGCTCGGCAAGGCTGAGCATGCCGCGGTTATGCAGGCCGAATCCTGGATTGATCAGCGACCGGGCCTGCTCCGAAATCGCGTTGGCCAGCACCGAAGGGCTGTGCCCCAGGCTATTGGCGCCACCGCCCTGTGAGAAATCGAGGTACGCACGGTCATCGCTGTCCCACAACCACGAGCCCTGACCTCGAACGAATATCTGCTTCGGCCGCTCGACACTGGGCATCAGGTACTCACTGGAAAGGCTGATGCTGCGCGGTTGCTGGAAGGTGTCGACGGCCAAATCATCAAGGCTTAGCGGATTGCGCCGCAAACTGAACAAATTCATACAAAAAAACCTCGCTTGAGATTTTTTGTCTTGCCTATGCAAATACTATCGACATAAACGGTATTCATCGCGCTCTATGGCCCTGTAAGCCTTGTGAATGCGGTTAGACTAGGCCCACACAAGGCGTTGAGCCATTTCGATTTCCGAGCATTTTCGATAAGCGCACCTTATGGATTTCAAGCAACTGCGTTATTTCGTCGCGGTCTACGAAGAAGGCCATGTGGGTCGGGCCGCCGAGCGACTTTCAATCTCCCAACCGGCACTGTCCCAGCAGATTCGTCATCTGGAACAAAACCTCGATGTGAGCCTGTTCGAGCGCAGCAGCAAACGCCTGTTGCCCACGCTGGCCGCGCACACGCTGTACAACCACGCCCTGCCCTTGCTCGACGGCTTGCAAAGGGCGCGCGAGGCATTGGGAAATTTCAAGGGCCAGGCGTTGCGCACCTTGGCCATCGGCGTGCTGCAAACGGTTCACAGCAGTCTGGTGCCCCAGATGCTTGAACGCGTGCGCAAGGCGCAGCCGCACCTGGTGGTGCAGATTTATGAATTGACCGGGCTGGAGATTGAACGCCGGCTGCTCAATGGCTCCCTCGATATCGGTATCAGCTACTTGCCGCCCCGTCAGCCGGGTCTGCACGGCGTGATGCTGTACGAGGATGAACTGACGCTGGTCATCCCGGCGGACCACCCGTTGCGTGAATTCAAGAAAGTCTCGATGAGTCAGGCCGCCGAATTGCCGATGTTGTTGCTCGGTGAAGAGTTTCAGGTACGGCAGATCTGGCAGACACAACTGGCCAATCTGGGACGGCGTCCGCAGGTGCAGGCGGAGTTGAACAACATGGCGGGGATACTCGACAGCTTGCCCCACACGCGGCTGGCGACGGTCCTGCCCGGGCGCTCGCAAAAGGCGCTCGGCAACAATGAACTGCTTTGGAAACCACTGACCGAGCCGCGGGTGCCGCTGAAAGTCGGGTTGGTGTGCCGGGATGTACAACGGCAACAAGCTTCGCTGGCCCTGTTGCGGACATTGCTGGAGGAAGTCATGAATGGGCCGGATGACCGCTTGAACAGCGCGCCAACCCTCGACGCACTGAGCTGAATACTTTTCTGCAGGCAAAAGAAAACCCCGCCGAAGCGGGGCTTTGCAGACTGTTTCCCTGACATCCATTTCACTCCGCCGTCCTGGCAGAATCCTACGTGTCCGTGTTGTTGCTTTGCGCTTCCTGCGCGACGTCCATGTGAAGTAGATTAGCTCTGGATCCAATCTTCGCATATGGGAGAACAGCAGTACGTCATGTAAGAGAATGCTTACATGACGCTACAGGGTCAGAATTGTGCGGCGTCCAGCAGGAACAGTGATTCGCTGCCAGCCTTCACCGACGCGCTCAACGAGTGAATTCTCGGCAGCAGGCGGGCGAAGTAGAACCGCGCCGTGCCCAACTTGCTCGCGTAGAAATCGTCCTGCGCTTCTTTGCCCACGGCTGCCTTGGCCATCAACGCCCACATATATGCGTAGGCTACGTAACCGAAGGTTTGCAGATACTCGACCGACGCAGCGCCGATTTCGTTCGGGTTACTTTTCGCGCGATCCAGCAGCCAGGCGGTCAGTTCGTCGAGGGTGGTCACGGCATCGTTCAGCGGCTTGGTGAACTCTGCCAGGTCAGCACTGGCCGTGGCGGTGAAATGACGGATCTCGTCAGCAAACAGATTGTAGAACGCACCGCCGGTGCCGACGATCTTGCGTCCGACGAGGTCCAGCGCCTGAATGCCGTTGGTGCCTTCGTAGATCTGGGTGATACGCACGTCGCGCACCAGTTGCTCCTGGCCCCACTCGCGGATGTAACCGTGGCCGCCGAAAATCTGCTGGCCGTGGACCGTGGTTTCCAGCCCCAGATCGGTGAGGAACGCCTTGGCCACCGGGGTCAGCAGTGCCACCAGGTCTTCCGCACGCTTGCGGGTGGTCGCGTCTTCGCTGAACTTGGCGGTATCGAGTTGCATCGCCACGTAAGTCGAGAAGGCACGGCCGCCTTCGTTCGAAGCTTTCATGGTCAGCAGCATGCGCCGCACGTCCGGGTGGACGATGATCGGGTCAGCGACTTTGTCTTTGTTCTGCGCGCCAGTCGGCGAACGGCTTTGCAGACGGTCGCGGGCGTACTCGATCGCGTTCTGGTAGGAGCGCTCACCCGTGGCCAGGCCCTGGATACCGACGCCCAGACGCTCGTAGTTCATCATCGTGAACATGGCCGCCAGGCCTTTGTTCGGCTCACCGACCAGATAACCCACGGCTTCGTCGAAGTTCATCACACAGGTCGCGGACGCCTGGATGCCCATCTTGTGTTCGATCGAACCGCAGTTCGCCGGGTTGCGCGCACCCAGGCTGCCATCGGCATTGACCATGAACTTCGGCACCAGGAACAGCGAAATGCCTTTCGGCCCCGCCGGTGCATCCGGCAGCTTGGCCAGCACCAGGTGGATGATGTTCTCGGTGAGGTCGTGTTCACCACCGGTGATGAAGATCTTGGTGCCGCTGACTTTGTAGGAACCGTCGGCCTGAGGTTCGGCCTTGGTGCGGATGATCCCAAGGTCCGTGCCGGCGTGTGGCTCGGTCAGGCACATGGACCCGGCCCAGACGCCCGCGTACATATTCGGCAGGTAAGCGGCTTTCAGCTCATCGCTGGCGTGGGCGTTGATCGACAGGCAGGCGCCGGCGGTCAACATCGGGTACAGACCGAACGACAGGCTCGCGGAGTTGACCATCTCTTCGACTTGCGCCGAAACCGCCTTGGGCATGCCCATGCCGCCGTAGGTCGGATCGCCACCGACACCGACCCAGCCGCCTTCAGCGTAAGTCTGATAAGCCTGCTGGAAACCCGCCGGCGTGGTGACGGCACCATCCGCCCAATGGCAACCTTCTTCGTCAGCCGCACGGCTCAGCGGCGCGATGCTTTTGCTGGTGACTTTGCCGGCTTCTTCGAGAATGGCCTCGACGGTTTCCGCATCGACGGTATCGGCCAGCGCAGGCAGTTCGGCCCAGAGTTTGGCGACCTCGAATACTTCATTGAGGACGAAGCGCATATCGCGCAGGGGCGCTTTGTAGTCAGCCATGGCAAACCTCGCAAGATCTTTACAGGTGATTCGTAGGAATAGTGCTTTCGTTGGGTCAGAGTGTACCCCAACAACTTTTGTGACACATAGGGTCAGCCGGTGACCATTTTGTAATGTTTAGTCACTGACTAAACAGTCATGAAAAAGCCCGCGATAGCGCGGGCTCCTGTGTCACCGGTTTTAAAGATTAAAGCGCAAATAACTCGGCCGGCAGCTTCATCAGGCAATCACTGCCCGCTTCAATTGCGGCGCGATGAGCGGCGGTGCGCGGCAGCAATCGCTTGAAGTAAAACTCGCTGGTCGCCAGTTTGCCCTTGCAGTAATCGGCATCGCCACTGCCAGCCTCGAGTTGGGCCTGGGCCACCAGCGCCATACGCAGCCACAGATAGCCGAGGATGATGTAACCGCTGTACATCAAGTAATCCACCGATGCAGCACCGACTTCGTCCGGATTTTTCATCGCGGCCAAGCCGACCTTGGTGGTCAACTCGCCCCACTGCTGGTTCAGCTCGTTGAGCTGTGCCATGTAGCTGGCCAGTTGCGGATGTTCAGCGTTCGCTGCGCAGAACTTGTGGACGATTTTGGTGAAGCCGCGCAGCAGCTTGCCCTGGCTGCCAAGCACTTTGCGCCCGAGCAAATCCAGCGCCTGAATACCGTTGGTGCCTTCGTAGATCGGCGCAATCCGGCAGTCGCGAACCAACTGCTCCATGCCCCATTCGCGAATGAAGCCGTGACCGCCGAACACTTGCATGCCGTGGTTGGTCACCTCCAGCCCGGTGTCGGTCATGAAGGCTTTGCAGATGGGTGTGAGGAACGCCAGCAGGTCCTCGGCATCCTGGCGCGCGGATGCATCCGGGCTCAGATGCGCCGCGTCCAACAGCTGCGCGGTGAAGTACGTCAGCGCACGATTACCTTCGTTGAAGGCTTTCATGGTCAGCAGCATCCGCCGCACATCGGGATGAACGATGATCGGATCGGCGACTTTTTCGGGGGCTTTCGGACCGGTGAGCGAACGCATTTGCAGGCGATCATTGGCGTACTTGATCGCCCCCTGGAAGCTAGCCTCGCCCAGACACAAGCCCTGCATCCCGGTGCCGAGCCGCGCATGGTTCATCATGGTGAACATGCAGTTCAGGCCTTTGTTCGGCTCACCGATCAAGAAGCCCTTGGCCTCATCGAAGTTCAGCACGCACGTGGCCGACGCCTTGATACCCATTTTGTGCTCGATGGAGCCGCAGGAAACGCCATTGCGCTCGCCCGCTTCACCCTCGGCATTGGGCAGGAATTTGGGAACGATGAACAACGAAATGCCCTTGGTGCCCGCTGGAGCGTCCGGCAATTTCGCCAACACCAGGTGAATGATGTTGTCGCTCATGTCGTGCTCGCCGGCAGAGATGAAAATCTTGCTGCCAGAGATCGCAAAGCTGCCGTCGGCCGCCGGCACCGCACGGGTTTTGATGATGCCCAGGTCGGTGCCGCAGTGGGCTTCGGTCAGGCACATGGTGCCCGTCCATTGGCCTGCGGTGAGCTTGCTCAGGTAAGTGCTTTTCTGTTCTTCGGTGCCGTGGGCGTGGATGGCTGACATCGCGCCGTGGGTCAGGCCGGGGTACATGCCCCAGGAGGTGTTGCTGGAGCCGACCATCTCGCTGATAACCAGCCCCAGCGAACTCGGCAGGCCCTGGCCGCCATACGCCGGATCAGCCGCCAGACCATGCCAGCCGCCTTCCACGTATTGTGCGAATGCCTGCTTGAAGCCTGTAGGCGTCGTCACCACGCCATTGTCGAAATGGCAGCCTTCTTCGTCGCCGCTGCGATTGAGCGGCGCAAGGACGTTCTCGCAAAACTTCGCGCCTTCTTCGAGGATCGCATTGACCATGTCCGGGCTGGCGTCGGTCGCGCCCAGCGCTGCGTAGTTGGTGTGGAAGTCGAAGACGTGGTCGATCAGAAAGCGCATGTCGCGCAAGGGGGCTTTGTACTCGGGCATGGTCATTTCTCCGTCAGCAGATCGATCAAACCTACTGCCGCCCACCACGCCTCACAATCACAGTCCAGACGCTGAATGCGCCATCATCACTCAACCCGCAGCGGTGTCCATGCGTACCGCGCCACGACGGCTCTGACCGAACGCCACCACACAGTTTCGCCCGGCACCCTTGGCGCTGTAGAGCGCCTCATCCGCGGACTTGAGCACTTTTTCAGGGGTGCGCTGATCCACTCGTTCGGCGACGCCAATGCTGACGGTGACCGACACACTGGCAGCGCCCGGGCCCGCACGCCGCTGACGACCTTGCTGGTCGTCCTGAGGACGACTGTCCTGGTTGCGCAGTTGAATGTTGTACGTGGCGATGGATTCGCGAATGACTTCCAGGTGCGGCATGCACTCTTCAAGCGTCTTGCCCGCGAACACCAGCGCAAATTCCTCACCACCGTAGCGATACGCCCTACCGCCCCCACCGATTTTCGACAGCTTGCTGGCAACAAGTCGCAATACCTGGTCGCCGACGTCGTGACCGTGGGTGTCGTTGAATTTCTTGAAGTGATCGACGTCGCTCATGGCCAGCACATAGTTGCGCCCCAACCGTTGCATCCGTTCGTTCAAGGCACGACGCCCCGGCAAACCGGTCAGTTCATCGCGAAAGGCCATTTGATAAGCCTCGTGGGCGACCGCCGCCGCAATCATCAGCATCACCTGACTGCACATGATGTTCAGGGTGAACGGCAGGATGAACGTTTTCGGCAGCGCCCAGAACAAACCCAGCAAACCCACCAATTGCGCGGCGTGCAAGGGTCTCGGGTTGCGCCAGTATTGCCAGCTCAGCAACAGGAACGATGCGATGAACACCGGATAGGACAGCTGGATCAGGCTCATCCACGCACCATGCAGGGCTGGCCAGCGAATCTCCGACAGCCATAGCAGCAGAGCCTGTGGGTAACTTTGCTCCAGGCCCAACGCGATACTGCCGACGGCCAGCAAGACAGCGAAGCGCGCCACCATGTCCTGAAACAAATGGGTGCGTTCCTGCCAGGCAGCGAACACACCGAACATCAATGGCAACAGCAGGCAACACAAGTGAAACACCACGGCAGCGTCATCGCGGACTTTGCCGTTGTCGCGGTAATAGTCGGTCTGCGTGTCGAGCAGGAAGTAGGCGATGTACACCGTGACCATCAGAAACAGCTCTCGCTGACGTCGGTAAACCGCGCAATACGCACCACCGAGCAACAGCACCAACGTTGGCAGCACGTTGAACAGTGAGGTGAAGAAGACGTTGAGATCCTTGACGTAGGCAGCCGCCAGCCCCGCAAGCAATAGCAGTAACGACGGTAGGAAATGGCTGAAACGTACAGCTGAAGAACGCGGCAAGGGTAAAGCTCCGACCGTCATAACAATAGATGGCATTGTGCCCACGTACTGTAACGGCAGAAACGCTGACTTGCTGAGTCAATTGCCAGGTTTTTTTAGCGAGTGCGTTACTGGCCGCAACGGTGCGGCCAGTAACGGTCATTCCATCAGAGGTCGTTGTAGAACGGCAGCAACGGTCCTTCTTCAACTTTGCGCCCTTCGGCCCCTACCGGCTTGAGCGTTATCAGCGCATCCGTCGCCTGGCGGGTGGTGATTTTTGGATTGACTGGCCGTAGCGACACAGAGTTTTCGTCACCCACCTCTCCTTGTGGAATGACCAGCGATGGGTGATCGAATGGTGCCCGCTCCCAGGCGACACGCGGATCGGTCAACCCGACTTCCATGAATTTGACCAAGGCATCCACCTCATCGGGCGTCAGGTTCAGCGGGGTCATGTCCGGATCGAGGTTGGAGGTGTTGTGCTGATTCGCACTCGGATGATCGAATCCGCTGGTGTTGTTTGCCTCCGAGCCACGCCGGTCGCCGCCGCGGTTGTAGAACTCCATGACCTGTTTCAGCGTCGCCCGGCTGCCATTGTGGAAATAGGGTCCGGTCAGCGCGATGTTGCGCAAGGTCGGGGTCTTGAATGCGCCATCGACAGCATCGTGGAATCCGACATTGGGCTTGAGCGTCGGATCACAAGGCAGTCCCGCGCTCAACAGCACCTCAAACTTGCACACGTCGACGTCCAGCGGATCGGGCACACTGCCGCCTTTGAGCTGAGTGTTGTATTCACGAGTGAATGACAGCGGGTTGCCCCAGGCATCCGACCCACCCAGTGCCAGGTCCTCGGAGGTCGGACGCACCCCTGTGTTGTAGAAACCGTTGTCGTACAGCGCGATCAGGTTGTCGGCCATCAACATCCGTTCGATACGCTCGCGAGGATGAAACAGCAAACGGCTGGCGGCGTTGGTCAGTTCGGCGCCGCCGTGGCAACTGACGCATTTGCCCTTGCCGAGGAACAGCTTCATGCCCTCGACTTGCTGGGCGTTCAGTGCCTGTTGATTACCCTGCAAGTAGGTATCCAGCGGCGCCTGATCGGAGACCAGCGTGGCTTCGTACATCTGAATGGCCAGCCCGAAGAACAGCGGGAAGTTGGCCTCCATTTGGGTGTACGGCGCACCGCCCAGCGAAACCTGTTGGGTTGCGTTCCACAAGCGTGGATGGAAAGCGGCCTTGATCAGTTCACGGTAGGTGGGACGGCGAGCGCCGGATACCGGGCCAAGAACCGAATCGGTGGAAGAAATCCGCTGTTGTTTGAGCATCAGCGTGTCGAGCATCCGCCGTCCAATATCGGCGAAGGTACGCCCGCCGCAGGACATTTCGACCGGGCTGCCGGGTGGGCCCACGGCCTGGGACGCCGCGGAGGCATCATTAAGGGCGAGCCGCACTTTGGTTGCCACCCCACTGCGATCGCTGGTGACGAAAATCCCGGCATCGGGATCACGGTTGCCGAACGGCGAGAAGCCATTGAAGACATTGTTGGCCCGACCGTCCCAGAAGTTGCGAACGTTGAACACGGCGTTGATGACGGTTGGCGCATTGCGCCCGGTGCTGCGGCGCACATTGATGCCGCCCACCTGGAAGATGCCGTCCGGTTGCTGTGTGCACTTGTCGAAACGCGCCTGGCGCGGCTTGACGAAGTTGGCGTCGAACACGCCTTGTGAGCCAACCACGTCGTCAGTCGAGTGAAGGATCGGCGAATTGCGATCCAGCGGATCAGCCAGCACATGGGTCGGGAAGTCGGTTTTCTTCAACGTGTAATTCGGGCCGCCCTTGCCGCCGGACAGGGTGGCATAGGAAGCCACATCGCCAGGGATGTTGGACGCTATGAACGGCTTGTTGAAGATCGATGCGACGTTGGCGTTGGTGTTCGCCAGGCCGGGGTTGATCTGGTTGGTAATCCGGTGATCTGCGCCCGCGTGAAAGTGGCACGACGCACACGCCGTCGAGCCATCGCTGCCGATCTCCATGTCCCAGAAAAGAGCCTTGCCCAACAGGACCGCCGCGCTGCGATTGAGCACGTAGTCGGTCATCAGATCGACCTTTCGCCCGCCTTCAGTTCCCGAAGGGTCGGGCGGGACGATCCCGTGCAGCGACTGCAAGGTGGGGACATCCGGCGCGGTTGTGACAATCTCTGGTGCTGTCGCGGCAAACGCGCAGTTGCAAACCAGACTGACTGCGATCGCGCAGGCAAAGTTGGAAGTACGAAGGATGCTCAAGGGCTTCACCATGATGACATTCTCGATTCAGTACGGAGTAGCCAGGCTCCGGGGTTTTCCTGTTACGAGATGAACTCATCGCCACACATCTTGCTGCTTGCACCAGTAGTTACACCACTCGAAAGGGTTCAGGGCAAAGCAAAGCTTGACTGGCAAAGTACTCTCTTGGCTCAGGCTTGATTAAGACACTGTTCTGTCGCACCGACGGTGCGCCTAATCGAACTTTAGCTGTAACAAATAATTTCAACAGGAAAAATCAAAAATTTTTATCTACATCGATACAAATAAAAATGCCTCGCAAACACGCCTAACAGCATGCACCAACAAAGACTATGGAGGCCTCTCAAATATGGTGAATTTCCCCCAATACTGGGTAATCTCCCCCAATGCATGCAAACACCGGATTTAACAAACAACATCAAGTTAATGATTTTAAAGATAAATATTTAATTAAACACCTGGCATAGCAATTGCTCTCCACACTTCATAGCAACTAATAAAATTTACGACTTTGTTGACAAGGTTAGGCCTTCAGGAAAATAAGCTTTTATGAGAATTCAATACTTCGCGCGTGCACTAGTTGCACTGCGTGAGCTATTGCTTTTATTAATATCAGAACAAATTTTGTGACCAATACATTTTTCTTGCAATATGATTCTGCCCGGAGTAGATATAGACAACGTTTCTCATTTAGCACTTAGAAACGAAGTGCTTACAGCCATACAGCAAATACTAAACTTCACTTCGCACACTCCCAAACTTGGGCATATACCCCCCCCTATGTTGGTGGATATTAATTCGGTAGTGTTGTGCGCAATACCATCCTTGGCCGCGCACCCCGCATTCTGAGTGCGCCGGTGATTGTTTGTGTCTAATTATTTCAAAGCAGGCACGACAACTGCATCGTGTGGCTCAGGCTCAAGGAAATGCCTCTCGCGTTTGCGTCCGTAACCGGCCGACGCAACGCAGGCGAAAGCATCCGAACGGCAAGTGTCGACCGTACACAGGCACTTACACCGTTGGATCGGGCCAACATTCGACACTCACGGCTTTGCGTTTTTCCTGCGCAGGATTCAGCGCATCAGCAAATCTAAGGGCTCGATTGGCCGGCAATTGGTCTTGCAAGATACTGGAGTGAGCCATGAGCTTATCTTTGTACGAAAAAACGCTCGGCATACCGCTGCTGCCCAACAAACGATTCAACGGCATCTTCAGTCGCCAAGCACTGCTCGCCAGTGCCGTCGCTGTCGCACTGACCATTGGTGGTGGCGGATTTGCATTTGCCAAAAACGGAGCTGGCGGTGGCGGTGGTGGCGGGACTGCCAAGCCCCCGGGTGTGCCCTCGCCGTTCTCGACCCCCACACTGCCCGACCCGGTTTTTACCAATCCGACTGCAATTCATGGGTTTGACGTTACGGGCTTTATCCAGAGCATGACGCTGGACTCCACCAATGCGAATTGCCCCAACACCAGCGACCCTGGCCGCTTTGGGGGGACCGTCCAATTAAACGGCGTCACGATTACTGTTCCTTGCAACACCGTTATGCAGATGCCAGCCAACACCCTGACCTGGGCCGACTTCGTCAGAGGTGGAACCCTGGCGCTCGGAAAATCAGCGGCGGCCTACCCCTCGTTCGAGATTCATGTGGTAGGCAACACTGTCTCCAACAAGCAGATTGCCGGGCTGATCTTTGTCTCCCAGCAATCAACCAACGCGGGGAGCGGTTTCATCTCCCGGATCGACTACACCAACGGCAACCTCGAAGTTGACAGCGGGAATCCGACGCAACCCACGATTATTCAGATCAACGACCCGAACGGACGTTTTGGCCGACCTCAAAGCCCCGACCCACGCTTCTCCGTCGATGATGCCAACCCGACCATCCATGCCGCCACCGGCTACCCGATGTGCGTGCCCCGCACGATTTCCGGAGACGATGCACTCTGCCCACAGAAAAACCGCCCAAAAGTGGTCACCCCGACCACGACCAACAACTGCCGCAACTTCAGCCAGGCCGGTGTCACACCTCCGGCCAGCGGGGAACTCTCAGGGCCAGCGGTGGGGCAGGTCTTTTGCAGCCAGTACGTCATGAAGAGATTCAGCGATGCTACACGCACGGCGACGGACCCCGACCCGACACAACAGGCCCCCTTTGAAGTCGGCGACTTCATCAGTTGGTCCGGTACGCTGTTCAAGTCGTCAACATCGGGAGCCCCGGACTTCATCTCCGCACACACGATCGAGGCGAATGTCGGGATCTACACTCAGCCTGGTTCGCAGCCCAGCTACCTGTCTATCGGGGAATTTGGCGTCGGCACGGCAGACCCGGCAGCAACAGCCATCAGCGGTGTGGCCCAAGAGACGCAGGACCGGATTTTCCTTGAAGCCTCGACCACCGACATCAAGACCCCGGTCGACATCTATCTGATAGATGTCAATCCATCGACAGGTGTGCAAACCAATCGCTGGGTTACACCCTATGAGATGACGGGTGAATGCAACCCTGCGCTGGGCCTTGCGACCACTTGCCTGGGAGCCTCGGGTGGGATTACCACACAGAACACGGGTGCTCAGCCACAACGCGCCAGATTGCGTGCGACCAAAGCGCCCGCTGGGCTTCTTAGCCAGCCGACACGTACCTTGCGCGTCGTTGCGCGGTCACTTTGCGTTCCGCAGCAGAGCTTATCCCAGACTGCCGTGGACAGTTGCCTCCAGAATGCGGGCAGGCTGACCGTCGCCAATGGACTGATTGCCGGACAGTATGTGGCACCGGTGTTTGAGTTCATCTTTCCGGAAGGCGTCAAGCCTGGCGATCCTGTAGTGCCTAACGACTTCTGGCATCTGCCGTTCATACGTAATGGCGAAGGCGTGAGCACCCCGACTGGCGTCGGCCCGCTGGATCCGACGCCATGGTGATCAAGGCCTGACCTCAACGCAAAAAAAACCGCCGCTCCCGGAGGAAGCGGCGGTTTTTTAAGGACCGCGTTAAGGCTTAGTAGCCCAGCGCGAAGTCTTCTTCTTTCATGTCCATCAGGTTATTGGCGCCCGACAGCATGGTTGCAACGTGAGTGCGGGTACGCGGCAGGATGCGCTGGAAGTAGAAGCGCGCAGTCTGCAGCTTGGCGGTGTAGAACGCCTCTTCGGAAGTGCCAGCAGCCAGTTTCTCTGCAGCCAGGCGCGCCATGTCAGCCCAGAAGTAGGCAAGGCAGGCGTAACCGGAGTACATCAGGTAGTCCACCGATGCCGCGCCAACTTCTTCGCGGTCTTTCATGGCAGCCATACCGACCTTCATGGTCAGCTCGCCCCATTCTTTGTTCAGTGCAGCCAATGGCTCGACGAACTCTTTGACGGCTTCGTTGCCTTCGTTGGTCTGGCAGAACTTGTGGACGATCTTGGTGAAGCCTTTCAGAGCCTCGCCTTGGGTCATCAGCACTTTACGGCCCAGCAAGTCGAGTGCCTGGATACCGGTGGTGCCTTCGTACAGCATCGAAATGCGGCTGTCGCGAACGTTCTGCTCCATGCCCCACTCGGCGATGAAACCATGACCGCCGTAGATTTGTACGCCGTGGTTCGCGGATTCGAAGCCGACTTCAGTCATGAAGGCTTTGGCGATTGGCGTCATGAAGGCCAGCAGTGCGTCGGCTTTCTTCTTCTCTTCTTCGTCCACGCCGTATTTGACGATGTCGACTTGTTTGGCAGTGAAGTAAACCATCGCGCGGTTGCCTTCGGCGAACGCCTTCATGGTCAACAGCATGCGACGTACATCAGGGTGCACGATGATTGGGTCAGCGGCTTTGTCCGGCGCTTTCGGGCCAGTCAGGGAACGCATTTGCAGACGATCGCGAGCGTATTTCAGGCCACCCTGGAAGCCGATCTCAGCGTGAGCCAGACCTTGCAGCGCGGTGCCCAGACGTGCGGTGTTCATGAAGGTGAACATGCAGTTCAGGCCTTTGTTCGCTGGGCCGATCAGGAAACCGGTGGCCGCGTCAAAGTTCATCACGCAGGTGGCGTTACCGTGGATGCCCATCTTGTGTTCCAGGGAACCGCAGCTCACAGCGTTGCGAGCGCCGATCGAACCGTCTGCGTTTGGCATGAACTTGGGAACGATGAACAGCGAAATGCCCTTGGTGCCAGCCGGTGCATCCGGCAGGCGTGCCAGTACGATGTGGACGATGTTGTCGGCCATGTCGTGTTCACCGGCCGAGATGAAGATCTTGGTGCCGGTGACTTTGTAGGAACCGTCGGCCTGAGGTTCAGCCTTGGTGCGCAGCATGCCCAGGTCGGTGCCGCAGTGCGGTTCGGTCAGGCACATGGTGCCGGTCCATTCGCCGGACACCAGCTTGGTCAGGTAAGCCTCTTGCTGCTCAGGCGTGCCGTGCTCGGAAATGGTGTTCATCGCGCCATGCGACAGGCCTGGGTACATGCCCCACGACCAGTTGGCTTCGCCAACCATTTCGCTCACGGCCAGACCCAGAGATTCCGGCAGGCCTTGGCCGCCGTGCTCTACGTCGTGAGCCAGGCTTGGCCAGCCGCCTTCAACAAATTGCTTGTAGGCTTCTTTGAAGCCCGTCGGAGTTTTAACGCCGGACTCGCTCCAGGTGCAGCCTTCGGTGTCACCCACGCGGTTCAGCGGAGCCAGCACCTGCTCACAAAACTTGGCGCCTTCTTCGAGAATGGCGCTAACCATGTCTGGAGTTGCGTCCGCACAAGCCGGAAGGCTCTGATAGTGCGCTTCGTAGCCGAGCAGTTCGTCACGAACGAAGCGAATATCACGCAAGGGGGCCTTGTAGTCAGGCATAGCGATAAACCTCTGCTGATGTAACCGGGAATGAACGACCGTGTTGATTTGTTGTGACGGTCAAACAGTTGTTTGAAACATACGTTTACGCCCAAATCTTGTCAAGCGCCGATCTTTTGCCGTTCGTCATCACGCCATACAAATGCTCGGCGCGCGGACGCGCATCGCCGTTGACCGAGCAACACGTCGTGTAGGAAAGATTAGTTGAGAGAGAAGGACTTACGCACAAAAACGCCGCGAACAGTCGCGGCGTTTTGAAAGACGGATTCAGCGAGGGATCAAGCGAAGGTATCGATCAACGTTCCCAGCATTTCATCGGAAGCCTTGGCGACCTTGGCACCGGCTTCGACCTGGAACTTGCCCTGGGCCATCTCGACCATGTTGCTGGCCAGGTCCGATTGCTGACTGCGGTCTACCGAACGCAGACGATCGACCTGAGCCTCGGAAGACTGGCTCGTCACCGAACGCTCGACGGTATTGCCGGCGATCTGGCCCGAGGCCTGATCGACACGGTTCTGCCCTGCCTGAATAGTGCTCAGACCGGCATAAAAAGCGCTGTTTCCTGAGATTTCCATAAAGGACCTCGTCCTGCAAAGGAGCAACAGTGGCCATTGAAACAGACCCACTGATAAAAGACCCGACAAAAACACTAATGGCACAGTGCCTTGTCATAGAGAGAACCGACGTCAGTCCAGCAAATCCAGCTGAAGATGTTCTGCCACCGCTTCGGCCGTCACCGATTTGAGTTTCGGCACGCGCCCAAGACAAGGCGCGGGAATACGCTCGGCGAGGGTCGCAAGGTTCTCCTCCAGCCGCGAGGTCTTTGGATCAATGATATTCGCCACCCAACCTGCCAGCTGCAAACCGTCCTGGGCAATCGCTTCGGCTGTCAGCAACGCATGATTGATACAACCCAATCGCACGCCGACCACCAGAATCACCGGCAGGCCCAGCGCCTTCGCAAGATCGGACAGATTGTCCTGATCAGCCAACGGCACGCGCCAGCCGCCAGCGCCTTCGATCAAGGTGAAATCGGCCTGCATGTCGAGAATCTCGAGCATGGGCGTCAACAGTGATTGCACCGTCAGCGCCACCCCGGCTTCCCGCGCCGCCAGATGCGGAGCAATCGCTGGCTCGAATGCCACCGGATTGACCTGTGCATAAGTCAAAGGCAACGAGCACTCGGCCAGCAGCGCCAGCGCATCAGCGTTGCGCAATCCCTTGGGCGTCACGTCGCAGCCCGAGGCGACCGGCTTGCCCGCCGCCGTACTCATGCCCGCCGACCGCGCAGCATGTAGCAAGCCTGCAGCAACGGTGGTCTTGCCGACATCAGTGTCGGTGCCGGTGATGAAATAGGCTGCGCTCATACGGGTTTCTCCAACACGGCGTAGACCACCTGATAAGTCGCCGGCAGTCCTTTGGCCTCACGAAACTGCTCATAAGCCTCGATCAAGCCGAGGATACGCGCCCGACCGGTCAAACCACCCGGTCGACCGGGGTTCAGGTTGTGCGCACCCAACGCCTTGAGCTCATGGGTCAAGCTGCGCACGTCCGGGTAATACAACACGTGAGGAAGGGCCTGCAGACTTGTAATGCCCAAGCCACTGGCCGCACACAGCTGTTGATAAACGTCCAACTCGCGGAAGCGATTGACATGCACCATGCCATCCACCACACGCCAGCTGTCACGCAACTCGAACAACGTCCCTACACAAAGACTAGCAAATGCGAAAATCCCGCCCGGCTTGAGTGCCCGGAACGCCTCGCTGAGCACCGATTCGAAGTCCGCACACCACTGCACCGCGAGGCTGGAAAAGATCAAGTCGCAGGTCGAATCCCGCAGTGGCAAACGCTCCGCATCGCCGGCGATGAAATGGCTGGCGCCACCCAATGGTCGGGCGTGGTTGAGCATGCCTTCGGCAATGTCCATCGCCAATCCGTTACCCGAGGGGAATCGCTCGCCCAGGGACCGACTGAAATACCCGGTGCCACAGCCCAGATCCAGCCAGACACGCGGAACAAACTCACCCGGCAAAAGGCTCAACAATTGGTTGCCGACATCGCGCTGCAATTGAGCGACGCTGTCGTAGCTCGCCGCCGCACGGGAAAAGGAGGCCGCTACCTGGCGCTTGTCGGGCAAGCCGCCGGGCAGATGGGGAAAAGATAAATCAGTCATCACCGGACTCGTGCAAAAAGGCCTGGATCGCCCCGGCCACGCCGTGGGGGTCTTCCAGAAGAAACGCATGGCTGGCCTGTTCGATCAGGCCGATTTCGACATCCGGCAGCAACGCCAGCAAGTCCCCCGCTGCTTCAGCCGGGACCAGCCCGTCGAGGCCGGCAAACAAATGCAGTTGTGGGCCGCGGAACGCCTGCAACGCCTGGCGCGTATCCAGTTGTGCAAGCAGCTCCAGACCGCTCATGAGAATCGATGCGGACGTATTCGGCGCACCACCGAGCAACAATCGCGACAGTCCGCGAGGGTCTTGCGAACCCTGAGCGCAAAGCAGTGAAAAGCGTTTCAACGTCAGGCGCGGATCAGCCTTGCAACCGGCCAGAAACGCATCGAAGGTCTCACCGGCCATCGCGCTCGGCCATTGTTCATGGGCGACAAAAGAAGGATTGCTCGCCAGCGTCAGCAAACCGCAGCAACGATCACCACGCCGCGCCGCCAACTCGGACGCGAGCATGCCGCCAAGCGACCAGCCGCCGAGCCACGTATCCTGCGGCACCGTTGAATCGAGCTCATCGAGCCACTCTTCAAGATCACTTGATTCCAGTTCCGGCAACGGCTCGATCTCGACCCGCAGGTGTTCGTCCAGCCCTTGCAGCGCTGCTGCCAATGGCTCCAGCGGCGATATTCCGAGGCCCCAGCCGGGGAGCAGAATCAGTCGATCACGCATGGCTTGGCTCCGGTCCAAGTTGTTGGAAACAATCGGCCAGTCCATTCAACAATAGCTGCACCTGCACCTCGCTGTGGGCGGCGGTCAGGGTCACACGAAGACGGGCGCTGCCGGCAGGCACGGTGGGCGGCCGGATCGCCGTCACCATCAGCCCGCGCTCGCGCAGCATCTGCGACAACCGAACCGCACGCCCGGCGTCGCCGATCATGATCGGCTGGATCGGCGTGAAGCTGTCCATGAGCTCCAGGCCGATCTGCTCGGCGCCATGACGGAACTGGCGGATCAGCGTTTTCAGATGCTCGCGTCGCCAGTGCTCAGTGCGCAGCAACTCGAGACTCTTGAGCGTCGCGCAAGCCAGCGCCGGGGGTTGGCTGGTGGTGTAGATGTAGGGACGGGCAAACTGGATCAGGCTTTCGATCAACTCTTCGCTGCCAGCAACAAACGCCCCTGCCGTGCCGAAAGCCTTGCCGAGGGTCCCGACCAGCACCGGCACGTCTTCCTGGCTCAGGCCGAAATGCTCGACGATCCCGCCGCCATTGGCGCCCAGCGGGCCAAACCCGTGAGCATCATCGACCATCAGCCAAGCACCCTTGGCCTTGGCTTCCCGGGCCAGCGCCGGCAGGTCGGCGATATCGCCGTCCATGCTGAACACGCCGTCGGTGACCACCAGCGTATTGCCGGTCGCTTTCTCAAGTCGTTTGGCCAGGCTCGCCGCATCGTTGTGCAAATAGCGATTGAAACGCGCACCCGACAACAAACCGGCATCGAGCAAAGACGCATGATTGAGACGGTCTTCCAGCACCGTATCGCCCTGTCCGACCAGCGCCGTGACCGCACCGAGATTGGCCATGTAACCGGTGGTGAACAGCAACGCACGCGGTCGACCGGTCAGATCGGCCAAGGCTTCTTCCAGCGCGTGATGCGGGCTGCTGTGACCGATGACCAGGTGCGAAGCTCCGCCGCCGACCCCCCAACGAGACGCACCTGCGCGCCAAGCCTCAATCACTTGCGGGTGATTGGCCAGGCCCAGGTAATCGTTGTTGCAGAACGCCAGCAACGGCTGGCCGTCGACCACCACTTCCGGGCCTTGAGGGCTTTCGAGCAGCGGGCGCTGGCGATAGAGATTTTCGGCACGACGGGCAGCAAGGCGTGCGGCGAGATCGAAAGACATGCAGGCCTCGGCGGTCAGATCACAAACTCAATGTGAGAGCGGGCTTGCCCGCGATAGCGATCTATCAGCCGATATTTATGGTGATAGTGACGCCGTCATCGCGGGCAAGCCCGCTCCCACAGGGTTTTGCATTTGTTCAGAAAGGTCGGGAAGGCTTCAAACAGCCGCGTTATAGAACTGCTCGCTGCTCTTCTGCTCAACCAGTGCCTGCTCGATCGCAGCCTGATGCACCTCGTCGGCATGCTCTTCGCGTGCTTCCGGCAGGATGCCCAGGCGACCGAACAGTTGCATGTCCTTGTCGGCCTGCGGGTTGGCGGTGGTCAGCAGTTTGTCGCCGTAGAAAATCGAGTTGGCGCCAGCAAAGAAAGCCAGGGCCTGCATCTGCTCGTTCATCGCTTCGCGGCCGGCGGACAGGCGCACGTGGGATTGCGGCATCAGGATACGTGCGACAGCGAGCATGCGGATGAAGTCGAACGGGTCGATATCGTCGGCGTTTTCCAGCGGCGTACCGGCGACTTTCACCAGCATGTTGATCGGCACCGACTCTGGATGCTCTGGCAGGTTGGCCAGCTGGATCAGCAGGTTGGCGCGGTCATCAAGCGACTCGCCCATGCCAAGGATGCCGCCGGAGCAGATTTTCATCCCCGATTCACGCACGTAGGCCAGGGTTTGCAGGCGCTCGCTGTAGGTGCGGGTGGTGATGATACTGCCGTAGAACTCAGGCGAGGTGTCGAGGTTGTGGTTGTAGTAATCGAGGCCGGCCTGGGCCAGCGCTTCGGTCTGGTCCTGATCCAGGCGACCGAGGGTCATGCAGGTTTCCAGGCCCATGGCCTTCACGCCCTTGACCATTTCCAGCACGTACGGCATGTCTTTGGCCGACGGGTGTTTCCACGCCGCGCCCATGCAGAAACGGGTCGAACCGATGGCCTTGGCGCGAGCGGCCTCTTCGAGGACCTTCTGCACTTCCATCAGTTTTTCTTTTTCAAGACCGGTGTTGTAGTGACCGGACTGAGGGCAATATTTGCAATCTTCCGGGCATGCGCCGGTTTTGATCGACAGCAGCGTCGACACCTGGACGCGGTTGGCGTCGAAGTGCGCGCGGTGCACCGTCTGCGCCTGGAACAACAGGTCGTTGAATGGCTGGACGAAGAGTGCTTTGACTTCGGCCAAAGACCAGTCATGACGCAGGGTTGCAGTGGTGCTGGCGCTCATGGGTGCTTCCTTTGTTTTATGCTTGGCAAGCGGCTGAGGGATGGAATACCCACAGACGCGACACGGATGTTCGGCATATTTAAGGAAGAGCGATGCGCTGTCAACCACGATACGAAGGACCGGTTTACATCTGGTTAAAAAATAAACAATTCTGTTTGCTTTGCTCGGAAGAGGCCGATGAGGACACACCCATCTGCATAGCCTGTGAAACCGAGTTGCCCTGGCTGGGTGATCAGTGCCAAACCTGCGCGCTGCCGTTACCCTCCGCCGGCCTGACCTGTGGCCAGTGCCTGAATCAACCGCCCGCCTTCGAGCAAGTCGCCGTGCCGTGGACTTACAGCTTTCCGGTGGACACCTTGATTACCCGTTTCAAACACTCAGCCAAGTGGCCATTTGGCCACCTGCTGGCCGAACTTCTTGCCCAGTTCCTGCAACATCGCTTCGATGAGGACCTGAACCGGCCAGATGCGCTGGTCCCTGTGCCGCTGGCCTCCAGGCGCTTGCGCCAGCGTGGCTTCAATCAAGCGGCGATGCTCGCACGCTGGCTTGGCACCCGCCTTGACCTGCCGTGTGACGAACGGCTGCTGCTGAGAGTTCAGGACACCAGTGCGCAACAGGACCTGACTGCCGATGCTCGCAAAAAGAACCTGCGCAATGCTTTTGCCTTGGTGCCGGACGCGCCAATCAAGGGGCGGCATCTGGCATTGGTCGATGACGTGCTGACCACCGGTGCCACGGCGCAGGCCCTGGCCCGATTGCTGATGGACGCCGGCGCTGCACGGGTTGATGTCTATTGCCTGGCGCGCACACCTAAACCCGGTGACACCCTTTAACTCGCTCCCACAAGGAATGCGGCCTGACTTGACTCCCTCGCGCCAAGCCGCCAACGTCTTCACAACGTCATCAGTCAAAGCACCTCGCCATGTCCCTGCCTACGTTGTTGTCCCAGCACATTGTCCGCCGTCCCCAGCGCATCGCGTTGCTGCAACACATTGCCGAACAGGGTTCGATCACTCGTGCGGCGAAAAGCGCGGGGCTGAGTTACAAGGCTGCGTGGGATGCCATTGACGAGCTGAACAACCTCGCGCAAAAACCGCTGGTGGAGCGCAGCGTCGGCGGCAAGGGCGGCGGTGGCGCCAGACTTTCCAGCGAAGGTGAGCGCGTATTGCGCCTGTATCAAAAGCTCCAGGCCTTGCAGGCCCAGGTGCTGGAAGCCGCCGAAGAGGCCAGCGATCTGGACCTCCTCGGTCGGCTGATGCTCAGGACCAGCGCGCGCAATCAGTTGCATGGCAAGGTCCTGGCGATTGAAAGCCAGGGGCACAACGATCGAATCCGTCTTGAACTGGCCGAAGGCTTGACCCTCGATGCACAGATCACGCACGACAGCACGGTGCGTCTGGAACTGGAAATCGGCACTGAAGTCGTGGCGTTGATCAAGGCGGGATGGCTGGAGTTGCTGGCTGTGGATCAACAGGCAACACCTGGCAACAATATTCTGCACGGCACCGTCGAAGCCATTCTCGATGCCCAGGACGGCCCCAGCGAAGTGCGTATCGGCCTGCCCAATGGCCAGACACTCTGCGCGCTGGCGGCATCGCTGCACCTGAGGACACTTGGGCTGGCCCCTGACAAGCCGGTGCTGGTGCAGTTCGCGCCCTCCAACGTGTTGCTCGGGACACCGCTCTGAAACAAAAGCTTCATTGAGGCTCTTTAAGGTGGCTGCAAAAACCAGCAGGGAGCCTGATGTGAGCCTATTAGAAGAAGACCAGTCCACCGACCTCGAAAGAATGGTCGGCCTCAGCCGTCGCGGCTTCATCAGTGCCGGTGCCCTCTGCGGTGCGGCCATGTTTTTGGGTGGCAACCTGCTGAGCCGCAGCGTACTGGCCGCGAGCGTCAGCGCCGGCACCAGCAAACTGTTGGGCTTTGACAGCATCCCCTCTGCCACCAGCGACGCCATCAGCCTGCCACCGGGTTACAAGTCTTCGGTGCTGATCAGTTGGGGCCAGCCGCTGCACAAAGACGGTCCGGCGTTCGACCCCAGCGGCAACGGCACCGCCGAGCAGCAGGAAGTCCAGTTCGGCGACAACAACGACGGCATGAGCCTGTTCGAGTTTCCCGATGATAAAAACCGGGCGCTGATGGCGATCAACAACGAATACACCAACTACCGCTACCTCTACCCGCACGGCGGCATGCCGCAATCGGCCGAAGAAGTGCGCAAGGCGCTGGCCTGCGAAGGCGTGTCGGTGATCGAAGTGCAGCGCAAGAACGGTCAATGGCAATTCGTCCAGGGCTCGCGTTACAACCGGCGCATTCACGGCAACGCGCCGATCAGCCTCAGCGGCCCTGCCGCCGGCCACGAGCTGCTTAAAACCAGCGCCGACCCTCACGGCAAGAATGTCCTCGGCACGTTCCAGAACTGCGCCAACGGCAAGACGCCATGGGGCACTTACCTGACTTGCGAAGAGAACTTCACCGACTGCTTCGGCAGCAGCAATGCCGAGCAAAAATTCGACGCCGCGCAAAAGCGCTACGGCGCCGTGGCCGCCAGCAAAGAGATCAACTGGCACCCACACGACGATCGCTTCGACCTGGCGAAAAACCCCAACGAGCTCAACCGTCACGGCTGGGTCGTGGAAATCGACCCGTTCGATCCACAATCCACGCCGATCAAACGTACCGCCCTGGGTCGCTTCAAACATGAAAACGCGGCCCTGGCCGAAACCCATGACGGCCGCGCCGTGGTGTACATGGGCGATGACGAACGTGGCGAGTTCATCTACAAATTCGTCAGCCGCGACAAGATCAACCACAAAAACCCCAAGGCCAACCGCGACTTGCTGGACCACGGCACCTTGTACGTGGCGCGCTTCGACGCAGGCGACGGCAACGCCGACCACCCGAAAGGCCAAGGTGAGTGGATCGAACTGAGCCACGGCAAAAACGGCATCGACGCCAGCAGTGGTTTTGCCGATCAGGCCCAAGTACTGATTCACGCGCGCCTCGCTGCCAGCGTGGTGAAAGCCACACGCATGGACCGCCCTGAATGGATCGTCGTCAGTCCCAAGGATGGCCAGGTCTATTGCACGCTGACCAACAACGCCAAACGCGGCGAGGACGGCCAACCGGTGGGCGGACCGAACCCCCGTGAGAAAAACGTTTACGGGCAGATTCTGCGCTGGCGCACTGACAAGGACGATCACGGCTCGAAGCGCTTTGCCTGGGACCTGTTCGTGGTCGCCGGCAACCCCGGCGTCCACGTGGGCACGCCCAAGGGCGGTTCGTCGAATATCACACCGCAGAACATGTTCAACAGCCCGGACGGACTGGGCTTCGATAAGGCCGGACGTTTGTGGATTCTCACCGATGGCGACTCGAGCAATGCCGGTGACTTTGCCGGCATGGGCAACAACCAGATGCTGTGTGCCGACCCGGTGACCGGGGAAATACGCCGTTTCATGGTCGGGCCGATTGGCTGCGAGGTCACCGGGATCAGTTTTTCGCCGGATCAAAAAACGCTGTTCGTCGGGATCCAGCATCCGGGGGAAAACGGCGGATCGACATTCCCAGAGCATTTGCCTGACGGCAAGCCGCGGTCGTCGGTGATGGCCATTACGCGTGAAGATGGCGGGGTCGTCGGCGCCTGATCGGACCTCATCGCGGGCAAGCCCGCTCCCACCGGGATCTGCTTTGCGTCACAAATCGTGCGCACAACACAGGCCCGTGTGGGAGCGGGCTTGCCCGCGATGGCGGCAGTCCAAACACCGCACATCTCAACCCACCCCCTAAAGAAGCCCCGTCTGCGCTACCATGCTTGGCCGGACGCGGCAGCCTGCTGCGCGCAGGAGTCAGCATGGCCCACCCGTTTGCAACCCTCACCCCAGACCTCGTGCTCGATGCCGTCGAAAGCATCGGCTTTCTTAGCGACGCGCGCATTTTGGCGCTCAACAGCTATGAGAACCGCGTCTATCAAGTCGGCATCGAAGACTCCGAGCCGCTGATCGCCAAATTTTACCGTCCGCAGCGCTGGACCAACGAAGCGATTCTGGAAGAGCACCAGTTCACCTTCGAACTCGCCGAGTGCGATGTCCCGGTGGTCGCGCCGATGATTCACAACGGCGCCAGCCTTCACGAACACGCCGGTTTCCGCTTCACCCTGTTCCCTCGCCGTGGCGGCCGTGCGCCGGAGCCGGGCAACCTCGATCAGCTGTATCGCCTGGGTCAATTGCTGGGACGACTGCACGCGGTCGGTGCGACCAAACCCTTCGAGCATCGTGAAGCGCTGGGCGTAAAAAACTTCGGTCATGATTCCCTGACCACCTTGCTCGAAGGCAATTTCATCCCAAAAAGCCTGCTACCGGCCTACGAGTCCGTGGCCCGCGACCTGCTCAAGCGAGTCGAAGAGGTCTACAAGGCCACGCCGCACCAGAACATCCGCATGCACGGCGACTGCCACCCCGGCAACATGATGTGCCGTGACGAGATGTTCCACATCGTCGACCTCGACGACTGCCGCATGGGCCCGGCGGTACAGGACATCTGGATGATGCTGGCGGGCGATCGTCAGGAATGTCTCGGTCAGTTGTCGGAATTGATGGACGGCTACAACGAGTTTCATGACTTCGACCCGCGCGAATTGGCGCTGATCGAGCCGCTGCGGGCCTTACGCCTGATGCATTACAGCGCCTGGCTTGCCCGCCGCTGGGATGACCCGGCGTTCCCGCACAGTTTCCCGTGGTTCGGCAGTGAACGGTATTGGGGCGATCAGGTGTTGGCGTTGCGCGAGCAACTTGCTGCCCTGAATGAAGAACCGCTGAAGCTTTTTTGACACACCGAAAACCCTGTGGGAGCGAGCTTGCTCGCGATGGCGATCTGTCAGTAACTTATTTTTGTCTGATACACCGCCATCGCGAGCAAGCTCGCTCCCACAGTTTCCAAGTTCACAATTGTCCAACCTGTTCAGGCAGGACATTCGCCGACAAATCTCCTTACAATCCCCCCTTTGTTAGCTGCCTAAGCAAGGATTCTGCATGCAAGCTGCCAACCCGCGTCGCGGGTACATCCTGGGCCTGAGTGCCTACATCATCTGGGGACTTTTCCCGCTCTACTTCAAAGCCATCGCCTCGGTGCCGGCCGTAGAAATCATCATCCACCGCGTGCTCTGGTCCGCGCTGTTCGGCACCTTGTTGCTGATGGTCTGGAAACACCCGGGCTGGTGGCGCGAGCTGCGCGAGAACCCGAAACGCCTGGCGATCCTGGCCCTGAGCGGGACACTGATCGCCGCCAACTGGCTGACTTACGTCTGGTCGGTGAACAACGGACGGATGCTCGAAGCCAGCCTTGGTTACTACATCAACCCGCTGGTGAATGTGCTGCTGGGGATGTTGATTCTCGGCGAACGGCTGCGGCGCATGCAGTGGCTGGCGGTAGCACTCGCCGCCATTGGCGTGGCGCAACAGGTGTGGCAGGTCGGCACTCTGCCGTGGGTGTCACTGGTGTTGGCGCTGACCTTTGGTTTCTACGGATTGATCCGCAAGCAAGCACCGGTCAAGGCATTGCCGGGGCTGGTGGTGGAAACCTGGATGCTGGTGCCGATTGCCATCGCCTGGTTGCTGTTCAATCAGACGGCTACCAGCGCGCAGCCTGAGTTCTGGACTACCTCCCAAGCTTGGTGGCTGGTGGCGGCAGGCCCCGTGACGCTGGTGCCGCTGGTATGTTTCAACGCCGCCGCACGGCATTTGCCCTACACCACGCTGGGATTTCTCCAGTATGTGGCGCCGACATTGGTGCTGCTGCAGGCCGTCTTGCTGTTTGGCGAAAAAATGTCGCCGAGCACCTTGCTGGCGTTCATCTTTATCTGGACCGGCCTGGCGGTTTACAGCGTCGATGCCGTGATCAGCCTGCGCCGCCGCAGCTGATCAGAAAACGTACAAACCTCTACAGGCCACGTCCTCCGTGGCCTGCATCGTTCTTTCCCAAGGTTATCCACAACGTGATCCCCGGCGTTTGTGTGCAACTTATTGAAACTGCTGGTTTTTTGATCAATTCCTGAAGAGCCCCGGCCCGTTTGGCCTGGCGGGCTGTCTCTACAGGTTATCCACAGGCAGGTGCACGTATAACTTGGATAACCTGCTCAAGTTTCGCTACGCAGTACCAACTCCACCATCAGATCGTCGGCCAGAGTTTCCAGACGCGACTGCAACACGTCCAGAGACAAGGTCAGCGGCACGGCGAGAATCGCTTCGGCGTGGAACAGCGGCTCGCTGCTCATCGGCGCCGGGCGGACTTCAGTCACCAGACGCTCCAGGTTCACCCCCTGCTCGCTCAATAGACGCGTAATGTCGCGGACAATCCCCGGACGATCATTGCCCACCAGTTCCATGGCAATCGGTTTCCAGGTGCAGGATTGCTCGATGCTGCTTTCGGCAATCATTACGCGAATGCCTTGGGCTGACAGCGCCTTCAGGGCATCGACCAATTCATCGTAGGCCTCGGCCGGCACGCCCACGCGAAGAATCCCGGCGAACTGGCCGGCCATGCGCGACATGCGGCTCTCCAGCCAGTTGCCGCCGTGCTCGGCAATGCATTGGGCAATGCGCTCGACCTGCCCAGGCTTGTCCGGAGCGAAAACAGTGAGTACGAGGTGATCCATGGAGCAGCCCTCTAGTCATGACTTTTGTTATAGATGACCAAGTATAGGCAAGGGTTGATCCTGCGCTGAGTCCTCGGACATCTTCGCGAGCAGGCTCGCCCCCACAAAGGCCTGCGCGATTCTGTGGGAGCGAGCCTGCTCGCGATTGGAGCGCCACAGATAAACCTGCCGAAAACAAATCGTGTACAAGTTTTTATATTTAACTGGAACAATCCAATAGTTTTTTGAGAACATCCCGTGTCCCGTCGTGACTGCAATGCGTCATGGGGTCGCAGAACGACGTATTTAGTCTAATTTTCACAACCGCAATTCATCATGTAGTATGCCGCAGCGCGCACTACATAACGTTGGATCGATGTCTGCCACAGGCACAGTCGCATCCCTGAAAGCCCTATCAGCAAGGCCTCAAAGCCGTTGATCGGGTCCATCCCAGCCGCCCGAAATGGCATGTACTGGTGGAAGGGGTTTGTGGTTTAAATAGCCCGAGGCTTCATTGTTAATTTGAAGAGCTGAAAAGCGAAATAGCTGAGCAGAGTGAGGCAAGCAATGACTGAACACGTTCAAGTCGGTGGCCTGCAGGTCGCCAAAGTCCTGTTCGACTTCGTGAACAACGAAGCCATTCCCGGTACCGGCCTCACCGCCGATAAGTTCTGGGCCGGTGCCGACAAGGTCATTCATGACCTGGCCCCGAAGAACAAAGCCCTACTCGCCAAACGCGATGATATCCAGGCTCGTATCGATGGCTGGCACCAATCCCGTGCCGGTCAGGCGCACGATGCCGTGGCCTATAAAGCCTTCCTGCAAGACATCGGTTATCTGCTGCCAGAAGCGGCCGATTTCCAGGTCACGACGCAAAACGTCGACGACGAAATCGCCCGCATGGCCGGTCCGCAACTCGTGGTGCCGGTCATGAACGCCCGTTTCGCGCTCAATGCCTCGAACGCCCGCTGGGGTTCGCTGTATGACGCGCTCTACGGCACCGACGCCATCAGCGAAGCCGACGGCGCGGAAAAAGGCAAAGGCTACAACAAGGTCCGTGGTGACAAGGTTATCGCCTTCGCCCGCGCCTTCCTCGACGAAGCGGCGCCCTTGGCGGCCGGCTCCCATGTCGACTCCACCGGCTACAAGATCGTTGACGGCAAACTGGTCGTCGCCCTTAAAGGCGGCAGCAACAGCGGCCTGCGCAACGATGCCCAACTGATCGGTTTCCACGGCGATGCCTCGGCACCGACCGCGATCCTGCTGAAAAACAACGGCCTGCACTTCGAAATCCAGATCGATGCCAGCACCCCGGTCGGCCAGACCGATGCTGCCGGCGTCAAAGACATCCTGATGGAAGCGGCGCTGACCACCATCATGGACTGCGAAGACTCCGTTGCCGCTGTCGATGCCGATGACAAAGTGGTGATCTACCGCAACTGGCTCGGCCTGATGAAAGGCGATCTGTCGGAAGAAGTCTCCAAGGGCGGCCAGACCTTTACCCGCACCATGAACGCCGACCGCACCTACACCGGTGTCGACGGCAAGGAACTGAGCCTGCACGGTCGTTCGCTGCTGTTCGTGCGCAACGTCGGTCACCTGATGACCATCGACGCGATTCTCGATAAAGATGGCAACGAAGTGCCGGAAGGCATTCTCGACGGTCTGGTGACCAGCCTGGCGGCGATTCACAGCCTCAATGGCAACAGCTCGCGCAAGAACAGCCGTACCGGCTCGGTCTATATCGTGAAACCGAAGATGCACGGTCCGGAAGAAGCGGCGTTCACCAACGAGCTGTTCGGTCGCATCGAAGAAGTCCTCGGTCTGCCACGCAACACGCTGAAAGTCGGGATCATGGACGAGGAGCGCCGCACCACGGTCAACCTCAAGGCATGCATCAAGGCCGCGAGCGAGCGCGTGGTATTCATCAACACCGGTTTCCTCGACCGTACGGGCGATGAAATCCACACCTCAATGGAAGCCGGCCCGATGGTGCGCAAGGCTGACATGAAGGCCGAGAAGTGGATCGGTGCCTACGAGAACTGGAACGTCGATATCGGCTTGAGCACCGGCCTGCAAGGTCGCGCCCAGATCGGTAAAGGCATGTGGGCAATGCCCGACCTGATGGCCGCGATGCTCGAACAGAAAATCGCTCACCCGCTGGCCGGCGCCAACACCGCCTGGGTTCCATCGCCAACCGCCGCCGCGCTGCACGCGCTGCATTACCACAAGGTCGACGTGTTCGCGCGTCAGGCCGAACTGGCCAAACGTGCGCGCGCTTCGGTGGACGACATCCTGACCATCCCGCTGGCCGTCAACCCGAACTGGACGCCAGAGCAGATCAAGAACGAACTGGACAACAACGCCCAGGGCATTCTCGGTTACGTGGTGCGCTGGATCGATCAGGGCGTGGGTTGCTCGAAAGTGCCAGACATCAACGACGTCGGCCTGATGGAAGACCGTGCGACGCTGCGTATTTCCAGCCAGCACATCGCCAACTGGCTGCGTCACGGCATCGTCACCGAAGCGCAAGTGATGGAAAGCCTCAAGCGCATGGCGCCGGTGGTTGACCGTCAGAACGCCAATGACGCGCTGTACCGTCCGCTGGCACCGAACTTCGACAGCAACATTGCCTTCCAGGCAGCGGTCGAACTGGTGGTTGAGGGCACCAAACAACCGAACGGCTACACCGAGCCGGTTCTGCACCGTCGTCGCCGCGAGTTCAAGGCTGCCAATGGCCTGTAACTGAACGCTGACGCCGGACAAAAAAAGGCCCTGATCGCAAGATCAGGGCCTTTTTATTTCAAATCGGGTCCTGCACTTCCATTCCTAATCCCAACTCATGCTTGACCAGCGCCAACAGCTTGCCGGTATCGACAGGTTTGAGCAGGAAGTCGACCACGCTTAAATGCATCGCGGCGATTGCGTCTTTGACGTCAGCGTCACCGGAAACAATGATGAACGGCATGGCCGCCCGAACCGACTCACGAACCTGGCGGATCAGGTCCAGGCCATCGATATGCCCCATGCGCAAGTCAGTGATGACCAGGCCAATCGCTGGTTTCTCGCTCAACATCTTGAGGGCTGCTTCGCCACTTGCTGCCGTCATGCAACGGATGCCATCCAGCGCGAGAATCTCCGAAAGCAACTCCCGCGCGTCCTTATCGTCATCGACGATCAGCACTCGCTGTGGCGGCAAATCGGGTTCCAGCATGACGGCACTCAGCGCCTCGCGCTCGGCGTCACTCAAAATATCGTGGTCGGACATGGCTTTCTCTACGATTTCGATTCAATCCCCTAGCACTTTCGTCAGACATCGCTAAGCAGACCTTCAATGTGCACTTCGTCGGAAACTTTTCCTATAGCCAATGTAGGGGGTTTTTCCCGTATTTGCGTCAGACATTTCCTAACTTCCGACACCCGTACTGCCTACCTAGACTTACGTCCAATGGGCACTCTGCGCGCAGGGGCCGACCATGACGGAGTCACCCCACCACAACAATTCAAAAAAAGACTGCGGTAATAGGTTATGAGTAAAGCGGACGCCTTCACACAGGCAGGGAAAACCGCGGTGTTGCAGAACATCCAGGGCACTTTGCAATTTCTCCAGCGCTTCCCGCCCTTCAATCAGATGGAACACGCTCACCTGGCGTACCTGGTTGAACAATGTCAGCTACGTTTTTATGCCCCGGGCGAAAGCATCATCAAACCCGCCGATGGGCCGGTTGAGCATTTCTACATCGTCAAGCAAGGCCGGGTCGTGGGTGAACGCCCGCACACGGCCAAGGGTGGCACCGAGACCACGTTTGAAATCACCACCGGCGAGTGCTTCCCCCTCGCCGCGCTGCTGGGTGAGCGTGCGACCCGCACCGAACACCTGGCCGCCGAAGACACCTTTTGCCTGCAGCTGAACAAGCTGGCGTTCATCAAACTGTTCGCGCTTTCCCACACGTTTCGCGACTTTGCCTTACGCGGCGTCAGCAGCCTGCTCGATCAGATCAACCAGCAGGTTCAACAAAAAGCCGTGGAAACCCTCGGCACTCAATACTCGCTGAACACACGCCTGGGCGAATTGGCCATGCGTCACCCGGTAACCTGTGGTTGCGCCACGCCGTTGCGTGAAGCCGTGACCCTGATGCACGAGCAACAGGTCGGCAGCATCGTGATCGTCGACGAGCATAAAGCGCCGTTGGGCATTTTCACCCTGCGCGACCTGCGTCATGTAGTGGCCGACGGTATCAATGACTTCAACGAGGCCATCGAGCACCACATGACCCGCGCGCCGTTTTTCCTGACGCCGGACCACAGTGCCTTCGATGCGGCGATCGCCATGACCGAACGGCACATCGCCCACGTCTGTCTGGTGAAAGACCATCGCCTCTGCGGCGTGGTGTCCGAGCGGGATCTGTTTTCCCTGCAACGGGTGGATCTGGTGCACCTGGCGCGGACCATTCGCAGTGCCCAGAAAGTGGAAAACCTGGTGGCGCTGCGCGGCGAGATCGGTCAATTGGTCGAGCGCATGCTGGCGCACGGCGCCTCGTCGACCCAGATCACTCACATCATTACCCTGCTCAACGACCATACCGTTTGCCGGGTGATCGAACTGACCCTCGCGGAAAAAGGCGACCCGGGTGTGCCGTTCAGTTGGCTGTGCTTTGGCAGTGAAGGCCGTCGCGAACAGACGTTACACACCGACCAGGACAACGGCATCCTGTTCGAAGCCCGGGACGCGGCTCACGCGGCGGAGATTCGTGGCAAATTGCTGCCCATCGCCCAGCAGATCAACCAAAGCCTGGCGCTGTGTGGCTTCACGTTGTGCAAAGGCAACATCATGGCCGGCAACCCCGAGTTGTGTTTGTCGCGTGCTGAATGGGCACGGCGTTTTGCAGCCTTTATCCGCGAAGCGACACCGGAGAACCTGCTGGGGTCGAGCATTTATTTCGACCTGCGCGTGATCTGGGGCGATGAGCAAGGTTGCGAGCAATTGCGCAAAGGGATTCTCGACCAGGTCAGCGACAATCGATTGTTTCAGCGGATGATGGCCGAGAATGCGTTGCGCAACCGGCCGCCGGTAGGACGTTTCCGCGAGTTTGTGCTGGCGCGCAAGAATGGCGAGAAAGCCACGCTGGACTTGAAAGTCCAAGGGCTGACGCCCTTCGTTGATGCCGCCCGATTGCTGGCATTGGCCCACGGCATCGAGGCGAACAATACCCTGGAGCGTTTTCGCCAATTGGTCGCCAAGGAAGTCATCGAACGACTGGACGGCGCGGCCTATGAAGAGGCTTACCACTTCATCCAGCAAACCCGTATGCAACAGCATCAGTTGCAAACCCGGGAGAACTTGCCCTACTCCAACCGTGTCGACCCGGACAGCCTCAATCATCTGGACCGACGGATCCTGCGTGAATCCCTGCGTCAGGCTCAACGCCTGCAAAGCAGCCTGGCCCTGCGGTATCAGCTATGAGCCTGTTTTCATGGCTGCGTCCGGCGGGTCCAAGCCTTCCCGGAGAACTTCAGCAACGCCTGCAACGGTTGCCTTCGGCCCGGGAGCTCGGTGAGTGCAGCCTGCGCGAGCAACGCTGGGTGGTGCTGGATCTGGAAACCACCGGGTTGAACCTGAACAAGGATCGCGTGCTGTCCATCGGTGCAGTGGTGATTGAGGACGGGGCGATTGATTTCAGCCAGCAGTTCGAACGCACGCTGCAATGCGCCGACCTGAAACTGGCCCCCAGCGTGTTGATTCATGGCCTGGGGCCCAGCGCGATTGCCGCTGGCAGCGATCCGGCGCAGGCGCTGCTCGATTTCATGGAGTTCGTCGGTGACAGTCCCGTCCTGGCGTTTCATGCGCCGTTCGATCAGCACATGCTCGGGCGCGCGCTCAAAGACCATCTGGGCTACAAGTTGCAACATCCGTTTCTGGATGTGGCGGACATCGCACCGCTGCTGTGCCCTCAGGCGCACATTCGCGACGCCGGGCTGGATGACTGGATCGACTGGTTCAAGCTGGAAGTCTTCGAACGCCACAACGCCAGCGCCGATGCGCTGGCCACTGCCGAGCTGGCGTTGATTTTGTTCAGCCGGGCGCGGCAGCAGCAGATTCACAGTCCGCTGAATTTGCAGCAGCGGGTGAATCAGTGGAAACGTCGGCAGCGCGCGCCTTCCTTTTAGATTGTCTGTGCCTGTTCCAGCCCCTTCGCGGCAAGCCCGCGCCCACAGGGAGATTGTGTCGTTCGCCAATTTTGCGGTCGACACAACGCGTGGCTTGTCGGATCGCCGCACCGCCGCGATGACCGATAACGCGGTCCACCTGACCAGTGGCCAATTGCTTACCTCCCCCGCCTCTGCCACAATCGCGAATAATTCTCGTTAGTTAATACTTCCCAATCGGTGATGCCGCGTGTCGTCAGTCCAAAGCCCTCAGAGTGAGCTCGTTGGTGCGTTATATCGCGACCATCGCGGTTGGCTCTTGGCCTGGCTACGACGCAACGTGGCCTGTCCGCAACGGGCCGAAGACCTGAGCCAGGACACCTTCGTGCGGTTGCTGGGCCGTGATGAGCTGAAGGAACCTCGCGAACCGCGGGCGTTTCTGGTGGCGATCGCCAAAGGCTTGCTGTTCGACTACTTCCGCCGCGCTGCGCTGGAACAGGCCTACCTCACCGAATTGATGCTGATCCCCGAAAGCGAGCAACCGTCGGTGGAAGAACAGCTGCTGATTCTCGAAGACCTGAAAAACATCGACCGCCTGCTCGGCAAACTGTCGAGCAAGGCGCGGGCAGCGTTTCTCTTTAACCGTCTCGACGGCCTTGGCCATGCCGACATCGCCGAACGCCTGGGCGTGTCGGTGCCTCGGGTTCGTCAGTACCTGGCCCAAGGCATTCGTCAGTGCTACATCGCGTTGTACGGTGAACCGGTATGAATCCGGTCAGTTCCAAACCGGTGTCCGCCCATGTGCTGGACGCGGCGATTGCCTGGCAATTGTCCCTCGATTCCGGCAACCCGGTGGAGCGCGAAGAGTTCGCCAAATGGCACGCTGCCCACGAAGAACATGCTCGTGCGTGGCACCAACTGGGCATGCTCGACCAGCGTTTCAGCGTCGCCAGCGGCCCGGCCCGCACGGCACTGTTGCAGTCGCGCGAAAGCATTCGCCGCCGGGTTCGCAAACTGGGCAGCGGCGTGGCCAGCCTTGTTGCAGTGATCGGATTGGCGCTATTCGCCGGTGATCGTTTTCTGCCCATCGACTATTGGCTGGCCGACCAACGCACCGCCACCGGCGAGCAACGCACCCTGCGCCTGACTGACGGCACGCTGATCAACCTCAACACCCACAGCGCCATCGACGTGCGCTTCGATGAAAAGCAGCGGCTGATCGTCCTTCAGGAAGGGGAAATTCTCGTCGAGACCGGTCATGGCGATGCCCGGCCATTTATCGTCGAGACCCGCGAAGGCAGCCTGCGCGCACTCGGCACTCGCTTCCTCGTCCGGCGCGAAGATGACGGCACGCGATTGAGCGTGCTGCAGTCAGCGGTGGCCGCGCATCCGCAATCAAGTTCCGAAGAGCAGATTCTGCGTGAGGGCCAGCAAGTGTTGATGCGCGGCAATGGCCTGGGGCCGATCACCGCGCTCAACCTCGGTGCCGATGCCTGGACTCGCGGCATGCTGGTGGTGGACAACGCGCGGCTGGAAGACCTGGTGCGTGAACTCGCTCGCTACCGTCGCGGGCATCTGGGGCTGGCCCCGGAGATCGCCGACCTGCGAATCACCGGCAGCTTCCCACTGCACGATACGGACAAGGCCCTGAATGCACTGCTGCCGACCTTGCCGGTGCAGATCGAACAGCACACGCCGTGGTGGGTGACGGTGGCGAAGGCTGACACCCGGCCCTGAGAGCTGTTGCGCCTGATGATGATCGTTCCCACGCTCTGCGTGGGAATGCAGCCCGTGACGCTCCGCGTCACATGCCGAAGCGGACGCAGAGCGTCCATTGAGGCATTCCCACGCAGAGCGTGGGAACGATCATCAGCCTCACACCGCAATTGATGAATAGAAATTATTTTCATCCAGCCCTATCACTTTTGGAATCTCGTGCGGCACCTAGGCAATTGAGAAATATTTCCATTCATGAGCCGCTGTATGTCCCGTTCGCTCGACACCCTGTTGCGTCCCAGCTTGCTGGCAGTCGCCATTGCCCTTTGCGCCCCTCTGGCCAGCAGCCCGCTGATCGCCGCAGAACAGGCGTCCAGCGTTCGCGCCTACGACCTGCCGGCGGCGCCATTGGCCAACACCCTGAATCAGATCGCCAGCCAGGCCGGCCTGGCGCTGTCGTTGAATCCATCGCTGGCGGCGGGCAAGTCCTCGGCACCGGTGAAGGGTCAGTTCGACGCCGCCGGCGCGCTGCGTGAAGCCTTGCGTGGCAGCGGTCTGCAACTGGAACAAAGCAGCGCTGGCACCTACAGTTTGGTCGCCATTCCCGAGGGCGTGCTGGCCCTGCCGGAAACCGCCGTCATCGGCATCGAAAACACCGAAAGTGCCTGGGGTCCGGTGGACGGCTACCTGGCGACCCGCACCGCCGCTGGCACCAAGACCGACACCGCGCTGGTCGAAGCACCACGCTCGATTTCGATTGCCACCCGTCAGCAGATGGACGATCGCAACGTGCAGAACCTCGATGACGCCGTGCGCTACATGCCCGGCATCGTCGCCAGCAGCTACGGCAGTGACACCCGCGCCGACTGGTTGCGCGTGCGTGGTTTCGAACCGACTCAGTTCCTGGACGGCTTGCCACTGCCCAAAGGCGTGTATGCCAACCCGAAACAGGAAACCTGGAACCTCGAGCGCCTCGCCCTGCTGCGCGGCCCGGCTTCATCGGTGTACGGCCAGACCCCGCCGGGCGGCTTGCTGGACATGGTCAGCCGCCGTCCCACCGCGCAAGACAGCCATGAGATCGAGCTGCAATACGGCAGCGACAACCAGCGCCAGATCAACTTCGCCAGCACCGGCAAGATCGACGACGCAGGCCAGTTTCTCTACAGCCTGAGCGGTGTGGTGCGCGACAGTGGCACGCAGATCGACCACGTCGACAACAAGCGCTACAACATTGCGCCGAGCCTGACCTGGAACATCGACGACGACACCTCGTTCACCCTGCTCACGCAATTCACCCGCGACGATACCGGCATCACCAGCCAGTTCCTGCCGGTGCAGGGCACCAAGATCGACATGCCGTTTGGCAAAGTGTCTCATCACAAGAACCTGGGCGATCCGGATTGGGAATTCTACGACCGCACCTACTACGCGCTGGGTTATGCGTTCGAGCATCGCCTGAACGATGTCTGGCAATTCAGGCAGAACCTGCGTTACACCAAATCGGACCTGTCGTTCCAGGCACTCACCGTCGGCTCTTACCCGTTTACGCAGGTGGATAATCAAGGAAACGTCGGGCGCACCAGCACCACCGTCGACGAAGACATCAGCCAGTTCGCCGTGGATAACAATTTCCAGGCTGACTTTGTCACCGGCGATGTGCGCCACACCCTGCTGCTCGGTCTCGACCACCAACGCAGCAACACCAACTACACCTCGATTTTCGGTGACGGGCTGATCACCAACGTCAACAACCCAATTTATGGCCAGCCAATCGTTCGTCCACCGCGTTCCTCCGCGTTCTACGACTACGACCAAAAAACCCACCAGACGGGCGTGTACGTGCAGGACCAGATGGCCCTCGATAACTGGCGCCTGACCCTCGGCGGCCGTGAGGACTGGGTGCACACCGGCACAACATTCTTCAACAAGGGCGACGCCACCAACACCGAGCGCGACAAGGCCTTCAGCGGCAACGCGGCGATCAGCTATGTGTTTGACTCGGGCTTTGTGCCGTACCTGTCCTATGCCGAATCCTTCCAGCCAACCACCGGCGCCCTGGCCTCGTCCACCGAATCTTTCAAGCCAACCGAGGGCAAGCAGTGGGAGCTGGGCGTGAAATACCAGCCACCGGGCAGCAAAACCCTGCTCAGCGCGGCGGTGTATGACCTGACCCAGAAAAACGTTTCCGTCACCACCACCGTCGGCGCCACGCCGATCACCAGCCAGACCGGCGAAGTGAAGGTCAAGGGCCTGGAGCTGGAAGCGGTGTCCGATGTGACCGACAACCTGAAAATCATCGCCGCCTACACCCTGGCCAAGTCCGAAGTGCAAAACGGCGATTTCAAAGGCAATCGCCTGCAACTGATACCTAACCAGCAAGCGTCGCTGTGGGCCGATTACACCTGGCACAACGGCGTGCTCGACGGCTTCGGCCTCGGTGCCGGCGCCCGCTATACCGGCAACACCTATGGCGACCAGGCCAACACCTTCCTGGGCAAGGCCGACGCCTACACCGTGTTCGACGCCGCGGTGCATTACGACCTCGGTCGTCTGGACAACAGCCTGAAAGGCGCATCGCTGGCCCTCAACGCGACCAACCTGTTGGACAAGGACTACATCTCCACCTGTGACAGTTTCTACTGCTACTACGGCGACCAGCGCAGTGTCGTCGCCAGTGCGACCTACAAGTGGTAATGACCTGATTTGTCACGCCCAAGACCGAGCCGTCCCCCATGGGACGGCTTTGGTATTTCTGAAGGCCATGAGATGAAAAGCAAAACGATTCGCCGCTGGTCCTGCGTCCACACCTGGACCAGCCTGATCTGCACGGTATTTCTGCTGATGCTGGCGCTGACCGGCCTGCCGCTGATCTTTCACCATGAGATCGATCACCTGCTGGGCGATGCTGCGCAATTGAAGCAGATGCCGGCAGACACACCGCAGCTGAATCTGCAGCAGTTGGTGCAGGCGGCTGAAAAACATCGCCCTGGCGACGTCATGCAATATTTCGGCTTTGACGAAGACGAGCCCAACGCTGCAATCACCATCATGGCGGCCACTGCCGGTACCGAGCCGAACTCGTCGCACACCTTCATGCTCGACGCCCGTACCGGTGAAGCGCTGGAAATGCCGTCGGCCAATGGCGGTTTCATGATGGTGATGCTGCGCCTGCACGTGGACATGTTTGCCGGACTGCCGGGCAAGTTGCTGCTCGCGTTCATGGGGCTGATGTTTGTCGCCGCGATTATTTCCGGAACGGTGCTGTACCTGCCGTTCATGCGCCGCTTGAAATTCGCCACTGTGCGCCAGGACAAGTCGACTCGCCTGCGCTGGCTCGACCTGCATAACCTGATCGGCGTGGTCACCCTGACGTGGGCGTTGGTCGTGGGTGTGACCGGGGTCATCAGTGCCTGCGCCGATCTGCTGATCGCCGCTTGGCGCAACGACAGCCTGAGCGCGATGGTCGCACCGTACCGGGACGCACCGCCGCTGACGCAATTGGCGCCCGCGACCCGTTTGCTCGACATCGCCAAGGAAGTCGCACCGGGCATGACACCTGACTTCATCGCCTTCCCCGGCACCCGATTTTCCAGCGAGCACCATTACGCGGTGTTCATGAAAGGCAGCACCCACCTGACATCGCACCTGCTGACCCCGGTGCTGATCGACGCCAGCACCCTGCAAGTCACAGCGGTGGCCGAACGACCGTGGTACATGGACGCCATGGGCATGTCGCAACCGCTGCACTTCGGTGACTACGGCGGTATGCCGATGAAAATCCTCTGGGCGACCCTGGACGGGCTGACCATCGTTGTCCTCGGCAGCGGGGTTTATCTGTGGGTGGTGCGGCGCAAAGCGGCGAAACCGGTGCTTGAACAAGCGGGAGCTCAGGCATGAGGCCAAGGCAGTCGAACTTCTGGAAGGTGTTTGCCACGCCTACCGTCATCGCCCTGCTCAGCGCCGCGGGGTTATTCGCCGCGCTGCTGGGTGACGGCGTGTGGGACGCCTTGAGCTGGCTTGGCCTGGGCGTCCCCGCTGTCCTCGCCCTGCGCGGTCTGCTGCAACGCCGCTGATCCTTGTGGGAGCGAGCTTGCTCGCGATGAGGCCGACGAGTCTTTCAATCAGTCCGCGGCGATCCCATCGCGAGCAGGCTCGCTCCCACAATCGGAATAAACCCTTCGGTCATACGACGACATCATTCCCCCGCCTGTCGCCTTAGCCCGCAAATTCTTTGACATATTTATTGACAGTTTCGCCCTTGCACTTCTATAAAGACGCATGTTGTACGACAACCTACAACAAACCTTGTTTAACACCAAAATCCAAAAATAATCATGGTGAAGCAATGAAAGTCAAAGGCATCCGCTGGTGGATGGTCGGCCTGGTGACAGCCGGCCTGATGGTCAACTACCTGGCTCGCAATACCCTCTCAGTGGCCGCTCCGACCCTGATGAGCGAAATGAACATCTCCACCGAGCAGTACTCGCACATCGTGGTTGCATGGCAGGTTTGCTACGCGCTAATGCAACCGGTGGCGGGCTACATCATCGATGCCATCGGCACCAAAATGGGCTTTGCAATCTTCGCCTTCGCCTGGTCGATTGCCTGTGCGGCAGCGGCAATGGCGTCAGGCTGGCAAGGGCTGGCGTTTGTTCGGGGCCTGCTGGGCCTGACGGAAGCGGCCGGTTTGCCGGCAGCGGTCAAAGCCTCGACCGAATGGTTTCCGGCCAAGGAGCGTTCGGTTGCAATTGGCTGGTTCAACATCGGCTCTTCGATCGGCGCACTGCTGGCGCCGCCGCTGGTGGTTTGGGCGATTCTGCACAGTGGCTGGGAGCTGGCATTCCTGATCGTCGGGGGGCTGGGCATTGTCTGGAGCTTTCTCTGGCTGATCCTCTACAAACATCCACGCGATCAAAAACGCCTGAGTGATGAAGAACGCGATTACATCCTCAGTGGCCAGGAAGATCACTTCAAAGACCCGACCACGAAAAAGGGCAGCTGGAAGAAGATCATCGGCAGCCGCAACTTCTACGCCATCGCCAGTGCGCGGATGCTCTCCGAGCCCGCCTGGCAGACGTTCAACGCCTGGATCCCGCTGTACCTGATGACCGAACGGCACATGAACATCAAAGAGATCGCGATGTTCGCCTGGCTGCCGTTTCTGGCCGCCGACCTTGGCTGCGTCCTGGGCGGTTACCTGAGCCCGTTGTTCCACAAGCACTGCAAAGTATCGTTGTTCACCTCGCGCAAAATGGTCCTGCTGTTCGGTGCCTCCTGCATGATCGGCCCGGCCTGCATCGGCCTGGTGGCCAGCCCCTACACCGCGATCGCGCTGCTGTGCGTCGGCGGCTTCGCTCACCAGACATTGTCCGGTGCGCTGTATGCGATCACCTCCGACTCGTTCGGCAAGAATGAAGTGGCCACGGCCACCGGCATGGGCGGGATGTTCGGCTACCTGGGCGCTGCCGCCTTCACCATGGTGTTCGGCGTGATGGTGACCAAGATCGGTTACAGCCCGCTGTTCGTGGTGCTGGCGATTTTCGACATCGTGGCCGCGTTCATCGTCTGGACCGTCGCCCGCGAACTGAAACCACAGCAGGCTGCTTCGGGTCCGCAGGCGGGATCGCAGACGCTGCAACCGGTCAGCTAAATCGCAAAACCTATGGGATCGAGCTTGCTCGCGATGGCGACCTGACATTCAACATGAGTGCTGAATGTAACGACCTCATCGCGAGCAAGCTCGCTCCCACAGGGGGATTTGCGTTCGCTGCTCATCTTGAGCTATCGCTTTAACGCGCTATGCTGCCCGGCACTGCCCCACACCGAGATGCTGCCATGTCCGCCCCCAGCATGACCCTGTTCCACAATTCTTTATCGCCCTTCGTTCGCAAAGTCATGGTGCTGCTGCACGAAACCGGTCAGACCGACCGCGTGGCATTGCAGGACTGCGTGCTGACACCGGTGAGCCCGGACCCGGCCCTGAATGAAGACAACCCGCTGGGCAAGATTCCGGCCTTGCGTCTGGCCGACGGCAACGTCATCCATGACAGCCGAGTCATCCTCGATTACCTCGATCATCAACACGTCGGCAATCCGCTGATTCCTCGCGACGGATCGGCCCGCTGGCGGCGTCTGACCCTCGCCTCCCTGGCCGACGGGATCATGGACGCTTCGGTGATGGTTCGTTACGAAGTCGCCCTGCGCCCGCCGGAGAAACACTGGGATGCGTGGCTCGATGGCCAGCGCGACAAGATCCGGCGTGCCCTGGCATTGCTGGAGAAAGACGCGATTGCCGAACTGACCAGCCATTTCGATGTGGCGGCGATCAGCGTGGCGTGTGCGTTGGGTTACCTCGACTTGCGCCACCCAGACTTGGCGTGGCGCGAAGCGAATCCGCAGTTGGCGGCCTGGTATTTTGAGGTGAGTCAGCGGCCTTCGATGTTGGCGACGATGCCGAAGGTTTAGAGCTTCGCCGGCTGTCCCGGCTTCATCGCGGGCAAGCCCGCTCCCACACGCATCGGCGGCCACACCCCGCGCATCTGACAGTTGCTCGCGGGGCCTGGTGCCGATGCTCCAGTGGCGCCTCAGCAGTTGGGTTTGTCGGCCGTGAAACGTCGTGCCGGATTCACCGCCGCGCCGAATTCACGCAACGCCTTGGCACCGATCAACAGTGGATAGTTGAAGCTGCTGCGGTCGGTGAGGTTGACCTCGACGGTGCGCTTGACGTTGCCCAGGCACAGCTCCAGATCGACCACTGGACGCTTGGTCGGTGCGCTCACGTTCGCGTCATCATCTTCTTCTTCGGAGCGGGTCTTGATCTTGCTGATCCGCGCGACCTTGTGTTCGTAAACCTTATTGCTCGCGTCCTTGGTGGCGAGGCGAAAACGCACCCACTCTTCGCCGTCGCGAGTGAAGGTTTCGATGTCCTTGGCCGACAGCGAGGCTGTCAGGGCGCCGGTGTCCATTTTGGCCTTGAAGACCTGGCCACCGATTTCCGGCAGCGCAATGTATTCGTAGCGCCCATACAGGGTCGGCTCAGCGGCCAGGACCGGCAGGGCCACGAGGGAAAGCAATGCTAGGAGGGATTTCACGTAATGGGCATCCATAAGGAGTGGGCAGCGGGATTTTAGACCTTGATTGGATAGATCGTTCCCACGCGCTACGTTGGAATGATTTGCACAGGGAGATTAAAGGTTTGAAGGTGAAACATTCGTCACCGCCGATTTGGCCTGAGGCCCGAAGCTGCTTATGATGGCGCGCCCAAACGCTTTCAAGAGTCTCTTATGCGCCGCCTGCTCACCGGCTGTTTCGTTACCTTGCTGCTGTTGCTCAACACCTTGGTCCTGTTCGGACCGTTGATGGTGTTCGCACTGCTCAAACTGGTCCTGCCCGGGCGCTTTCGCGACTATGCCTCATGGGCGGTGATGTGGATCGCCGAGACTTGGGCCGAAATCGACAAGCTGATTTTCCGCCTGTGCATCCCCACCCAATGGGACATCAAGGGTGGCGATGAGCTGCGCCGTGATACGTCGTATTTGGTGATCAGTAACCATCAATCCTGGGTCGATATCCCGGCGCTGATCCAGACACTCAACCGGCGCACGCCGTTCTTCAAGTTCTTCCTCAAGAAAGAACTGATCTGGGTGCCGTTCCTGGGGCTGGCGTGGTGGGCGCTGGACTATCCGTTCATGAAGCGCTACAGCAAGGCGTTTCTGGCGAAAAACCCGGAACTGGCCGGCAAGGACCTGGAGATCACCAAACAAGCCTGCGAGCTGTACAAGCGCCAGCCAGTGACGGTGGTCAATTATCTGGAAGGCACCCGCTACACCGCAGCAAAAAGCACCCAGCAGCAATCACCGTTCACGCATTTGCTCAAGCCCAAGGCCGGCGGCGTGGCGTTTGTGCTGGCAGCGATGGGCGAACAGCTGGACGCCATTCTTGATGTGACGGTGGTGTATCCGCAGCAGAAGATTCCAGGGTTCTGGGACTTGATCAGTGGCAACGTGCCGCGGGTCATCATCGATATCAAGACCCGCGAACTCGACCCGGCACTGTGGCAGGGCGACTATGAGAACGACCCGGTGTTTCGCCAGACGATCCAGAACTGGGTCAACCACCTCTGGATCGAAAAGGATCGGCGCATCGACGCCTTGCGCGCCGAGAACCGTTAGATCAGATGCCGGAGCCGGCGCCCCAGATCCCGCCCAGACTGTTCAGCAGCGAACCGCCAACGCCCTGCTGACCGAAGTATTGCAACAGCACCGGGGCAAACTGGCCGATCATGCCAGCGTCCATCCCCAATGCGCTGAACGCGCTACTCAAATCGGTGGTGTTCTTCACGGCGCCCAAGGCATTGCCCAGACCGGCCGTGTTGCCGGAAGACCCGAGCAAGCCTGCCAGCGCACCCAGCTCACCGCCGCCGGACAATATGTCGATCCCCGGAACGCTTTTGGCCAGTTCCGAGTAATCGGTGGAGCTCAATTGGTTTTTTGCCAGCCCCAGCATCGCCCCGGCGCCCCCAATGGCTTGTTCTGGCGTGACATTCAATTCGCTGAGTGCATTCAGCAGGTCAGCCGTTTGTGGAGTCTGCGCGGCTGAGGCTGCGGTGTTATCACCCTTCATACCGGAAATGGCACTGGCCGCATCACTAAGGTTGAACTGAGCAAAGACCGGGCTGGCGGCCAGAGTCATCAGCGAAACCAATGCGAAACCGCGTGAAATCTTCATCCAGACATCCTCTTGTGCCAAGAAAACCGCCCGGCAAGCGGGCGGCGAAAAACTGCCTGTTTGACTGGCATCCCGGGGGATTGTTCCCAGCCCTGGCGAGCCTCTGACGAACCGTCAAAAAAGAATGTCCAGTCGCTGCATCCAGTATGGCCGTGCCCACGTATATCAAGCACGGACAGACACTCCTGGCCGATTCTCCCCACAAAGGATCATCACCATGAAACGCACTTCGATCAAAACGCCCCTGATTGCCAGCCTGCTGACCTTCGCCCTTGGCGGGGCACTCGCACTGAACACTGTGCAAGCCGCAGACATGAGCCACGACTCAGTCATGGTCGGTGGCCAGAGCATGATGCCGGGCAAGGACATCATCGATAATGCCGTCAACTCCGCCGACCACACCACGCTGGTGGCCGCCGTCAAAGCCGCAGGCCTGGTCGATACCCTCAAGGGCAAAGGCCCGTTCACCGTATTTGCTCCGGTCAACTCGGCGTTCGCAGCGCTGCCAGCCGGCACCGTCGACACCCTGCTCAAGCCCGCCAACAAAGCGACCCTGACTCACGTTCTCACCTATCACGTCGTCGCCGGAAAACTCGACATGATGACCCTCGCCGAGAAGATCAAGGCCGGTGGCGGCAAAGCCGAGCTGACCACCGTCGCCGGCGGCAAACTGTGGGCGATGATGAACGGTCCGCATAACATCACCATCAAGGATGAAAAAGGTGACGTCGCCGATATCACCACCTATGACGTGTATCAATCCAACGGCGTGATTCAGGTCATCGACAAAGTGCTGATGCCAAAAAGCTGAGCCGTACCGCCGGCCCTGAACATCAGGGTCGGCGGTTTCCCGAGGTGTCTGCCGTGAATGGAACAACTGCGCGCCGTCAACTAACCTCTGCCTGCAACAAGAACCACGCGCAGCCCGCGCCGATTGTCCGGAGAACCACTATTTCCACCGCCGACACCGATCAACTCAGGCAACTCCTGGCCCAGTGCTCACTGGGTGACCGCCGCGCGTTCGAGACGCTGTACCGTAGCGTCGGCCCACGCTTGCACGGTGTTGCCCTGCGTTTCATGGGGCGTGCGGACTTGGCCGAAGAAGTGCTGCAGGAAAGCTTCGTGCGCATCTGGAACAATGCCTCGCGCTATGAGGCGCACCTGTCCGCGCCGTTGACCTGGATGATTAACATCACCCGCAATCAAGCCATCGACCAGTTACGCAAACACCGTGACCGGCCATTGAGCGATCTCGAAGAACAAGCGCTGGTGGATGAAAGCCCCTCGGCCCACGACCAATTAGCCAGCGCACGCGAAGCCGGTGCTTTGAAGCGCTGCCTGGAAAGCCTCGAAGGCATGCAGCGCCAATCGATCACAGTCGCTTACTTCCAGGGCTTGTCGTGCGCTGAACTGGCCGAACACCTGGCCGCGCCGCTGGGCTCGGTGAAATCCTGGATCCGCCGCGGTATGGAGCGACTGCGCAGGTGCCTTGAATCATGAACTATCAAACCCCAACCCTGCGCCGCGCCCTCGCCGCCGACTACGCCATCGGCCTGATGCCGGCTGCCGCCCGTCGGCGTTTCGAGCAGTTATTGCTGGAGGACGCGGCCTTGCGCGTGGAACTGGCGCAATGGCAGGAAAGCCTCGCCAGTCTGACCGATGCGTTACCCGAGCAGCCGGTGCCAGATCGCGTGTGGAAAGGCATCACCGCACGAATCGAACCGCAGGTGCTTCATGTGCCAGAGAAGCGTCCGTTCTGGAACTGGTTGCGGATGACGGCGGCGGTGTGTTCGCTGGTGATTGCGGTCACCCTGGGCGTGATCTACAACCGTGACAGCGCCCGTTACAGCGCCACGTTGCTCACAGCCGATGCGCAGCCTGCACTGAAAGTGGAATCACATGCGGATTATCTGAAGGTCGAGCCGTTGACATTGGCAGCGGTTGATCCGAGCCGTAGCCTGGAGTTGTGGGCGATTCCGGCGGATGGAAAACCCGTTTCCCTCGGCGTGATTCCGGCTGATGGCAAAGGTCGCGTAGAGCTCAGCGATGCGCAGAAAACGTTGATCGCCAAGCCGATTGCATTGGCGGTGAGTCTTGAGCCCAAAGGTGGTTCGCCGACGGGGCAACCGACGGGGCCCGTTCTATATCAAGGAGCGTTGGTGGTCCTCTAATGATCGTTCCCACGCTCTGCGTGGGAATGCAGCCCGGGACGCTCTGCGTCCCAAATCGTGACGCAGAGCGTCACAGGAGGCGTTACCACGCAGAGCGTGGGAACGATCATCATCGAACAAAAAAACGGCGACCCTAGGGTCGCCGTTTTGTATTGCGTGAAGCCTTACGCCGCGCTGAACAGTTTGTGCGGATCGATCACAAACTTCTTCGGCACGCCCGCATCGAACTCACCGTAACCACGTGGCGCGTCATCCAGGCTGATGACTTCCACGCCAACGATGTCGGCAATCTTGATACGGTCCCACATGATCGCCTGCATCAGCTGACGGTTGTACTTCATCACAGGCGTCTGGCCGGTGTGGAAGCTGTGGGATTTTGCCCAGCCCAGACCGAAGCGGATGCTCAGGCTGCCCATTTTCGCAGCGGCATCCACTGCACCTGGATCTTCGGTCACGTACAGGCCAGGAATACCGATTTTGCCGGCAACCCGCACGACGCCCATCAGCGAGTTGAGCACGGTGGCCGGAGCCTCGTGTTTCACGCCGTCATGCCCGTGGCCACGCGCTTCGAAGCCTACGGCGTCGACGGCGCAATCCACTTCTGGCTCGCCCAGCAGTGCAGCGATCTGTTCGTGCAGCGGGGTGTCCAGGGACAGGTCGGCGATTTCAAAACCCTGCGCCTTGGCGTGTGCCAGGCGAACAGTGTTGACGTCACCGATGATCACTACTGCCGCGCCCAGCAGGCGGGCGGAAGCGGCTGCTGCGAGACCGACTGGACCGGCACCGGCAATGTATACGGTGCTGCCTGGGCCAACGCCGGCGGTCACTGCGCCGTGGTAACCGGTCGGCAGGATGTCGGAGAGGCAGGTCAGGTCGCGGATTTTTTCCATCGCGCGATCGCGATCAGGCAGTTTCAGCAGGTTGAAGTCGGCGTACGGCACCATCGCGTACTCCGCCTGGCCGCCGGTCCAGTCGCCCATGTCGACATAACCGTAGGCACCGCCCGGACGCGCCGGGTTAACGCTGAGGCAAACACCGGTATGCATTTCCTTGCAGGAACGGCAGCGCCCGCAAGCCACGTTGAACGGTACGGAAACCAGGTCGCCGATCTGCAGGTTCTCGACGTCGCTGCCCTTCTCGATCACTTCACCGGTGATCTCGTGACCCAGCACCAGACCGGTCTGAGCGGTGGTACGACCGCGCACCATGTGCTGGTCGGAACCACAGATGTTGGTGGAAACCACACGCAGGATGACAGCATGGTTGATCTTCCTGCCGCGCGGGTCCTGCATTTTTGGATAGTCGATTTTCTGTATTTCGACCTTGCCGTTGCCGAGATACACCACTCCACGATTGCCAGACATGCTTTCACCTCGATGTTGTTTTTATGTAGCGCTCGCGTCGCCATGAAGCGGCGGCGCGTTGATTGCTCGGGTTACTGCTTGTGCGTCTTGTGTTGTCTGTTATGCAGCCATCGCGAGCAGGCTCGCGATGGCGATTTAAAGAACGACCGTGCGATTGGCGTTCAAAAACACCCGTCGTTCAATGTGATACCCAACAGCCCGCGCCAGGGTCAGCCCTTCGATATCTCGCCCCTTGGCGATCAGATCTTCCGGGTAATGACTGTGGTCCACGGCCTCTACGCCCTGGGCGATGATCGGGCCTTCGTCCAGGTCGTTATTGATGTAGTGCGCCGTGGCGCCAACCAGTTTCACGCCCTTGTTGTAGGCCTGGTGATAAGGCTTGGCGCCTTTGAAACCGGGCAGCAGGGAGTGGTGAATGTTGATCGCCTTGCCATCGAGTTTGCGGCACAGCTCGGGCGACAGCACCTGCATGTAGCGGGCAAGGATCACCAGTTCCGCGCCGGACTCTTCGATGACCTGCCACACCTGGCGCTCTTGCGACGGCTTGTCGTTCGGGTCCAGGGGGAAGTGGTAATACGGAATCTGGTGCCAGTCGGCCAGCGGCTTGAGGTCGGGGTGGTTGGAGACCACGGCGGCCACGTCCATCGACAACTGGCCGATGCGCTGACGGTAGAGCAAGTCGTTGAGGCAGTGATCGGCCTTGGAGACCATGATCACCACTTTTGGCCGGTAGTTCGGCGCCGTCAGCTCGAAGACCATGCCGAAGGCTTTGCCACGCTCTTCCAACCCGACACGAAATATCTGTTCATCAAAGCCGTCGGGCTGGCGGAACTCCACACGAATGAAAAAACGGCCCGAGAGCCGGTCGTCAAAGGAGTGGTGCTCGGTGACGTAGCAGCCCTGCTCGAACAGAAAGCGCGTCACCGCGTCCACGGTGCCGAGAACGCTTGGGCAGTCGGCAGTCAGAATCCATGTGTCTGGGGCGCGGCTCATAGTCGTGTTTCTCCTCTGATCGTTCCCACGCTCTGCGTGGGAATGCCGCCAGTGACGCTCTGCGTCACCGCCTTAGAGCTGGACGCGGAGCGTCCGGGGATGCATTCCCACGCAGACGGTTCGACGCCTCGACGTGGGAACGATCATTACGCCTGAACGCTAAGCCCGTATTCGGCGGCAGCGTCCTGCAACCACAACCACCAGTAGTCCGAGAAGCTGCGACGAATCAGCAGTTCCCAGGTGTCTTCGGCGGTGTGGCGAATCACCAGTTGCGACTTGGCAAACACGGTGCCCACAGCCTTGCCCACCGGGAAGCTGTTGGGATGTACGTCGTAGCTGGTGGATTTCATCAGCACCTGGCGCACGTTCGGGCCGCTCAGTTCGAGGATCTGCTGGCCGCCGCTGACGTTGGTGATTGCGATGTGCAGGTCGCCCAGCGCTTCGCGCAGTTTTTGCTCGGTGGCGAACTCTTCACCGGTCGGCACGATCAGCAACCATTCATCCGGCCCCATCCATTGCAGGCTGGTTTCGCCTTTGACGATAACGGTCAGCGCGCCCGGTAATTCGATGCCGAGTGCTTTGTGCACACCTGCAGCGAAAGCCGCATCGTGGCCATCGCCACGAATGGTCAGGTGGCCGAGGAGTTTTTTCTCACGCACGATCACGCCGGCGTTCTTGCGACCCTTGCCCACCAGGTTTTGCAAGCCTGCGTGATGCAGCGACGACTCGGCCTTGGCCCCGGTGGTTGGGCGTTGTTGGTAAACATTGGCTGCGGTCATAAAGCACCTGTTCCTGAATTCAGTTGATCGTTCCCACGCTCTGCGTGGGAATGCCGCCATGGACGCTCTGCGTCCGCTCTTGGGACGCGGAGCGTCCCGGGATGCATTCCCACGCAGAGCGTGGGAACGATCGACTTACACGTTCTGGCGATCGCCTTTTGGATCGAAGAACACCGAAGAAACGATTTCCGCCTCGATCACGCTGCCGTCGGCCAGCGGTGCGAACACCCGTTCACCCATACGCTTCAAGCCGCCTTTGACCACGCCCATGGCAAACGAATAGCCCAGGGAGTTGTGCAGATAGCTGGAAGTTACGTGACCGACCATGGTCATCGGGATGGTTTGCTTGGTGTTGAACACCAGTTGCGCACCTTCCGGCAGCCATACGTTCGGATCGATCGGCTTCAGCCCCACCAATTGTTTGCGCTGATCACGCACACAGTCTTCACGGTTCATGCCGCGCTGGCCGATCCACGAGAACGGTTTGGTGCGACCCACACACCAGCCCATGTTCAGGTCGTCCGGGGTCATCGAGCTGTCAGTGTCCTGACCTACGATGATGAAACCCTTCTCGGCCCGCAGGATGTGCATGGTTTCAGTGCCATACGGGGTCAGGTTGTACTTCTTGCCAGCCTCGGCGATTTTCTCGAGCACGCCCATGGCGTAGTCGGCCTGTACGTTGACTTCGAACGACAGCTCACCGGTAAACGAAATCCGGAAAATCCGCGCCGGCACACCGCCGACCAGGGCTTCTTTCCAGGTCATGAACGGGAAGGCTTCGTTGCTCAAATCGGCGTCGGTGACTTCGCTGAGCAGCTTGCGGCTGTTCGGCCCGGACAGGGTCATGGTTGCCCAGTGATCCGTCACGGAAGTGAAGTACACCTTCAGGTCCGGCCATTCGGTCTGGTGGTAGATTTCCAGCCATTGCAGCACGCGTGCAGCGCCGCCGGTGGTGGTGGTCATCACGAAATGGTTGTCGGCCAGACAGGCAGTTACGCCGTCGTCGAACACCATGCCGTCTTCTTTACACATCAGGCCGTAACGCGCCTTGCCCACGTCGAGTTTGGTCCAGGCGTTGGTGTAGACGCGGTTCAGGAACTCGCGGGTGTCCGGGCCCTGGATGTCGATCTTGCCCAGGGTCGAAGCGTCCAGCAGGCCAACGCTGTCGCGCACGGCTTTGCATTCGCGTTTCACCGCGGCATGCATGTCTTCACCGCTTTTCGGGAAGTACCACGGACGTTTCCACTGGCCGACATCTTCAAACTCGGCGCCGTTCTTCACGTGCCAGTGATGCAGCGCGGTGTGACGGACAGGTTCGAAAATGTGCCCACAGTGACGGCCGGCCACAGCCCCGAAAGTTACCGGTGTGTAGTTCGGACGGAACATGGTGGTGCCCATCTGCGGGATGGTCACGTTCAACGAACGGGCGGCGATGGCCAGGCCGTTGACGTTGCCGAGTTTGCCCTGGTCAGTGCCGAAGCCCAGTGCGGTATAGCGTTTGACGTGCTCGACCGACTCGAAGCCTTCGCGGGTCGCCAGTTCGATGGCGGCGGCGGTGACGTCGTTTTGCAGGTCGACGAATTGCTTCGGCGCACGTGCGGTGTTCTTTTCGTGCGGCACCTGGAACAGCGCCAGGGTCGGCTCTTCCAGACGGCTCAGGGCTTTTGGCAAAGTGCCTTCGACCACACTGAAACCGGCTTCGCTGGCTGCGCGAGCGCCGCCTTCAAAACCATCGGCCAGGGAATCGCCCAGACCATAGACGCCGTTGATGCCACCAACGCACACGCGTTTCTGTGGTGCTTCGCCCGGTACGAAACCGAGGATGTCTTCACGCCAGATCGGCTTGCCACCCAAGTGCGAAGCCAGGTGAACGACCGGGCTGTAGCCGCCGGAGCTGGCCACCAGGTCGCACTCAAGCCATTCGCCAGGGCTGGTGACTTTGTGTCCTTTGACATCGATAGCGGCCACGCGAGCGGCGGTCACGTGCTTGCTGCCACGGGCCTCGATCACAGCGCTGCCGGTCAGGATGCGGATGCCTTTGGCGCGCGCTTCTTCAACCAGCGCACCGCGCGGGTTGCTGCGCGCATCGGCGATGGCCACGACTTGCAGGCTGGCGTCGAGCCAATCCAGGGCCACGCGGTAGGCGTGGTCGTTGTTGGTCGACAGCACCAGTTTCTTGCCTGGAGCCACACCGTAACGACGCACGTAGGTCGACACAGCGCCGGCGAGCATGTTGCCCGGCACGTCGTTGTTGCCGTAGACCAGTGGACGCTCGTGAGTGCCGGTCGCCAGCACCACGCGTTTGGCGCGAACACGGTGGATGCGCTGACGCACCTGGCCAATCGGAGCGCGGTCGCCGAGGTGATCGGTCAGGCGTTCGTGAATGGTCAGGAAGTTGTGGTCGTGGTAACCGTTGACCGTGGCGCGCGGCAACAGCAGCACGTCCGGGGTGTTCTTCAGCTCGGCGATGACGCTGGCGACCCACTCGGTCGCCGGCTTGCCGTCGAGACTTTCGCGGGAATCGAGCAAGCTGCCGCCGAACTCTTCCTGCTCATCGGCCAGGATCACACGGGCACCACTACGCGCAGCCGCCAGTGCAGCCGCCAGACCCGCAGGGCCAGCGCCGACGATCAGCACGTCGCAGTGCTGGTTCATGTAGTCGTAGGTGTCCGGATCGTTTTCGGTCGGCGAACGGCCAAGACCTGCTGCCTTACGAATGTACTTCTCGTAGGTCATCCAGAACGATTGCGGATACATGAAGGTTTTGTAGTAGAAGCCCGGTGGCATCAGCTTGCCGCCGACCTTGCCGAGAATCCCCATCATGTCGTTGTTCACGCTCGGCCAACCGTTGGTGCTGGTGGCGACCAGGCCTTGATACAGCGCTTGTTGCGTGGCGCGTACGTTAGGGATCTGCGTGGCTTCGGTCGCGCCGATCTGCAGCACGGCGTTCGGCTCTTCGGCGCCCGCAGCAAAAATGCCGCGTGGACGGGAGTACTTGAAGCTGCGACCGATAATGTCGACGCCGTTGGCCAGCAGTGCAGCGGCCAGCGAATCGCCTTCAAAGCCTTTGTAGACCTGGCCGTTGAAGGTGAAGCTCAGCACTTTGTTACGGTCGATCCGTCCGCCATTGGACAGGCGATTGATCTGGCTCATACCTTCTCTCCCAGAGCCGTGGCGGCCGCTTTCGGGCTATCGGTCTTGTCGGTGAACTGTGGCTTGGCGCCGATTTTGTAAGTTTCCAGAATCTCGTAGGTCACGGTGTCACGGGTGGCGTTGAAGTACTGACGGCAGCCGGCAACGTGATCCCACAATTCGTGGTGCAGACCGCGAGGGTTGTCGCGGAAGAACATGTAGTCGCCCCACTCCTCGTCGGTGCAGCTGTTCGGATCCAGTGGACGCGGGATGTGCGCCTGGCCGGATGCGTGGAATTCCTCTTCAGAGCGCAGCTCGCCGCAGTGAGGACAGAAGATATGCAACATGGGGATTTCTCCTGTTAGTGGGCAACCGCAGCAGCGCCGTGTTCATCGATCAACGCACCGTTGTGGAAACGGTCGATGGAGAAAGGTGCAGCCAATGGGTGCATTTCACCCTTGGCCAGACTCGCGGCAAATACGTTGCCCGAGCCAGGTGTTGCCTTGAAGCCACCGGTGCCCCAACCGCAGTTGAAGAACATGTTCGGAACCGGGGTTTTCGAAATGATCGGGCACGCATCCGGCGTGGTGTCGACGATGCCGCCCCACTGACGGTTCATGCGTACGCGGGACAATACCGGGAACATCTCGACGATGGCCTGGATGGTGTGCTCGATCACCGGGTACGAACCACGCTGGCCGTAGCCGTTGTAGCCGTCGATACCGGCGCCGATCACCAGGTCGCCCTTGTCGGACTGGCTGATGTAACCGTGTACGGCGTTGGACATGATCACGCTGTCGATAATCGGCTTGATCGGCTCGGACACCAGCGCTTGCAACGGGTGGGATTCGATCGGCAGACGGAAACCGGCAAGTTTGGCCATGTGCCCGGAGTTACCGGCGGTGACCACACCGACGCGCTTGGCGCCGATGAAGCCCTTGTTGGTTTCAACGCCGATGCACACGCCGTTTTCCTTACGGAAACCGATCACTTCGGTCTGCTGGATCAGGTCCACGCCCAAGGCATCGGCGGCACGGGCAAAGCCCCACGCCACGGCATCGTGACGGGCCACGCCGCCGCGACGCTGGACGGTTGCGCCCATCACCGGGTAGCGGGTGTTCTTGGAGCAGTCGAGGTACGGAATCTCATCGGCCACTTGCTTGGCATTGAGCAGCTCACCGTCAACGCCGTTGAGGCGGTTGGCGCTGACCCGACGCTCGGAATCACGAATGTCCTGCAGGGTGTGGCACAGGTTGTAAACGCCACGCTGAGAGAACATCACGTTGTAGTTCAGGTCCTGGGACAGGCCTTCCCACAGTTTCATCGCGTGTTCGTACAGGTGCGCCGACTCGTCCCACAGGTAGTTGGAGCGAACGATGGTGGTGTTGCGCGCGGTGTTACCGCCGCCCAGCCAGCCTTTTTCGACCACGGCCACGTTGGTGATGCCGTGTTCCTTGGCCAGGTAGTAGGCGGTCGCCAGACCATGCCCGCCACCGCCGACGATGACCACGTCATAGACCTTTTTAGGGGTCGGCGTGCGCCACATCTTCTGCCAGTTTTCGTGATGGCTGAGGGAGTGTTTGAAGAGGCCGAAGCCCGAGTAGCGTTGCATAGTCATTTACTCCAAAACCGCGCTCAGCGATAAACCGGGAAGTCCGCGCACAGGGCCGACACTTGCTGCGCGACATTCGCTTCCACGTCGGCGTCGCCGAGGTTGTCGAGGATGTCGCAGATCCAGCCAGCCAATTCAACGCACTGGGTCACCTTGAAGCCGCGAGTGGTCACAGCCGGGGTGCCGATACGCAGGCCGGAGGTCACGAACGGTGACTGTGGATCGTTCGGGACAGCGTTCTTGTTCACAGTAATGTGGGCGCGACCGAGTGCTGCATCCGCCTCTTTGCCGGTGAGGCCCTGACGAATCAGGCTGACCAGGAACAGGTGGTTATCGGTACCGCCGGACACTACATCGTAGCCGCGTTTCATAAACACGCCGGCCATTGCCTGGGCGTTGTCGATGACTTGCTGCTGGTAAGCCTTGAAACTCGGCTCCAGCGCTTCCTTGAAGCACACCGCTTTACCAGCGATGACGTGCATCAGCGGGCCACCCTGGGCACCCGGGAATACAGCGGCGTTGAGCTTTTTCTCGATTTCTTCGTTGGCCTTGCACAGGATCAGGCCGCCACGTGGACCGCGCAGGGTCTTGTGGGTAGTGGTGGTGACCACGTCGGCGTACGGCAGCGGGTTCGGGTACAGGCCAGCAGCAACCAGACCGGCGACGTGAGCCATGTCGACGAACAGCAGCGCACCGACCTTATCGGCGATCTGACGGAAACGTGGGAAGTCGAGGGTCTTGGAGTAAGCCGAGAAGCCGGCAACGATCATCTTCGGTTTGCATTCAACCGCCAGGCGCTCGACTTCGTCGTAATCGATCAAGCCGGTCTTGGTGTCGATGCCGTACTGCACGGCGTTGTAAAGCTTGCCCGAGGACGACACTTTGGCGCCGTGGGTCAGGTGACCACCGTGGGCCAGGCTCATGCCGAGAATGGTATCGCCTGGCTGGATCAGAGCCAGATACACCGCGCTGTTGGCCGAAGAGCCGGAGTGCGGCTGCACGTTGGCGTAGTCGGCACCGAACAGTTGCTTGGCGCGTTCGATGGCCAGGGCTTCAACCTTGTCGACGTGCTCGCAGCCACCGTAGTAGCGCTTGCCCGGATAACCTTCGGCGTATTTGTTGGTCAGGCCGCTGCCTTGCGCTTCCATCACGCGCTTGCTGGTGTAGTTCTCTGACGCGATCAGCTCGATGTGATCTTCCTGGCGTTGCTCCTCGGCATTCATCGCCGCCAGCAGTGCATCGTCGTAACCCTGGATCTGGTCTTGCTTGCTGAACATCGCGTCTCTCCCAGCGGCATCTATGCGCCATTCGTCTCGGTGAGGCACTGGTGTTTCGACAGTGCCCTTTGATAGCGATGGTATGACCGGCGCAGACAGGCCAAATGCCTACGGACGCCACGCAAAGGTGCGTTTACGACATGGGCTGAAATGGCTGACCGGACACACTCTTCAAACCGACGGAGATCCCTGTGGGAGCGAGCCTGCTCGCGATAGCGGTGGGTCAGGCAACATAGAATCTCCCACAGGGGTTAGGCGGCGATATGCCGGACGAGTAACAGCAGTAGAAAATGCAGCGGATAGAGCGCGTACGCCCAACGACGCATCGGTGGTGGTTTGAGATGTTTGGCATGTCGCAACAAGACCAATCCCAACAATGGCGCAATCAGACAAGCGGCGATCCCGAGACCGGCGGCCGTGTTGCCGAACCGGGCAGCTTGATACAGCACCTCCCACTGATTAGCCGCCAGACACACCAGCCCCGGCAACAGGCTGAAATACCAGGGCCGCTTGATCACCCATAACATCGCCAACGGCAACAACACGCCGAACAGACCAAACATCAGGTGCTCAGAAAACAGCGCCGAAAGCAGTAACGCGCCTGCCGCAAACAGACGCGCTTGCAGGGTTCGGTCCTGCCAGCCGCGCGCCACCAACAACCCCAGCGCCAACGTAGGCATCACGTTTAACGTGTCGGGATCAGGTATGAACATCCGGTAGGGAATTTCGCTGACGGCACTGAACAGCAACAACCAACCCAGATAACGCCACTGGCCACCGACTGCCTGGCTTCGGGCTCGGGACAGATTGGCTGCCATCGCCAGGCAAAACCAAGGGAACGCCAATCTGCCCGGCACATACAGAATATCGACGGAATAACCGACATATCGCAGGTGATCGAGCACCATGGATAACAGCGCCAGCCACTTGAGCAGATCCAGTGCCCCATCCCTTTGCGTCATGTGCATAATTGCCCGTCGTCTTTGTATTGTTCTGTCAGACGCATCCCGTGTGCTCGCCGGATGATCTTCGGTAAAGTGCACACCATCATTGACCACGACACGCTTCACCATAAGCGTCTCGATCACGGAAAGCAGGGCCATGACCGATAAGAGCCAACAATTCGCCAGCGACAACTATTCCGGTATCTGCCCTGAAGCCTGGGCGGCCATGGAACAGGCCAACCACGGCCACCAGCGCGCTTACGGCGACGATGAATGGACCGCTCGCGCGTCCGATGATTTCCGCAAACTGTTCGAAACCGACTGCGAAGTGTTCTTCGCCTTCAACGGCACCGCCGCCAACTCCCTGGCCCTGTCGTCGCTGTGCCAGAGTTACCACAGCGTGATCTGCTCGGAAACCGCCCACGTCGAAACTGACGAATGCGGCGCGCCGGAATTCTTCTCCAACGGTTCCAAGCTGCTGATCGCTCGCACTGAAAACGGCAAGCTGACCCCGGAATCGATCCGCGAGGTCGCCCTCAAGCGCCAAGACATCCACTACCCGAAACCGCGCGTCGTGACGCTGACCCAAGCCACTGAAGTCGGCAGCGTCTACACCCCGGAAGAAATCCGCGCCATCAGCGCCACCTGCAAAGAACTGGGCCTGAACCTGCACATGGACGGCGCGCGCTTCTCCAACGCCTGCGCCTTCCTTGGCTGCTCGCCAGCGGACCTGACCTGGAAGGCCGGTGTCGACGTGTTGTGCTTCGGCGGCACGAAAAACGGCATGGCAGTGGGTGAGGCGATTCTGTTTTTCAACCACAAACTGGCCGAAGACTTCGACTACCGCTGCAAACAGGCCGGGCAACTGGCCTCGAAAATGCGCTTCCTCTCGGCGCCGTGGGTCGGGATTCTGGAAAACGACGCCTGGCTCAAATACGCCCGCCACGCCAACCACTGCGCGCAGCTGCTCGCTGAGCTGGTGAGCGACATTCCCGGCGTGGAACTGATGTTCCCGGTGCAAGCCAACGGCGTGTTCCTGCAACTCTCGGAACCGGCCATCGCCGCACTGACCGCCAAGGGCTGGCGCTTCTACACCTTCATCGGCAACGGCGGCGCACGCTTCATGTGCTCCTGGGACACCGAAGAAGAACGCGTGCGCGAATTGGCGCGAGATATCCGTGAAGTGATGTCCCACTGACTCCACACCTGATCGTTCCCACGCTCTGCGTGGGAATGCCTCTCGGGACACTCCGCGTTCCTGCCTCAACACCTGCGCAGAGCGGGACACCGTTGTGACGCAGAGCGTCACGGGCTGCATTCCCACGCGGAGCGTGGGAACGATCAGTTGCGGCGAGTTGGTCTACATTTGACTGCGAGCTGTTTTGATCCGCTCAGATAACAATAATCAGGAGCGCACGCATGTCCTTACAAGGCAAAACCCTGTTCATTACTGGCGCCAGTCGTGGGATTGGTCGCGAGATTGCGCTGCGGGCCGCGCGGGACGGGGCCAACATTGTGATTGCCGCCAAGAGCGCCGAACCGCACCCCAAATTGCAGGGCACGATTTTCAGTGTGGCCAAGGAAGTCGAAGCCGCCGGAGGCAAGGCGCTGGCCCTGCAAGTGGATGTACGCGATGAAGTCGCGGTACGTGAGGCCCTGGCCCAGGCCAATGAGCACTTCGGCGCAATTGATGCACTGGTCAACAACGCTGGCGCGATCAAGCTGACCGGAGTTCAACACATCGAACTCAAGCGTTTCGACCTGATGCACCAGATCAATACGCGCGCCGTGTTGCTGTGCAGCCAGGCCGCCCTGCCCTATTTGAAGAAGAGCAGCGGGCACATCCTCAGTCTTTCCCCACCCTTGAACCTGGCCAGCAAATGGTTCGCGCAGTACAGCCCCTACACCGTGACCAAATATGGCATGAGCATGCTGACGCTGGGCATGAGCGAGGAATTCAAGAACTACGGCATCAGCGTCAACTCGCTGTGGCCGCAGACGATGATTGCGACCGCCGCCATTGAGTTTCAGCTCGGCTCACGCGAATCCTTCAAGCATGCGCGAACGCCGGCGATCATGGCGGATGCGGCGCACGTCATTCTGGACAGCAGCAATCGCAGCATTACCGGGCGGTTGCTGATTGATGAAGAGATTTTGCGGGAACATGGAGTGACGGAGTTTGAGGGGTATCGGTTTGAGCCGGACTCGACGGACACGCTGATGCCAGACCTGTTTGTCGACTGAAAACACCACCTCTGTGGGAGCGGGCTTGCTCGCGAAAGCGGTTATTCATTCAACATATTTGTCGACTGAAATGACGCCTTCGCGAGCAAGCCCGCTCCCACAGGAGGATAGAGGGTGTTGCTTAAAACTCGATACGCACGTCGCCCTTCGGCACGCTGCAGCACGACAGGATGAACCCTTCGGCTTCGTCTTCCTCGGTAATCCCGCCGTTGTGTTCCATCTCGACCTCGCCGCCCAGCTTCATCACCTTGCACGTCCCGCAGATCCCCATCCCGCAGGCCTTCGGAATCAACAGGCCCAACTTGGCGGCAGCGGCGTGAACCGTTTCCCCCGGTGCCACGCGAATGCTCTTGCCGGATGCGGTGAATTCCACCTGATGCAGATCGGCCGCATCGACTTCCGGTGCATCCGCCGCTTGTTCGGCTTGCTCCACCGCATCGGCGCGGGCTTCCGGTGGCGTCGCGCCGAAAGATTCCTCGTGATAACGCTTCATGTCGAAGCCAGCCGCTTCGAGCATGCGCTTGACCGCGTTCATGTACGGCGTGGGGCCGCAGCAGAACACTTCGCGCTCCATGAAGTCCGGCGCCATCAGTTCCAGCATTTTATGGTTCAGGTAACCGCGATAACCGGCCCACGGCTCGCCCAGACCATGCTTCTCGCAGATCAGGTGCAGGCTGAAGTTATCGATCCGCGACGCCATGTGTTCCAGCTCGCGGTGATAAATGATGTCTTTGGGCGAACGGGCGCTGTGGATAAACACCATGTCGACGTTGCCGTTGGTGTCATAGAACCAGCGCGCCATGGACATGCACGGCGTAATACCGACGCCGCCGCTGAGGTAGAGCACTTTCGGCGCCGGGAAATCCATGGCGTTGAACAGCCCGACCGGTCCGTGCACGGCCAGCTCCTGGCCTTCATGCAGGGTGTCGTGCAGCCAGTTCGAGACCTTGCCGCCCGGCACGCGCTTGATCGTTACCGAAAAGCTGTAAGGCACCGACGGCGAACTGGAAATGGTGTAGGAGCGCATGATTGGCACGCCTTCGATTTCCAGCTCCAGGGTGACAAACTGCCCCGGCTTGAAGAAGAACAGGATCGGCTGGTCGGCCATAAAGCAGAAGGTGCGCACATCCCAGGTTTCCTGGATGACTTTGACGCAACGGACAATGTGGCGACCATTGGCCCAGGTCTGGGTAGTTACCGGATTCAGGAAGCTGTTGGACATGCTGTTCTCCACCGCCGATGGTCGGCCTTATGTTGGCGATTCTGCGTATAGCGCGGATCACCCATTTACCTATCTGCGACATTCACATACTTATCGCGACCAGCCCCCAACTACCGGGGGTTGCGCGTCGGGAACAGAGTGGGCCATGTCGCTCGTGGATAAGGTTCTACCCAGCGCCGGCCCCACACTCGCCCCATACCAAGACACAACCTTTACACCTTGCGTAGCAAACCTGATTAGCCACTTTCGCCGGCCACACAGAATGGCCTTGAGGATTAAATGATGGACGTCACCACTACCCTGAGCCTGGGCGATCCACTGGAACCCGCACGCAAGGCCACCGCGCAGATGCTGCAAGAGCGCGAGCGTACTTTTTCCCTGCCGCAACCGTTCTACTCTGACGAGCGGCTGTTTGATATCGACATGCAGGAAATCTTCCAGAAAGAGTGGTTGATCGCCGGCATGACCTGCGAGATCCCGACCAAGGGCAACTTCCTGACCCTGGAAGTCGGCAAGAACCCGATCATCGTGATTCGTGGCGCCGACGGCGTGGTGCACGCATTCCACAACGTCTGCCGCCATCGCGGTTCGCGGCTGTGCACCACTGAAAAAGGCAAGGTCGCCAAACTGGTTTGCCACTATCACCAGTGGACCTACGAACTGGACGGTCGCCTGCTGTTCGCCGGCACCGAAATGGGCGACGACTTCGACATGAAGCAGTACGGCCTCAAACCGGTCAACGTCAAGACTGCCGGTGGCTACATCTTCATCAGCCTGTCGGAGAACCCACCCGCCATTGATGACTTCCTGTCGACGCTGAGCCATTACATGGAACCGTACGACATGGAAAACACCAAGGTGGCCATCCAGACCACCTTGTTCGAAAAAGCCAACTGGAAACTGGTGCTGGAAAACAACCGCGAGTGCTACCACTGCAACGCGTCGCACCCGGCACTGCTGAAAACCCTGCTGGAGTGGGACGACGTTACCGACCCACGCGCCGACCAGGCGTTCAAAGACCACGTGGCCGCCTCTGCCGCTGCCTGGGAAGCCGAGAAAATTCCATACGCTCACGCCAGTTTCGGCCTGCGTAACCGCATCGTGCGCATGCCGCTGCTAAAGGGCACCGTGTCGATGACCCTGGACGGCAAGCAAGCCTGCAACAAACTGATGGGCCGGATCCAGAACCCTGACCTGGGCTCGATGCGCATCCTGCACCTGCCGCACTCGTGGAACCATTGCATGGGCGACCACATCATCGTCTTTACCGTGTGGCCGATCAGTGCACAGGAAACTATGGTCACCACCAAGTGGATCGTGCACAAGGAAGCGGTCGAAGGCGTGGATTACGATGTAGAACGCATGCGTAAGGTTTGGGATGAAACCAACAACGAGGACCGTCGCCTGGCCGAAGAGAACCAGCGCGGCATCAACTCCACCGCTTACCAGCCAGGGCCTTACTCCAAGACCTATGAATTTGGCGTGGTGAACTTTGTGGACTGGTACAGCGAGCGCCTGCTGAACAACCTCGGTGCTGAGCCTGCGCCGTATCTCAAAGGCGTTCCAGTACAGGGCTAACAGCAAAAGCATCGCGGGCAAGCCCGCTCCCACAGGGTTTGATGTCGTTCACAACCTATGTGAACACCACCAATCCCATGTGGGAGAGGGCTTGCCCGCGATGGCGCCCTCAAAGGCACCCCTCTATTACGAAACATCCCCTCTTATCTTTAGAACTGTACGAAATATGATCTATTCCGTTCAGGCCTATACCGCACGTGGCTCCCAGCCTTCCGCAAACAAGTTATCCACACCTCCACCCACAGCAATTGGGGACAAGTGTGGTTTTAGCGCAAACTTTCTCCACAGAAACCAAAGAAAATCCGTGACTTATCCAGAACCCGGGTTTAGACCGGCGATTGGTTGTTTTTTGACCTGAACCTTGAAAGGCACGTATTACGTGACCTGTAGAGGATGGCAAACACCTTATCCACAGAAGCGCCAACAGACTTTGGGGGCAACTTAGCCGACGCTGTGGAAAACCGCTGAAACCCGCGATAAATCGGGGTTTGCGTGAGATTTACAGATGCAAACCGATGATTTGATCGTTTTTTAATCAGAACCCTGACAACCCCGGTTTGTAAGGCCTGCAGCGGTTAGCGAACATCTTATCCACAGAAGCGCCAACAGAGATTGGGGGCAACTATGGTTACGCGAGCAAACTTATCCTCAGGAAAAAACCTGTAAAAACCGTAAGTTAGGCTGGTTGTTTTTTGTACGAAGGCTTACAGGGCCCGTTTTATATGGGGTGCAGCAAGGGACGAACATGTTATCCACAGAAGCGCTAACAGGGATTGTGGGTAAGCGCGATCAGATCCTGTTGAAACATGACCGATCCGCGTCGAGATCCAGATTCAATTCATAGTCGTCGAATGAGCGCCACCCGAACAAAATCGAAGGCACGTACTTGCCTCGCAGCATTGACGGCGGAATCGTGAAGTCCGGGTAGTATTTGTAAGTGATCAGCCGGGTGTGCCCTGAAAGGCTCAATTCGCCCCTGTAGGTTTGATAGAGCGGGTTATTGACGACGCTGATGGGCTGGTTGCCCGGTGCGGCCGACGTCAGGTAATCAACGTTGCCGGTGTCAATAATTGCCGATATGGCCTGACGATCCAGGCGTGCCGCGATGGTTAGCCGCAGGTTGATATCCATACGCGCATACGTAATGTGCGAGTCACAGCGCTCTGGCGGCTCGGCATTGAGCACCAAAGTCTTTTTGGTGACCTTCAGGCGCCCCAGCTTACCGATCAAATCGAGCCCTAATAAGTTATCCCGGTCGCTGACGAACACCAGGACGTTCCTGAATTCACTCCCGCCGATCTTCAAGGACTTAAAGATCCCGAGTTTGGCAGACAGGCCGTGCTCTCCGTAAAAGGTGCTGTAGCCATAATGGGAGTCACTCAACAAGGTGATCCCCATACGCTTCGCGGTGTCGATATTGACGCGGGTTTGCGGCGCTCCCGTGTCCACAATGAAGCGTGACGAGGCGCCATTGGCCGCGCTGACATCAATGTAGGGAAACACTTCCTCGGTCACATCACCATCACGGGCATAAGGATGAATCGCCAGCTCTTCACGAGACCTGGACCTGGTCACCGAAAAATCGCCGACCGAGCGCAGCGCCGCGATGGACTCGCTGCCGAACATGGAAAACAGGGCGTTGAGCTCGGGATCTTTAGCGATGGCTTGGGCGTGACGCCGCTTGATCGCCAGGTAGTAGTCGGGAATCTGGTTTGCCGCTTTCGCCTCGAACATCCGGGCGAAAACCGACACTGAGCAATCGAGGTTTTTTCCAGCGTCCGACACGTTGTCGCATTGCTGCTGCATTTGCGCCAGGGAGGCTTTTTGTCCCTGCTCAGACGCTAGCCAGGTATAGAAATCTGCCGTTGCCTTGCCGGCCTGCGCCTTCGAACAGGGCGCAGTGCACAGACAAAACGCAAACAGCAGCAGAGACGACGTTAGGTAGATGCCGCTGATCCGACCCGTCTGACGCCGACCGACCGCTGCCATCGTCAACCCATTCTTGAAAACGAGTTTTATGAATTAACGCTGCTGCGAACCCGGGCAGCTCATAGTGAAATGTAGCTCACTACGGCCGATACATCAGATAGGCCTCGCCCGTGACCCGAATCATCGGATGCGGTGTGATCTGGCAGGTATCAACGACACGAAAGCCATGCCGCTCGTAAAAGCGTCGGGCGCCGGTGTTTGCGGCGTAGTCGATCAGGCTCAAGCCATTGAGCCCCAACTGATTGGCACGGTCGTAGGCGTAAGCCAGAAACTGCTTGCCCAGGCCCTGATTGCGCCACCCCTCGTGCAGCGCCAGGCTGGAAATGTAGAGGGTGTCGGGGATTTCCAGTTTGGCGTAAGGCGCCAGGACCGGATCGGTGACAGGTGCAGCCAGCGGATCGTGACGTATCACGTAGCTGTGCATCATGCCGATGACCTGCCCACCGGCCTCGGCAATCAGGCAGTTCTGATAAGAAAAGTCCACGTCGTCACGGGCGTAACGCAGAGCACCGACGTCGAGGAGATCCTGGCCGGGCTCTGCTATCTGGCTCCAGATGTAATCCGCAGCGCCCTCTGATGAAATCTGGAACAAACGCGCAATCTCGCGCGCATCACTGCGCCGCGCCGAACGAAACTCAACTGCCATTTACCTGCCCCCACAAGACCGCTAGCGAACCACGCCTTCTTCGATCAGCAACTTGAGAATCGCCTCGGCCCCCGCCTCGGCACTCAACCCTTTGAGCACTTGCCCGCCGCCGCCACTGGCCTTGGCCGTGGCCGCCTTCATCCGGTCGGCGCCGCTCTTGGCCTTGATCACCTTCAAGCGTTTTGGCCGTGGCTTGGCCGGTTGCAGGGTCGCGACCGCGAGCAGTTCATCGTCGATGATTTCCACTTCGTCAGCCTGCAACACACCACGCCGGGCCGGACCATAGGCGCTCTGCCGAGGCTTCGGTGCGGCGTTATCCACCGTGGCCAGAAACGGCAGGCGCACTTTCAAGCGACGGCGCTGACCACGGGGCAAGGCTTGCAGCACCAAGGCTGAACTGCCGTCGATGGACTCCACTTGCGCCAACCCCACCACCAGCGGCCAGCCGAGGCTTTCCGCCAGCAGGAACGGCAGCATGCCCGAGCCTTCACCGGTTTCTGCCTGGCTGCCGGTCAGCACCACCTGCGCCCCGGCGTCGCGTAAATACGCGGTCAGTGCCGGCAACGCATCAGCGCCAGCAGGTTGTTCAAGCACATGCAACTGCTCCAGGCCCATGCCCAGATACGCACGCAACGCAGGCTCGGCAACGTCGCCGGCATGCAGCACTTGCAGGTTATCCCCAGCCAGTTGCAGGCCCAGTTCCACGGCGCGGGCGTCCTGCTCGGCGCGGCGCGGCCGGCCGGAGGTCGGGTGGGCGCCGATGGACACCAGGCTGATGATTTTCGTGCTCATAACCCTTTCCTTTCCTTAAGCCGCATCGCGCTTGGCTTCGTTGCGGTAATTCTCAACCGCATCGATCAAGGCTTGAAGAATCTCGGCGCTCTCGCCGATCACCGACAAGTCGGCCCGTTTGATCATGTCGCAGCCAGGATCGAGGTTGATCGCCACCACCTTGTCGCAGGCACCAATGCCTTGCAGGTGCTGGATCGCCCCGGAAATCCCCACCGCCACGTAGACCCGTGCGGTAACCCAGGTGCCGGACGCGCCGACCTGACGGTCGCGTGCCATGAAGCCATCGTCCACCGCCACTCGGGAGGCGCCTTCGGTGGCGCCCAACGCTTGGGCAGTCCTGTGGAAAAGTCCCCAGTCCTTGACCCCGTTGCCACCGGAGAAGATGAATTCGGCTTCGGCCATCGGAATCGCTGCCGGATCGACCGCCACAGCGCCCAAATCTTCGATGCGCGACAGGCTGCGTGCCACGGCTGTGGATAACTCCACCGGCAAGGCTTCGTGACGGGTTTCGCTGACCGGCTCGGCGCATTCGACGGCAGCCAGAATCAAGCGTGCCACCGGGCGCGCAAGGTCCTGCAAACCGGCACCAGCGCGACCGATACATTCCTGATCTTTGACCTGCCAGACCCGCGTAGCCGGGCGTTCGCCCAGTGCGGCAGCAAAGCGTCGGCCCAGTTCACCGCCACCGCTGCGACTGTCCGGCAGCAACCAGTGACGCGGGGTGAACTGGTTATCCACAGCCCGCAGGCCCTGGACCCGTTGTTCCGGTGCATAACCGCTGAATTCGTCACCATCCAGCACCAGCAAGCGATCGACGCCAGCCGTGGCAAAGGCACTTTCTTTGTGTTCACCGAAGACCACGGCCAACACCGCACCATCCTTGCCAGCCAGCTGATGCGCCAGACCGAGCAAGTCGCGGTCGTGGCTGCTGAGACGGCCGCCGACCATGTCCGGCACCACACTGATGTAAAACGCCGGTGCAGCCACTTGATGCAGCGGCAATTGCACTTCAACCGCGGCCGAGCGTTTAGTCGCCCCGCCCTGCTGAGCGCCACTGCGGTCGATCCGTTTGATCCCATTGGGGCCGATAAACCCGATCCCGTGAAGATTCTTGCGGATGACGCCGTTAGGCCCCATCCAGCTGTGTTGCGCCGGTTGCATGGCCGCGTGCAGCGGGTGCAGACGGTTGCGGGCGATCCATTCAGCGCGAGGATCGCGGCGGATAATGTCGCTCATCAATGCACCTCCGCAGGTTCACGTTTGGCCGGTGCCGAAGGCTTTCCCGGTGCTGCGTCTTCGAGCAGCGCATCGGCGACCAGTTCAGCAATGTCTTTGATCAGCGGACGCGGCTCGACCACGCCTTCAAGCATCGCGGTGCACTGCGGGCAACCCACAGCCACCAGTTCGGCGCCGGTTTCGCGGATGTCTTCCATGCGCATGTCGGGGATCCGTTGCTTGCCCGGGATGTCGGTGATCGGCGCACCGCCGCCACCGCCGCAGCAGCGCGAACGGAAACCGGAGCGTTCCATCTCTTTGACTTCAATCCCGAGGGCGCGCAGCACTTCACGCGGCGCCTCGTATTCGCCGTTGTAGCGGCCGAGGTAGCACGGGTCGTGATAGGTGACGCTGCTGCCTTTGTGCTGGCCAAGGTTCAGGGCGCCAGCGCCGATGATTTCGGCCATGTAGGTGCTGTGGTGCTGCACGAGGTAGTTGCCGTCGAAGGCGCCGTATTCGTTTTTCAGCACGTGGAAGCTGTGTGGGTCGCAGGTGACAATGCGATTGAAGTTGTATTTCGCCAGGGTCTGGATGTTGCGTTTGGCCAACAGCTGGAAGGTCGCTTCGTCGCCCAGACGTCGGGCCACATCACCGCTGTCGCGCTCTTCAAGCCCGAGCACCGCGAAGTCGACCTTGGCCGCTTTCAGCACTTTGACGAAGGCACGCAGGGTGCGCTGGTTGCGCATGTCGAACGCACCGTCGCCGACCCAGAACAGCACGTCGACGGATTTCTTCTCGCTCATCAGATTGAGGTTCAGGTCCGCCGCCCAGTTCATCCGGCCGCCCGGAGCGAAACCGCCTGGGTTGTCGGTGGCGATCAGGTTTTCCAGGACTTCGGCGCCTTTGTTTGGCGTCGCGCCTTTTTCCAGGGTCAGATGGCGGCGCATGTCGACGATGGCATCGACGTGCTCGATCATCATCGGGCATTCCTCGACGCAGGCACGGCAAGTGGTGCAGGACCACAAGGTTTCAGCGTCCACCAGACCGTTGACGATCGGTTGATGCGGATTGCCGGCGTGCTCGCCAATCGCTTTGCCAGGATACGGACTGCCAGCGAACTTGGCGTCGGTGCCACCGGCCAGGCCGACGACCATGTCCTGAATCAGTTTTTTCGGGTTCAGCGGCTGGCCGGCGGCGAACGCCGGGCACGCGGCCTCGCACTTACCGCACTGTACGCAGGCGTCGAAGCCGAGCAGTTGGTTCCAGGTGAAATCCTTGGGTTTTTCCACGCCCAGCGGCGCGTTCGGATCGTTGAGGTCCAACGGTTTCAAACCGGTGGAGCGACCACCGCCAAAGCGTTCGGCGCGACGGTGCCAAGCCAGGTGAAGGGCGCCGGCGAAGGCGTGCTTCATCGGCCCGCCCCAGGTCATGCCGAAGAACAGTTCCGAGACGCCCCACAGCACGCCCACGCCGAGAATCGCAGCCACTACCCAGCCGCCGAAGTTTTCCGGGAGGATGCCGGCAACCGGCAAGGTCAACAGGAAGAAGCTTACCGAGAACGCCAGCAGGCTTTTCGGCAAGCGCATCCACGGGCCTTTGGACAGGCGAGCCGGCGGGTTGCGTCGACGCAGGTAGACGAAGATCGCGCCGACGAACATCACGGCCGTCATCAGCAACAGGGCATAACCGAGGATGCGGTTATGCAGGCCGAAACCGTGCACCAGAATCGCCAGCACGATAGACGCCACCGCACCACCGGCCGTGGCCACGTGGGTGTTGGCGATGTATTTGTCCCGCGCGACGACGTGGTGCAAGTCGACCATGTAGCGCTTGGGCATGGCGAACAGGCCGCCGATCAGGTCGACTTTCGAAGCCCGGCCTCGGCGCCACATAGCCACCCGCCGCAACGCGCCCAGAACCGCAAGGCCCAGGGCAGCGAACAACAGGATTGGAAGAAGGGTGTTCAACATGGTGGAGCTCCCAAAGACCGCAGGGTCAATGATCGTTCCCACGCTCTGCGTGGGAATGCAGCCCGGGACGCTCTGCGTCCCAAGAGCGGACGCAGAGCGTCCATTGAGGCATTCCCACGCAGAGCGTGGGAACGATCAGTTCGTTGCTTAGAAATCCTTGCACAACCGCAGCGCGTCATAGATCGCCGCGTGTGTGTTGCGCTGCGCCACGCAGTCGCCGATGCGGAACAGCAAGTAGCCGTCGCCCGCCTGGCTCAGCGAAGGTTGTGGCTTGATCGCGAACAGGGCCTCGATGTCCATCTGGCCTTTGTTGCGCGAGCCTTCCTTCAGCGCGTAGTAGATTTCTTCGTCCGGGCGCACGCCGTTTTCAACGACGACCTGGTCCACCACCCGCTCCTCTTTGGCGCCGGTGTATTCGTTTTCCAGTACCGCCACCAGCTTGTCGCCTTCGCGGTAGACCTTCTCCAGCATCATGTCCCCGGTCATGATCACTTCTTTGGGGTACATGCTGCGGTAGTAAGTCGGGAACGAGGTGCCGCCAATCGCTACGCCCGGCTTGATGTCGTCAGTGACGATCTCGACCTGGCTGCCCTTGTCGGCGAGGAAGTCGGCGGCCGACATCCCGGTGAACTCGCAAATGGTGTCGTAGACCAGCACATTCTTGCCCGGTGCAACCTTGCCATCGAGGATGTCCCAGCTGCTGACCACCAGGCCTTCGGCCGCGCCCCAATGCTCGTTCTGCTCAAGGAATGGATGGCCGCCGACGGCGAGCACCACTACATCTGGACGCAGGTCGAGAATGGTCGCCGCATCGGCGGCCACGCCCAGGCGCAGGTCGACTTTCAAACGCGCCAGTTCCAGCTGGAACCAGCGAGTGATACCGGCGATCTGGTCCCGTTGCGGGGCTTTCGAGGCGGTGGTGATCTGCCCGCCGATGAATTCTTTCTTCTCGAACAGGGTCACGTCGTGGCCACGTTCGGCCGACACACGCGCCGCTTCCATCCCGGCAGGGCCGGCACCGACTACCACCACTTTGCGCTTCACACCGGTCGATTTCTCGATGATGTGCGGCACGCCCATGTATTCACGGGAGGTCGCAGCGTTCTGGATGCACAACACGTCCAGACCTTGGTATTGACGGTCGATGCAGTAGTTGGCGCCGACACATTGTTTGATCTGGTCGACTTGACCCATCTTGATCTTGGCGATCAGGTGCGGGTCGGCGATGTGGGCGCGGGTCATGCCGACCATGTCCACGTAACCGCCTTCCAGAATACGGGTCGCCTGGTTCGGGTCCTTGATGTTCTGCGCGTGCAGTACCGGGGCCTTGACCACTTCTTTGATACCGGCGGCCAAGTGCAGGAATGGCTCCGGTGGATAACTCATGTTCGGAATAACGTTGGCCAGGGTGTTGTGGGTGTCGCAACCCGAACCCACCACGCCGATGAAGTCGATCATGCCGGTGTCATCGTAGTACTTGGCGATCTGCTTCATGTCTTCGTGGGACAAGCCGTCCGGGTGGAATTCATCACCGCACAGACGGATGCCGACACAGAAATCCGGGCCGACTTCAGCCCGCACAGCCTTGAGCACTTCCAGGCCGAAACGCATGCGGTTCTCGAAGCTGCCGCCCCATTCGTCGGTACGCTTGTTGACTCGTGGGCTCCAGAACTGGTCGATCATGTGCTGGTGCACAGCGGACAGTTCGACGCCGTCCAGGCCACCGGCCTTGGCCCGCGCCGCAGCGCTGGCGTAGTTGCCGATCACCCGCCAGATTTCTTCCGGTTCGATGGTTTTGCAGGTCGCACGGTGCACCGGTTCACGGATACCCGACGGCGACAGCAGGGTCGGCCAATGCTCGCCATCCCAACGCGAGCGTCGGCCCATGTGGGTAATCTGGATCATGATCTTGGCGCCATGCTTGTGCATGGCATCGGCCAGGTTCTGGAAGTGCGGGATGATCCGGTCGTCAGCCAGGTTGACCGACTTCCACCAGCCTTGCGGGCTGTCGATGGCCACACTGGAAGAACCGCCGCAAATCGCCAGGCCGATCCCGCCCTTGGCTTTCTCTTCGTAATACTTGACGTACCGGTCGGTGGTCATGCCGCCGTCGGTGGCATAAACCTCGGCGTGCGCGGTGCTGAGCACGCGGTTGCGGATGGTCAGTTTACCGATCTGGATCGGCTGAAACATTGCTTCGAAAGCCATGGCGGGTTCCTCGACTTACAACGGCTTGACGGTGAACAGGCCGTCGTCGTGGCCTTCTTCTGAACCACCGTAAACCTGTTCGGCAACGGTGCGGATCTTGCTGCCGCGGGCTTGCAGGATCTGGTCCATGGCACCGGCAAACCAGCCAGTGAACATGTAGTCGACCTTGCGCCCGACCTTGCCGTACACATAGACAAATGCCGAGTGTTCGAGCTTGACGCTGGCGGTGCCTTTGTCGAGATCGATGTCCTGGATCTTGAACAGGCCCCAACCGCGTTGCGACAGGCGCTTCATGTAGTGTTCGAACACCGCGACGCCTTCCAGGCCGTGGCATTCAGCTTCTTTTTCACACCAGTGCCAGGCGGACTTGTAGCCGGCCTTGTAGAGGATTTCGGCGTAGGCGTCGGCGCCCAGCACTTCCTCGATGCCCATGTGGTTGTTGACGAAGAAGTGACGCGGTACGTACAGCATTGGCAGGGCGTCGGAGGTCCAGACACCGGTTTCGCTGTCGACTTCGATTGGCAATTGCGGGGCGATCTTGGCCATGGAAACTTAACTCCAGAAAAATTTTGGTGTTGCCCCCGGCGCGGACGGCCGGGGGAAAGGATTCAGAGGGGGGGCGGTGGCTTATTCGCCCCAAACGTCTTTCAAAACGTTGACCCAGTTCTCGCCCATGATCTTGCGCACCACGCGCTCGGAATGGCCGCGCTTGAGCAGGGTTTCGGTCAGGTTCGGGAACTCGCCGACAGTGCGAATGCCCAGCGGGTTGATGATCTTGCCGAAACTGGTCAGGCGGCGGGCGTAGCCCTTGTCGTGGGTCAGGTATTCGAAGAAGTCCTGGCCATGGCCCTGGGTGAAGTCGGTGCCGATGCCGATGGCGTCTTCGCCGACGATGTTCATGGTGTATTCGATCGCTTCGGCGTAGTCGTCGATGGTCGAATCGATGCCTTTGGCCAGGAATGGCGCAAACATGGTCACACCGACGAAACCGCCGTGGTCGGCGATGAACTTCAGTTCTTCATCGGATTTGTTGCGTGGGTGGATTTTCAGACCCGACGGCAGGCAGTGGGAGTAGCACACCGGCTTCTTGGATTCGAGGATGACTTCTTCGGAAGTTTTCGAACCCACGTGGGACAGGTCGCACATGACGCCGACGCGGTTCATCTCGGCAACGATCTCGCGACCGAAGCCCGACAGGCCTCCATCGCGCTCGTAGCAGCCGGTGCCGACCAGGTTCTGGGTGTTGTAGCACATCTGCACGATACCGACGCCCAGCTGCTTGAACACCTCGACGTAGCCGATCTGGTCTTCAAACGCGTGAGCATTCTGGAAGCCGAACAGAATGCCGGTCTTGCCCAGCTCCTTGGCCTTACGGATATCGGCGGTGGTGCGCACCGGAATCACCAGGTCGCTGTTCTCGCGGATCAGTTTCTGGCTGGCGGCGATATTGTTGACGGTGGCCTGGAAGCCCTCCCACACCGACACGGTGCAGTTGGCCGCAGTCAGACCGCCCTTGCGCATGTCTTCGAACAGCTCGCGGTTCCACTTGGCAATAATCAGACCGTCGATAACGATGCTGTCGGCGTGTAATTCGGCTGGGCTCATCAGGCAGTCCCCTATTAGCGATTCATGCGCCGAATCGTGTGCCGGCGCTTTGGGGCCAGCATATGCCTGAGGGACGGGGCAGCCGGGTGCAAAAACGACAGGGGGTTTGCCGAAAGCGTCAATCCGCGACAAAGGGTCGTCGCGGGGCGTGATCACGCACCTGTTCAAGGGCCTGCGCATGGGCCAGAATTCGCCGCATCACTGAATATGCATTGGAAAAAGGGGCGGCGGCGCAATGAAATCGATCTTCCTGGCTTTGGCACTGATAGCGACCGGCGTACAGGCGGCTGAAGAGTCCGACACTAACCCGTGCGATGCGGTCGAAAACGACGTCCAGACCCTGGAATGCTCGGCCTACAGCAGAACCACCGCCGAAGACCTGCTGAAAGACAACTACAAAAGCCTGAACGAGCGCATGCAAACGGCCTACAGCAAGAACCCGGCGCAACTGGCCGACATCACCGCCAAGCTCAAGACCGCCCAACAGCAATGGCTCAAGACCCGAGACGCAGACTGCGCAGTGGAAGCATTCCCGGCGACCAGCGGTAGCAAGGCGTTCACCATCGCGCAAAATGATTGCGTGGCGCGGATGAGTGACGAGCGGTCGGAGTTTTTGGAGTCGATTGGGCAGGAGTAATAGCATAAACATGGAGAATCACTTGATCCCACACGAAGTAGTCAGCCTTATCGTTGATGGTGCGTTACCTGTCAGGGCTTGGCGCGAACACCTGAACCTTACACAGGACGAAGTTGCCAAACGCATGGGTATTTCCCAACCGGCCTTCGCCCAGCAAGAGACGGTTGCGAAGCCTCGCAAGGCCACCCGCGAGAAAATTGCCGCGGCGTTTGGCATCACGGCTAATCAACTTGAGCTGTAGGCTGCACACAACCATTTGTGAAAGGGATTGAAATGAAAATCTGCGGCATCGAAATCAAAGGCAGCGAAGCGATCATCGCCGTAGCCTCCCTCGACGGTCAGGCACTGAGCCACGTCGCTCTGGCTACCAAGAAAATCGCTCTCGACGATGACGACGAAGCCGCCAACGTGAAAGTGTTTGCCGCTCAGGTAGCGTCCTTTGTGCGTGAGAATTCCATTGATCGGATCGCGATCAAGAAGCGCAGCAAGAAAGGCGAGTTCGCCGGTGGGCCGACCACGTTCAAGATCGAGGGCATTTTCCAGTTGCTGGAGAGTTGCGAGGTGACGCTGCTGTCGCCGCAGACGATCAATGCGCAGGCGAAAAAACACAACTTCGAACTGCCGGCGACGCTGAACAAGTATCAGCATGAGGCTTACAAAGCCGCTTGCTCGGCCTTAATGAAGAAGTAACGCACAAAGCAGATCAAAACTGTGGGAGCGAGCCTGCTCGCGATAGCGGTGGATCAGTCGACATCAACTTGTATGACAGACCGCCATCGCGAGCAGGCTCGCTCCCACAGGTTTTTTTGTGTTGTGGAAACTGGTGTTCAGACCAACTCCCGCCCGTCGCCCAAGCGTCGGCGATCCTCACGTGGACACCGCGCAAACTTCGCCCGATAACTGCGGGTGAAATACGACGGCGATTCAAACCCGCACGCAATACTCACTTCCAGCACGCTCATGTCGGTCTGGCGCAACAACTGCTGAGCTTTCTCCAGCCTCAACCGCAAGTAGAAATTGCTCGGCGTGTCGTTCAAGTGCAGCCGAAACAGGCGCTCCAGTTGCCGACGCGTCACCTTGATCGATTCGGCCAGCTCCAACGTGCTCAGCGGCGGCTCGCTGTGCTGCTCCATCTCGCCAATCACATGCACCAGTTTCTTGTTGCTGATGCCGTAGCGCGTGGCGACTTCCATGCGCTGGTGGTCTTTGCGCGGGCGGATACGTCCGAGTACGAATTGTTCGCTGACCTGGATCGCCAGTTGCGGGCCGTGGGCTTGGGCGATGAGGTCGAGCATCAGGTCGATGGACGCGGTGCCGCCCGCCGAGGTGATGCGCCGGCGGTCGATCTCGAACAGCTCCTGGGTGACGCTGAGCTGTGGATAGGATTCCTTGAAGGCGTCGATGGCTTCCCAGTGCAGGGTCAGGCGATGGCCATCAAGCAGGCCCGCTTCGGCGAGGATGAAACTGCCGGTGTCGATGGCGCCGAGCGTCACGCCTTCGTTGTCCAGCCGACGCAACCAGTGCTCCAGCGCCGGGCTGGCGAACTTCAAGGGTTCGAAACCGGCGACCACCAGGAGCGTCGCACCTTTCTTCAGCGGCTCGAGCGCCGCATCGGCGTTGACCGACATGCCGTTGCTGGCCAGTACCGCCCCACCGTCCGCGCTGAGCACATGCCAGCGGTACAGCTCGCCACGAAAGCGATTGGCAACCCGCAGCGGCTCAATCGCCGAGATAAAACCGATGGCCGAGAAACCCGGCATCAACATGAAGTAGAAATCCTGGGACATGGAGCGCACTCGACTGGCAGGTAACGAGAGGGCGGGGAGCGTGTGGACGTTGATACGCCACTTGTCGAAGGCAATCAAGAGCACAGGTCGCCGCAGTGCAAGAGCTGGTCGCCGCAGTGCGCTTTAGCGGGCCTTAAGCTGCGTAACTTGGCATCACCGGCGCACAAAGACGACCGGACCCACAATAACGAACTGCCGAGGAAACCTGAGATGAAACGACTGATCAGCAGCTGTGTTCTTGCACTCAGCGGTACCGCTTTCCTGAGCGCCAGTGTCATGGCGGCCGAACCTGCTTCATGCCAGAACGTGCGCATGGGCGTCGTGAACTGGACCGATGTAATCGCCACCAGCGCCATGACCCAGGTATTGCTCGACGGCCTCGGCTACAACACCAAACAAACCAGCGCTTCCCAGCAAATCATCTTCGCCGGGATCCGCGACCAGCGCCTGGACCTGTTCCTGGGTTACTGGAATCCGCTGATGACCCAGACCATCTCCCCGTTCGTCGATGGCAAGCAGGTCAAAGTGCTTGAAGCGCCTAGCCTCAAAGACGCCCGCGCCACCCTCGCCGTTCCGACTTACCTTGCCGACAAGGGCCTGAAAACCTTCGCCGACATCGCCAAGTTCGAAAAAGAACTGGGCGGCAAGATCTACGGCATCGAGCCAGGTTCGGGTGCCAACACCCAGATCAAAGAAATGATCGCCAAGAACCAGTTCGGCCTCGGCAAATTCCAACTCGTTGAATCCAGTGAAGCCGGGATGCTTTCGGCGGTCACCCGTGCCACCAAACGCAACGAAGCCATTGTGTTCTTCGGCTGGGCGCCGCACCCGATGAACGTCAACGTGAAGATGACCTACCTCACCGGCAGCGAAGATGCCCTGGGCCCGAACGAAGGCATGGCCACCGTCTGGACCGTTACCTCGCCGAACTACGCGCAACAATGCCCGAACATCGGCAAGTTGCTGAGCAACCTGACGTACACCGCCGAAGACGAGAGCCGGATGATGCAGCCGCTGCTGGATCACAAGGATGCCTTCGAATCGGCCAAGCAATGGCTCAAGGATCACCCGCAAGACAAGCAACGCTGGCTGGAAGGTGTGACCACCTTCGATGGCAAACCGGCGGCTGAAAACCTGCAACTGACCAGCAAATAAACCGAACCGAACCACCGATTCGCAGCCCGACCGGGCTGCGAACGGGACCACCACGCCTGCAAGGAACCATCAAATGAACCACGACGTCATCATCACCTGCGCACTCACCGGTGCTGGCGACACGACCAGCAAGAGCCCACACGTGCCGGTCACCCCGAAACAAATCGCCGCAGCCGCCGTTGAAGCGGCCAAGGCTGGCGCCACGGTGGTCCACTGCCACGTACGCAACCCCGAAACCGGCAAATTCAGCCGTGACGTGGCGCTGTACCGTGAAGTGATGGAGCGCATCCGCGAGGCGGACGTCGACATCATCGTCAACCTCACCGCCGGCATGGGCGGCGACCTGGAAATTGGCGCTGGCGAGAACCCGATGGAGTTCGGCCCGAACACCGATCTGGTCGGCCCGCTGACCCGTCTGGCTCACGTTGAAGAATTGCTGCCGGAAATCTGCACCCTCGACTGCGGCACCCTGAACTTCGGCGACGGCGACACCATCTACGTGTCCACCCCTGCCCAGTTGCGTGCTGGCGCCAAACGCATTCAAGAGCTGGGCGTGAAAGCCGAGCTGGAAATTTTCGACACCGGTCACCTGTGGTTCGCCAAACAGTTGATCAAGGAAGGCCTGCTCGACGACCCGCTGTTCCAGCTCTGCCTGGGCATCCCATGGGGCGCGCCGGCCGACACCACCACCATGAAAGCCATGGTCGACAACTTGCCCGCCAACGCGGTGTGGGCCGGCTTCGGCATCGGTCGCATGCAGATGCCGATGGCGGCGCAAGCGGTGCTGCTCGGTGGCAACGTGCGAGTCGGGCTGGAAGACAACATCTGGCTGGACAAGGGCGTACTGGCGACCAACGGCCAACTGGTCGAACGCGCCTCGGAAATCCTCAGCCGCCTCGGCGCCCGGGTTCTGACACCGGCTGAAGGCCGGGCAAAAATGGGCCTGACCAAGCGCGGTTGAACCCACCCTTTCCCCCTGTGGGAATGAGCCTGCTCCGGGCGGCGTTCCGACGATGACGTCGGTACATCCGACGCATCATCTGCGGCAGTAAAACCGCCATCGCGAGCAGGCTCGCTCCCACAGTTTTTTTGAGCAAAATTCAGGACATCGCCATGACCTTCATCACCGAAATCAAAACCTTCGCCGCCCTGGGCAGCGGTGTCATCGGCAGCGGCTGGGTATCCCGCGCCCTCGCCCACGGCCTTGACGTAGTGGCCTGGGACCCGGCGCCCGGTGCCGAAGCCGCACTGCGTAAACGCGTCGCCAATGCGTGGGGCGCGCTGGAGAAACAAGGCCTGGCACCGGGTGCCTCGCAGGACCGTCTGCGCTTTGTCGCGACCATCGAAGAGTGTGTTCGCGATGCCGATTTCATTCAGGAAAGCGCCCCCGAGCGTCTGGACCTGAAACTGGAACTGCACAGCAAAATCAGCGCGGCAGCCAAGCCCAATGCCCTGATCGGCTCGAGCACTTCGGGCCTGTTGCCGAGCGAGTTTTACGAGAGCTCGACGCACCCGGAACGCTGCGTGGTTGGCCACCCCTTCAACCCGGTGTACCTGCTGCCGTTGGTGGAAGTGGTCGGCGGCAAAAACACCGCGCAGGAAGCCGTTCAAGCGGCGATGAAAGTGTATGAATCCTTAGGCATGCGTCCGCTGCATGTGCGCAAGGAAGTGCCCGGTTTTATCGCCGACCGCTTGCTCGAAGCGCTCTGGCGCGAGGCGCTGCACCTGGTCAACGACGGTGTGGCGACCACCGGTGAAATCGACGACGCGATCCGCTTTGGCGCAGGCCTGCGCTGGTCGTTCATGGGCACCTTCCTGACTTACACCCTGGCCGGCGGCGATGCGGGCATGCGGCACTTCATGGCGCAATTCGGTCCGGCATTGCAGTTGCCGTGGACGTATCTGCCGGCACCGGAACTGACCGACAAGCTGATTGATGACGTGGTCGACGGCACAAGCGATCAGCTGGGCAAACACAGCATTTCGGCGCTGGAGCGCTATCGTGATGATTGCTTGCTGGCAGTGCTCGAAGCGGTGAAGACCACCAAAGAGAAGCATGGGATGGCCTTCAGCGAATAATGAGCCAGCAGGACCGACCCCATCGCGAGCAAGCTCGCTCCCACAGTTGATCTGCGTCGTTCACAGAACCAATGTGGGAGCGAGCTTGCTCGCGATGGGGGCCATCCAGTCACCACACATTTTGGATCACTCATCATGCCCGCCTTGACCACCTACCAAACCAAAATCATCCCCGACTGGGTCGACTACAACGGCCACCTGCGCGACGCCTTCTACCTGCTGATTTTCAGCTACGCCACCGATGCCCTGATGGATCGGCTGGGCATGGACAGCAACAATCGCGAAGCCAGCGGCAACTCGCTGTTTACCCTAGAGCTGCACCTCAATTACCTGCACGAAGTGAAGCTCGATGCCGACGTCGAAGTGCGAACCCAGATCATCGGCCACGACAGCAAACGCCTGCACCTCTATCACAGCCTGCATCTGGTGGGAGATAAAAAGGAACTGGCCGGCAACGAGCAAATGCTGCTCCACGTCGACCTCGCCGGCCCGCGCTCAGCACCGTTCAGCGAAGTCACGCTGAGCAAGCTGCAAGCCATCGTCGCCGAGCAAACCGACCTTCCCGCCCCCGACTACATTGGCCGAGTGATCGCGTTACCGCCTAAAAAATAACAAGGAGATCGCCATTGAACACCGCCGCCGCTTTTGCCGACTTCCGTACTTACCCGTTGATCAGCGCGTTGACCGCCGTGCAAACCCTGGCGGACCGCATTCACGTGCAATGGGCTGACGGTCGTCTCAGCCCTTTCCATCACCAATGGTTGCGCGACAACTGCCCGTGCCCGTTGTGCGTCTACACCGTGACGCGCGAACAGGTGCTGGAAATCGTCGATGTCGCACAAGACCTGACGCCGTCAAAGGCACACGTCGATGCCGAAGGTTGCCTCAACGTCGAGTGGCAAGACGGCCACCTCAGCCGCTTCGATCCTGGCTGGTTACGCGCCCACGCCTATGACGACGAGTCCCGCGCCGAACGTCGCGCCGCCAAGCCCAAAAGCCAGCTGTGGAACAGCAACCTGAAGCTGCCGGTATTCGACTACCAGGCGCTGATGAACGACAACGACGCCTTGCTGCAATGGCTGTTGGCGGTGCGCGACATCGGCCTGACTCAAGTGCGTGGCGTGCCCACCGAACCCGGCTCGTTGAAGCTGATTGCCCAGCGGATTTCCTTCATCCGCGAGAGCAATTTCGGCGTGCTGTTCAACGTGCAATCCAAGGCCGATGCCGACAGCAACGCCTACACCGCTTTCAACCTGCCGCTGCACAGCGACTTGCCGACCCGGGAGTTGCAACCGGGGCTGCAATTTCTGCATTGCCTGGTCAATGATGCCGAGGGCGGCGAGAGCATTTTCGTCGACGGTTTCGCCATTGCCCACGCCTTGCGCGAGGAAGATCCCGAGTCGTTCAAAGCCTTGTGCGACATCCCCGTGGAGTTTCGCAACAAGGACCGCCACAGCGACTATCGCTGCCTGGCGCCGATCATCGCCCTGGATGCGTTGGGACAGGTTTCGGAGATCCGCATGGCGAACTTTTTGCGCGGGCCGTTTGATGCGTCGATGGAAGACATGCCCAAGCTCTACCGCGCTTATCGGCGCTTTATTGCCATGACCCGCGAAGCGCGCTTCCGGGTGATGACGCGGCTCAACCCCGGCGAATTGTGGTGCTTCGATAACCGTCGCACGCTACACGCCCGCAACGCCTTCGACCCCGCCACCGGGGCCCGGCATTTCCAGGGTTGCTACATCGATCGTGATGAGTTGTTGTCACGGATATTGGTGTTGCAACGCTAGACCGCGTCATCGTTCATCGCGGGCAAGCCACGCTCCCACAGGCACTGCGCCAATCTTGTGGGAGCGGGCTTGCTCCGGGCGGCGTTCCGACGATGGCGTCAGCCCAGACACCTCAAAACTCCTGATTCACAGGCAAAAAAAACCCCGATCAAGCCGTGACAAGATCGGAGCTGAGGAGGGTACTGTTGAGGAGCCGTTGCGCGAGGGTGACCAAACCTTCGTGTAGCCAGCTGAATCCAGTGTGCCCACTCTCATCTCTGGCAAGTTAGCCGAAAACGACCTGTTCATAGGTATTGCGGCCATTGCGACAAATCGTCCTTGCCGCCACCTCGCACCCCTATGAGAATCGAACCAAGACACCGTTCCCTAAAGAAGGATTGCGTCATGATGCACGCCGATTTGATAGACCAGGAAGACCTGTTGGGCCAGTTGAAGTCATTGGGTTTTCAAGTGCCGAGCGGGGCCACGGCCGAGCAGGCTTGCGAGTGCGCAGTGCGCGGTTTGAACGATGAACGGGCGATGACGCTGCGTACGATGGTCAAGCAGATGTACACCAGCAGCGCGACCATCCTGCCGGCCGTACGCCAGGCGATCGACAAGCAATTGTTGCCAGCCTTGGCGGCCTATCAACAGAGCCGTAGCGCCTGAATACTTTCTCACACTGATCGTTCCCACGCTCTGCGTGGGAATGCAGCCCGGGACGCTCCGCGTCCCTGCCGAAGCGGACGCAGAGCGTCCATTGAGGCATTCCCACGCAGAGCGTGGGAACGATCAGGTCGAAGGACTAGAGACGGACGCTGGCGAACGTCGACTCATTGCGCGCCTGGCTCAACGCCGACAACGGCCCGGACAACGGCGACAGCACCAAGGCTTGCGGCAGCGGCATCATCGCCACCTGTTGCGTGGTGTTCGAACCTACGCGCTCGTCACGTGGCGGAATGCCGAAGTATTCGCGGTAGCACTTGGAGAAGTGCGGCGTGGACACGAAGCCACAGACCGACGCCACTTCGATGATCGACATCGGCGTTTGCTTGAGCAGTTGCCGAGCCCGGATCAGGCGCAGTTTCAGGTAGTAGCGCGATGGCGAGCAGTGCAGGTATTTCTGGAACAGACGCTCCAGCTGACGACGCGAAACAGCGACATACACCGCCAGTTCATCGAGGTCGATCGGCTCTTCCAGATTGGCCTCCATCAGCGCGACGATTTCCTGCAGTTTTGGCTGATTGGTGCCCAGCATGTGCTTGAGCGGTACGCGCTGGTGATCCTGCTCGTTGCGGATGCGCTCGTAGACGAACATTTCCGAAATCGCGGCGGACAGTTCACGACCGTGATCGCGGCTGATCAGGTGCAGCATCATGTCCAGTGGCGCGGTGCCACCGGAACTGGTGAAACGGTTGCGGTCGAGGGTGAACAAGCGGGTGCTCATGGCCACACGAGGAAAGGCTTCCTGCATCGAAGCCAGGCATTCCCAGTGCACGCTGCAATCGAATCCGTCCAGCAGGCCGGCGCACGCCAGGGCCCAGCTGCCGGTGCAGACCGCACCAAGACGGCGCGACTGGCGAGCCTGGCTTTGCAGCCATGACACGTGTTCACGGGTAACAGTGCGCTGGATGCCGATACCGCCGCAAACAATGATGGTGTCCAGGGGTGGCGCTTTGTGCATGGAGCAATCGGGGGTGATCTGCAGACCATCACTGGCCCAGACCTGACCGCCATCGACGGTGAGCGTCGACCAGCGATACAACTCGCGACCGGACAATTGGTTGGCCATGCGCAGAGGTTCTACTGCGGAGGCCAGAGAAATAAGCGTGAAATTGTCCAGCAGCAGAAAGCCGATGGATTGAGGCGCACGGTTCTGGGGTTGGGCCCCCGAGTTGAACGTCGTCATCGCGGTATCTCCTCACACAAAGCGGGTGATGGCCTCAGGCGGAGGCTCTTGTTATTGCCATCGTTCTCGCGTGGGAGACGGGCTTTGTAATGACAGAGCAATTGCCATGCCTAAAATTGAATGGCCATTCAATAACTCCTGAAAACGACGTCGCGGCGTGTCTATATAAGCCGTGCGCAGAGTGGGGGTTATAAGTGCCATTATCGGCGGGAGGCGCTCTGCCCCGTTGGGCTTGAGCAAATCGGTAGCACTTGTGGGAACAGGGCTACAGCGACCTGAAGGAGAGTGTCACCGCAGGCACAGTCGACAGGCGGTAATGGCCAACTTGGATCCCTGGCCGTGGGTCAGTCACTTATCTGTAAGCGACGCGCCAAAACGTGGCGCGTTTTAATTTGGGTGTTCACTTAGTGCGCAGTTTTGACTGGTCTGGCGTCTCGCGACCAGGCTCGCCACACAATTGATTGCATTCCCTGTCGGAGCGAGCCTGCTCGCGATTGGGGTCGACTCGGTGTCAGCACTCAACCGCGCTGACCGCCAACCCGCCGCGTGATGTCTCTTTGTATTTGTCATGCATGTCCGCACCGGTGTCACGCATGGTCCGGATCACCCGATCCAGCGAGATAAAGTGCTGACCATCACCGCGCAACGCCATCTGCGCCGCGTTGATCGCTTTTACGGCTGCAATCGCATTGCGCTCGATGCACGGCACCTGGACCAGCCCGCCCACCGGATCGCAGGTCAGACCGAGGTTATGTTCCAGGCCGATCTCCGCCGCGTTGCACAGTTGCTCCGGCGTGGCGCCGAGGATTTCTGCCAACCCCGCCGCCGCCATCGCACACGCCGAACCGACTTCCCCCTGGCAACCGACTTCAGCACCGGAGATCGAAGCGTTTTTCTTGCACAGAATCCCCACCGCAGCGGCGCTGAGGAAGTAGTCGACTACGTTGGCGTCCGTCACTGCTTCGCTGAACTTCATGAAGTAATGCAGCACCGCCGGAATGATCCCCGCCGCGCCGTTGGTCGGCGCTGTCACCATGCGCCCGCCAGCGGCGTTTTCTTCGTTGACCGCCAGGGCGAACAGGTTGACCCACTCCATGGCACTCAAGGTCGAACCGATGACATTGGGTTTACCCAACTCTTGAAGGCTGCGATGCAATTTGGCCGCACGACGACGCACATTCAATCCGCCGGGCAGGATGCCTTCGTGCTTGAGGCCCTGCTCGACGCAATCCTGCATGGCGCGCCAGAGTTTCATCAGGCCGCTGCGGATTTCTTCTTCGCTGCGCCAGACCTTTTCGTTGGCCATCATCAGTTCAGCCACGCGCAGGTTGTGCTGCTTACACAGGCTGAGCAGTTCGGCAGCGCTGGAGAAATCGTACGGCAACACCGTGCTGTCCAGATCGACCACGCCGCTGGACGCCTGCGCTTCATCGACGACAAAACCGCCACCGATGGAATAGTAGGTGTCGCGATGCAGCTCGCCGTGATCGCCTTCGACAATCAAAGTCATCGCGTTGGGATGGAATGGCAGGTTTTCGTCGATCAGGCGCATGTCCCGGGCCCAGATGAACGGGACCGACAAGCGACCGTCGAGCAACAAGGTGCGGGTTTCGCGCAAGGTTTCGATACGAATGCCGATTTGCGACGGATCGATCGCATCCGGCCACTCGCCCATCAGGCCCATGATCACCGCGTTGTCGCTGCCGTGACCGATGCCGGTGGCCGACAACGACCCGTAAAGCTGAACCTCGACGCGCCGTACTTGCTCCAAAAGACCCTGTTCGCGCAAACCTTGCACGAACAGCGCGGCGGCCCGCATAGGCCCCACGGTGTGCGAACTGGATGGGCCGATGCCGATTTTGAACAGGTCGAAAACGCTGATAGCCATTACTGCCGAACTCCTGGATGTGCCGACTCCAGACGCAAAGGCGCCCAGTGGCGGAGCTGCTACGCTCAAGCTGCAATCCGCCGAGATGGCCGCATCATCAGGCTTTTGTCATGTCGTTCGACGTCTCACACCGACGCACTCATGCCCACTAACGCCGCGAGGCGGCGACGCAATGTTTTCGCCGTTTTTTAGCGGATCAGAGGGGAAAAAATGGCTGAAAAAAGCTGTAAACGACGTCACCGACACTGGATGCGACCATCCCTGTACTGGTTACGACGCCCCCTGTAGGCGTCAGATTTTCACTGGTACATGATCGTATCGACTCGATTGCAAGGCGCCGTGGTAGAGCTGTCTCCAAAACGCCATCCAACCGCAACCTATAAGTGCGGTGGTCCAGTCGGAACACTGCCAAAAAAAACACCAAGGAGTCCATCCATGAAAGGTTCCCCGTCGTTGTTGTTGGCCGCCATGCTGAGTCTGCCGTTACTGGCTCAAGCTGCAGAACCCGCTCAGTGCAGTACCGTAAACTTCTCTGATGTCGGCTGGACGGACATCACCGCAACAACCGCCACCACCAGCGTCGTGCTCGACGCCCTCGGCTACAAGACCAAAACCACGATGATTTCCGTGCCGGTGACCTACAAGTCCCTGGCCGACGGCAAGAACATGGACGTGTTCCTCGGTAACTGGATGCCGACCATGGAAAACGACATCAAGGCTTATCGTGATGCCGGCACCGTCGACGTCGTGCGCACCAACCTGACCGGCGCCAAGTACACCCTCGCCGTGCCGCAAGCGCTGTACGACAAAGGGCTGCATGACTTCGCCGACATCGCCAAATTCAAGAAAGAGCTCGACGGCAAGATCTATGGCATCGAACCTGGAAACGACGGTAACCGCCTGATCCAGAGTATGATCGACAAGAACGCCTTCGGCCTTAAAGACGCTGGTTTCAAAGTGGTCGAGTCCAGCGAAGCCGGCATGTTGTCTCAGGTTGACCGCGCCCAAAAACGCGACACCGCCGTGGTGTTCCTCGGCTGGGCGCCGCACCCGATGAACAAACGCTTCAAGATCCAATACCTCACCGGTGGTGACGATTTCTTCGGACCGGACTTCGGTGCCGCCACCGTGGCGACCAACACCCGCAAGGGGTACGTCCAGGAATGCAGCAACGTTGGAAAGTTGCTGAAAAATCTGGAATTCACAGTCGACATGGAGAGCTCGCTGATGGGCAACATCCTGGATGACAAAATGAAGCCTGACGCGGCCGCCAAGGCCTGGCTGAAAAAGAACCCACAGGTCCTCGATACCTGGCTCGCTGGCGTGACCACCATTGACGGTAAACCAGGCCTGGAGGCCGTTAAAGCCAAGCTCGCGCAGTAATCGCTTACGCCGGGCGGGTTCGCTCGCCCGGGCTGTTTATTTCCTTGCATGCGGACGTTCACTACCATGCTGATTGATCAGAAAATCCCTTTAGGCCAGTACATCGCGGGCTTCGTTGAATGGTTGACGCAACACGGCGCCAGCACGTTCGACGCAATCGCCGTGTCACTGGAAACGATGATCCACGGCGTGACTTTTGCGCTGACCTGGTTCAACCCGCTGGCATTGATCGGCCTCATCGCGCTACTGGCACACTTCATTCAACGAAAGTGGGGGCTGACCGTTTTCGTCATCGCCTCCTTCTTGCTGATCCTCAATCTGGGGTACTGGCAGGAAACCATGGAAACCCTCGCCCAGGTGCTCTTCGCGACCCTGGTCTGCGTAGTCATCGGCGTGCCGTTGGGCATCGTCGCTGCGCACAAACCGATGTTCTACACATTGATGCGTCCGGTGCTCGATCTCATGCAGACCGTGCCGACCTTCGTGTACCTCATTCCTACCCTGACCCTCTTCGGTCTGGGTGTGGTCCCGGGCCTGATTTCAACGGTAGTGTTCGCGATTGCCGCGCCTATCCGCCTGACTTACCTGGGTATTCGCGATGTTCCGGAAGAACTGATGGACGCGGGCAAGGCCTTTGGCTGCTCGCGACGTCAGCTGCTCTCGCGAATCGAACTGCCCCACGCCATGCCAAGCATCGCGGCCGGTATCACCCAGTGCATCATGCTGTCGTTGTCGATGGTGGTGATCGCGGCACTGGTGGGCGCCGACGGCCTGGGCAAACCCGTGGTCAACGCACTGAACACTGCTGATATCGCCCTGGGCTTCGAAGCAGGCCTGGCGATCGTACTGCTGGCGATCATGCTCGACCGTATCTGCAAACAACCCGAAGCTAAAGTAGGGGGTGACGCATGAGCATTATTCGCTTCGATAACGTCGACGTTATCTTCTCCAAGGATCCACGCGAGGCTCTCAAGCTGCTGGATCAAGGCATGACCCGTAACGAGATCCTGAAAAAGACCGGGCAGATCGTTGGCGTGGAAAAGGCCAGCCTGGACGTCGAAAAAGGTGAAATCTGCGTACTGATGGGCCTGTCCGGCTCCGGCAAGTCCAGTCTGCTGCGCTGCATCAACGGCCTCAACACGGTTAGCCGTGGCAAGCTGTTCGTCGAGCACGAAGGCAGGCAGATAGACATTGCCTCCTGCACCCCGGCAGAACTGAAAATGATGCGCACCAAGCGCATTGCGATGGTGTTTCAGAAGTTCGCCCTGATGCCTTGGCTGACCGTTCGCGAGAACATCAGCTTCGGTCTGGAAATGCAGGGTCGCCCTGAAAAAGAGCGGCGCAAACTGGTGGACGACAAGCTTGAGCTGGTGGGCCTGACCCAATGGCGCAACAAGAAACCCAACGAGCTGTCCGGTGGTATGCAACAACGTGTGGGCCTGGCCCGCGCCCTGGCGATGGACGCCGACATCCTGCTGATGGACGAACCGTTCTCGGCACTCGACCCGCTGATCCGCCAAGGCCTGCAAGACGAACTGCTGGAACTGCAACGCAAGCTGCACAAAACCATCGTGTTCGTGAGTCACGACCTCGATGAGGCCCTGAAGCTCGGCAGCCGTATCGCGATCATGAAAGACGGCCGGATCATCCAGTACAGCAAGCCGGAAGAGATCGTCTTGAACCCGGCGGACGACTATGTGCGGACCTTCGTGGCCCACACCAACCCGCTGAACGTTCTGTGCGGTCGCAGCCTGATGCGCACCCTGGACAACTGCAAACGCATCAACGGCTCCGTCTGCCTCGATCCGGGCGGCGATTCGTGGCTGGACCTGGCAGAAGGCAACACCATCAAGGGTGCCCGTCAGAACGGTGCGAGCCTGGATCTGCAGAACTGGATTCCAGGGCAAGCGGTTGAAGGCCTGGGCCGTCGCCCAACGCTGGTGGACTCCAACATCGGCATGCGCGATGCGCTGCAGATTCGTTATCAGACCGGCAACAAACTGGTGCTGCACGACAACAACAAAGTGGTCGGGATTCTCGGCGACAGCGAGCTGTATCACGCGCTGCTCGGCAAGAACCTGGGGTAAGGCAGCAGACACAAAAACGCCGCGAGAGGATCGCGGCGTTTTTGTTTATGGGATATAGGGCGATGCCGTGTTGACGTTGAAGGCCCCATCGCCAGCAGGCTGGCTCCCACAAGGGAATGCGTTCCAATGTGGGAGCCAGCCTGCTGGCGATGATGCCGACGCGGTGCTTCAGACTGAAACACCGAGCCCTATCGAAACTCAGCTATAAACCCGGCCAAGGAGCTGGCGATGGCTTTCAAACTGATCGAGCACGTCACGGGTGATCTGATCCGCAGTGAAGCCCATCAGGTCATAGTCCTGGCTGCCGTTGTGCAGGTACACCTCGGCGCGGTAATAGCGCGCACGCGGTTCATCGGCACTTTCCGCCGACACCGTGTCGCTCGCCGCTGCCAGATAGCCATCCAGGCTTACTTCGTAGACAAAAGGGTTGCCCTCTTCCATCTCGATCCGCACGCCCATGCAACGCTTGGACTTGCCCAGCAGCGTTTGCACATTCAGCCCTTGGGCACGCAATTGCACCGCCGCATCTTCCAGCGCCGGGCTGACTTGTTTGTCCATGAAACGCTGAACGATCGACTGGTTCGGCTGCAGATCCAATTGAGTCAAACGCTCACTGAAACCACGACGACCGCGCGCAGCCAGTTCCGCCTGCTCCTGTTCGATCTGCACGTCCTGGCGCATCGCCTTGTGCAAGCCGAACATGAAGAACACCAGCACTACCGAGAACGGCAGGCCGGCCAGCACCACCATGGTTTGCATGGCTTCGAAGTTACCGGCGAACAGCAGGCCGATGGTCACCAGGGTAATGACCGCCGACCAGAAAATCCGCAGCCAGTGCGGCGCATCTTCATCGACGTTGCCACCCTTGCAGGAAAGGTTGGCCATCATCACCGCGCCGGAATCCGCCGGGGTCAGGAACAACACGAAACCGACAAAGATCGACACGCCGATCACAATCTTCGACGCAGGATAATGTTCAAGCAGTTGGTAGATCGCCATGGACGGCTGTTCGAGCGCCGTCTTCCCGAGCTCCACCGCCCCATGGTTCATCACCAGGTCCAAGGCCGAGTTACCAAAGATCGACAGCCACGCCAGGGTGAAACCCAGCGGGATCAGCAGCACGCCGGCCACCAGTTCACGCACCGTACGACCACGGGAAATACGCGCGATGAACATGCCGACGAATGGGGCCCAGGAAATCCACCAGGCCCAGTAGAACAATGTCCACAGGCCCAACCAGCGGTCAGACTTCTCACTGTCGCCTTCGTACACATAGAGATCGAAGGTTTTCAGCACCACACCGTTCAGGTAGTCACCGATGTTTTGCACGAAGCCATTGAGCAGGTGCAGGGTCGGGCCGAACAGCAGCACGAAAATCAGCAAACCGCTGAACAGCACGATGTTCAGGTTGGACAGACGGCGAATGCCGTTTTCCACGCCCGACACGGCGGCGATGGTCGCCACGGTGCTCATCACGATGATCACGATCAGCAGGTTGGTGTTGCTGTGTGCCATGCCGAACAGGTTTTCCAGGCCCGAGGACACTTGCAGCGAACCAATCCCCAGGTTCGTCACCAGCCCCAGCAGGGTCACGAACATGCCGAAGCCGTCCACGGCATGACCGGCCGCGCCTTTGACCCAACGCTCGCCCACCAGCGGATACAGCGCCGAACGCAGCGCCAGCGGCTGGTTGTGACGGTACGCGAAGTACGCCACGGCCAAACCGACCAGGGCATAAATCGCCCAGCCATGCAGGCCCCAGTGCAGGAACGTCAGCTGCACGGCCTGACGCGCGGCCATGTTGCTGGCCGAAACGCCTTCCGGCGGATTGAAGTAATGGTCCAGCGGCTCCGAAGCGCCGAAGTACAACAGCGAGATGCCGATACCCGACGAGAACAACATCCCCGCCCAGGCGCCGTAGCTGAAGTCCGGAGTATCGTCCTTGCTGCCCAGTTTGAGCTTGCCGTAGGACGAAAACGCCAGGCCGACGACGAATACCAAATAAGCGGCAATCACCACCATGTAGTACCAGCCGAAGCTGCGGGACAACCAGGCCTGGGCAATACCGAGCAATCTGCCGGCCTCTTGCGGGGCGATGATCAGAATGGCGGTCAACAACAGGATCAGCGCGGTAGAGGTGTAGAACACCCAACCGTTGACCGTCACCTTCTCGGGTGGGGTCTTTATTAGAGAGGCAGAACTCATGGCACAGATGCTCCAGGCAGTGCGAGAGAAGAACACAAGGCAACGCGTTACCCGACCAATCGGTTAGTTGGCAGCCGACCGGCGGGTGATATAAAGACACCCCGAAAAAAGCCCGAAGCCCGGGAGCGCCAGCGCGCGTGGGTTTCGAGCGTTTTGTGATGTCGTTTTTCCGCTAACTACGTGTAGGAAAAACCTGTAGGCAGCGACGAATTGTCGCAGATCTTATTCTTTGTTGATTGAACGTTCAATCAAAACAAAATAGACTGGCCCTCAATCCGGCAGGCTTATTCGCCCACCGGGAGGCCTAAGGAGATGTGCAAGATGCCCAAGGTCGGTATGCAACCCATCCGTCGTCAGCAACTGATTGAAGCCACGCTACAGGCCGTCGATCAGGTCGGCATGGGGGACGCCAGCATTGCGCTGATCGCCCGTTTGGCCGGTGTCTCGAATGGCATCATCAGTCACTATTTTCAGGACAAGAATGGCCTGATTGCCGCCACGATGCGGTATCTGATGAGTGTCCTCAGCGAGAACGTCACCGCGCGCCGTCAGGCGCTGGCAGATGACAGCCCACGGGCGCATCTGCAGGTGATTATCGAAGGCAACTTCGACGCCAGCCAGGTCAATGGCCCGGCAATGAAAACCTGGTTGGCCTTCTGGGCCACCAGCATGCACCAGCCGTCTTTGCACAGGTTGCAGCGGATCAACGATCACCGTCTGTATTCCAACCTGTGCTGCCAGTTCCGCCGTACGTTGCCGCTTGATCAAGCGCGCAGCGCCGCCCGGGGCCTGGCAGCCCTCATTGACGGTTTGTGGTTGCGCGGCGCGCTGTCGGGAGATGCTTTCGACACCGAGCAGGCGCAACGGATCGCTTACGAATACATGGATATCCAATTGGCCAAGCAGGTGAGTTAGAGCACACATAAAACGCTCAGCCACCTGAACCGCCACTGATCAGCGATGCCCAGGCTACACGGCACGCCCAGTGGTCAACGCCAACCACTTATGCACTTGCGAGGACTTTATGGCCCGTTTCGAACTGCAAAAACTCTACATCGATGGCGGCTACAGTGACGCCAGCAGCGACGCCACCTTCGAAGCCATCAACCCGGCTAACGGTGAAGTCCTCGCAATCGTTCAGCGTGCGACCAAGGCAGACGTCGAGCGTGCGGTGGTCAGCGCCGAAAAGGGCCAGAAAATCTGGGCTGCGATGACCGCAATGGAGCGTTCGCGCATCCTGCGCCGTGCCGTCGACATCCTGCGCGAGCGCAACGATGAACTGGCCGCCCTGGAAACCCTGGACACCGGTAAATCGTTCTCCGAAACCAAGTATGTCGACATCGTCACCGGTGCCGACGTGCTGGAATATTACGCAGGCCTGGTGCCCGCCATCGAAGGCGAGCAGATTCCGCTGCGCACCACTTCGTTCGTCTACACCCGTCGCGAGCCGCTGGGCGTCGTCGCCGGTATCGGTGCGTGGAACTACCCGATCCAGATCGCCCTGTGGAAATCCGCTCCTGCCCTGGCGGCCGGTAACGCGATGATCTTCAAGCCAAGCGAAGTCACCTCGCTGACCACACTGAAACTGGCCGAGATCTACACCGAGGCAGGCCTTCCGGCTGGCGTGTTCAACGTCTTGACCGGCAGCGGCCGTGAAGTCGGCACCTGGCTGACCGAGCATCCACGCATCGAAAAAATCTCCTTCACCGGCGGCACCGACACCGGCAAGAAGGTCATGGCCAGCGCTTCGGCTTCGTCGCTCAAAGACGTGACCATGGAACTGGGCGGCAAATCCCCGCTGATCATTTTCGACGACGCCGACCTCGACCGCGCCGCCGACACCGCGATGATGGCCAACTTCTACAGCTCGGGCCAGGTCTGCACCAACGGCACTCGTGTGTTCGTGCCAAGCCACCTCAAAGCTGCCTTCGAAGCCAAGATCGTTGAACGCGTTGCCCGCATCCGCGTCGGCAACCCGGAAGACGAGAACACCAACTTCGGTCCTCTGGTCAGCTTCGCCCACATGGAAAGCGTGCTGGGTTACATCGCCAAAGGTAAGGAAGAAGGCGCTCGCGTACTGTGCGGCGGCGACCGTCTGACCGAAGGCGAATTCGCCAAGGGCGCATTCGTGGCACCGACCGTGTTCACCAACTGCACCGACGAGATGACCATCGTTCGCGAAGAAATCTTTGGCCCGGTGATGAGCATCCTGACGTACGAAACCGAAGAAGAAGTGATCCGTCGTGCCAACGACACCGACTTCGGCCTGGCCGCCGGTGTCGTCACCAAGGACCTGAACCGCGCCCACCGCGTGATTCATCAACTGGAAGCCGGTATCTGCTGGATCAACGCTTGGGGCGAATCCGACGCCAAGATGCCGGTCGGTGGCTACAAGCAATCGGGCGTGGGCCGTGAAAACGGCATCAGCTCGCTGAACAACTTCACACGCATCAAATCGGTACAGGTCGAACTGGGCGATTACGCCTCGGTTTTCTAAGCAGGCATCTGCTTTGCCTGCGAGGCCGTCATCGCCAGCAGGCTGGCTCCCACAGGAGTACACATCCCCCTGTGGGAGCCAGCCTGCTGGCGATCGAGTGCGAAGCACTCGCCGTGGCCAGACCTGACCAACTTCAAAGAGGGTGCATTCAATGTCCCAAGAATTCGATTACATCATCATCGGTGCCGGCTCGGCCGGTAACACCCTGGCGACCCGTCTGACTGAAGACGAAGGCGTCACCGTCCTGCTGCTCGAAGCAGGCGGCCCGGACTACCGCATGGATTTCCGTACTCAAATGCCGGCCGCCCTGGCGTTCCCGCTGCAAGGCCGTCGCTATAACTGGGCCTACGAAACCGATCCAGAGCCACACATGGACGGTCGCCGGATGGAATGCGGTCGCGGCAAGGGCCTGGGTGGTTCTTCGCTGATCAACGGCATGTGCTACATCCGCGGCAACGCGATGGACTACGACAACTGGTCGAAACTGCCGGGTCTGGAAGACTGGTCGTACCTCGACTGCCTGCCGTACTTCCGCAAGGCTGAAACCCGTGACATCGGCCCGAACGACTACCACGGCGGCGACGGCCCGGTCAGCGTGACCACACCCAAAGCCGGCAACAACCCGCTGTTCCACGCGATGGTTGAAGCAGGCGTGCAGGCCGGTTACCCGCGCACCGAAGACCTCAACGGTTACCAGCAAGAAGGTTTCGGTCCGATGGACCGCACCGTGACGCCGAACGGTCGTCGCGCCAGCACCGCTCGCGGCTACCTGGACATCGCCAAAAAGCGTTCGACCCTGACCATCGTCACCCACGCCCTGACCGACAAGATCCTGTTCGAAGGCAAGCGTGCCGTCGGCGTGCGTTACCTGATCGGTGCGGCTGAAGAGCGTGTTGAAGTCCGCGCCCGCAAGGAAGTGCTGCTGTGCTCCGGCGCCATCGCGTCGCCGCAGATCCTGCAACGCTCTGGCGTCGGCCCGGCCGAACTGCTGAAAAAACTCGATATCCCGGTGGTCCACGACCTGCCGGGCGTCGGCGAAAACCTGCAGGATCACCTCGAGCTGTACCTGCAATACGCCTGCACCCAACCGGTCTCGCTGTACCCGTCGCTGCTCTGGTACAACCAGCCAGCCATCGGTGCCGAGTGGATGTTCAACGGCACCGGAATCGGCGCCAGCAACCAGTTCGAAGCCGGGGGTTTCATCCGCACCCGTCCGGAATTCGATTGGCCGAACATTCAGTACCACTTCCTGCCGGTCGCGATTAACTACAACGGCAGCAACGGCGTGAAAGAACACGGTTTCCAGGCGCACATGGGTTCCATGCGTTCGCCGAGCCGGGGTCGTATCCAGGCCAAGTCCAAGGATCCGCGCGAGTACCCGAGCATCCTGTTCAACTACATGGCCACCGAGCAGGACTGGCAGGAATTCCGTGACGGTATCCGCCTGACCCGTGAAATCATGCAACAACCTGCACTGGATGCATTCCGTGGCCGCGAAATCAGCCCGGGCATCGACGTGCAAACCGATGAGCAGCTCGACAAGTTCATCCGCGAACACGCTGAAACCGCGTTCCACCCGTCCTGCTCGTGCAAGATGGGCACCGACGAGATGGCCGTGGTCGATGGCGAAGGTCGTGTGCATGGCATGCAAGCCCTGCGCGTGGTTGATGCCTCGATCATGCCGATCATCACCACCGGCAACCTGAACGCGCCAACGATCATGATCGCCGAGAAAATCGCCGACAAGATCCGTGGTCGCAAGCCATTGCCGCGTAGCAAGGCAGCTTACTTCGTGGCCGGCGATGCGCCAGTGCGTGGCAAGCCGTTGCGTGATGTGAGCCCGACAGCGCAGTAAGACAGTTACACCGCGGCGCTGCCTTCGCGAGCAAGCCCGCTCCCACATTTGACCGAGTCGCCAGATAACGACGCGGTCAAATGTGGGAGCGGGCTTGCTCGCGAAGGGGCCCTCCATAACACCACACCTCTCCCGGTAATGTTTTCCTACACCGATCCAAGCTTGATCCTACCCCCCGCGCAGGCCTAATCTAGCGCCACGCAAACGTTTCACCCCCTTCGCAACACCGCTATACGCCACTCCATACCAAGGAGGTTCCCGAATGTTCGATTTCCACCCCCAGCTCAAGCAGCGTTTCGCTGCCTTGCGCACGGGCGCTGAATTCTTTTCGCTGCGTTATGTGCGCGAATCCGGCCAGTACCTGTCGGTGCGCAAGAATGTCGCCGAACCTCCGAGCCTGAGCCGTGACGAAGGCGCGATGCTGACCGTGCGCGTCAACGGTGTCGAAGCCTACGCCGCGACCAACGACCTGTCGCAACAAGGCCTGCAAGCTGCATTGGAGAAGGCCGAGCAACAAGCGCGACACCTCAAGCCCCACGCCTTGCTGGACTTGCGTGAACAAGCCGTTTCCAGCGACCGCGCCGACTATTTCTCGCCGAACCTCGACCAGCCCTTCCCGTCCCTGAGCGATTGCTACCAACTGCTCGGCGCCGAATCCGCGTCCGTGCCCAAGGACGAGCGACTGGTGAACTGGCAGGTGAGCATCGGCATCACCCACGTCGAGCAGATCTACCTCAACAGCGCCGGCGCCGAACTGCGTCAGGCGCAACGGTTCGTCTACCCGGGCCTGGATGTCACCGCCTACGACGGCAGCGACAGCCAGACCCGCAGCCTGGGCCGCGAGAACTTCGGCCAGCAAGGCAGCGCTGACGTGATCAGCCGTTGCGGGCTGATCGGTGCCGGCCCGAAAGTCGCCGACCAAGCGTTGCAATTGCTGCTGGCGCCCAACACACCGCAGGGTCCGCGCGACCTGCTACTGATGCCCGACCAGATGATGCTGCAGATCCACGAATCCATCGGCCATCCGCTGGAACTGGACCGCATCCTCGGTGATGAACGCAATTACGCCGGCACCAGTTTCGTCAAGGCAGAAGACTTCGGTCATCTGCAATACGGCTCGAAACTGCTCAACGTGACGTTCGATCCGGACATTCCTGAACAGCTCGCCAGCTACGGCCATGACGACGACGGCACAGCCGCGAGCAAACAGTTCCTGATCAAGGAAGGCTTGCTGCTGCGACCATTGGGCGGCGCGCTTTCACAATTCCGTGCCGGCATGGATGGCGTCGCCAACAGCCGCGCCTGCGGGTGGAATCGCCCGCCCATCGACCGCATGGCCAACCTGAACATCGAGCCCGGCGATCAACCGCTGGAGCAACTGATCGGCAACATCGAGCACGGCATCATGATGTCGACCAACCGCTCATGGTCGATCGACGATGCACGCAATAAATTCCAGTTCGGTTGCGAATGGGCGCAGTTAATCGAAAACGGCGAGCTCAAAGGCGTGGTGAAGAACCCGAACTATCGGGCGATTTCCGCGCAATTCTGGAAGAGTCTCAGCGCTGTCGGCGACGCCAGCACGTTCAAGGTCCTGGGCACGCCGAACTGCGGCAAGGGTGAACCGAACCAGGTGATCCGCGTCGGCCATGCCTCGCCGGCCTGCGTGTTCAGCAACGTTGATGTGTTTGGGGGAGACGCCTGATGAGCACTTCTAACAATCAGGCCTCGTTCAAGGCCTTGGTCACTTGGCTGCGCGATGCGATTCGCGAGCCGGAGCAATTCACCCTCAGCTACGCCGCCGAATCCTCCGCCTTCGTGCGTTTCAACCACGCCAAGGTGCGTCAGGCCGGGCAGGTGCAGCAGGCGAGCGTCGCTTTCAAACTGATCAACGAAGGCCGGCATGCCGACCTGCACATCACACTGGCTGGCGATGCTGAAGTCGACCGCCAGCGTCTGGCCGATGGGCTGCAACAGTTGCGTGAAACACTGCCGCTGCTGCCGCAGGATCCGTACCTGTTGCTCAATCACAACGGCTGGCAGAGCAAGAACGTGCAGGAGCGTGCGCTGCCGGACACTGAACAAGTAGTCGCTGAAATCACCCGGGCGGCCGAAGGTCTGGACCTGGTAGGTTTCTATGCCGCCGGGCCGATCAGTCGTGGCTTCGCCAGTTCGGCGGGCGCGTTCGGCTGGCATCAGGCCAACAGCTTCAACTTTGATTTCAGCCTGTTCCATGACAATGGCCAAGCGGTGAAAGCCAGCTACGCCGGGCACGACTGGAACAGCGAAGGGTTTGCCAGGCGCTTTGCCCAGGCACGCGAGCAGTTGGCGTTTCTGGGCAGGCCGCAACGCACCCTCGCGCCCGGTCAGTACCGTGCCTACCTGGCGCCAGCGGCCTTGGGGGAAATCATGGACATGCTCGGCTGGGGCGGTTTCTCGGCGCAGTCGATTGCCAGCAAACACAGTCCGCTACAGAAACTGTACGCGGGCGACAGTGCGTTCAGCCCGCTGGTGTCGGTCGATGAAAAGGTCAGCGGTTCTTTGAGCCCGGCGTTTTCCGGCGAAGGTTATCCGCGCAGCGATCTTGGCTTGATTGTCGAAGGCAAGGCTGGCGCGCAGATGGTCAATTCACGCAGCGCAGCCGAGTACGGCCTGACGGCCAATGGCGCCGGTGGCGGTGAAATGCCGAGTGCACTGAACATGGCGGCCGGCACATTGCCTGACGCCGAGATTCTCAAGCAGTTGGGCACCGGGCTGTACATCAGCAATCTCTGGTACCTGAACTACTCGGATCAACCCGCGGCGCGCCTGACCGGCATGACGCGCTTTGCGACCTTCTGGGTCGAGAACGGCGAGATACAGGCGCCGGTGAGCACGATGCGCTTTGATGACAGCGCTTACAGCTTGCTCGGTTCGCACCTGGAAGCGTTGACCGAGGAACGTGAGTTGTTGCTGTCGGCGAGTACCTACAGCCAGCGGGCCACAGCTTCGGCGTTGTTGCCGGGTGCGCTGGTCAGCCGATTGACCCTGACCCTCTGATACCGATCGTTCCCACGCTCCGCGTGGGAATGCAGCCCGGGACGCTCTGCGTCCCTGCCGAAGCGGACGCGGAGCGTCCATTGAGGCATTCCCACGCAGAGCGTGGGAACGATCATCTCCAACCACAAGAGGTCCCATGCCGAACCGCCCGCCTCTCGACGCTGTCACCGCCCGCTGGGTGCCGTGGGTCGTCGCCATCGCTTTCTTCATGCAATCCCTCGACGGGACCATTCTCAACACCGCCCTGCCTGCCATGGCCCGCGATCTGGCCGAGGATCCGTTGCGCATGCAAGGCGTGATCATCGCCTACATGCTTACCGTTGCGTTGCTGATCCCCGCCTCCGGCTGGATCGCTGACCGCTTCGGCACCAAGAAAATCTTCTTCGGCGCCATCCTGCTGTTCAGCCTCGGCTCATTGCTCTGCGCGTTGTCGAGCAGCCTGAGCCTGCTGATTGGCGCCCGCGTCATCCAAGGCCTGGGCGGTGCGCTGATGCTGCCGGTCGGGCGATTGGTCGTCCTGCGCGCCTACCCGCGCTCGGAGCTGGTGCGGATCATGGGGTTCATCACTATTCCCGGACTGCTCGGCCCGTTGATCGGCCCGACCATGGGCGGTTGGATGGTGGAATACCTGACCTGGCACTGGATCTTCCTGATCAACCTGCCGGTGGGCGCCGTCGGTTGCTACGCCGTCTGGAAATTCATCCCTGACCTGCGCGGCAGTGAACGTACGCGTTTCGACAGCCTGGGCTTTTTGCTGTTTGGCGCGGCAATGGTGCTGATCACCATCGCCATGGAAGGCCTGGGCGAACTGCACCTGCCACACTTGCGCGTGATGTTGCTGCTGTTCGGCGGCATGGCATGTCTGGCGGCGTATTGGCTGCGGGCCGGGCACACCGAGAATCCGCTGTTCGCGCCGTCGCTGTTCAAGACCCGGACTTTTGCCGTGGGCATTCTCGGCAACCTGTTCGCTCGCCTGGGCAGCGGCGCGCTGCCGTTCCTCGTGCCGTTGTTGCTGCAAGTGGCGCTGGGTTACTCTCCGTCCCAGGCGGGGATGAGCATGCTGCCGCTGGCCGCTGCGGCGATGTTCGCCAAGTCGGTGGCGCGACCGCTGATCGAACGCTTGGGCTATCGCATCGTGCTGACCGGCAACACCTTGGCGCTGGGGCTGATGCTGGCGAGCATGGGCCTGGTCAGCGAGCAGACGCCGTATTGGTTATTGCTGGGGATGCTGGCCATTCTTGGCGCGATCAACTCGTTGCAGTTCACCGCGATGAACACCGTGACCCTGATCGACCTCGACGATGCCAGCGCCAGCAGCGGTAACAGTCTGCTGTCGGTGGTCGCGCAATTGTCCCTGAGCCTGGGGGTTGCCTGCGCCGGCGCGTTGCTCGGTGGCTTCACCGCAGAAATCGGCAACGATGGCGTCGACACCGTGCTGGGCGCCTTCCAGCTGACCTTTGTGACCGTCGGAATCATGGCCATGCTGGCCGCGACGATCTTCTCGCAACTGTCAAAGGAAGACGGACGGCGCGTCAAACGTCCGGAAGAACACATCGAACCTTAGGGCCAATGGCCACGGGACTGATACACTGCGCGACATTTTGTTTTGCAGGCCAGTCCCGTGACCACCATCGCCACCGCTTTTAATACTTTGCCGCTGTCCGCCGCCATGCTGGCTAACCTCGACTCGCTCGGTTATACCCAGATGACGCCGATCCAGGCGCAAAGCTTGCCGGTGATCCTCAAGGGGATGGATCTGATCGCCCAGGCCAAGACCGGCAGCGGCAAGACCGCCGCCTTCGGTATCGGCCTGCTGAACCCGATCAATCCGCGCTTCTTCGGTTGCCAGGCGCTGGTCATCTGCCCAACGCGCGAGCTGGCTGACCAGGTCGCCAAGGAAATCCGTCGCCTGGCCCGCTCCGAAGACAACATCAAGGTCCTGACCCTGTGTGGCGGCGTTTCGTTCGGCCCGCAGATTGGTTCGCTTGAGCACGGCGCGCACATCATCGTCGGCACCCCTGGCCGGATCCAGCAGCACCTGCGCAAGGGTTCGCTGGTACTTCATGGCCTGAACACGCTGATCCTCGACGAAGCCGACCGCATGCTCGACATGGGCTTCTACGATTCCATCGAAGAAATCATCGCCCAGTGCCCGGAGCGCCGCCAGACTCTGCTGTTCTCCGCCACTTACCCGGTGGGCATCAAGCAACTGGCGTCGAAGTTCATGCGCAACCCGCAGCAAGTGAAGGCCGAGGCGTTCCACGACGACACGCAGATCGAGCAGCGCTTCTACGAGATCTCCCCGGATGAGCGCATGGACGCCGTGGTCAAAGTCCTCGCGCATCACCGTCCGGCCTCCTGCGTCGCGTTCTGCTTCACCAAGCAGCAGGTTCAGGAAACCGTCGATCACCTGACCTCCAAAGGCATCTCTGCCGTCGGCCTGCATGGCGATCTGGAACAGCGTGACCGTGACCAGGTATTGGCCATGTTCGCCAACCGCAGCACCTCGGTACTGGTAGCCACTGACGTCGCCGCCCGAGGCCTGGACATCGATGCGCTGGACATGGTGATCAACGTCGAACTGGCGCGTGATTCGGAAATCCACATTCACCGCGTCGGCCGTACCGGTCGTGCTGGCGAGAAAGGTATTGCGATCAGCCTGGTCGCACCGTCCGAAGCGCACCGCGCCCAAGCCATCGAACAACTGCAGAAGTCGCCGTTGAGCTGGGATCAGCTGGACAACCTCAAATCCCAGGGCGGCGCACCGCTGCTGCCGGTGATGAGCACGCTGGTGATTGGCGCGGGCCGTAAAGACAAAGTGCGTCCGGGTGACATTCTGGGTGCATTGACGGGCGATGCCGGCATTCCGGGTGCCCAGGTCGGCAAGATCGCTATTTTCGATTTCCAGGCCTATGTGGCGGTGGAACGCGGGATCGCCAAGCAGGCCTTGCAGCGCCTGAACGACGGCAAGATCAAAGGCCGTTCGCTGCGCGTGCGTATTCTCTAAGAACGCCGCGGCCCCCTGTGGGAGCTGGCCTGCCAGCGATAGCATCGACTCGGTCTGACTGGTAAACCGAGTCGATGCTATCGCCGGCAGGCCAGCTCCCACATTTGATTGCATTCCAGATCAGCTCTTGTGTGAGGACACCGTTTTGCGCTCTACCGAAGTCGTGATCATTGGCGCTGGCGCCGCAGGGTTGATGTGCGCACTGACCGCCGCCGGGCGTGGGCGCAAGGTGCTGTTGCTCGACCATGCGAACAAGGCCGGCAAGAAAATCCTGATGTCGGGCGGTGGCCGCTGCAATTTCACCAACATGTATACCGAACCGGGCAATTTTCTCTCGCAGAACGAACACTTCTGCAAATCCGCACTGGCGCGTTACACCCAGTGGGATTTCATCGGCATGGTCGCCAAACACGGCGTGCCGTACCACGAGAAAAAACTCGGCCAGCTGTTCTGCGATAACAAATCCAGCGACATCCTCGAGATGCTGCTCAATGAGTGCGATCAGGTCGGCGTGAGCCTGCACCTGGATACTTCGATCCAGACCATCGAGAAGCTCGAAAGCGGTTATCTGCTGGACACCACGCTAGGCCAGATCACCTGCGAATCGTTGGTCATCGCCACGGGCGGGCTGTCGATCCCGACGTTGGGCGCGACCGGTTTCGGTTATCAGGTGGCCAAGCAGTTCGGTCACGATCTGCTGCCGACCCGCGCCGGCCTGGTGCCGTTCACCATCACCGATCAGCTCAAAGAGCTATGCACTGAGTTGTCCGGCACATCGGTGGATTGCCTGGTGAGCTGCAACGACCAGAGCTTTCGCGAGAACATCCTGTTCACCCACCGCGGCCTAAGCGGCCCGGCGATTTTGCAGATTTCCTCGTTTTGGGAATCCGGCGACACGGTCGAAATCAACCTGATGCCAGACCACGACGTGCCGAGCTGGCTGCAACAGCAGCAAGCCGAACGCCCGAACAGCGAGTTGAAAACCTTGCTCGGTGAAATTTTCACCAAGAAAATGGCCAACCTGCTGGCGGACAACTGGTTCGTTTCCAAACCGATGAAGCAATACACCCATGCGGAAATTGCTGACATCGGCGAAAAACTGGCGAGCTGGAAAGTGGTGCCGGCTGGCACCGAGGGTTATCGCACGGCCGAAGTGACCCTGGGCGGCGTGGACACCCGCGAAGTCTCGTCCAAGACCATGGAATCGCTGAAAAGCCCCGGCCTGTATTTCATCGGCGAAGTGCTCGACGTCACCGGGCATCTGGGCGGGTTCAACTTCCAATGGGCCTGGGCCTCGGGTTACGCCGCCGCGCAATTCGTCTGACGCATCTGAATGTGAAATGCAGTCACTGTGGGAGCTGGCTTGTCGGGTCGCCGCATCGCTGCGATAGCAGTCTGGCAGTCAACATCAATGTTGAATGTGCCGGCCCTATCGCGAGCAAGCTCGCTCCCACAGGTTTTTTGGCGAACCACAAAGTTGTGATCGATGCAGGTCCAGTGTGGGAGCGAGCCTGCTCGCGATAGCAGTCTGGCAGTCAGCATCAATGTTGAATGTGCCAATCCTATCGCGAGCAAGCTCGCGCCCACAGGTTTCTCTGCCAATCACCAAATGGGTGATTGGCAACAGATCCTCGTATTCAAAGGAACAGATTTTGCTGTCAGATGTGATCGGCGCCATTGCGTCGACGTCATTACTGGCTCAATTTAGCGTCATCGCCTCGGAAGGCCCTCGCACTTCATGTCATCGACCCCTTTTAGTCAGTCTCTGCGCCGCCTCTGGGCGCTGGATAAATTCAGCTACAGCGTGCGGGTGTTCATCGCCCTGACCGGCACCATGGCTGTCTGTTGGTATCAGGATGAAATGGGGCTGCTGATCCCATTGTTCCTGGGGATCATCGCCAGCGCCCTGGCCGAAACCGACGACAGTTGGCAGGGCCGCCTCAACGCGCTGGCCGTGACGCTGGTGTGCTTCAGCGTTGCTGCCCTCTCCGTCGAATTGCTGTTCCCCTACCCGATCGTTTTCGTCATCGCCCTGGCGCTGGCCAGTTTCGGCCTGACCATGCTCGGCGCCCTCGGCGAACGCTATGGCGCAATTGCCTCGGCAACGTTGATTCTGTCGGTCTACACCATGATCGGCGTGGACCAACGCGGCGGCGCGGTCACCGACTTCTGGCACGAGCCAGTGCTGCTGGTGGCCGGTGCGGCCTGGTACGGTTTGCTGTCGGTGCTGTGGCAGGCGCTGTTCTCCAATCAGCCGGTGCAGCAAAGCCTGGCGCGACTGTTCCGCGAATTGGGCTATTACCTGAAGCTCAAAGCTTCACTGTTCGAGCCGATCCGGCAACTGGACGTGGAGGCGCGTCGACTGGAACTGGCCCAGCAAAACGGCCGGGTGGTGGCGGCGCTCAACGCAGCCAAGGAAATCATCCTGCATCGGGTCGGCAATGGTCGGCCGGGGGCCAAGGTCAGCCGCTACCTCAAGCTGTACTTCCTCGCTCAAGACATCCATGAGCGCGCCAGTTCGTCGCACTATCCTTACAACGCGCTGGCCGAGGCATTCTTCCACAGCGACGTGCTGTTCCGCTGTCAGCGCCTGCTGCGCCAGCAAGGCAAAGCCTGCCGCGCCTTGGCCGAATCGATCCAGATGCGCCAGCCTTTCGTCTATGACGCCAGCTTCGCCGAAGCCCTGAGCGACCTGCACGCCTCGCTCGAACACCTGCGCATCCAGAGCAACCCGGCCTGGCGGGGTCTGCTGCGTTCATTGCGCGCGCTGGCCGCCAACCTCGGCACCCTCGACCGCTTGCTCAGCGATGCCAGCAATCCCGACGCCTTGGCCGACGCCACGGACAGTAGCCTGCTCGACCGTTCGCCGCGCAACCTCAAGGATGTGTGGATTCGCTTGCGCACGCAGCTGACGCCGACATCGCTGCTGTTTCGCCATGCACTGCGTCTGCCCCTGGCCTTGAGCATCGGCTACGGCATGGTGCATTTGATTCACCCGTCGCAGGGTTACTGGATCATCCTCACCACGCTGTTTGTTTGTCAGCCGAACTACGGCGCGACCCGGCGCAAACTCGGGCAGCGGATCTTTGGCACGGCGATTGGCCTGACCTTGGCCTGGGCACTGTTCGATCTGTTCCCCAACCCTTTGATTCAGTCGTGCTTCGCGATTGCCGCCGGGGTGGTGTTCTTTATCAACCGCACTACCCGCTACACCCTGGCCACGGCCGCGATCACCCTGATGGTGCTGTTCTGCTTCAACCAGGTCGGGGACGGCTACGGGCTGTTCCTGCCGCGACTGCTCGACACCTTGCTTGGCAGCCTGATCGCCGGGCTCGCGGTGTTCCTGTTCCTGCCGGACTGGCAGGGCCGACGCCTGAACAAAGTGCTGGCCAACACCCTGACCTGCAACAGCATTTACCTGCGCCAGATCATGCAGCAATACGCTGTCGGCAAGAGCGACGATCTCGCGTATCGCCTGGCCCGGCGAAACGCGCACAACGCAGACGCGGCGCTGTCGACGACACTGGCGAACATGTTGATGGAGCCGGGGCATTTTCGTAAGGAAGCGGATGTCGGGTTTCGCTTCCTGGTGCTGTCGCACACGCTGCTCAGTTACTTGTCGGGCTTGGGTGCGCACCGAGAAACCCAACTGCCGGCGGATGTGCGCGAGCACCTGATCGACGGTGCAGGCGTGAGCCTGGCCGCCAGCATCGACGAGATCGCCCAGGGCCTGACAAACAAACTACCGATAGCGATTCAGAGTGATGCGGAAGAGGCGCTGGCCAATGAACTGGAACAGATGCCGGATGAAATCGACGAAGGCCAGCGACTGGTGCAGACGCAGTTGGCGTTGATCTGCCGCCAGCTGGGGCCCTTGCGCACGCTGGCGGCGCACCTGATCAAGGACACCAGCGAAACCTGAGATTTGTGGTGAAGGGCCATCAGCCACACCACACATTTCAGAGAAACTTCACATCCCATGCTGCCTCATCAACCGCTCATAACTGCCATCCGCCTTCATCTCGGCAATCTCGCGGTCGAAGTTGGCGACAATTTGTTCATGCTGCGGATTCTTCAGGCTGACCAGTATGTGCAAGCTGTTCTCGCTCAACGGCTTGGGCAGGAACTCCACGGCATTGCGCACCTTGGCTGATTCCCGAGCCAGGTAATAACGGGCGACGTATTCGTCTTCCAGGGTCAACTTGACCCGGTCCGCCGCCACCATGCGCACGGCCATCGCGAAGTTATGCACCGGGACTTTCTGCAGCGACACGTCTTCGTCGAACTCCGGCGAATAGGCATAACCACGCACCACCGCAATCGGATAGGTGTGCAGTTGCTGCAGGTTGTTGAACTCGATCGGTGCATCCTTGCGCTTGAGAAAGCGCACACGGTTGAGCAGGTACTCTCCCGAAAACTGGCCCAGCTTGGTGCGTTCCTCGGTGTACCAGGTGTTGACTAACACGTCGTAACGTCCTTCACCGACGCCCAACAGAGCTCGCGCCCAGGGCACCTGCTCAAAATCACTGGCATAACCGGCCCGGGCCAGCGCGGTGCTGACGATGTCCGTGGCCAAGCCACCATTGACCAGCGTGGCGTCGGTAAAGGGTGGCCAGGCATCGGCGACGAGGCGCAATTTTTCCGCTGCCGCACTCTGTGCCAGCAACAGCAATCCGATCAAAGCAAACGCTCGATGCAATCGCGGCATGCTTGAAAATCCTTAGCGGGCGGATTGCCCGGCGTATTTTTCAGCCAAAACTCCAAGACCCACGTACCGACAAGCCAGGTACTCAACGTTAGCTCATTGAAGCCACTGCACAGCGTTCAATCTCAGATTACACAAAGAAGACAACGCCGCGCTAAATGAATGATGGCATTTTGGCCTTTGTCACAGATTTACCCGCCATGAAGACATCCATCGACAGGACGCTTAGTATCGGAACGACGTTGTTCAAGGAATGTGAAGATGACAATTGATTGGGTCTGCAAACACCACAGCGATCTGGGCAAGGAACAGCTGTACGCCATTTTGCAGTTGCGTGCACAGGTGTTCGTCGTCGAACAGAGATGCGCTTATCAGGATGTCGACGGGCAAGATCTGGAAGGTGACACCTGCCATTTGATGGCGTGGGATGAGGATCAACTGGTGGGGTACCTGAGATTGCTCGATCCGCAAACCCAGGGCGGCGACGTGGTGATCGGCCGCGTAATCATTGCACCTCAAGCACGTGGTACCGGGCTTGGGCATGCTTTGATGGAACAGGCGTTGAAGCAAGCCGAAAAGCATTGGCCTGACGTGCCGATCTATCTCTCGGCCCAGGCGCATTTACAGGGGTATTACGGGCGGTACGGATTTGTGGTGTCGGGCGAAGAGTTTCTTGAGGATGATATTCCGCATATCGGGATGCGTCGTCCGTAACGATCGTTCCCACGCTCTGCGTGGGAATGCAGCCCGGGACGCTCTGCGTCCCAAGAGCGGACGCAGAGCGTCCATTGAGGCATTCCCACGCAGAGCGTGGGAACGATCATCTCAGGGATATTCCAGCACCGCTTTGATCTGCCGAAGATTACGCTCGATCCACCCGCGATCAATCGCCCCCCACTCGCGAATCCGATAGCGCCCCGCATGATTGCGTGCGCCCTCTTCCTGCTCAAATTCGCAAATGATGTCCAGATCCGCCAATGCGGCAATGGTGTCCTGCGCCGTGCGCCGGGGCATGCCGGTCACCTCGGTCAATGCCGGGACGCTGCTCGCCAGCCCGCTGTCAATCAGATACGCCACGTATAAACGGCGGTAGAAGCTGCTCTTGGTCTTGCTGACATCCATTCAAACACTCCAGGCTGCGATCTGTTGATCTTTTACTGCATATCCCGCCACGTCAGGTACACCCGCAGATCAAACTCCACCTGGTGATACCCCGGCAACATGTGTTCGCAGAGTTTGTAGAACGCCTTGTTGTGATCCGACTCTTTGAAGTGCGCCAGCTCATGCACCACGATCATTTTCAGAAATTCAGAGGGCGCTTCCTTGAACAACGAGGCCACCCGGATTTCCTTCTTGGCCTTGAGCTTGCCGCCCTGCACTCTCGAAATCGTGGTGTGCAGGCCGAGGGCGCGATGGGTCAGGTCGAGGCGGTTGTCGAACAACACCTTGTCGATGGCCGGCGCGTTACGCAGGTATTCCTGCTTGAGCTCCAGCGCATAGGTGTACAGCGCCTTGTCGCTCTGTACGGCGTGTTGTTCCGGGTAGCGCTTGCTCAGGTAATCGCCCAGCCGACCTTCGGCGATCAGCTGGCGCACCTGATCCTGCAACGCAGCGGGATAGGCCTGGAGGTATTTCAACGCAGTCATTGAGGTCGGCAACACACGATCACGAAAAGATCGCCAGTGTAGCGAATTCAACGGGGCAGCGCGCTCCAGTCAAACGGCTGCACAAAGTCGCCGGCATCCTCGGCCATCATCGGCCGCCCCACCAGAAAACCCTGCACATACTGGCAACCATTGGCTTGAAGCCATTCATATTGCGCAACGGTTTCAACCCCTTCGGCAATCACCAGCATCCCGTACTGCTTGCACAGGTCGATCACGTTGCGCACCAGCGCCGCGTCCCGTTCGGATTCCGGCAGACGGGCAATCAAATGTCGGTCGAACTTGAGTGTATCCAGTTCCAGATCGCGCAGATGAGACAACGAGCACGGCCCGGAGCCGAAGTCATCCAGTGCCACCCGCACCCCAAGATTGCGCAGCAGGCGCAACGTTTTGCGAGTTTCCTCGGGGTTTTGCATCAACGCTTCTTCCGTCACCTCGACTTCCAGACAACGCGGCTGCAAGCCATGACGTTCAATCACCTGGCGCAATTCGGTGACCAGGTTGGGCATACCGAACTGGGTGCTGCTCAAACTGACGCCCAGCACCAGATCCTCGGCAAACAAGCTTTCCCAAGCCTTGCGCTGTCCGGCGCCGCGTTGATAAATCCAGCTGCCTAGACGGCTGATCAGCCGCGCCTCTTCCAGCAACGGCAAAAACAGGCCCGGCGGTACGTCGCCGACGCTCGGATGCTGCCAGCGCAGCAAGGCTTCGAACCCGCGAATTTGCCCGCCATCGATGGCCACTTGCGGTTGATACACCAGATTGAAATCACGGTTTTCGATGGCCGTGCGCACACTCTCTTCAAGCATCAATCGCGAGCGCGCCCGCCCGTTCATTTCATGATCGTAGAACCGGTACTGCTGGCGGCCAGCGCGCTTGGCCTCATACATGGCGATGTCCGATGCACGCAGCAAGCCATCGAGATTGGCCCCGCAATCCGGGAAGGTGGCGATGCCGATGCTGGCGCCCAAGGCGATATCCAGCCCATCGATCTGCTGACAGATCGACACCCGCTCGATGAGTTTCTCGGCAATCTTCGCCGCTTGTTCCGGGAATTCCAGGTCCAGCAGCGCCGTGAACTCATCGCCGCCCATGCGCGCCAGAATGTCGAAGGGCCGCAGACACGCCTTCAATTGCTCGGACACCCAACGCAACACCCGGTCGCCGGCATCGTGACCGAGGGAGTCGTTGACGCGCTTGAAGCCGTCGAGGTCCAGGTACAGCAGCACCCAGGCGCTGTCGGACCGTTCGCCGCGCAACAGCAGATTTTCGACGGTCTGGTAGAACCCGCGACGGTTGAGCAGCCCGGTCAATGGGTCGGTCACCGCCTGGAATTCCAGTTGCTGATGCAGATGGCGCACCACCGACATGTCCAGCACCGTGACAACCATCGCCTGTTGTTCGCGGGGCAACGGCGCGCAAGACAGCGCCACCGGCACCTGCTGGCCAGGCGCGGTGCGCAACATCGCATCGTGCAGGCGCAGGGTTTCGCCGCGTTTGTAACCGATATAAAGCTCAGAATCGGCCCACACCGGGATATGTGGTTTCTGCAGGAAATCGAGGAATTCCTTGCCTTGCAGATCCTGCACCGTGGCGTTGAGCAGCCGCGACATCGCCGGATTGGCAAAGCGGATCAAACCGTCCTCCCCCACCACCAGGATGCCCTCGGCGGCGTTGTCCAGCACCGAGGCGTTAAACGCCCGAGCGACCTCCAGATCGCGGCTCAGGCGCTGCAACGCACGGCGGTTGCGCTGGTGCTCGAGCAATGCCTGGACTTTGGGCTTGAGAATTTGCGGATCAAACGGTTTGAACAGGTAATCCACCGCGCCACTGGCATAGCCCTTGATCACGGCGTCCTGGGACTGTTCGTTGGCGGTGAGGAAAATAATCGGCGTGAGTCGGGTTCGTTGACTGCCGCGCATCAGGCGCGCGACTTCGAAACCGTCCATGCCCGGCATCTGCACATCCAGCAGCACCAGGTCGATGTCATGTTCGAGTAAAAGACTCAGGGCTTCAAAACCGGAAGCTGCGGTGATGACCTGCCAATCCTGGCGCTGAAGTAACGCCCGCATGCTGATCAGGTTTTCAGGGTAATCGTCGACGATTAAAAGGATCGAGTTGCCTTCAGCTGGCGTGGGGTGCGCGCATTCCATGCTGCTTCTCTTGTTCGGGGCGTCAGGCCGGTTTCTCGTGAAAACCGGACAAATACTGAGGCTTCACTCTAGACCGGGATCTGCAAAAGCAGAAGCTGTCAGTGCGCCATCATTTAACCATCAGGTTCATTTGCCGACTAACGGTCACCTCTAAAAGCCCCTGAAACCGGGAAAGATGGCTTTTTGACAGGATTTTGGCGTCAGCCACCCGTCAGTCCGCTGTTAACAAATTGAACTTCTACGATTATAAAGACCCCCCCCCAATGCTTGTGCTAGAGCTTCTGGTACCTGCGTGCAGTAAAATTTGTGGAAGCCTTTCTATGATCGATCTCGCAACCTGGAACCTCAGTGTTCCTGTCGGCAACCCGCCGTACACCGTTGACACACCGAAACTGGTGAAAGGCTTCAAGGATCAATACTTCCACTCCGATACCGGCACACTGTTTTTCTGGGCCCCGGTCACCGGCTCCAAGACCGAAAACGCCAAATACCCCCGTACCGAACTTCGCGAAACCTACAGCAACGGCACCCTGCACAACTGGCTCTACTCGGACGCCGACAACCTACTGCACGCCACCCTGGCGGTGAACCAGGTGCCAAGCTCCGGAAAGATCGTCATCGGCCAGATCCATGCCTATGAAAGCCAGAAGCCTTTGATCAAGCTTGAGTATCAGTACAAGACCAGCACTTCGACCGGCAACATCGTCGCCAAAGTGCGCATGCGCCCGGATGATGGCGAAGGCCGAGTGATCACCATTGCTACCGGCGTGAAGCTGGATCAGGAGTTCTCCTACCTCATTCACTTGAGCCGTGGCGGTGCGCTGGGCATCAGCGCGGCGGGTAACCAGTGGGACACCGACATCAGCAAGACCTGGCGCGACAAGCCGCTGTATTTCAAGGCTGGGGTTTATGTGCAAGACCACACCGGGTACACCAGCGAAGGCGCGAAAGTGACGTTCAGCAAACTGGATATTGATCACAATAAGTAATCCCCGCAGCTCGCAATCCCTGTAGCAGCTGCCGAGCGGCTGCTACAGCGTCCGAAAAACGCGTAGGACGTCTCCGACTGTGGCGAGGGAGCTTGCTCCCGCTGAGCGGCGAAGCAGCCCCAAACCCCGCCACCTGATTCCCACAGACACGCCACGCCCCCGATTTACGGCGCCTGCGCCTCCGAACGGGAGCAAGCTCCCTCGCCACAATGACCGCATACAGGTCCTACAGCCCGGTTGCGGCTGCCCGAATCGCTGCCTAAAGTTGGCCCGTCGCTGACCATTGTTGGCGATAGGGTTTCGCAGCCCTAGCGAGTTAGATCCACAACCGTCAAAATACGGCGCGGCAACTTTGCCTGTGCTCTTTTTATGGCGGCTGTGCGTGGGAGACCATCTGGTCTGCCGGGTCTTAACTCCTCGGTCTGCGAACCCGCGCGCAGTTGCCACCCAATTTGTTTCGCAGCAAACGGTGGCAAATTCTTTTCTTGAGTTAAGGATTTTCTATGAGCAATCAGCAACCGCCACGCCGCTTCACCCCAATGTCCCAACTGGCCACCGACTATCCCGTCCTTCTCATCGACAGCGACGCCCCGCTACGCGAACTCCATAACTGCGTCAGCGAACGCCTCAATGCCGTCCTCAAATACTTGAATCTGATGGCCTGCACCAGCCTGCCGGACTACGCCGAGAACGATATCAACACCGTTTCCAATATCGCGCGGATTCTGATCCAGGATGTAAGCGATGTGTTTCAAGTGATTGAACAGCGCGGCTTTGACGTAACGAAAGCTCAATAGCCGATTCACAGGCAATAAAAACCCGCAGCAATGCGGGTTTTTATTAAGGACGATTTAATAAATCCGCCCCCCTTTTTTCTTTCTTTTTTCTTTGTTCAGTCAGTATGAACCGGTGGGATTTTAATCTCACCGTCCGGGAGCCGCACTTCACTTGGGATAAGATAAGTTGCCGTCTTGATATTTCCGTATTTTAAGCTGACTTGAATTCCATTATTTTCAATGACGAGATCCAGATTCAAGAATTTTCCACTATAAACGCTACCATCTTTCATTTCTACATAGATAGATTCTCCGCGCTTGATCGCATTTAATGTAGAAACTTTCTGACTCTCATCAACACTCAACATTTCTGATTCACTCACGGATGAAGCCTCCGATAAATGTATTGAGAATAGGGAAAGCGTCATCCCTACCTGTTGCGCAATAGAAGTTAGAACAACATTAAGATTTTTACACCTGTAAAAATTGACAGTTCTTTATACGCTTTAGCTATATCATTAACTAAAACAAGGCGCCAAACCAACCAAATAATAAGTGAACAACAAAAACAACGGCAAACAAAGAGGACACCCATTAGCCGGCCTCGAGTCAAGACTAAAAAAAAAAAAAGAAAAAAAACAAAGGGGACAGATTTATTATTTAATCGATTGTAAAAAAACAAAGGGGACAGATTTATTATTTAATCGATTGTCTGCTGCTATGCTTCAACCATCACTACAAGGACGTAGGAGGCTATATGCCCAGAATGGGACGTGTTGTGTTACCTAATTATCCGCATCATGTCGTGCAACGAGGCCACAATAAACAGGTTGTGTTCGCCGAGCCGGGGGACTTCCAGCGCTACCTCGAGGACCTGCGAGAGCTCAAAGCGCTATACAACGTTAAAATTTATGCATTCTGCTTGATGACCAATCATGTCCATCTACTGCTCGCACCAGGAAATTCCGCAGCGAGCCTCGGACAATTGATGAAAGGCCTGGCAGGCCGAATGACACGCTATCGCAACAAGCTGGAGGGACGCTCCGGCACCTTGTGGGAAAGTCGGTACAAATCCAGCGTGGTTCAAACCGACACCTATTTGCTGGCTTGTAGTCGATACATCGAACTGAACCCGGTGCGAGCGCAAATGGTTCAGCATGCACAGGATTACCCTTGGTCGAGTCTGCACCTGCGCCTCAATGAAACGGCTGAAAATCATTGGCTGGATGAGGATCTTTGCTTCACCGAACTCGGCGCAACCCATACCGAACGTCTTGCCCGCTACACCTCGTTTATGGAACAGACGATTCCTTGCTCGGAGTTGCAGTTAATCAGAGGCGCCCTTCAGCGCGGACAATTGACGGGCAACCCTCGATTCACAGACGAGATAGAAAGTATCACTGGAACGCGAATATCACGTCGCGCGCGAGGCAGGCCTACAAAGCAAACCGAATAGAGGCACCAAAGCGAGGGGACAATTAAATAAATCCAATTAAATAAATCTGTCCCCTTTTCTTTCTTTTCTTTTTGGGATCACTCAGAATCTGTCCCCTTTTCTTTTTGAACCAATACCGACTCTAATATGCCAGCACCCTAGAAACCTGCTTCTATACCGGCCTCATTTCAAGGTGTATGGTTGAGTGGTCTCCAACACCGTAATCCGACAATGTCCTCCCGTCCTCAAGCTGTTTGCCCTCATAAATCAATCTAATCTTATCAGGCGAAAATCCCTTTTTATCTTGTATCTTCGACTTTATATTCTCAATGGAGTCCGAGGAATCAGCGAACACATCAAATACCTCCCCACTATGAAGTTCGATGTGAATACACTCCACGCCAAACACCGTAGACCGGGTCCCTTTTAGACTCAAAATATTCCGACGAAGAATATTCAGCACATAGGGATTTTCCTCGGTAGAGATTGTAATCATTGACGCATCTACCGACTTAAGTATGCTATTAAACTCTCGAGGCACATACCCACCTAAATCTGCATCATAAACGTTAGCCTTGACATATATAAACTTTCCAATAGTTGATTCTTCTATCCGTTGAGATATCACATCACTCATGATATATAACCCTCTCACCCTTACAACGCGATACTGAAAAAAAGAAAAAGAAGAGGAACAAATCTATTTATCGACAAATCCTCTATATCTTCCCGCCATGCGATAAACAATAGGCTGTAGAACTCAAAAACTCACCTGTAAAACATGACAGTTTTTAATACATTTTCGCGATAACCAGATAAACAAAATAACCATACCTAGCGCCTTGCCCGCTGAATGAAACAAACGATTTTTTCCTCCGAACGCAGTTAATCAGAGGCGCCCCCCGTAAGCGCTGACAATTGACGGGTAATCCTCGATTCACAGATGAAATAGAAAAAATTACTGGATTGCGAATATCCCATCGAGCGCGAGGTAGGCCTGCGAAACAATTCGAATAAAACCACGAGGGGGTGTTTAGTCCTGAAATGGCGATTAAATAGATCTGTCACCTTTTCTAATTCAGAGACGATGCCAACCCAATACATCCGCTCTTACTTTCAGTCGATTAATCTTATCCGACTATAGCAAAACGATATTAAAAACTGTCAAATCTTACAGGTGACTCCATCAACCCATCAAACTAATCTGATCTACCTAACACAAGAGAACAGAGCCGGACACACAAACAAATTCAGCTGATCTCCTCTAACTCCTGAAGGTATCTAGCATGCGTACGCATACAAAAATCATGATATTGCTAATTAGTACGTTTTTTTCGACAGTCGGTGCAAGCGTCACATTGGCAGGGCAGTGTGACAATGATTGGAATTCCAGTTCAGCGAGCGCATCCTGTTCCTTGCTGACGCAACCAATACAGACCGCCCTTCCTAGCGATCACCACAGCGACTTTGACTGCGTCATTCATGTCTCCTGCCTTTCTGGCGGAACACATCCAGAGAAAGAAAACAATTGGAATACCAGAGAAATAAACAACACCACGGAGATAAACAGGCAATTTCCAATTAGCTTTGTAAAATCCATCGTCAATTGCAATGGAGATTTGAGAACTGGCAGCTGTCCTTGAATACTATACAGCTATCTCAATACACTATTAATATCTGAAATTGACAACACCATTCTAAAACACAACCGCCCCGTTCACCAAGTGATTGGAAATGGATTTGAATACCATAAAGTTTAGTAACAAACGCCCATTAAAAACCCGCCTCACGGCGGGTTTTTTATGCGACTAAAACGCTAAAAAACTTAGTTAACCTTAGCGTTCAACTCACCCTTCAAATACCGCTGATACATGCCTTCCAACGAGATCGGTTTGATCTTCGAGGCATTACCTGCTGTACCAAACGCTTCATAACGAGCAATACAAACATCACGCATCGCCGTCACGGTCGCGCCAAAGAACTTACGCGGATCGAACTCGCTCGGGTTGGTGGCCATCAGGCGACGCATCGCACCGGTGGATGCCAGACGCAGGTCGGTGTCGATGTTGACCTTACGCACGCCGTGCTTGATGCCTTCGACGATTTCTTCAACCGGTACGCCGTAGGTTTCTTTGATGTCGCCGCCGTACTGGTTGATGATTGCCAGCCAGTCTTGCGGAACCGAAGAGGAACCGTGCATCACCAGGTGGGTGTTCGGGATGCGTTTGTGGATTTCTTTGATGCGGTCGATGGCCAGCACGTCGCCGGTAGGCGGCTTGGTGAACTTGTACGCGCCGTGGCTGGTGCCGATGGCGATGGCCAGTGCGTCGACCTGGGTGCGTTTGACGAAGTCAGCGGCTTCTTCCGGGTCGGTCAGCATTTGGCTGTGATCCAGAACGCCTTCGGCGCCGATGCCGTCTTCTTCACCGGCCATGCCGGTTTCCAGCGAACCCAGGCAGCCCAGCTCGCCTTCTACCGAAACGCCGCAGGCGTGAGCCATGGCCACGGTTTGTTGGGTGACGCGGATGTTGTAGTCGTAGTCGGTCGGGGTCTTGCCGTCTTCGCCCAGGGAACCGTCCATCATCACCGAGCTGAAGCCCAGTTGGATGGAGCGCTGGCAGACGTCAGGGCTGGTGCCGTGGTCCTGGTGCATGCACACCGGGATGTGCGGGAATTCTTCGATTGCCGCCAGGATCAGGTGACGCAGGAACGGAGCGCCGGCGTATTTGCGAGCACCGGCCGAAGCCTGGACGATCACCGGGGAGTCAGTCTTGTCAGCGGCTTCCATGATGGCGCGCATCTGTTCAAGGTTGTTGACGTTGAAGGCTGGAACGCCGTAGCCGAACTCGGCTGCGTGGTCCAACATCTGGCGCATGCTGATAAGTGCCATTGTGTATGTCTCTCCCGGTTTGGGTCGTTAATCGTGCCAGCCTGCCGTAGCGGCGGCGGCTATTCAAGTTATTGCAGATCGGGGGTTGGCCCGGGCTGCGAATTCGGTGTTGCCTGAATCTTGAGCTCTGCACAAAACCCTGTGGGAGCGAGCTTGCCCGCGATGAGGGCCTGGCTGCCAACAGTGCGGTGACTGTCAGACCGCTATCGCGAGCAAGCTCGCTCCCACATTAGGTCCATGGTGTGTCAGTTACTGCGCTTTACAACCGCGGCCAATCAAATCATTGGTGGCGACCCAGTACACCAGGCCTTCCTCACCTTTTTGGTGAAACGCCAGCATGTCGTTGCTGTACAGCGAACCGGACGCGCCCGGCTCTTGCTTCAAGCGGTAGACCTGATCGCCCCCGCCCAGTCGCACGTCGACTTCCTTGCGGCTGTCATCGGTGTAGCGCCAGAGCACTTTGGCCTGGCTATCACAGGTCCAGGTGGTCCAGTTGTCCGTCGATTCGGCAGGCTTGAACAGGTTGAAATTTGCACAACCTGCCAGCAATGCCAACGCCGTAACGGCGATAAAACCTTTCATCCATGTTCCTCGACTGACGGCGCACGCCGCCAGCCCTGAGTAATGAGTCAGACCCGTCAAGGGCAACCATGTTCCTTGGCAGGTGTCTGTGTCTCGTATTTATCCAGGCCATCAGGCCCCGCGCGTTTGTTGATCACCGGGTTGGTTTCCGCTTGCCAGTCAGCCTGGTAGCAGCCTTTCTCCACCGATTGCGGCGCAGGTTCCGGCGTGGCTTTGGGGTTACTCCCGCAAGCCGCCAGCATACCCGCAGCGATCAACAGCGCTAAGGTCTTGACCATGTGAACACTCCTTTGCCTGGTCAAATGGGCGGCCTCAGGCCTTGGCCCGGCTTTCCAGGACTTCAACGGCTGGCAACACTTTGCCTTCGACGAATTCGAGGAATGCGCCGCCACCGGTAGAAATGTAGGAGATCTGGTCAGCAACGCCATACTTATCGATGGCCGCCAGGGTGTCGCCGCCGCCAGCGATGGAGAACGCCGAGCTTTGTGCGATGGCCTCGGCCAGGACTTTGGTGCCGTTACCGAACTGGTCGAATTCGAACACGCCCACCGGGCCGTTCCACAGGATGGTCTTGGACGACTTCAGCAGCTCGGCGAAATTCGCCGCGGTCTGTGGGCCGATGTCCAGGATCATGTCGTCGGCAGCCACGTCGGCGATCAGCTTGACGGTGGCGGTCGCGCTTTCAGCGAATTCCTTGGCAACCACGACGTCCACCGGCAATGGCACGCTGACTTTGGCGGCGATTTCGCGAGCGGTGTCCAGCAGGTCCGGTTCGTACAGAGACTTGCCGACCGGGTGACCGGCAGCTGCGAGGAAGGTGTTGGCAATGCCGCCGCCGACGATCAGCTGGTTGCAGATCTGGCTCAGGCTGTTCAGCACGTCGAGTTTGGTCGACACCTTGGAACCGGCAACGATGGCTGCCATTGGCTGGGCTGGCGAACCCAGGGCTTTGCCCAAGGCGTCCAGTTCAGCGGCCAGCAGCGGACCTGCTGCGGCGACTTTGGCGAACTTGGCCACGCCGTGGGTCGAACCCTCGGCGCGGTGAGCGGTGCCGAAGGCGTCCATCACGAACACGTCGCATAGGGCGGCGTATTGCTGGGCCAGTTCGTCGGCGTTCTTTTTCTCGCCCTTGTTGAAGCGCACGTTTTCGAACAGCACGATGTCGCCGGCCTTGACGTCGACGCCGCCCAGGTAGTCAGCCACCAGCGGCACTTCGCGGCCCAGGGCCTTGCTCAGGTAGTCAGCAACAGGCTTGAGGCTGTTCTCGGCCGAGAACTCGCCTTCGGTCGGACGGCCAAGGTGCGAGCAGACCATCACGGCCGCGCCTTTTTCCAGGGCCAGCTTGATGGTCGGCAGCGAGGCCAGGATTCGCGCATCGCTGGTGACAACACCGTCCTTGACTGGGACGTTGAGGTCTTCGCGAATCAGTACGCGCTTACCTTGCAGATCGAGGTCGGACATCTTCAACACGGTCATGGGTCGCATTTCCTGAGTTACAGTTTCTGAGAAACAGGGAGTGGAGAGGCTGTTTGCAGATAGTGTTCTGCTACGTCCAGCATTCGGTTGGCAAACCCCCATTCGTTGTCGAACCAGGCCAGGATGTTCACCAGCCGTGGGCCGGAAACTCGGGTCTGACTGGCATCGACGATCGCCGAATGTGGGTCATGGTTGAAATCACAGCTTGCATGGGGCAACTCGGTATAAGCCAGAAGGCCTTTGAGCGGGCCGCTGGTGGCGGCCTCGCGCAAAATCCGGTTGACCTCGGTGGCGTCGGTGTCGCTCACGGTCTGCATCGTGATGTCGAGGCAAGACACATTAACGGTTGGCACCCGCACGGCTTTGGCCTGAATTCGCCCGGCAAGTTCCGGCAGCAGGCGTTCAATGCCTCGTGCCAGACCAGTGGACACCGGAATCACCGACTGGAACGCTGAACGCGTACGGCGCAGGTCTTCGTGATGATAGGCGTCGATGACCGGCTGATCGTTCATTGCCGAGTGAATGGTGGTGATCGACACGTATTCCAGACCAATGGCCTGGTCCAGCAGGCGCAACAGCGGCACGCCGCAGTTGGTGGTGCAGGATGCGTTGGACACCAGCAGCTCGTCGCCGGTCAGGCAATCCTGGTTCACGCCGAAGACGATGGTGGCATCGACATCCGCTTCGCTGGCCATCGGCTGGGAAAACAATACGCGTGGCGCACCGGCATCGAGGAACCGCTGGCCATCGTCCCGCGTGTGGTAGGCGCCGGAGCACTCCAGCACCAGATCGACGCCCAGGGACGCCCAATCGATACCTTCGGGGGTGGCACTGCGCAGGACCTTCACGCAGTCGCCATTAATATGCAGACAATCGCCCTCAACCCTCACTTCACCGGGAAAACGCCCGTGAGTGGAGTCGAAGCGTGTCAGGTATTCGATGCTGGCCATGTCAGCCAGATCGTTGATCGCGACAATTTCAAACCCGGCCTTCGCTCCTCGCTCGAACAACGCACGCAAGACACAACGACCGATCCGGCCGTAGCCGTTGAGTGCAACTTTATAAGGACGCGGTTGAGGCATGGGGTTCTCGATTACCGTGGTGAATCTGTCATTGCAGCATTGCCTGAGCCACTGCTTTCGCGAGCAGGCTCGCTCCCACATTGGGCTTGTGTTGTGAACACTGCTTGTGTCACACAACAAATCCCCTGTGGGAGCGAGCCTGCTCGCGAAGGCGGCGGTTCAGACGCCGCAACTTCTGGATCAGTCTTCCAGCAGCTCTTCAGCCTGACCCAGGATGTTTTCCAGGGTGAAGCCGAACTCTTCGAACAAGGCTGGCGCTGGCGCCGACTCGCCGTAGGTGGTCATGCCGATCACGCGGCCTTCCAGGCCCACGTACTTGTACCAGTAGTCCGCGTGAGCGGCTTCGATGGCGATACGGGCGCTGACTTGCAACGGCAGAACGGCTTGCTTGTAGCCAGCATCCTGGGCATCGAACACGCTGGTGCACGGCATCGAAACGACGCGAACCTTGCGGCCTTGCTCGGTGAGCTTGTCGTAAGCCTGAACCGCCAGGCCCACTTCCGAACCGGTAGAGATCAGGATCAGCTCAGGCTCGCCTGCGCAGTCCTTCAACACGTAGCCGCCACGGGCGATGTCGGCGATCTGCAGCGCGCTGCGTTCCTGATGCTGCAGGTTCTGACGCGAGAAGATCAGCGCCGAAGGGCCGTCCTTGCGCTCGATGGCTGCTTTCCAGCAAACGGCCGATTCAACGGCATCGGCTGGACGCCAGGTGTCGAGGTTCGGCGTGCTGCGCAGGCTGGTCAGTTGCTCGATCGGCTGGTGAGTCGGGCCGTCTTCGCCCAGGCCGATGGAGTCGTGGGTGTAAACGAACACCACGCGCTTTTTCATCAGCGAGGCCATGCGCACAGCGTTGCGGGCGTATTCCATGAACATCAGGAAGGTCGCGCCGTAAGGCACCAGACCACCATGCAAGGCCACGCCGTTCATGATCGCGCTCATGCCGAATTCGCGAACGCCGTAGTACATGTAGTTGCCGCTGGCGTCTTCAGCCGAAACACCTTTGCAACCTTTCCACAGGGTCAGGTTGGAACCGGCCAGGTCAGCGGAGCCGCCCAGCAGTTCAGGCAACAGCGGGCCGTAGGCATTGAGTGCGTTCTGGCTGGCTTTACGGCTGGCGATGGTTTCGCCCTTGGCCGCAACTTCAGCAATGTAAGCCGAAGCTTTTTCAGCGAAGTCTTCCGGCAGATCGCCACCCAGGCGACGGACCAGTTCGTTGGCCAGCTCAGGGAAAGCGGCGGAGTAGGCAGCGAAACGCTGATCCCACTCGGCTTCGGCTGCGCGGCCGGCTTCCTTGGCGTCCCACTCGGCATAGATGTCAGCCGGGATTTCGAACGGGCCGTAGTTCCATTTCAGTGCAGCACGGGTCAGAGCGATTTCCGCGTCACCCAACGGGGCGCCGTGGCAGTCTTCTTTGCCTTGCTTGTTCGGCGAACCGAAACCGATGGTGGTCTTGCAGCAGATCAGGGTTGGCCGATCGCTTTTGCGCGCGGTTTCGATCGCGATCTTGATCTCTTCCGGATCGTGACCGTCGACGTTGCGGATCACTTGCCAGTTGTAGGCTTCGAAGCGCTTAGGGGTGTCATCGGTGAACCAGCCTTCGACTTCGCCGTCGATGGAGATGCCGTTGTCATCGTAGAAGGCGATCAGTTTGCCCAGGCCCAAAGTACCAGCCAGGGAGCCGACTTCGTGGGAAATGCCTTCCATCATGCAGCCATCACCCAGGAACACGTAGGTGTGGTGATCGACAACGTTGTGGCCAGGACGGTTGAACTGCGCCGCCAGGACTTTTTCAGCCAGGGCGAAACCCACGGCGTTGGCCAGGCCTTGGCCCAGTGGACCGGTGGTGGTCTCAACGCCCGGGGTGTAGCCGAATTCCGGGTGACCCGGGGTGCGGCTGTGCAGCTGGCGGAAGTTTTTCAGGTCATCGATCGACAGGTCGTAGCCGGTCAGGTGCAGCAGCGAGTAGATCAACATCGAGCCGTGACCGTTGGACAGCACGAAGCGATCACGGTCGGCGAACGATGGATTGCTCGGGTTGTGCTTCAGGTAGTCACGCCAAAGTACTTCGGCGATATCCGCCATACCCATCGGGGCACCGGGATGGCCGCTGTTGGCTTTTTGCACGGCATCCATGCTGAGGGCACGAATGGCGTTGGCACGCTCACGACGGCTGGGCATCGCTGTTCTCCTGCGGGTTCTGTATCGAGAGTGAATAAAACGAAACGGAAAAAAGGCGAGCATTTTCCCTCACCCACCCGCCTCGGGGCAATGACAGATAGTCATCCAGAGGTGTTTTTCCAAAGGATAACGACGGTTTCGACTGATGAAACCTTTCCGCTGTCCGTTTGTTGACTGAAGCTAACGCCGAGAAGTGCCATCTATCGAGCAATATCAAAACTTTTTGATATTGCTCTTGCGGTGATTTCTGCCCGTCACTAGACTGCTGGCCTTATGAATTTACGTGCGCCTTCCATTCAACATGACGATTGCGATGATCTGGCGGCCCTGTGCAAGGCCGGCGGTGATCCTCTGCGGCTTAATGTATTGCGCGCGCTGGCCAACGATTCGTTCGGCGTGCTGGAGCTGGCGCAGATCTTCGGCATCGGCCAGTCCGGCATGAGTCACCACCTCAAGGTCCTGGCCCAGGCCAACCTGGTGGCGACTCGCCGTGAAGGCAACGCGATTTTCTACCGTCGCGCCCTGCCCCACACCGATCTGCTGGGCGGCAAGCTGCACACAGCCCTGCTGGAAGAAGTCGACAACCTGACCCTGCCCGCCGATGTGCAGGCGCGGATCGCTCAAGTCCACGGGCAACGAGCCGCGGCCAGTCAGGACTTTTTCTCCCGGGTGGCGGAGAAGTTTCGCGCCCAGCAAGATTTGATCGCCGGCCTGCCGCAGTACCGCGAAAGCGTGGTGGCATTGCTCGACAAGCTGAGTTTCAGCGAAAGCGCCACGGCCATCGAAGTCGGCCCCGGCGACGGTGGATTCCTGCCGGAACTGGCGCGCCGCTTCAGCCTGGTCACCGCGCTGGACAACAGCCCGGCGATGCTCGAACTGGCGCGCCAGGTCTGCGAACGAGAAATGTTGGCTAACGTCAGCCTGCAACTGGCCGATGCATTGAATGGCGTCAGTCTCAAGGCCGATTGCGTTGTACTGAACATGGTGCTGCACCATTTCGCCGCGCCGGCCGATGCGCTCAAGCACATGGCCGACTTGCTGCAACCGGGCGGTAGCCTGCTCGTGACAGAGTTATGTAGCCACAACCAGAGTTGGGCCAGGGAGGCCTGCGGTGATCTCTGGTTGGGGTTTGAACAGGACGATTTGGCCCGTTGGGCCACCGCTGCGGGACTCGTTCCCGGGGAAAGCCTCTATGTAGGCTTACGTAATGGTTTCCAGATCCAGGTCCGCCATTTTCAGCGACCGGCTGGCGACACTCACCATCGGTAAATTCAGGAAAAAATCGAGATGAGCGAATACTCCCTCTTCACCTCCGAGTCCGTGTCCGAAGGGCATCCGGATAAAATCGCCGACCAGATTTCCGATGCGGTGCTGGACGCCATCATTGCTGAAGACAAGTTCGCCCGTGTGGCGTGCGAAACGCTGGTCAAGACCGGCGTGGCGATCATCGCAGGTGAAGTCACCACGTCGGCCTGGGTCGACCTGGAAGAAATCGTGCGCAACGTCATTCTGGACATCGGCTACAACAGCTCCGATGTCGGCTTCGACGGCGCCACTTGCGGCGTGATGAACATCATCGGCAAGCAATCTCCTGACATCAATCAGGGCGTTGACCGTGCCAAGCCTGAAGATCAGGGCGCCGGCGACCAGGGCCTGATGTTCGGCTACGCCAGCAACGAAACCGACGTGCTGATGCCAGCACCGATCACCTTCTCGCACCAGCTGGTCAAGCGTCAGGCCGAAGCCCGTAAATCCGGCCTGCTGCCTTGGCTGCGCCCGGACGCCAAGTCGCAAGTGACTTGCCGTTACGAAGGCGGCAAAGTTGTGGGTATCGACGCCGTTGTCCTGTCGACCCAGCACAACCCTGACGTGTCGTACAAAGACCTGCGCGAAGGCGTGATGGAGCTGATCGTCAAGCACGTGTTGCCTGCCGAACTGCTGAGCAAAGACACCCAGTTCCACATCAACCCGACCGGCCAGTTCATCATCGGCGGCCCGGTGGGCGACTGCGGTTTGACCGGTCGCAAGATTATCGTCGACAGCTACGGCGGCATGGCTCGCCATGGTGGCGGCGCGTTCTCCGGCAAGGATCCATCGAAGGTTGACCGTTCGGCTGCCTACGCTGGTCGTTACGTGGCCAAGAACATCGTCGCTGCCGGCCTGGCCGAGCGTTGCGAGATTCAGGTTTCCTACGCTATCGGTGTTGCCCAGCCTACGTCGATCTCGTTGAACACCTTCGGCACCGGCAAAATCAGCGACGACAAAATCGTCAAACTGGTTCGCGAAGTGTTCGACCTGCGTCCATACGCGATCACCACCATGCTCGACCTGCTGCACCCGATGTACCAGGAAACCGCTGCGTACGGCCACTTCGGTCGCACCCCGGCGACCAAGACTGTGGGCGAAGACACGTTCACCACGTTCACCTGGGAAAAAACCGACCGCGCCGACGACCTGCGTCTGGCTGCCGGCCTGTAAGACTTTCCCGGCGGTACCCAAAGCCCTGCACGGTTCGCCGCGCGGGGCTTTTTATTGCCCTCTGTTTCACAACCCGACACACGCTGAAAAACGATCAAGCGCCTCCCCCCCGAATTCCGTCCTAGCCTTCAAGCACTCCACTTTGAGCAAGGACGCTCACGATGCTTCTGCGCCTGTTTATCGCTTCCTTCCTGACTTTGCTTTGCCTGAATTCAAACGCCGCCTGCCCCGACTGGCCACCCGCCCGCGCCCTGGACGAAATCATTGCGCTGCAAAAGCAGATCGACCTCTGGGACGACCACTATCACCGGGGCGGGCGCGCATTGGTCGCTGACGAAATCTATGATCAGTCCCGCGCGCAACTGAACGAATGGCGAGATTGTTTTGACCTGGGACTGGCGCCGGAACCGTTGCGCACCGCTGGCGGCAAGATCGCCCACCCCGTTGCCCACACCGGGCTGGACAAGTTGCGTGATGCTCAGGCGGTAGAACACTGGCTGCGTGATCGAAACGATATCTGGGTCCAACCCAAGGTCGATGGCGTGGCGGTGACGCTGATCTATCGCAACGGTGTGCTGCATCAAGCGATCAGTCGCGGCGACGGGGTAAACGGACAGGACTGGACCACCTCGGCGCGACAAATCGCGCAGATTCCTCAAACGTTGCCCCAACCGCTGGACGTGCTGGTCCAAGGTGAACTCTATTGGCGCCTGACCGAACACAGGCAAGCCCAGGCCGGCAGCTTCAACGCTCGTTCCACGGTGGCCGGGTTGATGGCGCGAAAAAGTCTGAACGACGAACAGGCCAAGGGGATCGGGTTGTTTGTCTGGGACTGGCCGCAGGGCCCGGCCACGTTGCCGGCACGCGTGGCGGCCCTGGATGAGTTGGGCTTCCCGAGTACGGCGCCCTACAGCCAGCCGATCAAGGCATTTGCTGACGCCGAGCGTTGGCGCGATCACTGGTATCGCGCGCCGCTGCCGTTCGCCAGCGATGGCATCGTGTTGCGTCAAAGCCAGCGTCCACCGGCCGAACGCTGGCAGGCACGGCCATCCTTCTGGAGTGTTGCCTGGAAGTATCCATTCGCCCAGGCGCTGGCCGAAGTGCGCAAGGTCCACTTCAACATTGGTCGAACCGGGCGGATTACGCCGGTGCTGGATCTGACGCCGGTCAAGCTCGATGACCGACAGATCAAGCGTGTCAGCGTCAGTTCTCTGCAACGCTGGGTGGACATGGACATTCGCCCCGGCGATCAGGTGTCCATCAGCCTCGCAGGCCTGACCATTCCAAGGCTCGAGGGCGTTGTACTGCGCAGTACCGAGCGCACTGAACTGAATGTTCCGTCAGCGTCAGACTTTCATCATTTGAGTTGTTGGCAACCCACATCTGGCTGCGAGAGCCAATTCCTCGCGCGCCTGACCTGGCTCGGCAGCAAGCAGGGGCTGGAATTGCCTCACGTCGGACGCGGCACCTGGGAGAAGCTTTTGGAAACAGGCCACCTGAAAGGCCTTCTGGATTGGTTGACCCTCGACGCTCAAGAGCTTGCTAACATTGACGGCTTCGGTGTGCGCAGCAGCGCTCGACTTTTAGACAGTTTCAGCAGCGCCCGCCAACGACCCTTTACTCGCTGGCTCAAAGCCTTGGGGCTACCGCCAACCGGTCAGGCACGGCTTGGCAATTCATGGCAGGAACTGGCGCAACGAAATACCGAACAATGGCAGGCAGAACCTGGTATCGGCCCGGGACGCGCGGCGCAATTGAGCGCCTTTTTTCGCGATCCGCAGGTTCTGGCACTGCGTGAAACATTACACATGGCCGGTATTAACGGATTCTGAACACAGTCGTCCCGCCAGCCCGGGAACCCAAAGGTGCCAATGGGCTCCAACGCCCATCGCCACATCGACACGATCGCCTTTGCACATGGAGCTTTTATGAAATTTCTTTCACCGCTCGCCTTGTTGACCCTTTGCAGCGTGTTGGTTGCACCACTGATGGCCGCCGAAGAAGCCCCGGAGCTGACCGGTTGCGCGGCCAAGAAACAGGGCATCATCAATCAGATCGAGCTGGCCAAATCCCACGGAAACGCCGATCAGCAGGCCGGCCTCGAAACGGCCCTGAGCGAAGTCACCGCCCATTGCACCGATGCCTCGCTGAAGAAGGAACGGGAAAATAAGGTGCTCGACGCCAAGCATGAAGTCAGCAAGCGTCAGGCCGACCTCGATAAAGCCATGAAGAAAGGCGATCCCGACAAGATCAACAAGCGTAAAGACAAACTCGCCGAGTCCCGCAAGGAATTGCAGGACGCGCTCGATGAACTGGATAAGTAAGTCTCAGGATAATTGATCGTTCCCACGCTCCTGCGTGGGAATGCAGCCCGTGACGCTCCGCGTCACTGGACGCGGAGCGTCCCTTGAGGCATTCCCACGCGGAGCATGGGAACGATCAACTCAGAGCTTCAAACGAGCATCAATGATTCCGAAACTCTTTATGACAAGCGCTGCAGGCATCTTCGACTTTTTGCACGGCCGGGCCCAGGTTACTGGCCTTGTAGGGTTGAACCTTGCTGACGACCACCAACTCACCGGTGGCGCTTTCAAGGGTGCGGGCCATTTCCTGGAAACGTGCCTGCTGTTGCCACACATTGTCCTTGGCGCTGGTGTGATCTTCTTCACGCACCTGCGGGAAATGCTTCCACGGCTCATGGGACAACGTATCGAGTTTCACGGCGCCGTCGGCGAACTTCGGACCGTCAAACGGAATGCGGCCACGCAACATGCCGCCCAGGTCTTCGCCAGTCTTGAGCATCTGCTTGAAGATCGCCTTGCGTTGACCCAGCGGCGAATTCGGGTCGACACCGCCGCAAGCGGACAAGGCCAGGCAGGCCAGCAATACAACAGAAAGTCTTTTAAGAGTCATGTTGGCTTCAGATCACGGGAAACGGCCGCCAGTATCCTCGCGTCGCCGGCAAAGACCAATAGCCCTATTATCAATACGGGTTGCTTGAGCGCATGGAGCACTCAGGCAACCGGCAAAGGAAATACTCCATGAATAGCCGTTTCAAGGCATGGCGTCACACTCTGGCCTGGACCCTTCCGATGGTGGCCGTGCTCGCGGGCTGCACCGGCGGCGACAACAACGCGCCCAAGACCCACGCGCTGGCCACCTATTCCAGCGCCACCTGGGAAGCACTGCCAGCGGTGACCGACAACGACCTCGTCGCCGGCTTCGGCTCGTGGCGCAGCGCCTGCACACGACTCAAGGCCGACCCGGTCTGGGGTTCGACCTGCGCGGCGTCCGCCAATGTGCCGCAAACCGCCAGTGACATCCGCGCTTTCCTCAAACAAAACCTCGACGTCTACGGTCTGCGCGCCGCCAATGACAACGCCAACGGCTTGATCACCGGCTATTACGAACCGGTCTACCCCGGCAGCCTGACCCAGACCGAGACAGCGAACATTCCAGTGTACGGCGTACCTGACGACATGATCATCGTCTCGCTGGACAGCATCTACCCGGAACTCAAAGGCAAACGCCTGCGCGGACGACTCGAAGGTCGCGTACTCAAGCCTTACGACGATGCAGCAACAATTGAAACCAAAGGGGTCAAGGCACCGGTCGTGGCTTGGTTGACCGATCCAATGAACCTGCAATTCCTGCAAATCCAGGGTTCGGGCCGCATTCAGCTCGACGACGGGCGCCAACTGCGCATTGCGTATGCCGACCAGAATGGCCATCCGTATCGGCCCATCGGCCGTTGGCTGGTGGACCAAGGCGAACTGAAGAAAGAAGACGTGACCATGGGCGCGATCAGCTCCTGGGCCAAGGCCAACCCGTCGCGCATTCCCCAATTGCTGGGCAGTAACCCGAGCTATGTGTTTTTCACCCGCAACCCGGACAGCAACGAAGGCCCACGGGGCTCGCTGAACGTCCCACTGACTGCCGGCTACAGCGCAGCCGTGGACCGCAAAGTGATTCCGCTGGGCAGCCTGTTGTGGTTGTCGACCACTAAACCGGATGGCACCGCACTGGTAAGGCCGGTAGCCGCTCAGGACACCGGCGGCGCGATTGCCGGCGAAGTGCGTGCGGATTTGTTCTGGGGCACTGGCGAGGCGGCCGGGCAACTGGCCGGGGACATGAAGCAGCAGGGGCAGATCTGGATGCTATGGCCAAAAGGTGCGCCGTTGCCGCAAGTGCCTCAAGTTGCCGATGCGGTCAAAACGAGCCTTTGAATTCTGCGGTGACTGGTCAATAGCAATCGCGGGCAAGCCCGCTCCCACATCGATCCATGCAACACCAGAGATCAACTGTGGGAGCGGGCTTGCCCGCGATGAGGCCAGCAAAATCACCTCAATACTTTCAGACTGACACCACAAAGAAACTGGCGATCAACCCCATCCCCACAAACCACATCAGCGACCGCAAGATCGCCCAGTCCGCCAGGTAGCAAATGATGTAGAGCAACCGGCTGGTGATGAACAACACCGACAACACATTGATCGTCACCAGCTCGGCATTGCCGGCCAGATGCGCCACGATCACTGCTGCCGCAAAGGCGGGAGTCACCTCAAAGCCGTTCAGTTGCGCCGCATGCGCGCGTCGCCCCAAACCATTGAGCGACTCGAGAAAGTCCCGGGGGTCATGGTTGTCTTTCAAAGTGAACCTGCCACTGATCTTGGCGATAGCCGTGCAGATATAAGGCAGGAAAATCGCGATCAAAATGCACCACAGAGCAACCGTCATATGCCGTCCTTTTCAAGTTTCAAAAATGCAGGGGCCGTCAAAACTTCATGACCAACATGCCGATCAGCACCAGCCCACAGGCTAAGAGCCGCGGCCGGCCGAAAGGTTCTTTCAGGTAACGCATGCCGAACAGCACCACCAGTATCACGCTGATCTCACGCAGTGCCGCCGCTTCGGCAATTGACCCCAGCTGCATCGCCCATAGCACCAAAGCGTAGCTGAACAACACACAAAACCCGACCGCCAGCCCCAACCGCCATTGTTCACGCCAGAACAGCTTGAACGCCGGGCGCTTGCGCACCAGCGCAAGCAACGGGAATGGCCAGGCACTGAGCAGCGTGACCCAAACCAGGTAATCCAGAGGGTGCGACCAACGCCGCAGCGCCTGGCCATCGATGTAGGTGTAGCAGCCGATGCACAGGCCGATCAGCGCCACCACCGGCAACATCGACCAAGGCAACCGCGCACCGCCGCCGCCCTGCCATAACAGGCAAAGCATGCCGAACGGGATCAACAGAATCCCGAAAATCTGCTGGTTGGTCAGTACTTCGCCAGCGAAGATCAGCGTCAGTGCCAGCACCACCAGCGGCGACAACCCGCGCATCAGCGGATAGACCAACCCGAGATCGCCGACCCGGTACGCCTGGATCAGCAGATAGCGATACAGCAATTCGAACAATGCCGACGCCAGAATCCATGGCCAGATTTCAATCGGCGGCCATGCCACAAAGGGCAGCATCAGAGCGACAAACAGCAGCGCCACGCTGTCCATGCAGGCCACCACCAGCAGCCGTTCGGCACTGAATTTGATCAGGGTATTCCACGCCGCGTGCAACAGCGCCGCCACCAACACCAAAACCGTCGCAAGCACGGCACACTCCTTATTTTGTTTTTGTTCCCTGCCAGACGCGCCCGGATTATTGATTCGCCATAGGCTCGCAGCTGTTTATACTGCAAGCGACCACGCCGCACTCAGTTGCGCACAGACTAATTCCAATAACTTCTGCCCCTGCCCGCTCTCCTCGAGAACGGTCATTGGCATGCGTATGCCTGATCAGAGCGTCAAGACTACCGACAGAGACCTTGCGCATGCCACTCGCCTTGCTTGCCCTCGCTGTTGCCGCCTTCGGCATCGGCACCACTGAATTCGTCATCATGGGTTTGCTCCCCGATGTCGCCCGCGACCTCGCCGTGAGCATTCCTCACGCAGGCTTGCTGATTACTGGCTACGCCCTGGGCGTGGTATTCGGCGCGCCGATCCTCGCGATCGGCACCGCCAACATGCCGCGAAAAGCCACGCTGCTGGGCATGACGCTGATGTTCATCCTCGGCAACGTGCTGTGCGCACTGGCGCCGAACTACGCCACGTTGATGGCCGCGCGAGTAGTCACTGCGTTGTGCCACGGTGCGTTCTTCGGTATCGGTTCAGTGGTTGCGGCGGGCCTGGTCGCCCCGAACAAGCGGGCGCAGGCGATTGCCATGATGTTCACCGGCCTGACGCTGGCCAACGTGCTCGGCGTGCCGTTGGGCACCGCGCTCGGTCAATACGCCGGCTGGCGCTCGACGTTCTGGGCGGTCTCGGTGATCGGTGTGATTGCGGCCATCGCACAATGGGCCTGGCTGCCAAAGCACATCGCAATGGACAAGGCCAACCTCGCCAGCGAGTTCAAAGTGCTGGGCAAGGTCAATGTGTTGTTGGCGTTGGGCATGAGCGTGCTGGCGTCGACCAGTCTGTTCAGCGTGTTCACTTACATCGCGCCGATCCTGCAGGACATCACCGGTGTCAGCCCGCATGGCGTGACCATCATGCTGCTGTTGTTTGGGGTCGGTCTGACAGCGGGCAGCATGCTGGGCGGGCGTTTGGCGGACAGCCGATTGCTGCCCTCGCTGGTGGGCATGGCGCTGGCCGTAGCGGTTGTATTGGCGGCTTTCAGCCAGACCAGCCACTCGGTCATTCCGGCGGCGATCACGCTGGTGTTGTGGGGCATCTTCGCTTTTGCACTGTGCCCGATCCTGCAATTGCTGATCATCGACCAAGCGCATGAAGCACCGAACCTGGGCTCAACGCTGAACCAGAGCGCCTTCAATCTTGGCAACGCGGCTGGTGCTTGGATCGGCGGACTCGTGGTGGCCAGCGGTGCGGATCTGGCGGACCTGCCATGGACCGGCGCCTTTGTGAGTGGCTTGACCGTGCTGACCGCGCTTTTCTTTATTTACCTGCAACGTCGCAGCGCGGCTGCGGTCAATGTGTCCGGCTGAACCATTGCGTCGTGCAAGCTCGTTCCCGCTTGGACTGCGTAGATCCCTGTGGGAGCGAGCCTGCTCGCGATGAAGCTGACGCGGTAAACCTGCCGATTTACGCAATCGCTATTTCCTACCCCCCATCCAAGGACCCCGGATGCTTGAACTTGTCGCTGCATTCATTTGCCTCACCACGCTCCTCACCTACGTAAACTTCCGTTTCATCGGCCTGCCCCCGACCATTGGCGTGATGGTCACGGCCCTGATGTTTTCCCTGCTGCTGCAAGGCCTGAGTCTGCTCGGTTACCCCGGCCTCGAAGATCGGATCCAGCAGTTGATCAGCCAGATCGACTTTGGCGATCTGTTGATGAACTGGATGCTGTCCTTCCTGCTGTTTGCCGGCGCCCTGCACGTCAACCTCAATGACCTGCGCGACTACCGCTGGCCCATCGGCTTGCTGGCGACGTTCGGCGTATTGATCGCCACCGCAGTGATTGGCAGCCTCGCCTATTACATTTTTGCCCTGTTCGGCTGGCACGTGAGCTTCCTCTATTGCCTGCTGTTCGGTGCGTTGATTTCTCCCACCGACCCGATCGCAGTGCTCGGCGTGCTACGGACCGCCAATGCGTCCAAGCCGCTGAAAACCACCATCGTCGGTGAGTCGCTGTTCAACGACGGCACCGCCGTGGTGGTCTTCACCGTGCTGCTGGGCATTGCTCAACTCGGCGAAACCCCGACCGTCGGCGCCACGGCGATGCTGTTCGCTCATGAGGCGATTGGCGGCGTGCTGTTCGGTGGGCTGATTGGCTATCTGGTGTACCTGATGATCAACAGCATCGAGCAGCATCAGATCGAAGTCATGCTGACCCTGGCGCTGGTGATCGGCGGTTCGGCCATGGCGTCGGAGCTGCATGTGTCCGCACCGATCGCGATGGTGGTCGCCGGGCTGATCATCGGCAACCTGGGCCGCAACCTGGCGATGAACGACATGACCCGAAAGTACCTGGACGGTTTCTGGGAATTGCTCGACGACATGCTCAACGCCCTGCTGTTCGCCCTGATCGGCATGGAATTGTTGCTGCTGCCGTTCAGTTGGCTGCATGCGCTGGCCGCGGGTTTGCTGGCGCTGGCGATTCTGCTGTCGCGCCTGTTGACAGTCGCACCTGCCATCTTGCTGCTGCGGCGCTGGCGCACGGTGCCGCGCGGAACGATCCGGATTCTGACCTGGGGTGGTTTGCGCGGCGGTGTTTCGGTTGCGCTCGCCCTGGCCCTGCCGTTGGGACCGGAGCGTGACTTGCTGCTGAGCATCACCTACATCGTGGTGCTGTCATCGATCCTGTTGCAGGGCCTGAGCATTGGCAAACTGGTCAAGTACGTGACCCGGGATGAGCCTGCGCCAGCGGCACAGGCCGAGCATCACTGATCAGTTTTTGCGTTTCTGCGAATTCGGGGCCGAGCCCTGATTCGCAGTGTTCTTCGGCGGTCCGCTTTCGCTGCGGATCTGCGCATGGCTGATCAGCGCGAAGATGAAGCTGCCGCCGATGATGTTGCCCGCCAGTGTTGGTCCGGCAAACACCAGCCAGAAATCCTTCCACGGCAACTCGCCAGCAAACACCAGGTAAGAAACCTCGGCAGACCCGACCACGATATGGGTGAAATCCCCCAGCGCCATCAGGTAGGTGATGAGGATGATGATCCACATCTTGGCGCTTTCCATGGAGGGAATCATCCAGACCATGGTGGCAATCATCCAGCCCGAGACGATGCCTTTGGCGAACATCTGGCTGGCGCTGTTTTCCATGATCTTGCGACCGATCTCGAGAAAGGCCAGGTCGGTCTTGCTGTCGAAAATCGGCAAATGCAACATCACGTAGGCCACCAGCAAGGTCCCACAGAGGTTGCCGACCAGCACGACGCTCCACAAGCGCAGCAACCGGCCGACATTGCTCAAGGTGGGTTTGGTCATGATTGGCAGCACGGCCGTCAGGGTGTTTTCGGTGAACAATTGCTGACGGGCGAGGATGACCGCGAGAAACCCGGCGCAGTAGCCGAAACTGGCGATCACTTTAAAGGCTTCGCCGTCAGGCAAGCGAGAGTTGAGCAGCCCCATGGCCATCAACGACAACCCCATGGTCAGGCCGGCAGCCAACGCCGACCACCACAAGGCAGCGACACTGCGTTCCAGCTCCTGATCGCCCTGGGTGCGAATGATCTCGTGCAGCACCGCCGCGCGCGGCGGCTGGTTCCTGTCGACGTCTTGCTGCTCTTCAGGCGAGAGGTTCGGGGTCTTGCCGTCTTTTTGCGTGTCCATAAAGCTCCGGAACCAGTGGTGTGTCATGAAGGTACGACACGCGGGGTTCGGAGCTGTTCACTGCCCTCAACAGATCGTTCTCATACTCTGCGCGGGAATGCCTCAATGGACGCTCTGCGTCCGCTCTTGGGACGCGGAGCGTCCCGGGCTGCATTCCCACGCAAAGCGTGGGAACGATCAACGATCAGCCGCCGCCGAGGTTACTTGGTGACCAATTCATCTTCCTTGAACTGGTCTTTGACGTACTTGATCTCGGTGCGCCCGTGCGGTGCCGGCAGCCCGTCTTCGCCGAGGTTGACGAAGACCATCCGCTCGACGGTCAGGATGCTCTTGCGGGTGATCTTGTTGCGCACTTCGCAGGTCAGGGTAATCGAGGTGCGGCCAAATTCGGTGGCGGTGATCCCCAGTTCAATGATGTCGCCCTGGCGCGAGGCGCTGACGAAGTTGATCTCGGAAATGTACTTGGTCACCACGCGCTGATTGCCCAACTGGACGATGGCGTAGATCGCCGCTTCTTCGTCGATCCAGCGCAGCAGGCTGCCGCCGAACAGGGTGCCGTTGGGGTTCAGGTCTTCGGGTTTTACCCATTTGCGGGTGTGGAAATTCATCTTCACTCCTGAGCGTCTTGCCGAATATTGGCGCCATCTTGGCAGACTGAGCGGTCATGCTCCATGCGGCTTCTACTATGGTCGCCATTAGCGATCTTCATCTGGCCGACAGAAACCCTTTGGAAGATCAGTCTAGACGGCTATAATCGCCACCGTTTCAAAACGGTAACGTTGCACTGATACCGTTTTCCCGCCACCTGTCCGAGGGGCGCTGCAGCAGGTTCGACCTGTCAGGCTCGGATGGGGCGTTGACTGGCCATGATCGGCCGGACACTAAACGCACAACGGCGCCCATTCGCATACATTACGAATGGAGGCTCTTCATGAGCGCTGTTATCACGCCTGCAGATTTTAACGATTACAAAGTGGCCGACATGTCCCTGGCTGCCTGGGGCCGTCGCGAAACCATCATCGCCGAATCCGAAATGCCTGCCCTGATGGGTCTGCGCCGCAAATACGCCGGTGAGCAGCCGCTCAAAGGCGCGAAAATCCTCGGCTGCATCCACATGACCATTCAGACTGCCGTGCTGATCGAAACCCTGGTTGCCCTGGGTGCCGAAGTACGCTGGTCGTCCTGCAACATTTTCTCGACTCAAGACCAGGCCGCTGCCGCTATCGCCGCTGCCGGCATCCCGGTTTTCGCCTGGAAAGGCGAGACTGAAGCAGAGTACGAGTGGTGCCTGGAGCAAACCATCCTCAAAGATGGCGCGCCTTGGGATGCCAACATGATCCTCGACGACGGCGGCGACCTGACCGAGCTGCTGCACAAGAAATACCCGGCCATCCTGGACCGCGTCCACGGCGTGACCGAAGAAACCACCACTGGCGTTCACCGCCTGCTGGACATGCTGGCCAAGGGCGAGCTGAAAATCCCGGCCATCAACGTCAACGACTCGGTGACCAAGTCCAAGAACGACAACAAGTACGGCTGCCGTCATAGCCTGAACGATGCGATCAAGCGCGGCACCGACCACTTGTTGTCCGGCAAGCAAGCGCTGGTCATCGGTTACGGTGACGTGGGCAAGGGTTCCGCCCAGTCCCTGCGTCAGGAAGGCATGATCGTTAAAGTCTCCGAAGTCGACCCGATCTGCGCCATGCAAGCCTGCATGGACGGCTACGAACTGGTTTCGCCGTTCATCGACGGCATCAACGACGGCACCGAAGCCAGCATCGACAAAGCCTTGCTGGGCAAGATCGACCTGATCGTGACCACCACCGGCAACGTCAATGTTTGCGACGCGAACATGCTCAAAGCCCTGAAGAAGCGCGCTGTTGTCTGCAACATCGGCCACTTCGACAACGAAATCGACACCGCTTTCATGCGCAAGAACTGGGCATGGGAAGAAGTGAAGCCACAGGTTCACAAAATCCACCGTACCGGTCCTGGCGCGTTCGACGCCCAGAACGACGACTACCTGATCCTGCTGGCCGAAGGCCGTCTGGTTAACCTGGGTAACGCCACCGGTCACCCAAGCCGCATCATGGACGGTTCGTTCGCCAACCAGGTGCTGGCTCAGATCTTCCTGTTCGGTCAAAAGTACGCCGACCTGTCGCCAGCCCAGAAAGCCGAGCGCCTGACCGTTGAAGTACTGCCGAAGAAACTCGACGAAGAAGTGGCCCTGGAAATGGTCCGCGGTTTCGGCGGCGTAGTGACTCGACTGACCAAGACCCAGGCCGATTACATCGGCGTGACCGTCGAAGGCCCGTTCAAGCCGCACGCTTACCGCTACTGATTGGACCCGGCGGGCTTTGCGCCCGCCGATCCTGACCAGGCGGGCCGGCCATCACCGGCCCGCCTTTTGCGATTGCAAAGGGTATTCCCATGTCCCAAGAACGTCGCTACAGCTTCGAGTTCTTCCCTACGAAGACCGATGCTGGGCATGAAAAACTGATTGCTACGGCCCGTCATCTGGCGACCTACAATCCTGACTTCTTCTCTTGCACCTACGGCGCTGGTGGTTCGACCCGTGATCGCACGCTAAACACCGTGTTGCAGCTCGAAAGCGAAGTCAAAGTCCCTGCCGCACCGCATTTGTCCTGCGTTGGCGACAGCAAAAACGACTTGCGCGGTCTGCTGGCCCAGTACAAGGCGGCAGGCATCACCCGTATCGTTGCCCTGCGCGGTGACCTGCCGTCGGGCATGGGCATGGCCAGCGGCGAATTGCGCCACGCCAACGACCTGGTTGAATTCATTCGTGAAGAAACCGGTGATCATTTCCATATCGAAGTCGCCGCCTACCCGGAAATGCATCCGCAAGCGCGCAATTTCGAAGACGATCTGAACAACTTCGTGCGCAAGGCCAACGCTGGCGCCAACAGCGCCATCACCCAGTACTTCTTCAACGCCGACAGCTACTTCTACTTCGTCGAGCGTGTACGGGCGAAGGGCGTGAACATCCCGATCGTGCCAGGCATCATGCCGATCACCAACTACAGCAAGCTCGCGCGCTTCTCCGACGCCTGCGGTGCGGAAATCCCGCGCTGGATCCGCAAGCAACTGGAAGCCTACGGCGACGACACCCAGAGCATTCAACGCTTTGGTGAGCAAGTCATCACCGAAATGTGCGAACGTCTGTTGCAAGGTGGCGCACCGGGCCTGCACTTCTACACACTGAATCAGGCTGAAGCGAGTCTGGCGGTGTGGAACAACCTGAAGTTGCCGCGCTGAAACAGTGCAGCACTCCAATAAGGCTCTGGCGAAACCCAGGGCCTTTTTTATGGAATGCGCCCCGAGCCAGAGCTTCTGGATCCAGTTTCTGGCTCTTTATGGTTTCTCGTCGTAATCTCAAGCCATGCCTCTAATCGCGCAGTTACTCACCCTGTTTGTTTTCACTTGCCTGAGCTTTGCCGCCCGGGGCGAGAAGCTGCGCATTGTCACGGAACCGTGGGCGCCGTACGTGTATGAGGAAAATGGCAAATCCCTGGGCCTGGATTACGAAACCACGGCCATTGTCTTCAAACGACTGGGGATCGAGGTGGACTGGCAGTTCCTGCCGTGGAAACGCTGCCTTTCAATGCTTGAAACGGGTCAAGCGGACGGTGCGCTGGATATTTTCCACAGTGACGAACGCGACGCGACGTTGCTCTACCCCAGCGAACCGCTGTCGGAAGTCGAGTTCGTGATGTTCTACGCCAACGAGCACCCGCATCCATTCCGCACCCTGGACGACCTCAAAGGCCTGACCATCGGCACCTCGCCCGGTTATCTGTACAGCCAGGACTTCAGGGAATCGACCTTGTTCACACGGGAACCGGCGCCGACTCACGAAGCCAACTTCGGCAAGCTGGTGCGCGGGCGCATCGACCTGCTGATCACTGATCGCAGGGTCGGTCAGCATTTGCTCGATGAACTGGGCATCCGCGACAAGATCACTGAAAACCCCACCGTCATCAGCCACCAGAGCCAGTTTTTGGCGGTACGCCGCAATGCCGGCATGGATTTGCTGGTGCAGCGCTTCGGTGCCGAACTCAAGCGCTTCAAGCGCGAGCCCGCCTACGCCGAGCTGAGCGCCCGTTACGGCGCCGATCCGGTCAACAGTGTGAAAGCGGCCAGCGCCTCCTCGACCACCGTAAAAACCGTTGAGCAGCAGGAAAGCGGCGCGCAGTGATTGCTCTGTTATACTCCGGCCTTCCCGCCAGGCTCACGCCCGGACGCTCGGAATCGTTCAAGGCATCTCGACCCCGCTACAGCGCAGCTTTTCAGCCCGCGCGAGCGCTCCAGACGAGCCTTCGAAACCCAGCAGGACCGGACGGGATTGCGTTCCTCTTAAACGCCATTCGCGCCAGGCAAGACTCCCATTGGGCCAAGCCCTAACTAAAACAGGATTACTCATGTCCTTTGCTTCCCTCGGTCTCTCCGAGGCTTTAGTCCGCGCCATCGAGGCAGCGGGCTATACCGAGCCTACTCCGGTGCAACAGCGGGCCATTCCCGCCGTGTTGCAAGGTCGCGACCTGATGGTCGCGGCACAGACAGGTACTGGTAAAACCGGCGGCTTTGCCCTTCCGATTCTGGAGCGGTTGTTCCCCAACGGTCACCCGGACAAATCCCAGCGTCACGGCCCGCGCCAACCACGCGTATTGGTCCTGACCCCTACCCGCGAACTCGCGGCTCAAGTGCACGAGAGCTTCAAGGTCTATGCCCGTGACCTGAAGTTCGTCAGCGCCTGCATCTTCGGCGGCGTTGGCATGAACCCACAGGTTCAGGCCATGTCCCGTGGTGTCGACGTGCTGGTGGCCTGCCCTGGCCGCCTGCTCGACCTCGCCGGCCAAGGCAGCGTCGATTTGTCCCACGTGGAAATCCTCGTGCTGGACGAAGCCGACCGCATGCTCGACATGGGCTTTGTCCATGACGTGAAGAAGGTCCTGGCCCGTCTGCCGAGCAAACGTCAGAACCTGCTGTTCTCGGCGACGTTCTCCAAAGACATCACCGACCTCGCCGGCAAGCTGCTGCACAACCCGGAACGCATCGAAGTCACGCCGCCGAACACCACGGTCGAGCGCATCGAACAGCGCGTATTCCGTCTGCCGGCCAACCACAAGCGTTCGCTGCTGGCGCATTTGATCACCGCAGGCGCCTGGGAACAGGTGCTGGTGTTCACCCGCACCAAGCACGGCGCCAACCGCCTGGCCGAGTACCTGGACAAACACGGCCTCTCCGCCGTCGCGATCCACGGCAACAAGAGCCAGAACGCACGCACCAAAGCCCTGGCCGACTTCAAGGCTGGCGAAGTGCGCATCCTGGTCGCCACCGACATCGCCGCTCGCGGTCTGGACATCGACCAGTTGCCGCACGTGGTCAACTTCGAACTGCCGAACGTCGATGAAGATTACGTCCACCGTATCGGTCGTACTGGCCGTGCCGGTCGTTCAGGCGAGGCGATCTCGCTGGTCGCTCCCGACGAAGAAAAGCTGCTCAAAAGCATCGAGCGCATGACCAAGCAAAAGATTGCCGACGGCAATCTGATGGGCTTCGACTCCAGCGCCGTAGAAGCCGAGAAACCTGAAGTCCGCGAGCGTCCGGATGTGCGTAACCCGCGCAACCCACGTGGCCCGCGCGGCGACGGTCCGACCGGCACTGGCGGTGGCGGCGGTCGTAAAGACAAGGGCAAGGACAAGGGCGGCAAGGAAAAACCGGCGGCCACCGGTCGCGGCGATCGCCCGGCCCGTGAACACAAGCCACGCGAAGGCACACCGGCTCGCGAGCAACAGCGTCCGGCGCCACGCGCTGCCGCTGATCGTGCCCCGGACGAGTTCCTGGACGACGACGTGGACAACTTCGGTAACCGCGTCGATTACGTGCCTCAGGCCAAACCGGCCCAGGGCCGTGGCCGCCGTCCGGGTGCTCCGGCACAAGGCGCGGCAGCTGGCGCAGGTGCTCCGCGCACGGGCGGCAAGCCTCAAGGTCGCCAGAGCGGTCCACGCAGCAGCGACGGCGCGACCACTGGCACACCGCCAGCCAAGCGCAGCGGCCCACGCAACGGCGCTCCACGTGACGGCCAGGCCCGTCGTGAAGAGTCCCGCAACCGCCGCCCGGCTCGTGACGATCAGCCGCGTTCGGAACCGGCTGTGCAAAACCCGCGCGGCCCGGCACCGAAGATCATTCACAAGGAGTCGAAAACCGATCGTTTCCCGACTCCTGAGCAACTTGATCAACTGCCAGGCCGTCCTCGCGGTGAAAAACCAGCCTTGCTGACCCGCAATCGCTGAGTTATCGCCGCAATGAAAAATGCCCCTGATCGCAAGATCCGGGGCATTTTTTCTGGCCGACACTAACCCACTGTGGGAGCGAACTTGCTCGCGATGAGGCCATCACATTCAGCATCGATGTTGAATGGAAGTCCGCCATCGCGAGCAAGCTCGCTCCCACAAGGGATCTGCGGTGCCAATTCTTTCGGCAGGCAATAAAAAACGCCCCTGACCGTGAGGCCAGGGGCGTTTTTGTGTCAGGCGAAAGAGTTACTTCGCTTTGACACCTTCAAAGGTGACGTACAGTTCAACAGCATCAGACTGTGGACCCAGGTCCATCATCTTGCCGAAATCAGAACGCTTGATGCTGGTAGTGCCTTCAAAACCGGCACGGTAGCCGCCCCATGGATCCTTGCCTTCACCCAGGAAAGTGGCCTTGACCACAACTGGCTTGGTGACACCCGCAATGGTCAGGTCGCCGGCCACGTCGGCAGTGACTTTACCGTCGGCGTTTTTGCCGGTGGTTTTAACGCTGGTGGACACGAACGTGGCTTTAGGGAAATCAGCCACTTTCAGGAAATCTTTGCTGGAGATGTGCTTGTCGCGTTCAGCGTTGTTGGTAAACACGCTGGCGGTGTTCACGTTGAACTCGATCTTGCTGTCTTCAGGCTTGGCAGCGTCGAAGCTGAACTTGCCGTCGATGTCCTTGAAGGTACCGGTGATGTAGCTGTAGCCCAGGTGGCTGATCTTGAAGTCGACGAAGGCGTGCTGCCCGGTTTTGTCGACAACGTAGTCAGCCGCCATCACGTTGGCGGACAACAGTGCAGAACCGATTGCCAGAGCGGCGAGAGTCTTTTTCAACATGTCTTGTATTCCTTGAGGGGCTAAGTTGAACGTCAGGCTTTACGACCCAGCATTCGTTTCAGGGTCACATCACGATCGATAAAGTGGTGCTTCAATGCTGCCAACGCATGGAGACCGGAGAAAATCACCAGCAACCAGGCCAGGTAGAGATGAATCGCACCTGCGTTATCTGCCTGGTCCGGTAGCCCGGAAACCAGTGCAGGCACTTCAAACCAGTCAAACACCGGAATCCCGACACCTTCGGCGGTGGAAATCAGGTAACCGGCAATCATCACAGCGAACAGACAGAGATACAAAAAGGCATGTCCGAACTTGGCGCCAAGGCGCGTCATGCGACTGTAACTGCTCAGCGTAGGCGGCGGTGGGCTGATGAAACGCCACAACACGCGCAATATCATGACACCCAGCAAGATCAAACCGATGCTCTTGTGCAGATCCGGTCCTGCCTTGCGCCAAGGATCGTAGTAGCCGAGACCGACCATCCACAAACCCAGGCCGAACAAACCAAACACTGCCAGCGCTACGCCCCAGTGCATGAAGATGCTGACCCAGCCGTAGCGAGAAGTAGAGTTTCGTAGTTGCATTGCCGAGTCCCTGTAAGTGCTGGCCCAAGACTATCGATTTACTTATCGAATTAAAGCGGAAAATTTCGCTTTGAAATATCGAGAAATACGATCAAGAGTCTGTAAGGCATCTGTTAAGGAAAGATTAAAGACCCAGTGTGCGGAAAAAATTGAAGTCCACCTAATGAACACCTGCGCCACTCGGTTTATTCGATCCCTTGCACCTGGTTTTCTTCGGGCATAAAAAAAGCGCGGCATCTGTGCCGCGCTTTTCTTCACCCCAAAGCCTTACTGCGCTTTGGTTTCAGTCGCTGCAGGGGCAGTCGCATCAGGTTTAGCCGCGGGTTTCTTGGCCGCTGGTTTGGCCGCTGCCTTTTTAGCCTCGGTTTTGGCCGCCGGCTTCTTCGTAGCATGTTTGGTTGCGGCTTTTTTAGCAGGTTCGGCTTTGACCGGTGCCACAGGAGGCTTTGGTGCTTCCACTGGCGCAGGGGCCGGTGTTGGCACTGGAGCAGGCGTCGGTGCTGGCGGGGTTACAGGCTCTGGTGCCTTGACCGGCTCCGGCTTCTTGTCGTCACTCGACGAACCACTGAACAGGTTGGTGAAGAAGTTGCCTTTCTTCGCCGCTACCGCGCCGGCCGCCACAGCCGTCGCTGCCGGAACCACCTTCGCAGGCTCAAACGACTTGCCGGCGGCCAGGTCTTCAACCTGACTGGCTGCACGCTGACCGGTGCGCAATGCGCCTTCCAGAGTGCCCGGGTACAAGGTGTCAGTGTGCTCACCGGCGAACGCTACGCGTTGCAGCGGACGTTCCCACAAGCGCCAGTATTTGCTGATCTGGCCCGGACCGAAGGCCAGGTAAGCGCCACCCATCGACGGGTCGGTGCTGTAGCGGCGGATTTCATAACCGGTAAACGAACCACGTGCCTGTGGATAAAACGCGTGCAGACGAATCAGCACCTGATCGGCCATCTGCTTGTCGCCGAAGGCCTGCATCACCCGCGCGTTGTCGCCGGAAATGTTGATCACCACGTTGGCGCCGCCCTTCAGGGCCGGCTCGACCCACAACATGCCCAGGCCGGTGTTGCTGTAGATCTCACCGGACATGCGCGCCTTGCTTTCCCACACAGGCGTCTTGAACTTCAGCATGATCTGGTCGCGCCAGCCGTAGTTGGTGCCGTTGATGGCGCCCATGTGTTGAGCATCCAGGGACGGGGTCATCTGGATCTTGCTCAGGGCACGCAATGGCACGGCAACCACGACGTAATCCGCCTGATAGCCAACGCTGCCGACTTTGACAGTCACGCCGTCCTTGTCCTGCGTGATGCTCGACACCGGGGAACTGGTCTTGATGGTTTTCAGCTGTTTGACGAGGGCCTGGGCCAACACCGGGCTACCACCGAGCAGACGCGAAGCGCGCAGGTCACGGTCGGAGACGCCAAGGTAGACGCGGTTTTGCTGTGCGAAGTACAGCAGCGACAGGCGCGAAGGCTCGTCATAACGGGTACGGATCTGCTGATTCACCAGCTGACGTGCAGTGGCGGGCAGGTTCAGACGATCGAGCCAGTTGGACACGTTGATCTGGTCCAGCGCGAACAAGGTGCTGTTGGCGGCCGGATTCTGTGGGTCTTCAATCGAGCGTGCCAGGTCATCCAGGGTTTTTTCGTAGCGCTTGAGCGCATCGCTGGTGGCCGGTTCCTTGGTCGCCAGGTCGGCAGCGGTGTAATACACGCCGTCGATCAGGTAGCCCGGCGTCCGTACGAATTCAGGGGCTGGCGTGGTGCTCAGCTTGAAGGTCGATACGTATTTGTTAAGGACCGGCTGGGTCTTTTCGTTGCCGATCCACTCACTGGTGGCCATGCCGGAGCGACCGCCCAGGCTCGGCTTGGCTTCCAGCAGGGTCACCTGCCAGCCTTTGTTCTGCAGTTCGTAAGCCGCAGTCAGGCCTGAGAGCCCGCCGCCGATCACGATCGCGGTTTTATCCTTGGCCAGCGCAGATACGCTGAACAGCCCCAACATCACCAGCGCACAGGCGCGCAGCCAACCAGCAGACATTCAGCGAACTCCGGAAATACACGAGGAAATAGCGGTTTTAGGAGCCAGACGACTCAAAGAACCGCGAAGAATACGTCAGCCATCAAAAGGCCGCCAGCGACGTCTATCTCCCTATACAAAGTAGTTCAAACCACACAATAGGTTGTCCCCAGGCGACGCATTGCATAGGCTTGCGCGATTGTTTGCCCGCGCCTGTCGCGAGCCGCCTCGAGGAGACTGAAAATGGGCCTGAATAATCAGTGGATGCAACGCGATCTCGCCGTGTTGTGGCATCCCTGCACCCAGATGAAAGACCACGAACAGCTGCCGCTGATCCCGATCAAGCGCGGTGAAGGCGTTTGGCTGGAAGACTTCGAAGGCAAACGCTACCTCGACGCTGTCAGCTCCTGGTGGGTCAACGTGTTTGGCCACGCCAACCCGCGCATCAACCAGCGCATCAAGGATCAGGTCGACCAGCTGGAGCACGTGATTCTGGCCGGTTTCAGCCATCAGCCGGTGATCGAGCTGTCCGAGCGCCTGGTGAAGATGACCCCGGAAGGCCTGACCCGATGCTTCTACGCCGATAACGGTTCGTCCTGCATCGAAGTCGCGCTGAAGATGAGCTTTCACTACTGGCTCAACCGCGGCCAGCCGAACAAGAAGCGCTTCGTCACCCTGACCAACAGCTACCACGGCGAAACCATGGCGGCGATGTCGGTGGGCGACGTGCCGCTGTTTACCGAGACCTACAAGGCGCTGCTGCTCGATACCATCAAGGTGCCGAGTCCCGATTGCTACCTGCGCCCCGAAGGCATGAGCTGGGAAGAACACTCGCGCAACATGTTCGCCGCCATGGAACAGACCCTGGCCGAGCATCACGATACCGTCGCCGCGGTGATCGTAGAGCCGCTGATCCAGGGCGCCGGCGGCATGCGCATGTATCACCCGGTGTACCTCAAACTGCTGCGCGAAGCCTGCGACCGCTACGGCGTGCACCTGATCCACGACGAAATCGCCGTCGGCTTCGGCCGCACCGGGACGATGTTTGCCTGTGAGCAGGCGGGCATCCGTCCGGACTTCCTCTGCCTGTCCAAGGCCCTGACCGGCGGTTATCTGCCGCTGGCGGCGTGCGTGACGACCGACGATGTCTACAGCGCTTTCTACGACGACTACCCGACCCTGCGCGCCTTTCTGCATTCGCACAGCTACACCGGCAATCCGCTGGCGTGCGCGGCAGCCTTGGCGACGCTGGATATCTTCGAAGAAGACAACGTCATCGAAAACAACAAAGCCCTGGCGCAGCGCATGGCCTCCTCCACCGCGCATCTGGTCGATCACCCGAATGTGTCGGAAGTGCGCCAGACCGGCATGGTGCTGGCCATCGAGATGGTCAAGGACAAAGCAACGAAAGAAGCTTATCCGTGGCAGGAACGTCGCGGCTTGAAGGTGTTCCAGCATGCATTGGAGCGCGGTGCTTTACTTCGTCCATTGGGCAGCGTGGTGTATTTCCTGCCGCCGTACGTGATTACGCCTGAGCAGATCGACTTTCTGGCCGAAGTGGCCAGCGAAGGCATCGACATCGCGACCCGTAACAGCGTCAGCGTTTCGGTGCCGAAAGACTTTCATCCGGGCTTCCGCGATCCGGGCTAGGTGAGCAACGCTCGTTCCCACGCTCCGCGTGGGAATGCAGCCGGGGACGCTCTGCGTCCCAAAAGCGGACGCAAAGCGTCCAGTGAGGCATTCCCACGCAGAGCGTGGGAACGATCAATTCAAAGAGAACCCGCATGAGACTGTCCCGCTTTTTTATCGACGCCCCCTTGAGCACTGGCGAACACGAGTTGCCCGAGGCCCAGGCCCATTACATCAGCCGCGTGCTGCGCATGGCCGAAGGTGATGCGTTGCAGCTGTTCGACGGCTCGGGCCACGAGTTTCGCGCCTCGCTGGTTGAAGTCGGCAAGAAGCGCGTCGTGGTACAGATCGATGAGAGCTTCGCCGGACAGGTCGAGTCGCCCTTGCACATTCATCTTGGCCAGGGCTTGTCCCGTGGCGAACGCATGGACTGGGCGATTCAGAAGGCGACCGAACTGGGCGTCACTGAAATCACCCCGATCTTCAGCGACCGCTGCGAAGTCCGGCTCAAGGACGAACGCGCCGACAAACGCCTGATGCACTGGCGCCAGGTGGCAATCAGCGCATGTGAACAATGCGGGCGTTCACGGGTGCCGGTCATTCACCCACCGCTGCTACTGGCGGACTGGTTGAAGCAGACCGAGGCTGAACTGAAGTTGGTGCTGCATCCAGTGGCTGAGCCGTTGGTGAGTCATGCCAAGCCCGCGACCTTGGCGTTCCTGATCGGACCGGAAGGTGGACTGTCGGATGCTGAAGTGGATCAGGCTCAGTCTGCCGGTTTTCACGCAGCCCGACTCGGTCCTCGGGTGTTGCGCACTGAGACTGCGCCAGTAGTAGCGTTGGCGGTTGCCCAGCAGCTTTGGGGCGACTTCTAAGACGCTATCGCGGGCAAGCCCGCTCCCACAAGGACGCCGCCGTACCTGTGGGAGCGGGCTTGCCCGCGATGGCCGCACCTCGGTCTACAAGACATAAAACAGAATCGCCACAAAGTGCAGCAAACTCCCGGCAATCACGAACAAATGCCAGATCCCGTGCGCATGCCGCAGGCGATGATCCAGGGCAAAAAAGATAATCCCCACGGTGTACAAAATCCCGCCCGACGCCAGCCAGGCGAACCCGGCAGTGCCCAGCGCAGCCAAGAGCGGCTTGACCGCCACCAGCACAATCCAGCCCATCACGGCGTAAATCACGATCGACAAAATTCGCGCTTCCGAGCGCGGTTTGATCTCTTGCAGGATGCCAATCAACGCCAGACCCCAGACAATCCCGAACAACGTCCAGCCCCACGGCCCGCGCAGGGTGACCAGGCAGAAGGGTGTGTAACTGCCGGCAATCAGCAGGTAGATCGAGAAGTGATCGACCTTCTGCATGATCGCTTTCTTGCGCCCGCGCACGCTGTGATACACGGTCGACGCGCTGTAAAGCACCATCAAGGTAAACCCGTAAATCGCCACGCTGACGATCTTCCATGGGCTGCCGTCCATGCTGGCAATCACCAGCATCCACACCACCCCGACCGTCGCCGCCACCGCGCCGACCAGATGCGTCCAGGCATTCAATCTTTCCCCGTGATACATGTGTTGCTCACCTCTGAATTCGCTACAACATTGCGCAAGGCTCAGGCCTGAAGATTAAAAGCGCAATGTTTCTGATTGTCGCGCCACCAATCCCCTGAGCCAACAGCGGCTCAATTGGGCACAATCAACTCATTCCAAAAAGAGTCCGCGCCATGCTGATCGATGAAGAGTTGACCCTGAAAAAACTCGAGGTGTTCCTGGCCTTCATGCGCACCGGCAACCTGGCCCGGGCCGCCGCCGAGTTGCAGACCAGCAACGTCAGCGTGCACCGTGCCATCCATTCACTGGAAAGCGCCCTGCGCTGCCCGCTGTTCAAACACGAAGGGCGCAACCTCACACCGCTGGAAAGCGCTTATGTCCTGGAAGAACGGGCGCAAAAGCTGATTCAGGACGTGGTTGAAACCGTGCGCCTGACCCGCGAAGCCGCCGGGTTCTCCGCTGAACGCTTCAAGCTTGGCTCGCTGTATTCGCTGACCGTGAAAACCGTGCCGCAGCTGATCATGGGCCTGAAGATCCGTCGCAGCGAGCTCAACATCGACCTGATCCTCGGCTCGAACTTCGACCTGTTGTACAAGCTCAAGAACATGGAAGTCGACGCGATTCTGGTGTCCCTGGACGACAGCGTCAACGACCCGGACTGCGAGCAGATTCAGCTGTTTTCCGATGATATTTTCCTCGCCACGCCGGCGGATTCGAAATTCGCCCAACGCACGGAAGTCGACCTCGCCGAGGTCCGCGACGAGACGTTCATTACCCTGACCCAGGGGTTTGCCACGCATCAGGACGGCAACCGGGTGTTCAAGCAGGCGGGGTTCGAACCGAAGGTGGCGATGCAGGTCAACGACATCTTCACCCTGCTGAGCATGGTCAGCTCCGGGGTCGGTTATGCGTTGCTGCCAGGCAGGATTGCGGCGGTGTATGAGAATCGGGTGAAGCTGATTCCGTTGCAGGAAAAGTATCGGTTACAGCAGCACATCGGCGTGGTGTTCTTGAAGGCCAAGGAGCGCGACCCGAACTTGCTGGCGCTGTTGGCGGAGTGTCGGATGTATGCCAATCGGCAAGTCTGAAACCGTGTCGCGCCCATCGCGAGCAAGCTCGCTCCCACATTGGAATGCGTTCTCCTGTGGGAGCGAGCTTGCTCGCGATGGCGTCGGAACACTCAGCGATGATCTACCGGCTTAACCGACAATCCCGCGAACAATGAAGTACAACAACGACGGCCCCAGCAGGCACCCAAGCCCGGTGTGGAACGTCGCCGTCAACGCGCCATAGGGCACCAGCCGCCGATCCGTTGCCGCCAACCCGGCCGTCACGCCACTCACCGTCCCGGCCAGGCCGCCAAAGACCATCGCCGAGCGCGGGTTATCCAGGCCCATCCATTTCGCCGCCATCGGCGTGCCGACCATCACGAAAATCGCCTTGATCAGCCCGGTGGCAATCGACAACGCCACCACATCCGAACTCGCGCCAATCGCCGCACCGGTCACTGGCCCGACGATGTAAGTCACCGCACCCGCGCCAATGGTGGTCATGCTGATCGCATCGCGGTAACCGAACGCCCAGGCAATGCTTGCCCCGACAATGAACGGCAGAATCGTGCCCAGCAACAGCGCAATCGCGCCGATCAAACCGGCCTTTTTCGCTTCGGTGGCTTGCACTTCGAACGCCGTCGCAACGATGGCAAAGTCTCGCAGCATGGCGCCGCCCATCAGGCCGATGCCGGAAAACAGCGACAGGTCAGCCAGGCCTTTTTGCCCACCGGTCATGGTGCCGCCGACCCAGGCCAATACCAGGCCAATCACAATGGCAATCGCCGAACCGTGAATCCGTCCGAACGTCAGGCGCTTGGACAACACCACCGACACCCACATGATCACGCCGATAAAGGCAAACGCAGTGATCAGACTGTTATTCACCAGGCCCTTCTGAATGAGCTCCCACATATCAGCGGCCTCCTACTGGGGTGCCGACCGGTGTGATGTCCACCGGTTCATCGGGCAAAGGTTCACCTTTGTGAGTCCGGCTGATCAAGGCAATGGTGCAGCCGCAAATCACGACCGAACCGATGGCCGCCAGCACCGCCACCGGGCCACCGTGCAGGGCGGCGACGACGTTCTGTTGCGCGGCCATCGCGACCACCACCGGAATGTACATCGCGCCCCAGAAACCGACGCCCATTTCGCAATCCTTGGTCATGCCGCCGCGTTTTTGCATCCACAACCGCGCGCAGATCAGCAGGATCATCGCGATCCCGACGCCACCCACGTTTGATTTCACGCCCAGCAACACACCCAGCAGGTCACCCAATATCACCCCTGCCAGCGTACAGATCGCCAACAGCGCCACACCGTAAATAATCATTGTTGTAGTCCTCAAAGTGCATCGTCGAATGTTGTTTTTGTTGTTCGAAGGCCTGAGTCGGTGTTTAAGGTTGGCGGCTTCCCTCCTCACGCAACAGCGCTTGCAAGGTATCGAGACGCGCACCGTCGAAGGCAATCACGGTGCCCTGCTCGAATACCCGGCGCGCCAGCCCGGTCAACACCGCACCGGGCGGCAGTTCGATCTGTAGGCGTACGCCACGCTCGTAGGCGCTTTGCACCGTGCCGCGCCAATCCACCACGCGGCACATGTTGAACGCCAGGTCGTCGCGCAAGGCATCAATGTTGATGACGGGCCGGGCGCGACTGCCGCTCAGGTAACCCAATGTCGGTGTTTTCAACTGCACGCTGGCGAAGGCTTCGGCCAGGGTTTTGGCCGGGGCGTCCAACAAAGGGCAGTGCGACGGCACGCTGACTGCCAGGCGCTTGGCCAGGCCAGCACCGCGACTTCTTGCCAACTGCGCGACGGCTTCCATCGCGCCATCGCTGCCGGCAATGACCACTTGGTTATCGGCGTTGATATTGGCCAGATACACCGGCCTGTCGACGCTGTGAACCTGCGCCAGTAAACCTTCCACGGTCGCCAGCTCCAGGCCGAGGATCGCGGTCATGCCGTAGCCCTGTGGATAAGCTTGCTGCATCAACTCACCGCGCAGGCGCACCAGCCGCAACGCATCGCTGAAGCTCAAGGCCCCCGCCACCACCGCTGCCGGGTAGGCACCGATGGACAATCCCGCGACGTAATCCGGGGCCATCGCTAATTGGCGCGACGCCGCGACACCGGCAATCAACAGGCAGAGTTGAACCGCCCGTGTCGACTTCAACGCCTCGGCAGAATCGAGCAACAACGCATCCTCGCCCAGCACCTCGCTTGCCTCGATCAACGTCTCGCGAGGCAAACCGTGGAGCATGCCCGGCTGCTGCGCGCCTTGGCCGGGGAACACCAGCAAACTGCTCATGCTGCTTGCTCCTGCGGGTTCCACGGATCAATCACCAGGAAAGCTTCACCGGCATTTTTCAGCAACACGCGACGAGCAGAACCGGCCCATTCACGCAGCGCGACGGCGCCGAAAGGCGTCTGTAGCTGCATGTCCACCGGGCACACGACCGCTTCAAGCATCCTCAGCAATTCCTGCGCCTGAGAACGCGCCAAGGGTTGCGGCGTGCGCAGGATCAAATCCAGATCACTGCCCTCGTGCAAGGCCTGAACACCACTGGCCAACTCAAACCCGGCGCTGCCGCTGACGCCCCACACCCAACCACAACCATCAAGCAGTGGCCGCAGTTGATGGAGGGCGCGTACGGCCGGTAAATCCCGATCAATCGAGACGTGACAAAGCGCTTCCGGTTTCACGCAACGGGCAATCACATCGACCGACATCACCGTTGCATGGCGCTGCTCACGCAACCGCCCACGCACCCCGACCGCGACATGGCCCGGCGCGCTCAATGCGCGCCGCACCACCACTGGATGCCCCGCACTGAGCGATTCGATCACCCATGAAGGCGCGCCCGCAGGCAGCTGCTCCGGGGTCATGCCCCAAAGCAGGTCGTGGGCCAGAAGCGTGTTCACCACTGCGCTCTCAGCAATTGGCGAACCGTGCTCGACGCCGCGCGATTGGTGGCGCCCAAGCGGCAGCTCAAGTCGCGACCGCTGGCGGCGACATCGTCAATCGCCAGGTTCAGGCATTCACAAACCCGCGCCAGATCTGCCGATGTCGGTTGTTCAATCTGCTCCACCGACAAGGTTTCCCACAGCAGTCCAAGGCTGGCGTAGCTGTCGATGTCATAGGCCATCGGCGGCACGCTGGCGGCCAACACTTCAAGCTCCTCGACGCTGCGCAACGTCACCCGCGCCGCCGACGCCTTGCCCATGGCATGCACCATCACGCCCGGATCACGCAGCGCGATCAGCCGATTGGCCTGATACCCATGAGCCAGAAATGCGCCGGACATCGCCTTGCCCACCAGCAAACCGATCACCGCATGGCCGGCCAGTCGGGCGCGGGCATAACTGTCCGCCGCACCGGCCAATGCCTGATGAATGCCGAGTGCTTCTTCGCGCCGACCGTAGGCCTGACTCGGCACATCGACGATGGCGATCAAGGCTCGCTTGTGCGCTTTGTCAGCATCAGCGCTGATGACGTCATCCACCGCCTTGGCCAAGCCCCAGCCTTCCAGCAACCCGACCTCGCCATTGCGCGCACGGACGAACCGGTTGTCAGGATCAGCCACCACGGCGATGAAGCGAACAGGCTGGTCACCCAAAACACCGTCAGCCACTTTCAATGAAGCCGGCAAACCCTCCACAGGTTTCGCGCCCGCACTCAAGGCGTTAAACCAGTTCAGGCCTCTCAGGGAATACGTGCTCATGAGCGCTCTCCTTGATACAGATCGCGAACCACTGACGGCTCGATTTGCGGTGCGGCGTCCAGACGGGCCAGGCGTTGCAGGTACAACTCGGCCTGACGGCTGCGTTGCTGCGCTGGCAAACCGCGCTTGAGCAATTGGCTGACCTGTTGTTGCACCTGCGCCACGTCGTCGGCGACAAAACCATCCACCAAACCGCTGGCGAAACGTTGCTCGCCACCGGTCAGGCTCCAGATGAAAGGACGATCCCGTGAGTCGTACTCTTCAAGCCCGGCTTCCTGTTCGATCACTTGCGGACCGTTCAGGCCCAGACGCGCTTCCTGGGTCACCAGCAAATAGCTGCACAGGCCGGCAGCAATCGACATCCCGCCAAAGCAACCAACGCTGCCGGCCACCACGCCCACCACCGGTTGGTACTGGCGCAGATCGACAATCGCCGCATGAATATCGGCAATCGCCGCCAGCCCGAGATTGGCTTCCTGCAAGCGCACACCCCCGGTTTCGAGCAGCAACACGGCGCGGGTCGGAATGCCGTTGCGGTTGTCTTCGGCGGCCAGTTCCAAGGCGCCGGCCATCTTCGCCCCGCCGACTTCGCCCAGGCTGCCGCCCTGGAACGCGCCTTCAATGGCGGCGATGACCACCGGCAAACCATCGATGCTGCCCTTGGCGATTACCACGCCGTCATCGGCCTGCGGCACCACGCCCTGACGCGACAGCCACGGCGACATGACCCGTTGAAACGGGTCGAGCAACTCGCGGTAAGTACCGGCGTCGAGCAAGGCTCTGGCCCGTTGTCGGGCACCGAGTTCGACGAAGCTGTGTTTGTGGAGGAGTTCTGCATGGTCAGTCATGGCTGATCTCCTCGAAGCCTTGTTCCAGACGCAAACGCACCACGCCCGGGGTCGCACCGAAATCGTGGATATCGATGGCCATCGCCGACGGTGTCTGGCCGTCGAACATCCGCGCAAACAGCTGCTTCCAGCGTTGTTCGGCGCCATTGACCGAGGTCTGCACCTTGATCGTCAGTGTGCCGGCCTGACCCGGTTCGATCATCACTTCCAGATCGCCCGAGCCGACACAGCCCACCAGCGTGCGGCCACGTGATGGCTGACCGGCAGGAAATTCAAAGGATAAGGTTTCCATCAAAAAGCTCCCTGGATAACGCCGTCGCAGGACTCGATACGGTCGATGAACAGACAGGCTGCGAGCAAGTCGGCAGCGCCGCCGGGCGAGGCATTCAATGCGATTAATTGTTGGTCCAGCTCATGCAGACGGCGGCGACCGGCGAGGCTGGCACTGCCGCCTGCGTCGAGCACGGCTTGAGCACCGAGTTGCATGGTGTGCAGGCCCTGTTCGCCCGCGCGGTAGAGCACGCAGGTGTCGGCCAGTTGGGTCATGATCGCCAGCAATGCATCGAGCCGGGCGTTCTGTTCGCCGTGACCGGCTGCACGGCTGCGTTTGAGTTGTGGCAGCGCGCGTTGAATCACCGCCGGGAAACCCTGTTGTGCTTCTTCACGGGCGCCGCGTGCACCGTAACGTTGGGCGACCTGGGCGCCGTGGCTCAAAGGACATGGCGCGTAACGATCGTCGAGCAAGGCCAGGCGTGCAGCGCGCAAAGTGACCGCGCCGGCGCCACTGGATTGAGGTTCCAGCGCGGCGCCAGTGACCAAAAGACCTAACGCCCAGATCGCCCCACGATGGGTGTTCACGCCATTCGTGGTGGTGAGCATCTCTTGCTCCCCTTCACGACCAATCTGCCCAATCGCTTCGCGCAGTGGCAGACCGACCTCGCCAAACGCGATGGCCGCTTCGGCCATTTCCTTGAACGCCGGCCACAAGGACAGTGCCGAGGCGTGCATCAGGCCCAGGTGCAAATCGGTATGCGCGCCATTGCCGCGACGGTCGACCAGCGCCGGTTTCGGCGACAGGTCCGCTTCGTCGATCAGCGCATCCACGGCCATGTCCGCCAGCCGTTCAGCCAGGGTGAGGGTTTTCGGTTGCAGGTTGAATGCGTGCATTACCAACTCCTGAACTTGGCGGGCGGGTTATAGAGGCCACCGGACCACTCGACCAGATCGGCCACGCTCTTGGCGGCGAGCAGTTCGCGGGTGGCATCGGTGCGACGGATACCGAGGTCTTCGGGCAAGGCGATCAGGCCTTCGCGGCGCATGCGGGCGGTGTCTTTGGGGTTATGGCGCAGGCCGATGACCGTCACACCGGCGACCGCAGCGATCATCGCTTGGCGCTCTTCCAGCGAGCGCGCCTTGTACAGGTAGGCGATGCCTTCTTCGGTCAGCAGGTGAGTGACGTCGTCGCCGTAGACCATGATCGGCGCCAGCGGCATGCCGCTTTTTTTCGCCACGTCGATGGCATCGAGGGTTTCGACGAAGGTCGGTTTGCCGCCTTCCTGGAAGGTCTCGACCATTTGCACCACGAGCTTTTTACCGCGTTCGAGCATCGGCTCGGCCACGTCGGTGTGGCGCATGTCGAGCCAGGCCGGGGTGCCGTGGCGGCGACCACGCGGGTCGTGGCCCATGTTTGGCGCCCCGCCGAAACCGGCCAGGCGCCCGCGTGTCACGGTGGAGGAGTGGCCATCGCCATCGACTTGCAGGGTCGCACCGATGAACAGGTCCACCGCGTATTGCCCGGCCAGCTGACTGAACATCCGGTTGGACCGCAACGAGCCGTCGCGCCCGGTGAAGAACACATCCGGCCGCGCCGCAATGTAGTTTTCCATCCCCAGTTCGGTGCCGAAGCAATGCACACTTTCTACCCAACCGCTTTCGATGGCCGGGATCAGGGTCGGGTGCGGATTGAGGGTCCAGTTGCGGCAGATCTTGCCTTTGAGACCCAGGGATTCGCCGTAGGTCGGCAGGATCAATTCGATGGCGGCGGTGTTGAAGCCGATGCCGTGGTTCAGCGACTGGACGTTGTGTTTTTCGTAGATCCCACGGATCGCCATCATCGCCATCAACACGTGCACAGGCTTGATGTGGCGTGGGTCGCGGGTGAACAGCGGCTCGATGTAGAACGGCTTGTCGGCCACCACCACGAAATCGACCCAGGACGCGGGGATGTCGACGCGAGGCAGGTCGCTGACATCGTCCACCAATTGGTTGACCTGAACGATGACGATGCCATCGCTGAAGGCCGCCGGTTCAATCAATGCCGGGGTGTCTTCGGTGCTGGGGCCGGTGTAGATGTTGCCGGCGCGGTCGGCCATGAAACCGGCGGAGAGCACGACGTTGGGGATCAGGTCCACCACCAGTCGCGCATAGAGTTCGATGTACGTGTGGATCGCGCCGATTTCCAGCAGGCCGTCTTCCAGCAACTGGCTGATGCGCAGGCTCTGGGTGCCGGCGAAGGAGAAATCGAGCTTGCGGGCAATGCCGCGTTCGAACAGGTCAAGGTGCTCTGAGCGACCGACGCTGGGCATGATCATGTGCAGGTCATGCAGCTTGGCCGGATCGGCCTTGACCAGGGAGCGGGACAGAAAATCCGCCTGCTTCTGGTTATTGCCCTCCAACACCACACGGTCGCCGGGCAGGATCAACGCCTCCAGCGCGGCGACTATTTTGTCGGTGGGCAGCACCACACCGTCGGCCAGATCTCGCACAAGCGCCAGACGCCGCTGCTTTTCGCTGCGCCGCCGCGTCCATCGCGAGTCGGGGGATATTGTTGTTGTCATGACCACTCCACGGGTTCGCTGTCGTGGGTGTCACCTTAGGAGCGTTGGGTGGACGGCATCAATCAAGCACAGAGACGGATCGTTACGCTTGGAGTAATGGTTGCTCGGACGGACGCCATCGCGGGCAAGCCCGCTCCCACAGTGTCCGTGCTGAGCCCACTACCTGAGGCAACCACAATACCTGTGGGAGCGGGCTTGCCCGCGATGAGGCCCTAACAATCGCCGCAGTTTCCAAGGAGGAGTAATTACAGCCGAGCCATCTGCTGCTGCGATCCGGTGGCTCAGCTTTCAGTCCACCGCTACGTAACAGGTTCTCCAGATTCTCGTCGCTGCCCATCCTTGGACTCCAAAGGGTTTTCCCCCATCAGGTTGATCTTGTCCTGCTGCGCTACCCGCACGACGAAACTGTTTTCAGCCGCCAGTTTTGCGGCCCAGTCATCAGGGGTGTAGAGCGTCGGGTTGAGGACGCGGCCTAGTTGCTCCTCCAGAGGCATAAGCCGCTCCATCACTTCACTGTAGTGCAGGCCTTCGCCGATCAGCATGAGATCAATGTCACTGGATGCGTTTGCCTGATCCTTGGCGATAGAGCCATACACAAATGCCCACGAGATCTGTTCTGCAAAGGGTTGAAGCGCTTGGCGCAGAGGCTCGGCGATGCCAAAAGTTTTGCGGGCGATGCCCAACAGCTCGGCATAGATCGGGCATTGCGGATTGGCCTGATAGTGGGTCTGGTTGCCTTGGCGGCTCAGGGTCAACACGCCTGCCTGTTGCAACCGGTCCAGCTCGCGCATGAGGCTGCCTTTACCCACTTGAGCCCAGCGGGCGATTTCGTTGGCGTAAAAACTTCGATCGGGTTTGCCGAACAACAAGCCCAGCACTTTTTGCTGAGTGGTGGTGAACAAAGCATCGCTGAGGGAAAGGTTTTTCACAGTGGCAACTAATGAGTCCCAAAAAGGGAACGATAGGTCCCTTTTTGGGAATCTTCAACTTTCGCCAGTGGATTGAGGTTTTGTCATGATCGTTCCCACGCAGAGCGTGGGAACGATCAATCTTTGCCGGTCGATTGGAGGTTTGTGTTTAAAAGTTTGTCCGCTGGAACGGTGGGAGGCTACACGGCGTGACGTCGCCACCTACAGCAATGCCGGAAGCCGCTGACTGGTGGGGTTTTGTGTTGAGCTTTATCGTTTGTGGGTCGCTGCCAATTCAGCGACCGGGCGTGGAACCCCGCGGTGGTGAAGGCGCAAAAGCGCCCCTCATGACGTATGCTTGCGCACCTTTAATGTGTGCACTCAGTTATGGCGGCTGTGCGCGGGAGACCTTCGGGTCTGCCGGGTTTTCTCCACCTCGGGTTCCAACCTGCGTACAGCTGCCACCCCTTCGCGTGGAACCGATGGAGCAGCTGAAACTCATTACTGGAGATTCACAATGTTCAAAGCCACTCCCAATCCCCCGGAAACCGATACCGGTTCCGACGCATCCCTCGAAGTCGAAAAACTCAAGGAAGCCGACGACCGCGCCTTCGCCCACTACTTCCCTCCGGCCCACGAAAAACCGGGCAAGCGCCGCAAACACCACCTGTTCACCGTTTCCCCCGATATCGACACCGAAGCCTTGCTGGCCAATGCCTCCGAAGATTTGCTTTCCATCAGCGCGATTGCGGCCGATCTGGCGGACGATGTGGAAGGATCACGCCGGTCGGTAGCCCTGGCGCTCAGCCGAATGGCCGATGGTGTGCACCTGTTGGTGGAGCGGGCGCTGGATCACCATGAGGTATCGCAGCTGAAGGTTCAGGCCGACGCTTAACAGACGGGGCTGCAGTGAATTAAAGGCCGCCATCGCGAGCAGGCTCGCTCCCACAGGGGGATTTGCGTGCGCCGCAGATCCAATGTGGGAGCGAGCCTGCTCGCGATGGGGCCAGTCAGATCAACCCTGCTTTAACAAGCAACTCCTCCAGCGCCAGCAAATCCGGCACCTTGGCCACTTGCTCCCCGACCTGCACCGCCGCCTGTTCCAGTGGACACAACGGCACATCCACATAGCTCAACTGGCTGTCGAGCTTGTAAGAGCGCGGAATCCCTTGCACCAGCAGCGCGATGAATTTCAGCTCTGGTCGACCGCCGAGGGCATTGAGAATGACGATTCGTGCCCGTTCGCCGATGACGATTTTCTGGCCGCACGCCGACTCGAAACTGAGCAACGGAATCTGCCGGTCCCGCCACGCCACCAACCCCAGATACCACGGTGGTGAATCCAGATCGAACGCCCCCGGCTGATAGTCGATCAGCTCCGCCACCGCGACGTTGGGCAGGATCAGGTTGCGGTCGGCCAGAGGCAACAGCAGACCGGTGAGGTTGCTGGTGCGATGCTCATGCATGGGTTTTGCTCCACAAGGCGATGCTTTCGAGCAGCACCGATTCCTGGTACGGCTTGCCAAGGTAGTCGTTGACGCCGATGGCCATGGCGCGGTCGCGGTGTTTCTGCCCGGTGCGCGAGGTGATCATGATGATCGGCAGGTGTTGCAAGCGTTCATCAGCGCGCACCTGGGCCGCCACTTCAAAGCCGTCCATGCGCGGCATTTCGATGTCCAGCAGCATCACGTCGGGCATGTGCTCCTGGAGCAGCAGCATGGCGTCGACGCCGTCCTTGGCGGTCAGCACGTTCATGCCGTGACGTTCGAGCAGTCGGCTGGTGACCTTGCGCACGGTAACCGAATCGTCGACCACCAGCACCAGCAGCGGTTTATGCGGTTCGACCTCGACATCTTCCGACATCGGCCGTTGTGGCGCGCGCGCCTGCATGGCACGAATCGGTGCCAGCAAGTCGAGAATCAGCACCACCCGCCCGTCCCCCAGAATCGTTGCCCCGGACAAACCCTGCACCGCGGCAAACTGCGGGCCGAGGCTCTTCACCACGATCTCGCGGGTTCCGGCCATGGCGTCGACATGCACGGCGATGTGCCGTTCGTTGCATTGCACCAGCAATACCGGCAGCGGCAGGCTCTGGCCCAGCAATTTCGGGCGTGTACTGGTTTTCAGCAGTTCGCCCAGGTAGCACAGCTCATACGTCTGCCCGGCGTATTGGTAGGTCGGCGGATCGAGCCGGTAATGGCCTTCGAGTTCGTTGGGCAACACGCGAACTATGCCATCGATGGTGTTGAGTGGAATCGCGTACAGATCGTCCAGGCACTGCACCATCAGCGCCCGGTTGACTGAAACGGTGAACGGCAGACGAATGCGAAAGTGCACACCCTGCCCAGGCACCGAATCGATGCTCATGGTGCCGCCGAGCTGCCGGACTTCTTCGTGGACCACGTCCATGCCCACGCCACGCCCGGAGATCTGGGTGATTTTCTCGGCGGTGGAGAACCCCGGCTGCAGGATGAATTGCAACACGTCGTGGTCGCTGAGATCGGCGTCCGGCGCCAGCAACCCGCGTTTGATCGCCTTGCGCCGCACAGCTTCCAACGGCACGCCGGCGCCGTCGTCGCGAATGTCGAAAATGATGTCGCCGCCTTCTCGGGATAGGTCGAGGGTGATGCGACCCTGAGCCGGTTTACCGGCCGCAATCCGCGCCTCGGTCGATTCCAGGCCGTGGTCCACGGCGTTACGCAGCATGTGCTCCAGCGGCGCCGCCATGCGCTCAAGCACGTTGCGGTCCATCTCTCCTTCGGCGTTGCCGACCACAAACTCAACGTCTTTGCCCAGTTCACTGGACACCTGGCGCACGATGCGTTTCAAGCGCGGCAGCATGCGTTCGAACGGCACCATGCGCGTGCGCATCAGGCCTTCCTGCAATTCGGTGTTGATGCGGCCCTGCTGTTGCAGCAGGTTTTCCGCGTCCTGATTGCGCCGATCGAGGGTTTCCTTGAGGTCGAGCAGGTCGGAAGCGGACTCGAACAACGCCCTCGACAGTTGCTGCAACTGTGAGTGACGGTCCATTTCCAACGGATCGAATTCTTCATAGCCCAGGCGTTCGGCGTCGACTTGCTGACGGCTGAGAATCCGTCCCTGGGTTTCGGTATCTAGCCGGCGCAGTTGATCGCGCATGCGCTCGATGGTGGTTTCCATCTCGTTCAGGGCCACGCGCGCATCGTTGACCTGCTGTTCGACACGGCCACGGAAGATCGATGTTTCACCGGCCAGGTTGACCAGGTCGTCGAGCAGTTCCGCCGAGACCTTGACCATGTCCGCGCCGGCCTCGCTCAGTGGCGAGGCAATCTCGGCCTTGGGCATGGCGGGCGCCACCACCGGCGTATCGAGGCCAGCGGGATGACTGAAATTCTTGATCGCATCGATCAACCGATCGGCCGGTGGCAGGGGTTGCCCGGCGCGAGTGGCATCGAGCATTTGCGCCAGTCGGTCGTGACTGCTTTGCAGAAGGGCAAACAGCGCCGGGGTCGGTTGCAGTACGCCGGCGGACAGGCCTTCGTATAGAAACTCCAGTTCATGAGCCAGGTCGCCGATGGGGGCAATTTCCACCATCCGCGCGCCGCCCTTGAGCGTGTGCAGGTCGCGCAGCAGGGTTTCCACCTCCTGGCGGTTGGTCGGTTCGGCTTGCCAGCGCACGAGTGCCGCGCCCGAGTTTTCGATGATGTCGAAACCTTCCTCGAGGAAGATCTCCAGCAGCTCGGGGTCATGGCCCGGCGAGTCGTTGGCCGGCGCGGGATGCGCTGCGTCAGCGCCGATGACGTTGCCTTGTCGGAACGTGCGAATCGCCTCGATCAGATCGTCCGGGGCACTCAGCGTGTGCTGGTTCTGCAGTTGATCAAGCAGCACCGCGAGCCGGTCATGGCTCTGTTGCAGCAGCTGCGCAAGGGTTTCACTGTGACTGTAACGGCGGTCCACCAAGCCTTCGTAAAGACTTTCCAGTTCATGGGCCAGATCGCCGACCGGCTCGACCTCAGCCATCCTCGCGCCGCCCTTGAGGGTGTGCAAATCCCGCTGCAAGGATGACAACGGCGCGGCGTTGTCCGGATCGCCCAGCCAGCGCTGCAAGGCCTGGCCAGCACTCTCGAGGATATCCACCGCTTCTTCGAGGAAGATCGAAACAATCTCATCGTCCAGCTCGACCTGAGTCGCCGTCTGTTGCAGTTCGGCGGTGGCGCTGCCGAGTTCGCGAATGCTCAGCGTACGGCTGCCATCGCTGCGGATCAGGCCCATGGACGACGGATCAAGGCTTTCATCGAGCAAGCCGCGCAAGGCCCGGATGCGTTCCGGTTGCGGACTGACTTCCTGGCCGGCAGCCAGTTCGTCTAGCATGTTGATCAGCGCTTCATGGGCACTTTGCGCCTCGTGGAAAAACCGCTCGCTGACCGCCAGGCTGCTCTCCTCCACAGCACCGTACAGGTCGAGCAAGGCTTCGCAGAGTTCATCTACCGGATGCAGATCGGCCAAGTGTGCGCCTTCGCCCAAGGTGGTCAATTCGTCGAGCAACGCGCTGAGTTCCTGACGCTCGCCGGGGTGTTGTTGCCAGCGTTGCAACAGGCTCTCGGCGTCCAGCAGGATGTCCATGCCCTGGGCCAGGAAGTTATTGATCAGCTGCGGATCACGCTTGGTGCGTTGTGCCGTGCTCGGCGCCTTCAAGAGCGCTTCCAGGCGTTCGGCGAGCAACGATTTTGTGCGTTCGATCAACGAAGGAGCGCCCGCAATCTCGGCCAGCGGATCATCCTTGAGTTGCCGCAGCCCGAGGCGGAACAACCCTTCGGCTTCCAACAGCAACTCGACTTCATCCAGATCGAGGGCGATCAGGTGGGCTTTGTATTCACGGGCCAGTTGATCCAAGGGTGTGGCCAGTTCGGCGACCGGCAACACGCCGGCCATCGAGGCGCTGCCCTTCAAGGTGTGCAGCGCCCGCTGCAACTCGTCGCTGGCCTGCAACGGCACATGCTCGGCGGCCTGATCGAGGAAGCGGTTGAGGCTGGCGAGATGGGTTTCGGCTTCCTTGCGGAAGATCTCGAGCAACAGCGGATCGAGGGCCGCGACGTCCTGGGTATCTTCATCGCTGGCAGGCGTCTCGCCCTTGGCGAGGGCGTGGGCGCGAGCAGCCAGATGGTCGACTTCGTTGCTTTGGCGCTGGGCGTTGGCGGCGAATTCGGCCACCAGTTTCGGCAGCAGTTTCAAAGCCTCGCCAAGCAGTTGCTGGACAGCAGGGCCAGGCGCAACGCTGTGCTCCAGCACGCGGTTGAGCAGGTTTTCCATCGCCCAGGCCAGCTCGCCCAGCACCAGCGCACGCACCATCCGGCCACTGCCTTTCAAGGTGTGGAATGCGCGGCGCAATTCACTCAAGGCGGCCTGATCGTCGGGATTGGCCAGCCAACGCGGCAAATAATCCCGGAGGACTTCCAGCACTTCATCGGTTTCTTCGAGGAACACTTCGCGCAGTTCATCGTCCACCGGTTCCTCACCGGCGGGCGGCGGCAACAGGCTGCCGGGAATGTTCAGCGCGGGCGGATTGACCGACGATACCGGGCTGGCCAGGACATCGGCGAGCGACTTGACGGTGTCGGGATCATCCAGCGCCTGCAAGTCCTGCATGACCTGGGCTTCAGTCGGGCTGAGCACGTCTTCGAGCATCGGCACGTGCTGTTCGCTGGGGAAAAACCCGAGTGAGGCCAGGCTTTTTTCCGCCACGTCGAGCAGTTGTTCGCCCGGCGCTTCGGGGTCGTCGCTCAGCCGCTCAAGGTAATACTCGATGCTGGTGATAACGTCAGCGAGGCTGTCCAGTTCCTGCCAACCGGGCTGGCCCGGTTCCAGCAGCAGATGCTCGCGGATGAAGTGATTGCAGGTTTCGATCAGGCTCGCCGCACGGCTCAGCGGAATCATCGACAGCGCGCCGCGCACTTGGGTCAGCAACGCCGGCAATGCCTGCAACTGCTGGCGGTCCCAGTCGGCGTCGATGTAGTCGACGATCATGTCCTTGGCCTGTTGCAGGCAGATGCGGGCTTCCTTGATCACGATCTGATGGATCTGCGTCAGGTCGATGGTTGGCAGGTGACTGTCTTCGCGGCTCTCCGGTTCGACGGTGCCGACCATGCCGGCCAGCGTTGCTTCGACATAGAGCAAGGCGCCAGCAACGTCCATCAGGATCGCGTCGTTGGGTTCGCGCTGGCCCTGAGCGAGGCTCAGCACAACCGCCAGTTGATCGATGATCACTTTGCGCGGCTGGCCGAAACCCAGCACCGCCAGGGTGTCGGCAATTTGCCGCAGCGGCGCCAGCAGGTTGCCAAGGTCCGAGGTGTGCTGGCGGTCGCTGCGCACGAACAGGTCAAGGCGTTCCTTGACCCGCACCAGTTCTTCACAAAGCGCGGCCAGGACCGAGCGCATGGCATCGCGGTCGGGGCCGGCCAGGCGTGCGCGTTCTTCGTCGACCATTGCACTGTCAGGCAGCGCGTCGTCCAGTCCGTAGCGATCTTTCATGGTCAGCATCTGCCCGGTGGGGTGTTCGGCTTTGGCAATGTAGAACAGCAAACTTTTAAGCAGCTCCGGCGGTGCCGGCTGATTGATTGCGCTCATGCCTTGTTCAAGCAGGCGCTTGAGTTCTTTGTCGGCGTCCTTGAACAGGCTGCGCAAGGCCGGACTGTTGGCGATCACGCCTGCGTGCATGCCTTCGACCAGCGCCGAGGCAACATGCCACAACGGGCTCAGCGGCGCATCGGCGCACAGCCCTTCCAGGCGTGAAAAAACCTTGGCCAGGTAATCGAGGTTGGTCTCGCCATCCTGCTCGCGCAGCAATCCAACCAGGGCCATCTGCAACATTTGTCGCAACTTGCGCAGCACATTCGGCAGATCCGCCGGCTCCAGCAGTGCCAGCGATTCTTCGTCGAGCGGCGGCAGGTCCGGCAACTGCGGGCTGAACAGACTGGTTTCCGATAACAGGCTTTCGCCTCGGGCGCTGCGCAGGTCATTGATCAACGGCAACACGACCAAGGGCAGATCGCGGCGCGCGCCTTGTACCCGGTCGAGGTAGATCGGCAGTTGTCCGAGTGCTTGCATCAACAGATGAATCGCCTCGTCGCGATGGCTGACGCGGTTGTTCAGCAAGGCGCTTGTCAGTTGCTCCATCTCTTCGGCGAGCAAGGCCGCGCCGTAGAACTCGACCATCTGCAAACTGCCGTGAACCTGGTGGATGCACGCCAGGCAATCGCTCAGCATGTGCGTCGCCTGCGGGTCATCCAGCAGGTTTTCGATAGTCTGATGAGCCACTTTCAGCGTTTCGGCAATCTCGCCTTTGACCCATTCAAGGGCCACATAGTCGTGCCGATCACCCATAACCACTCCAAATCACTGCTCTACTCAAGAAAAAGCATTCGCCCAGCGGCGCGTCACACTTTGTCCGCAGCCTGCACCGTGGCGGCCGGTAAGGTGAAACCGGACACTGAACGCCGCAGCTGGCTGGCCATTTTCGCCAGATTACCGATGCTTTCGGCGGTGGCGGTAGAACCCGACGAGGTCTGCGTGGTGATCTGCTGGATCACGTTCATCGTCAGGGAAATCTGACCGGCCGAAGACGTCTGCTGCTGCGCGGCGTTGGAAATGCTCTGGATCAGCGCCGCCAGGGTCTTGGACACCCCTTCGATTTCTTCCAGGGCCACTCCGGCATCGTGCGCCAGACGCGCGCCACGCACCACTTCGGTGGTGGTTTGCTCCATCGAAATAACCGCTTCGTTGGTGTCAGCCTGAATCGCCCGCACCAGGGTTTCGATCTGCCGGGTCGCGGCGGACGAGCGCTCGGCCAGGCGCTGCACTTCGTCGGCCACCACCGCAAAACCGCGCCCGGCGTCACCGGCCATGGAAGCCTGAATGGCCGCGTTGAGCGCGAGGATGTTGGTCTGGTCGGCAATGTCGTCAATCAAGCTGACAATATCGCCAATTTCCTGAGAAGACTCGCCAAGACGCTTGATGCGCTTGGCGGTGTCCTGGATCTGTTCGCGAATGTTGTCCATGCCGTGGATGGTGTTGTGCACCACCTCGTTACCCTTGTTGGCGATTTCCACCGAGCGCTCGGCTACCGCCGAGGATTCGGCGGCGTTGGCCGACACTTGATCAATGGACTGGGCCATGTCGTTGATCGCGGTGGACGCTTCGCTGATCTGTTGCGCCTGATGCTCCGAGGCCTGGGCCAGGTGCATGGCGGTGGCCTGGGTCTCCTGCACGGCAGCGGCCACTTGGCCGGCGGTGAGGTTGATGGTCGCGACCAGATCACGCAGTTGATCGACGGAATAGTTGATCGAGTCGGCGATGGTTCCGGTGAAGTCTTCGGTCACCGAGGCGGTCACGGTCAAGTCGCCATCGGCCAGATCCTCGATCTCGTCGAGCAGGCGCATGATCGCGGTCTGGTTGCGCTCGTTCTTTTCGGCGGTTTCACGCAGCTGGCGATTGGTTTCGCGCACCATCACCAGGCCGATGAGGATGATCGACATCAGCGCCAACAAGCCCAGCACGTAGCCGCCGAGGGTATCGGTGTCGCGCCCGCCGGCAAGGTTCTCGAATCCGGTGGCCAGGTGCGAGGCTTCGTCGAGCAAGGTTTGCGACAGGGTGAAGATATTGGTCGCCGATTCACGAACCTTGAACAGCTCTGGCGAAGTTTCGAGGATTTCATCCACCGAGCCGGAGACAAACTCGAACAGCTCGGAAATCTCGGTCAAGCGAGCGCGCGCATCGCGGTCTTCGACCTGACTGACCCGCAGCGCCGAATTGCCTTGGAGCATGCCATTGAGCACCTGGCCGAATCGCGCGGCGTCACGACCGAACGCGTCCGCGGCTTGCTGCGAGTTTTCATCGCCGGACAGCACGGTGTTGACCGCACCCAGAATACGTTCGGCCAGCAACGACTGACGCTGGGCCATGGCCACCTGAGCGGCCGGAGCACCCCGTTGCAGGAGGATTTCGACGACTTTTTCGTACTCGACCTGCAACTGCGGCACGGTTTCGGCCAGCGTCGCGGCGACCTGATGCAGCGACAGCACGGTCTGCTCGCTGGAGAGGATCGCATCGGTGTTTTTCAGCAGACGCTCCCAGTCCTGCTGCACGGCGCGCATTTCCGGGCGCACGGTGGACGGTGCTGGCGGCAGACCGGTGGCCGGGTCGCCCTTCTTCAGGTAACCCCAGCGCTGGGCAAAATCGTTGCGCGCATCGCTTAGCAACTTGAACGCCGCTGCCTTGCCGGCGGCGGCTTCGGTGGCGTTCTTGGCAATGCGCTGGGACAACACGCGCAGCTCGCCGGCGTGGCCGATGTACTGCTTGTCGTACGAGGCTTGCGTATTGAGGTAAGCGAAGTTGGCGAACAGCAGCATGATGAAGATGATCAGCGCGATGAACAGCACGATGATCTGCGAGCGGCTGCGCGATGCTTCCGGCTTGCCTGTTGTTGTTTTGATCATCGGTCCTCGCCTGTTAACCAACCTTTAGAACCCACCGAAGATCCCCGGTGGGAGCGAGCCTGCTCGCGATTGAACGATAACGCGGTAGATCTGATGTCAGCGGTGCCTGAATCGCGAGCAGGCTCGCTCCCACATTAAATAGAGGGCGATTCAGTTACACCGCCACATGCATAAAGCTCTGCGATTGCGCCAACGCAAACGGGCTGAACACCTGCCAATCCTGTTCACGCTGAAAACGGCCTTTGATGAACGGAGCTATCGAGCCACTCAAGGTCGCTGCCGGCTTCAGGCTGTCCTGGTCAAAGTGCTGCAAGCCGAAGACTTCATCGACCAGCAACCCGGCAAACACCTCGTTATGCTCCACCACCAACACGCGACGTTGTTTGCGCACCGCTGACAGTTCATGGCTGGTTTCATTACCCGCAAAGAAACCACACAAGTCCATGATCGGCAGCAATCGCCCGCGCAAGTTGGCCACGCCCCTGACCCAGGGTTTCACCCCTGGAAGCTGAGTGAAGCGCGGTTCATGCAGGACCTCGCTGACTTCGCCCATCGGCGCGACATACCAGGCCTCGCCCAGACGAAACCCGATACCGCTCCAACGGTCCTGTCGGGTCGGCTGCGACGGCAAATCCGCCGCCAGCAGGCGACAGCGCTGATCAATCTGCAGCAGCCGTTCGAACGCCGTCAGCGACTCGGTCATGACGGGGCAATCAATCAGGTAGCACGGCGTTCAGGGTTTTGATCAGGGTGTCTTCGTCGACCGGTTTGGTCAGGTAGTCCCTGGCGCCCTGGCGCGTGCCCCAGACCTTGTCGGTTTCCTGATCCTTGGTGGTGATGATGATCACCGGAATGTGCCCGGTTTCCGGGTCTTTGGTCAGCTGACGGGTCGCCTGGAAGCCATTGAGGCCGGGCATGACGATGTCCATCAGGACCGCGTCCGGTTTTTCCTGACGAGCCAGGGCCACGCCGTCGGCGCCGTTTTCGGCTTTCAACACTTCATGACCGTGCTTTTCCAGCATGCCGGTCAGTTTGTACATTTCGGTCGGCGAGTCATCGACGATCAGAATACGTGCCATGGTCTTCCCCATTCTTGTCGACGCCGGACCCACTGGCCGAGCGTCACTGTGAGTGTCCTACTGCGGCAAAACGGCGGCAAAGCCCGGAACATGGGCCTGGATCGCGTTCAGCAGTTCTTCCTTGCTGAAAGGCTTGGTCAAAAACTGGTCGGAGCCGACAATGCGCCCCTTGGCCTTGTCAAACAGCCCGTCCTTGGACGACAGCATAATCACTGGCGTGGACTTGAACGCACTGTTGTTCTTGATTAAAGCGCAGGTCTGATAGCCATCCAGGCGCGGCATCATGATGTCGACAAAGATAATGCCAGGGTGGTTGTCGGCAATCTTGGCCAGGGCATCAAAACCGTCGATGGCCGTGATGACTTCACAACCCACATTCTTCAACAGCGTTTCGGCGGTGCGGCGAATCGTTTTCGAATCGTCGATCACCATGACCTTCAAGGCGCTGGAATGCTGTTCCATAAATGCTCTACCGTCGCCTTTGCGAATCAATTTGTCCGATTACGGATCTTCGGTGGCTCGAAACCCTTGATACTCAAGGGCCAGCATGACATGGCAGCCTTTTTAGCACAGTCTCCAAATGCAATCTATCGGGTGACCTGCGCGGTGGTTTTTCCTTGACCGGGAACACGGTGGGCGCCAATCTGACGCCACTTTTTCGTGTCCATTCGGACCACCCTATTTCGAGGAAAAACCCATGAGCGTTCGCGTCGGGATTGTCATGGACCCTATCGCCAGCATTTCCTATAAAAAGGATAGTTCGCTGGCCATGCTGCTGGCCGCGCAGAAGCGTGGCTGGGAACTGTTCTATATGGAACAGGCCGATTTGTACCAGGCCGAGGGCGAAGCCCGGGCGCGGATGCGTCCGCTGAAAGTGTTCGCCGATCCGCAAAAATGGTTCGAACTGGACGCCGAGACCGACGCCCTGTTGAGCGATCTGGACGTGATCCTGATGCGCAAGGATCCGCCATTCGACATGGAGTTCGTCTACTCCACTTACCTGCTCGAGCAAGCCGAGCGCGCGGGCGTGCTGGTGGTCAACAAGCCGCAGAGCCTGCGCGACTGCAATGAAAAGCTGTTTGCCACGTTGTTCCCGCAATGCACGCCGCCGACCATCGTCAGCCGTCGCCCGGACGTACTGCGCGAGTTCGCCGATCACCACGGCGACGTCATTCTCAAACCGCTGGACGGCATGGGCGGTTCGTCGATCTTCCGTCACACCGCCGGTCACCCGAACCTGTCGGTGATCCTTGAAACCCTGACCTTGCATGGCAAGCAGCAGATCATGATCCAGGGTTACCTGCCGGAAATCGTCAATGGCGACAAACGCATCCTGATGATCGACGGCGAGCCGGTGGATTATTGCCTGGCACGGATTCCGGCGGCGGGTGAAACCCGTGGCAACCTCGCGGCCGGTGGCCGTGGCGAAGCGCGTCCGTTGACCGACAAGGATCGCTGGATCGCCGCGCAAGTCGGCCCGACCCTGCGTGAAAAAGGCCTGCTGTTCGTCGGCCTGGACGTGATCGGCGAGCACCTGACGGAGATCAACGTCACCAGCCCAACCTGCATTCGCGAGATTGATAATGCCTTCGGCACCGACATCGGTGGCCTGCTGATGGATGCCATCGATCAGAAGCTCAAGGCTCGTTGATATAGAACAGCCAAGGTGCAACCAACATTGCGTTATCATGCGCGGCTTGTGAAAAACGCGATGTTGGTTTTCTTGTCATGACACTCCCGTCCGATCTTCCCGTTGAACTCGCCCATCGTGGCGTGCGCCCGGCCGATCGCCTCGGATTTACCCTGTTTCTCGCGGCGCTGATTCACTTGGCCTTGCTGCTGGGCGTCGGCTTTACGATGGTCGAACCCAAGCAGATCAGCAAAACCCTGGAAATCACCCTCGCCACCTTCAAAAGCGAAAAGAAGCCTGCGAAAGCCGATTTCCTTGCCCAGGAAAATCAGGAAGGCAGCGGCACCCTGGATAAAAAGGCCATCCCCAAGACCACCGAGATCGCGCCTTTCCAGGACAACAAGGTGCAAAAAGTCACCCCGCCGCCAGCCGCCAAGCCCGAAGTGCAGGAAGCGCCGCCCAAGGCAGCTGTGACGACCATCGCGCCGAAGCCGAAAAAAGCCGCCGCCAAGACAGAAGAGGTCAAACCCCAGACCAAACCCGCCGTGGCCGCGCCGACGTTCGACAGTGAACAACTGTCCAGTGACATCGCCAGCCTGGAAGCGGAACTGGCCAACGAACAGCAGCTATACGCCAAGCGCCCGCGCATTCACCGCCTGAGCGCGGCCTCGACCATGCGCGACAAGGGCGCCTGGTACAAAGACGAATGGCGCAAGAAGGTCGAGCGTATCGGCAACCTGAACTACCCCGACGAAGCGCGGCGCAAGCAGATCTACGGCAATTTGCGACTGATGGTCTCGATCAACCGCGACGGCTCGCTGTATGAAGTGTTGGTGCTCGAATCCTCCGGGCAACCGCTGCTGGATCAGGCGGCCCAGCGAATTGTGCGACTGGCGGCACCGTTTTCACCGTTTACCGGGGATTTGTCGGATATCGACCGGCTGGAAATCATCCGCACGTGGAAGTTTGCCCCTGGGGACAGGCTATCCAGTAACTGACCACCACATAACCCCTGTGGGAGCGAGCTTGCTCGCGATAGCGGTCTATATTCGACATCAATGCTGAATGTAAATCCGTCATCGCGAGCAAGCTCGCTCCCACATTTGATCTGCGTCGACTACCAAATTGCGGCATTTCCTGTGCATCCCCAGCTTGTCAGTTTGCCCCTCCAACGCCACACTAGCGCACATGAAGAACGTCAGCCCCAGCTACCTCAAGCATCACTTCCTGATCGCCATGCCTCACATGGCCGACCCGAATTTTGCGCACACCTTGACCTACATCGTCGAGCACACGGCCAATGGCGCCATGGGGCTGGTGGTCAACCGTCCGCAAGACTTGAATCTGGCCGATATCCTCGAGCAACTGCGCCCCGATATCGAACCGCCGACGCTCTGCCAGCATGTGCCGATCTTCATCGGCGGCCCTGTGCAGACCGATCGCGGTTTTGTCCTGCACCCCTCGGGCAAGACGTTTCAGGCGACCGTTGATCTGGAGGGCGATCTTTCCTTGTCGACCTCCCAGGACGTGCTGTTCGCCATTGCCGATGGCGTCGGCCCACCGAAAAGCCTGATTGCCCTCGGTTATGCCGGCTGGGAAGCCGGGCAACTGGAGGCCGAGCTGGCACAGAACGCCTGGCTGACCTGCCCGTTCGATGCCGCCATCCTGTTCAACACCAGCAGCGAACTTCGCCTGGAAGCAGCGGCCAAGCGCCTCGGCGTCAACCTCAGCCTGCTCACCAGTCAGGCGGGGCACGCCTGATGGCCCTGCGCCTGATTCTGGGTTTCGACTACGGCACCAAACAGATCGGCGTGGCGGTCGGCCAGGTGATTACCGGCCAGGCCCGCGAACTGTGCACCTTGAAGGCGCAAAACGGCATTCCCGACTGGAATCAGGTCGAAGCGCTGATCAAGGAATGGAAACCCGATGCCGTGGTGGTCGGCCTGCCGCTGAACATGGACGGCACGCCCAGCGACATGTGCCTGCGCGCCGAGAAATTTGCCCGCCGCTTGAACGGCCGCTACAACCTGCCCTTCTATACCCACGATGAGCGCCTGACCACGTTCGAAGCCAAGGGCGAGCGCCGTGATCGCGGCGGGCAAAAGGGCAGTTACCGCGATAACCCGGTCGATGCCATCGCCGCAGCCCTGCTGCTGCAAGGCTGGCTCGACGAAAACAGCGCGCTGTTCGAGTCCTGACTGCATCTAATTCTGAAGAGCCGCCGCAAGCGACTCTCTATAGCGACAACCCGAGCCATCACTCAAGCAACATCCGGCTCGGGCCCAAGAAGGAGCAACCATGAGCCTGCCCAATCCCGCCGAACTGATCAGCCAGATGGCGATCCGTCTCAAGGCATACCTGGAACACCGTGGCATCAGCGCACCGCGTTACATCGGTATTCGCACCGGTGGCGTCTGGGTCGCCCAGGCGTTGCTCGATGAGCTGGGCAGCGATGCGCCGCTCGGCACCCTGGACGTGTCCTTCTATCGTGACGACTTCAGCCAGAACGGCCTGCACCCGCAAGTGCGCCCTTCGGCATTGCCGTTCGAGATCGAAGGCCAGCACCTGGTGCTGATTGACGACGTGTTGATGAGTGGCCGCACCATCCGCGCCGCGATGAATGAACTGTTCGACTACGGCCGCCCGGCCAGTGTGACGCTGGTGTGCCTGCTGGACCTGGACGCCGGCGAACTGCCGATCCGCCCGAACGTGGTCGGTGCGACCCTGTCCCTGCCGGCCCACGAGCGCGTGAAGCTGTCCGGCCCCGAACTCAAGCTCGAACTGCAAGACCTCGCCCTTTAATTCGCCCTATTGAGAGTCCCCCTCGCGATGACGCCTCTACATACCAAGCGCCCGCTGCAGCTCAATGATCAGGGCCAGCTGCGCCACTTCCTCTCGCTCGACGGTTTGCGCCGCGAGCTGCTGACGGAAATCCTCGACACCGCCGACTCATTCCTCGAAGTTGGCGCCCGGGCGGTGAAGAAGGTCCCGTTGCTGCGCGGCAAGACCGTGTGCAACGTGTTCTTCGAAAACTCCACCCGCACCCGCACCACCTTCGAGCTGGCGGCCCAACGGCTGTCGGCCGACGTGATCACCCTGAACGTGTCGACGTCGTCGGCGAGCAAGGGCGAAACCCTGCTCGACACCTTGCGCAACCTCGAAGCGATGGCCGCCGACATGTTCGTCGTACGTCACGGTGACTCGGGCGCGGCGCACTTCATAGCCGAGCATGTCTGCCCGCAAGTGGCGATCATCAACGGCGGCGATGGCCGTCACGCGCATCCGACCCAGGGCATGCTCGACATGCTGACCATCCGTCGGCACAAGGGCGGCTTCGAAAACCTCTCGGTGGCCATCGTCGGCGACATCCTGCACTCACGCGTCGCGCGCTCGAACATGCTCGCGCTGAAAACCCTGGGTTGCCCGGACATCCGCGTGATCGCGCCGAAAACCCTGCTGCCGATTGGCATCGAGCAATACGGCGTGAAGGTTTACACCGACATGACCGAAGGCCTGAAAGATGTCGACGTGGTGATCATGTTGCGCCTGCAACGTGAGCGCATGACCGGCGGCCTGCTGCCGAGCGAAGGTGAGTTCTACCGCTTGTTCGGCCTCACCACCGCACGCCTGGCCGGGGCCAAGCCAGACTGCATCGTCATGCACCCGGGACCGATCAACCGTGGGGTAGAAATTGAGTCGGCGGTGGCCGACGGTCCGCATTCGGTGATCCTCAATCAGGTGACCTACGGTATCGCCATTCGTATGGCCGTGCTGTCCATGGCCATGAGCGGGCAAACGGCCCAGCGCCAATTTGAGCAGGAGAACGCCCAGTGAAGCTCAGCATTCTCGGCGCCCGTGTTATCGATCCTGCCAGCGGCCTGGATCAAGTGACTGATATCCATGTTGAAGCCTGCAAGATCGTCGCCCTGGGCGCCGCTCCGGCCGGTTTTGTCCCCGTCGACACCATTGATGCCAAGGGTCTGGTGGCAGCCCCGGGCCTGGTTGACCTTAACGTCGCCCTGCGTGAGCCGGGCTACAGCCGCAAAGGCTCGATTGTCAGCGAAACCCGCGCCGCCGCTGCCGGTGGCGTGACCAGCCTGTGCTGCCCGCCGAAAACCAAGCCGGTGCTGGACACCTCGGCGGTGGCCGAGTTGATCCTCGACCGCGCTCGCGAGGCCGGCAACACCAAAGTCTTCCCGGTCGGCGCGCTGAGCAAAGGCCTGGACGGCGAACAACTGGCCGAACTGGTCGCCTTGCGCGATGCCGGCTGCGTGGCTTTCGGCAACGGTCTGGAGAGCTTCCGCAACACCCGCACGCTGTGCCGGGCGCTGGAATACGCAGCGACGTTCGACCTCACGATTATTTTCAACTCGCAGGACCATGACCTGGCCGAAGGTGGTTTGGCTCACGAAGGCCCGACCGCCAGCTTCCTCGGTTTGCCGGGCATTCCGGAAACGGCGGAAACCGTGGCCCTGGCCCGGGACCTGCTGCTGGTCGAGCAAAGTGGCGTACGCGCGCACTTCAGCCAGCTCACCAGCGCGCGCGGTGTGGCGCTGATTGCTCAGGCTCAGGCTCGCGGCCTGCCGGTGACCGCCGATGTGGCGCTGTATCAGCTGATTCTGACCGACGAAGCGCTGATCGACTTCAGCAGCCTCTATCACGTCCAGCCGCCGCTGCGCACCCGCGCCGACCGCGACGGCCTGCGTGCAGCCGTGAAGTCCGGAGTTGTGTCCGCGATCTCCAGCCATCACCAGCCGCACGAACGGGATGCCAAACTGGCACCGTTCGGCGCGACCGAGCCGGGCATCAGCAGCGTTGAACTGTTGCTGCCGCTGGCGATGACGCTGGTGGAAGATGGGTTGCTGGACTTGCCGACGTTGCTCGCACGCTTGAGCACCGGGCCTGCCGAGGCGTTGCGCCTGCCTGCGGGCAAGTTGGCGGTAGGTGGGCCTGCGGACATCGTGCTGTTCGACCCTGCGGCGTCGACCATTGCCGGTGAAAACTGGCTGTCCAAGGGCGAGAACTGCCCGTTCATTGGCCATAGCCTGCCAGGTGTGGTGCGTTACACCTTGGTGGATGGGCGGATTAGCCACCAGGCGTAAGACCGCGTTGTACTCAATCGCGAGCAGGCTCGCTCCCACATGGATCTAATCGCTGTGGGAGCGAGCCTGCTCAAGATGGCTTACTGGAAAGTGCCTCTGTTCTGCGCGTTGCGCACAGATACCTGGTCATTCAAGGTCCAGAAGTCATACAGCACCCCGACGAAGAACAACCCGCCCGTCACCAGGTACAGCAGACCGCTGATCCACTTCCCCTGATACATCCGGTGTACACCGAATACCCCCAGAAACGTCAGCAGAATCCACGCCACGTTGTATTCAATGGGCCCGGCAGTGAACCGCAGGTCCGCTTCGCGGTCCATGGCAGGGATCAGAAATACGTCAATCAGCCAGCCGATACCCAACAAACCGAACGTGAAGAACCAGATTGTCCCCGTGACCGGTTTGCCGTAGTAGAACCGATGAGCCCCGGTGAATCCGAAAATCCACAGCAGGTAACCGATCACCTTGCTGTGCGTATCTTGATGCGGGCCAGCCTGTTGATAGGTGTTCATGAAGGACCTCGAATCACGCGATAGATAAATATTCTTGAATTCTTTGTGACTTTTTTACAGGTTGCCGACGTATGGCAAATGCTACTCTGTTTCCCGTCAAAGCCTTGTAGCACCTGACTCCTGTCAGACAATTGCGTCCATTTGCCGCTTATTTGGTTCCGTTCCCCCCTAGGTTGAATCGACCAACGGCCTCGGAAGGGACAAAAAAGCTGTTATAAAGTTGCGCGCTTCCCCATATGAGCCCTGCCTAATGCGTCCATTTTTCAAGACATGGCTAACCATTTGCCTTTTGATGCCACTGGCCGCCCACGCCACCAATCGTGAGCAACGTCTTCCAAACGTTAATGGTTACACCCCAAAATCCCACGTTTCTGCTCCTTCGAGCAAAAACAAACACAATGCGAAATTGTCCCCGCAGTTGAGCAAAGCCAACAGCAAACTTGTTCCGCCGATGGCGACCAAGACAAGCAGCAATGTGTTGAGCCGCGCCGTGAATGTCCTCGGTACACCTTATCGTTGGGGCGGCAGCACCCCAAGTAAAGGGTTCGATTGCAGTGGCCTGGTGAAATACGCGTTCAACGACGCCACGTTCGACCTGCCGCGCACATCCAACGCGATGGCCAGCGGTCATGGCGAGAAGGTCAATCGTAACGATTTGAAGCCGGGCGACCTGATCTTCTTCAACATCAAGAGCCGTCGGGTCAATCACGTCGCCATTTACCTGGGCAACGACCGCTTCATCCACGCACCCCGTCGTGGCAAGTCGGTCACTATCGACACCTTGAAGAAGCCGTACTGGGAAAGCCACTACGTGGTTGCCAAGCGGGTTCTGCCTAAAGAACCGAATCAGATGCGCGTCGTTCAGCGCTGAATTGAAATCCCGGGCCTGTCCCGGGATGATCGTTCCCACGCTCTGCGTGGGAATGCCTCAACGGACGCTCCGCGTTCGGCTCTGAAAGGGACGCGGAGCGTCCCGGGCTGCATTCCCACGCAGAGCGTGGGAACGATCAATCTCTCATCCTAAAAATTATCCGGCGACCGCGCCTTCTCCCGCGCATGCTCGCGGCTGATCACGCCTTTGGTCACCAGATCCTTCAGGCACATATCCAGCGTCTGCATCCCTAGCGACCCACCGGTCTGAATCGACGAGTACATCTGCGCCACCTTGTCTTCGCGGATCAGGTTCCGAATCGCCGAAGTACCGAGCATGATTTCGTGCGCCGCAACCCGCCCGCCGCCGATTTTCTTGATCAGTGTCTGCGACACCACCGCCAGCAACGACTCGGACAGCATCGAACGCACCATCGACTTCTCATCGCCCGGAAATACATCCACGACCCGGTCGATGGTTTTCGCCGCCGATGTGGTGTGCAGCGTGCCAAACACCAGGTGACCGGTCTCGGCTGCAGTCAGCGCCAGGCGAATGGTTTCCAGGTCACGCATCTCACCCACCAGAATCACGTCCGGGTCTTCCCGTAGCGCCGAGCGCAGCGCCGTGGCGAAGCTGCGGGTGTCGCGATGGACTTCGCGCTGGTTGATCAGGCATTTGCGCGATTCATGGACGAACTCGATCGGGTCCTCGATGGTGAGGATATGGTGATGCCGATGGTTGTTCAGGTAATCGATCATCGCCGCCAGGGTGGTGGATTTGCCGGAGCCGGTCGGGCCCGTGACCAACACCAGCCCGCGAGGCGCCTCAGTAATTTTGCGAAACACCTCGCCCATGCCCAGCTCGTCCATGCTCAGGACCTTCGACGGAATGGTCCGGAACACGGCGCCGGCACCACGATTCTGGTTGAAGGCGTTAACCCGAAAGCGCGCGACGCCGGGCACTTCAAAGGAAAAATCGGTTTCCAGGTGTTTCTCGAAGTCCACCCGCTGGGTGTCATTCATGATGTCGTAGATCAGCTCGTGCACCTGCTTGTGGTCCAGGGCCGGCAAGTTGATGCGCCGCACATCGCCGTCGACACGAATCATCGGTGGCAGGCCGGCGGACAGGTGCAAGTCGGACGCGCCCTGTTTAGCGCTGAAGGCCAGCAGCTCAGTGATATCCATAGCGCTCCTCAATTCCAGTAGAATGCCGCCAACCTCAGACCCGCTGGCGCCTTGATCCTAGTCTGAAAAGTCGCCAAGCGATGATCAGGCAAGGCAAAAGTCGGCGAAGAAGCGGAGTTGACGTCAGTCAATGAGCATTCTGAGTCGAGTTTTAACGCCGCATGATCGAGTGCAGGCACTTTTCAGGCAGGATCGAATGTCCACGATAGCAGACAACATAGCCCTGGTTAGTTCACGCATCCGTGCCGCCGCCCTCGCCGCCCACCGCGACGAGCACAGCGTCCAGTTGCTGGCCGTAAGCAAGACCAAGCCCGCCGAGGCCCTGCGCGAGGCGTATGCCGCAGGCCTGCGCGACTTTGGCGAGAACTACCTGCAGGAAGCATTGGGCAAACAGCTCGAACTGGCCGACCTGCCCTTGATCTGGCACTTCATCGGCCCCATTCAATCGAACAAGACTCGTGCTATCGCCGAGCACTTCGCCTGGGTGCACTCCGTGGATCGTTTGAAAATCGCACAACGCCTGTCCGAACAACGTCCTGCCGATTTGCCGCCACTGAACATCTGCATCCAGGTCAACGTCAGCGGTGAAGCCAGCAAATCCGGTTGCACGCCGGCCGATCTGCCCGCCCTGGCCAAGGCCATCAGCGAACTGCCGCGCATCACGCTGCGCGGATTGATGGCGATCCCCGAGCCGACCGACGATCGCGCCGCCCAGGATGCCGCGTTTGCTGCCGTGCGCGACTTGATCAAAAGCACGCAAGCCAGCCTGAACCTGCCGCTCGACACACTTTCCATGGGCATGAGCCACGACCTTGAGTCGGCCATCACCATGGGGGCCACCTGGGTCCGCATCGGTACGGCCCTGTTTGGCGCCCGCGACTACGGTCAACCATGAACCATGGCTGACACATCTCTCTATAAGGACCTGACATGAGCAAGACACGTATTGCCTTTATCGGTGCCGGCAACATGGCCGCCAGCCTGATCGGCGGCCTGCGCGCCAAGGGTCTGGACGCCGCGCAAATCCGCGCCAGCGATCCGGGCGCCGAAACCCGCGCCAAAGTGAGCGCCGAACACGGTATCGAAGTATTCGCCGACAACGCTGATGCCATTCAAGGCGCTGACGTGGTCGTGCTGGCGGTCAAACCCCAGGCCATGAAGGCTGTGTGCGAAGCGATTCGTCCACACCTCAAGCCGAATCAACTGGTGGTCTCGATTGCCGCGGGCATTACCTGCGCGAGCATGAACACCTGGCTCGGCGCCCAGCCGATCGTGCGTTGCATGCCCAACACCCCGGCGTTGCTGCGCCAAGGCGTGAGCGGCTTGTTTGCCACCGCCCAAGTCAACGCGCAACAACGCCAGCAGGCTCAAGAGCTGCTGTCAGCCGTGGGCGTTGCCCTGTGGCTGGACGAAGAGCAGCAACTGGACGCCGTCACCGCAGTTTCCGGCTCGGGTCCTGCGTACTTCTTCCTGCTGATCGAAGCCATGACCGCTGCCGGCGTGAAACTCGGCCTGCCAGCGGACATCGCCGCCCAACTGACCCTGCAAACCGCACTGGGCGCCGCTCACATGGCCGTCGCCAGCGATGTCGATGCTGCCGAACTGCGCCGTCGCGTGACGTCGCCGGCGGGCACCACGGAAGCTGCAATCAAGTCATTCCAGGCCGGCGGCTTCGAAGCGCTGGTCGAAAAAGCACTCGGCGCCGCCGCACATCGCTCGGCCGAGATGGCTGAGCAACTCGGTCGCTAATCAGCTCTTATAAAGGAATCAAAGATGCTCGGACTCAATGACGCTGCCGTTTTCATCATTAAAACCTTAGGCAGCCTGTACCTGCTGATCGTGCTGATGCGCTTCATCCTGCAACTGGTTCGGGCGAACTTCTACAACCCGCTCTGCCAGTTCATTGTCAAAGCCACTCAACCGTTGCTCAAGCCTCTGCGCCGGGTCATCCCGAGCATGTTCGGGCTGGACATGTCGTCGCTGGTACTGGCGCTGATCATTCAAATGCTGTTGATCGCGGTCATCCTGTTCCTCAAGGGCTTCCTGGTCGACTGGGTGCTGCTGATACCTTGGGCACTGATCGCGCTTTTCTCGCTGTTCCTGAACATTATTTTCTACGCCATGATCATCAGCGTGATCCTGTCCTGGGTCGCCCCTGGCAGCCACAATCCCGGTGCTGAGCTGGTCGCGCAGATTACTGAACCGGTGCTCGCCCCGTTCCGTCGGATCATTCCGAACCTGGGTGGCCTCGATATTTCGCCGATCTTTGCGTTTATCGCGATCCAGTTGCTGCAAAGCTGGCTGATCCCACGCCTGGCGTACTTTGCCTTCATGCCGCAGGGGCTGCTTGGCCTGATCTGATGAGCTACTTCCGTTGGGACGGTGATGATCTGATTCTGGAATGTCACCTGCAACCGGCGGCCCGCAGCGATGAATTCTGCGGGCTGCACGGCGATCGCCTGAAAATTCGCCTGACCGCGCCGCCTGTTGAAGGCAAGGCCAATGCGTATTTGATGGCGTTCCTGGCCAAGGCGTTCGGAGTCTCCAAGAGCCAGGTCAGCTTGATCAGCGGCGAGTTGAACCGGCAGAAGCGCGTACGAATCTGTTCGCCGAAGAATCTGCCGGATTTGCCTGGCTTGACCCGTCCCTGATCGTTCCCACGCTCTGCGTGGGAATGCCTCAATGGACGCTCTGCGTCCGCTTCGGCAGGGGACGCGGAGCGGCCCGGGCTGCATTCCCACGCGGAGCGTGGGAACGATCACGGGTAGTCGCTTGCTGCTCGGGGCAGCGGTCTTTAGACTTACGCCTCATTTCAACGAGAGCAGGGTCGATGCCAACTGCCTTTCCCGCCGATTCTGTTGGTCTGGTGACGCCGCAAGTGGCGCACTTCAGCGAGCCCCTGGCCTTGGCCTGTGGCCGTTCGCTTCCAGCCTACGACCTGATTTACGAGACCTACGGCACGCTGAACGCCACGGCGAGCAACGCCGTACTGATTTGCCATGCCTTGTCGGGCCACCATCACGCGGCTGGCTTCCACGGCCCCGACGACCGCAAACCCGGCTGGTGGGACAGCTGCATCGGCCCTGGCAAGCCGATCGACACCAACAAATTCTTCGTGGTCAGCCTGAACAACCTCGGCGGTTGCAACGGCTCCACTGGCCCGAGCAGCATCAACCCGGAAACCGGCAAGCCCTTCGGCGCCGACTTCCCTGTGCTGACCGTTGAAGACTGGGTGCACAGCCAGGCGCGCCTGGCCGATCGCATCGGCATCCGACAATGGGCCGCGGTGATTGGCGGCAGCCTCGGCGGCATGCAGGCGATGCAATGGAGCATCACTTACCCTGATCGCATTCGTCATTGCCTGGCCATCGCATCTGCGCCCAAGCTGTCGGCGCAGAACATCGCCTTCAACGAAGTTGCACGCCAAGCGATCCTAACCGACCCCGACTTTCACGGCGGCTCGTTCCAGGAAGCGGGCGTGATCCCCAAGCGCGGCTTGATGCTTGCGCGGATGGTTGGCCACATCACGTACCTGTCGGATGACTCGATGGGCGAGAAATTCGGCCGTGGGCTCAAAAGCGAGAAGCTCAACTACGACTTCCACAGCGTCGAGTTCCAGGTCGAAAGCTACCTGCGCTATCAGGGCGAAGAGTTTTCCGGGCGTTTCGATGCCAACACCTACTTGTTGATGACCAAGGCCCTGGACTATTTCGACCCGGCGGCAAATTTCGACGATGACCTGGCGAAAACCTTCGCCAACGCCCAGGCCAAGTTCTGCGTGATGTCCTTCACCACCGACTGGCGCTTCTCCCCTGCCCGCTCGCGGGAACTGGTGGACGCGCTGATGGCGGCCAAGAAAGACGTCTGCTACCTCGAGATCGATGCTCCGCAAGGCCACGACGCCTTCCTGATTCCGATCCCGCGCTACTTGCAGGCCTTCCGCAATTACATGAACCGTATTTCGCTTTGAGGAAGACATGAGAGCCGATCTGGAAATCATCCAGGAATGGATCCCCGCCGGCAGCCGCGTGCTCGACCTCGGTTGCGGTGACGGCGAGCTGCTGACCTGGTTGCGCGACCACAAGCAAGTCAGCGGCTATGGCCTGGAAAACGACCCGGACAACATTGCCGAGTGCGTGGCCAAGGGCATCAACGTGATCGAGCAGGACCTGGACAAGGGCCTGGGCAACTTCGCCAGCAACAGCTTTGACATCGTGGTCATGACCCAGGCGCTGCAAGCCGTGCATTACCCGGACAAGATCCTCGACGAAATGCTGCGCGTCGGACGCCAGTGCATCATCACCTTCCCCAACTTCGGTCACTGGCGCTGCCGCTGGTACCTGGCGAGCAAGGGCCGGATGCCGGTTTCCGAGTTCCTGCCGTACACCTGGTACAACACGCCCAACATCCACTTTTGCACCTTCGAAGACTTTGAAGCGTTATGCCGCGAACGTGAAGCCAAGGTCATTGATCGGCTTGCCGTGGATCAACAGCACCGTCACGGGTGGGCCAGTAAGCTATGGCCTAATCTATTAGGTGAAATCGGTATTTACCGCGTCAGCAGCCCCGGGCTGCAAGACCACAAGGTCGCGGTCTGAGTCACGACACTTCGAGGAGAACGATCATGGGTCGTCTAGCGCTGTTTGTACTTACTGCCTGCCTGAGCGTCACCGCCATGGCTGCCGACGTCATCAAAAGCGAACGCCAGGAAACATTTGGCGATGTAACAGTGCACTACAACACCTTCAACTCGACTTATCTGACACCGGACATCGCCAAGGCTGCCGAGCTGATCCGCAGCAAGAACCAGGGCGTGATCAACGTGTCGGTGATCAAGGACGGCAAGCCGCAGATGGCGCAGGTGAGTGGCTCGGTGAAAGACCTGACCAGCCAGAGCGTGCCGCTGAAATTCAAACAGATCACCGAACAGGGCGCGATCTACTACATCGCGCAATACCCGGTCGATCAGCAGGAAATCCGCACCTTCGAGATCAAGGTGCAGAACGGCGACAAAATCAACACCATCAATTTCAACCAAGAGCTCTTCCCCGGCGAATGATCAACTTCACGCAACTCGTATTGGCCAGCCACAACGCCGGCAAACTCAAGGAACTCCAGGCCATGCTCGGCGAATCGGTGCAACTGCGCTCGATCGGCGAGTTCAGCAGCGTCGAGCCTGAAGAAACCGGCCTGTCGTTTGTCGAGAACGCCATCCTCAAGGCTCGCAACGCCGCGCGCATTTCCGGGTTGCCGGCATTGGCCGACGATTCAGGGCTGGCGGTGGATTTCCTTGGCGGTGCGCCGGGCATCTATTCCGCTCGTTATGCCGATGGCAAAGGCGATGCGGCGAACAACGCCAAATTGCTCGACGCGTTGAAAGACGTGCCGCAAGCCGAGCGCGGTGCGCAGTTCGTCTGCGTCCTGGCGCTGGTGCGTCACGCCGATGACCCGTTGCCGATCCTCTGCGAAGGCTTGTGGCACGGGCGCATCCTGACCCAGGCCAGTGGCGAACACGGATTTGGTTACGACCCGCTGTTCTGGGTACCGGAGCGCGATTGCTCCAGCGCCGAGTTGAGCCCGAGCGACAAGAACCTCATCAGCCACCGCGCTCGTGCAATGGATCTGTTGCGCCAGCGTCTGGGCTTGAAATGACCCACGATTCCTCCGCGTCGCCGCTGATCTTCGGCGGTGCCGCCCAATCGCCTCGGGCCGCGCTCCCCGTGCTGCCGCCCCTGGCGCTGTACATCCACATCCCGTGGTGTGTGCGCAAATGTCCTTATTGCGACTTCAACTCCCACACCGCGAGCCCCGTGCTGCCGGAAGAAGAGTATGTCGACGCGTTGCTGGCCGACCTCGATCAGGACCTTCATGCCGTTTACGGTCGCGAACTGAGCTCGATTTTCTTCGGTGGCGGCACGCCGAGCCTGTTCAGCGCCGATGCCTTGGGTCGTTTGCTCAGGGGCGTCGAGCAGCGCATTCCGTTTGCCAGCGACATCGAAATCACTCTGGAAGCCAACCCGGGAACGTTCGAGCAAGAGAAGTTCGTCGCCTACCGTGCGCTGGGCATCAATCGCCTGTCGATCGGCATCCAGAGCTTCCAGGAAGAGAAACTCAAAGCCCTGGGCCGTATCCATAACGGCGACGAAGCGGTGCGCGCCGCCGGCATGGCGCGTCAGGCCGGGTTCGATAACTTCAACCTGGACTTGATGCACGGCTTGCCCGATCAATCGCTGGAGGACGCACTGAGCGACCTGCGCCAGGCCATCGCCCTGAAGCCGACGCATCTATCCTGGTATCAGCTGACGCTGGAGCCGAACACGGTGTTCTGGAACCAGCCGCCGACGCTGCCGGAAGACGACACGCTGTGGGACATTCAGGAAGCCGGCCAGGCCTTGCTCGCTGAACACGGTTACGCGCAATACGAAGTCTCGGCCTATGCCCAGCCCGGTCGTGCGGCGCGGCACAACCTCAATTACTGGAGCTTCGGCGACTTCATCGGCATCGGCGCCGGCGCCCACGGCAAACTCAGCCATCCGGACGGCCGCATTGTGCGCACCTGGAAGACGCGATTGCCGAAGGATTACCTCAACCCGGCCAAAAGCTTCAAGGCTGGCGAGAAAGCGCTGACCAACGATGAGCTACCGTTCGAATTCCTGATGAACGCCTTGCGCCTGACCGAGGGTGTCGAGTCGCGGTTGTATCCGCAGCGCACCGGGCTGAGCCTGGACAGCCTCGCCGAAGGCCGCCGCGAAGCCGAACAAAGTGGCTTGTTGCAGGTCGAACCGTCACGTCTGGCGGCCACGATGCGCGGACAACTCTTTCTCAATGACTTGCTGCAGACATTTCTGAGCTGATTTCAGCCTTAAGGGAAAACGAATGGATTTGATACTCGACCTGCTCGCCACCGCGTCCCGCTGGAGTCGCAGCAACCTGTCGGAGATTGCTCTGGCACTGGTGGGTTGCTTGCTGGTGCTGTTCGGCGCCGACATCAAAGGCTGGATCGACCAACGCCTGGGCAGCATCGCCGGCGCCTTGCGCGTCCCGCTGATGGCTCTGGTGTGCATGGTCGGCAGCGGCGTCGCGCTGATCTACGCCACGCCATGGATCATCAAAGGCCTGAGCCAGTTCAACAACTACAGCCTGGCGCCAGTGTTATTGGTGGTGCTGGTGCTCATCGGCGTAGTCGCCGACCGCCGCTGAGGGCTGACGATCGTTCCCACGCTCTGCGTGGGAATGCAGCCCGGGACGCTCCGCGTCCCAACAGCGGACGCAGAGCGTCCATTGAGGCATTCCCACGCAGAGCGTGGGAACGATCATTGCGTATCGCTTAAGACTGTTTTTCGAACTTCAAATCCCACACGCCATGTCCAAGACGTTCGCCGCGGCGTTCGAACTTGGTGATCGGGCGTTCGGTCGGGCGCGGGACGCACTTGCCGTCTTCGGCCAGGTTGCGATAACCCGGCGCGACGCTCATCACTTCCAGCATGTACTCGGCGTACGGTTCCCAGTCGGTGGCCATGTGCAGAATGCCGCCCACTTTCAACTTGCTGCGCACCAGTTCAGCGAACGACGCCTGAACGATACGACGCTTGTGGTGACGGCTCTTGTGCCACGGATCCGGGAAAAACAGCATCAGGCGATCGAGGCTGTTGTCGGCAATGCAATGGTTGAGCACTTCGATCGCATCGCAATCGTAGACTCGCAGGTTGGTCAGGCCCTGGGTCAGCACGCCATTGAGCAGCGCGCCAACACCTGGACGGTGGACTTCCACGCCAATGAAATCCTGTTCCGGCGAGGCCGCGGCCATTTCCAGCAGCGAATGGCCCATGCCAAAACCGATTTCCAGGGAGCGTGGCGCCGAACGGCCGAACACCTGGTCGAAGTCCACCGGCGCATCGGCCAATGGCAGGACAAACAGCGGCGTGCCCTGCTCAAGGCCTTTTTGCTGGCCTTCGGTCATGCGCCCGGCGCGCATCACGAAACTCTTGATGCGGCGGTGTTGGCGCTCGTCGCCTTCTTCCGTCTGGATTGGCGTGTCGTTTGATTCAGTCATCAATGGCTCTTACTTGATCAGACCATCCAGCGGCGAAGAGGCGCTGGCATAGAGTTTTTTCGGCATGCGGCCGGCGAGGTAGGCCAGGCGGCCCGCGACGATGGCGTGTTTCATGGCTTCGGCCATCATGATCGGCTGCTGGGCGTGGGCGATGGCCGAGTTCATCAGCACCGCCTCGCAACCCAGTTCCATGGCGATGGTCGCGTCGGAAGCCGTACCGACACCGGCGTCGACCAGCACGGGAATCTTGGCTTCTTCAAGGATGATCTGCAGGTTGTACGGGTTGCAGATCCCCAGGCCTGTACCAATCAGGCCGGCCAGCGGCATCACCGCGATAACACCGATTTCCGCCAGTTGACGAGCAATGATCGGGTCATCGCTGGTGTAAACCATCACGTCGAAGCCTTCCTTGACCAGCACTTCGGCGGCCTTGAGGGTTTCGATCACGTTGGGGAACAGGGTTTTCTGGTCGGCCAGCACTTCCAGCTTCACCAGGTTGTGGCCGCCGAGCAGTTCGCGGGCCAGGCGGCAGGTGCGCACGGCCTCGGTAGCGTCGAAGCAACCTGCAGTGTTCGGCAGGAAGGTGTAGCGATCCGGCGACAGGACTTCAAGCAGGTTCGGTTCGCCCGGGTTCTGGCCAAGGTTGGTACGGCGCACGGCGAATGTGACGATCTCGGCACCCGAGGCCTCGATGGCCAGGCGGGTTTCTTCCATGTCGCGGTATTTGCCGGTACCCACCAGCAAACGCGACTGGTAAGTACGACCGGCCAGGACGAAAGGCTTGTCGCTACGAACGATGCTCATGGGAAATCCTCTGTAGGGGTGAGGTTCTTGCAGAATTCTGTGCCCTCGCGGGCCAGGCGACTAGCCGCCGCCGATGGCGTGCACGACTTCGACGTTGTCGCCGTTGTTGAGAACGGTGTCGGCATGCTGGCTGCGCGGGACGATATCCAGATTGAGTTCGACCGCCACCCGGCGTCCGGTCAGTTCCAGACGGGTCAGCAGGGCCGCAACGGTTTCACCGTCGGGCAGTTCAAGGGATTCGCCGTTCAACTGAATGCGCATACCAAATGCCGCCATCATTTTTAGGGGCTGGCATTCTAGCCCGATCAGTCTTGGCGACCCAAGCCATTCGTCATGAAATGGACTGCCCGGTCAGCTCAACCGCCAGGCGGCAAGCCCCAGGCAGAACCAGCCCACCAGAAATGCCAGGCCACCGAAGGGGGTGACGATCCCGAGCTTGCCGACACCGGTGATGGTCAGCAGGTACAGACTGCCGGAAAACAGCAAGATGCCGATGGCAAAGGACGCGCCGGCCCAAGTGATCAGGCGACCCGGCATCTGCGTGGCCAGGAGCGCGACGCCCAGCAATGCCAGGGTGTGCACCAGCTGATAAGTGACGCCTGTATGGAAAATCGCCAGGTATTCAGGGGTCAGACGGTTTTTCAGGCCGTGGGCGGCGAACGCGCCAAGGGCAACGCCGGTGAAGCCGAAGAAAGCGGCCAGCATCAAAAAGCCACGCAGCATGAAGAACTCCAGTCAGACTCGATCAACAGGGTCTGTATAATGGCCCGCTCAACGGGTTCGGCCAAGCCATCTCTATGCTGCGTTTATTTTTGCAACGATTCATCAAAGCCCTGCTGTGGTTCGCGGGCGGCAGCATAGTGCTGGTCCTGATTTTTCGCGTGGTGCCACCGCCGGGAACGGCGCTGATGGTCGAACGCAAGGTCGAATCCTGGTTCGACGGCGAACCCATCGACCTGCAACGCACCTGGCAGCCTTGGGATGAAATCTCCGATGACCTGAAAGTCGCGGTGATGGCCGGCGAGGATCAGAAATTCCCGGAGCATTGGGGCTTTGACTTCGGCGCGATCCAGGCTGCGTTGGCCCACAACGAACTCGGTGGATCGATTCGTGGCGCCAGCACCTTGAGCCAGCAAGTGTCGAAGAACCTGTTTCTGTGGTCCGGCCGCAGCTGGCTGCGTAAAGGCCTGGAGGCTTGGTTTACCGGCCTGATCGAAGTGTTCTGGCCCAAGCAACGAATTCTTGAGGTGTATCTGAACAGCGTCGAGTGGGATGACGGAGTGTTCGGTGCCGAAGCGGCTGCCCGGCATCACTTTGGTGTCAGCGCTAAAGGTCTCAGCCGTCAACAATCAAGCTTGCTGGCCGCCGTACTGCCAAACCCGCGAATGTGGAGCGCCAGCCATCCGACCAACTATGTTGCACGTCGGGCCGGGTGGATTCGGCAGCAAATGAGTCAGTTGGGTGGTGAAAGCTATCTGCTGGAGCTCAACAATTCGCGCCGGGCGCCGTGGGCCCAGTAACACTGGAGATCCCCTGTGGGAGTGAGCCTGCTCGCGATAGCGCCAGGTCAGTCGCTATAAATGTCGACTGATCAATAGCAATCGCGAGCAGGCTCACTCCTACAGGGGGCGGTGTCAGACTGGATGAGTAGGCACAAACAAAAACGCCCCGATCAATGATCGGGGCGTTTTTTATTGCCGGTGCGCAGGTCAGGCCGCGATCGACAACTTGAGCTTGTTCATCGCGCTTTTCTCAAGCTGACGAATGCGCTCGGCCGACACGTTGTACTTCTGCGCCAGGTCGTGCAGCGTGGCTTTCTCTTCAGCCAACCAGCGCTGGTAGAGAATGTCACGGCTGCGGTCGTCGAGCACTTCAAGCGCTTCGTGCAGGTTGTGATTGGAGTTGTCGCTCCAGTCGGCATCTTCCAGTTGACGGGCCGGGTCGTACCGGTGGTCTTCCAGATAGTTGGCCGGCGACTGGAAAGCGCTGTCATCGTCTGCTTCCGCAGCCGGATCGAAGGCCATGTCATGGCCGGTCAGGCGACTTTCCATCTCACGCACTTCCCGAGGCTCTACACCGAGGCTTTCCGCCACACGGTGGACTTCCTCGTTGTTCAGCCACGCCAGACGCTTCTTCTGGCTGCGCAGGTTGAAGAACAGCTTGCGCTGGGCCTTGGTGGTCGCGACTTTCACAATGCGCCAGTTGCGCAGGATGAACTCGTGAATTTCCGCCTTGATCCAGTGCACAGCGAACGACACCAGGCGCACACCCATCTCCGGGTTGAAGCGCTTCACGGCCTTCATCAGGCCGACGTTGCCTTCCTGGATCAGGTCAGCCTGAGCCAAGCCGTAGCCGGAATAGCTACGGGCGATATGTACGACAAAACGCAGGTGGGCGAGCACCATCTGCCGAGCCGCCCCCAAATCCTGCTCATAATAGAGACTCTCGGCCAGTTCACGCTCCTGCTCCGGCGTCAGCAATGGAATGCTGTTGACGGTGTGCACGTAGGCCTCCAGGTTCGCACCCGGGACCAGAGCATATGCAGGTTGCAAAGAATTGGTCATACGAAAAAACCTCCGACTTACAAACTCGTGCAGTTCAGCACTGCGAAAATTGACCGGAAACCGAAAGACAAGTTCCCATAAACGCTGAAAGGTCAATACGAGCAAAATGATACTACTTAGGCGCAAGCTCCCTCAGGTGGCGTGCGACTGCAATCCATGCACCGATATACCCCAACAGCACCGCGCCAAGCAAGAGAGACAGACCGTCGGCAACCGGCACGCCGGCCAGCGCAAAATTACTGCCATACAAACCGGCCAGCCCGACCACCGCCTCGTTGAGCCAGTTCAGCCCAAACGCCAATACGCCCCAGGAAAGTATCCCCGCACCGAAGCCATACAACGCACCCATATACAGAAAGGGCCTGCGCACATAGCTGTCAGTGCCGCCCACGAGTTTAATCACTTCTATCTCTGTGCGGCGGTTTTCAATATGAAGACGAATGGTATTGCCTATCACCAAAAGTAATGCAGAAACCAGAAGCACGGTCAGACCGAAGACAAAACGGTCACCCAGCTTGAGAATTGCCGCCAGACGCTCGACCCAGACTAGATCAAGTTGCGCCTGTTGTACCTTCGGCAGCTCGGAAAGTTTTTGTCGTAATGCTTCAAGGGCCGGCTTGTCGACCTCTTTAGGTGTCACCAGAACCACGCCGGGCAACGGGTTTTCCGGCAACTCCTTGAGCGCCTCGCCCAGACCGGACTGTTGCTGGAACTCTTCCAGCGCCTGGTCGCGACCGACATATTCAGCATCCGCCACACCGGGCATGCCTTTGATCTGCTCCCGCAACGACTCGCCCTCGGCAGGGCTGGCCTCGATTTTCAGGTACAACGAAATCTGTGCCGCACGCTGCCAGGACCCGCCCAGGCGCTCGACGTTACTTAACAAAAGTGACAGGCCCATCGGCAAGCTCAGGGCAACCGCCATCACCATGCAGGTGAAAAAGCTGCCAATCGGCTGTTTGCCCAGACGGCGCAAGCTGTCCATAAGACTGGCGCGATGGCTTTCAACCCAGGCACGAAACAGCGTGGCGAAGTCCGGGCCGTCGTCATCGTCGCGCTTTTTCTTCTGCGGCTGCGGATCGGCGGCCTTGGGGGCAACGCGCTCGGAGACCTTGGGGCTGCGTGTCGCACTCATACGCCAGCCTCCCCATCGCCGATCAATCGGCCGCGCTGCAGGGTCAGCATGCGATGACGCATACGGGCTATCAGGGCCAGGTCGTGACTGGCAATCAGCACGCTGGTGCCCAGACGGTTGATGTCTTCGAACACGCCCATGATCTCGGCCGCCAGCCGCGGGTCGAGGTTACCGGTCGGTTCGTCCGCCAGCAGCAAGGCCGGCCGGTGAACGATGGCGCGGGCAATGCCGACGCGCTGCTGCTGGCCGGTCGACAGGTCGCCGGGGTACAGATCGGTTTTATCCGACAGCGCCACGCGCTCAAGCGCCGAATCCACGCGCTTGACGATCTCGGCCTTAGACAAGCCAAGGATCTGCAATGGCAACGCGACGTTATTGAACACCGTGCGATCGAACAGCAATTGGTGGTTCTGGAACACCACGCCGATCTGCCGGCGCAGGTAGGGAATCTGCGCATTGCTGATGGTGGCGAGGTCCTGGCCGGCCAGCAGCAATTTGCCGGTGGTCGGACGCTCCATCGCCAGCAGCAGGCGCAACAAAGTGCTTTTACCGGCACCGGAATGGCCGGTTACAAACAAGAATTCGCCCCGACGGACTCGAAAGCTCAGCTCATGCAAGCCGACGTGACCGTTCGGGTAGCGTTTACCGACCTGTTCGAAACGAATCATGAACGCTCCCGCTCGGCAAACAATGCCTGGACAAAGGGTTCTGCTTCAAAAGTTCGCAAATCATCGATGCCTTCACCGACGCCGATATAGCGAATCGGCAGGCCAAACTGCTTGGCCAGGGCGAAAATCACCCCACCCTTGGCGGTGCCGTCGAGCTTGGTCAGCGCCAGGCCGGTCAGTTCGACGGTCTGGTTGAATTGCTTGGCCTGGCTGATCGCGTTCTGCCCGGTCCCGGCGTCGAGCACCAACAGCACTTCGTGCGGCGCATCGGCGTCGAGTTTGCTGATGACCCGGCGGACCTTCTTCAACTCTTCCATCAAATTGTCTTTGGTGTGCAGGCGACCGGCGGTGTCGGCGATCAGCACATCAATGCCTCGGGCCTTGGCGGCTTGCACGGCGTCGAAGATAACCGAAGCCGAGTCGGCGCCGGTGTGCTGGGCGATGACCGGGATCTTGTTGCGCTCGCCCCAGACCTGCAATTGCTCGACCGCTGCGGCGCGGAAGGTATCGCCGGCCGCCAGCATGACTTTCTTGCCTTCGAGCTGCAGCTTCTTCGCCAGCTTGCCGATGGTGGTGGTCTTGCCGGCGCCGTTGACGCCAACCACCAGAATCACGAACGGCTTGTTTTGCGAGGTGATTTTCAGCGGCTGTTCGACAGGCTTGAGCATCGCCGCGAGTTCAGCTTGCAGGGACTTGTACAGCGCATCGGCATCGGCCAGTTCTTTACGCGCGACTTTCTGGGTCAGGCGTTGAATGATCACCGAGGTGGCCTCGACGCCAACGTCGGCGGTCAGCAGGCGGGTTTCGATGTCTTCGAGCAGCTCGTCATCGATGATCTTCTTGCCCAGGAACAGGGCGGCCATGCCCTCGCCAATGGTGGCGCTGGTCTTGGACAGACCTTGCTTGAGGCGAGCGAAGAAGCCGGCTTTGGTTTGGGCCGGTGTTTCAACCGGAGCGACAGGCGCGTCGACTGCTGGAGCGACCACAGGTGCAGGTGCTGGAGCTGTCGGAGCTACAAATGCAGGCGCAAGGGGCTGCGGAGCGGGCGGAGGAACAACCGGCGCGGGCTGAGCCACGACGACCGGTGTTACAACCGGCTCAACCACTGGAACCTGAACAGGCTCGGGTGAAAATGCAGCCGGTGCTGGAATTGGCGGGGTAACGTGCGGCGCCAACTCGTCTTCAACCAACGCCACCGGCTCTTCGGCCACCGGCAATGTCAGCCACGGTTCGGCGACGGGCGCCAGCGGCACCTGGGTCACGACTTCGGCGACCAGATCAGGCTTGGCCTCGACCACTGGCTGCAACACTGGCTCGGCGGTCGGCAGGACTATCGGTGCGAGCTCTTCTTCTATAACCGGAACCGGCGCAGGAGTTGGCTCAGGAAGTGGTTGTGGCTGTTCGACGACGGGTTCCTGCGGCTTTTTGCGCAGCCATCCGAACAGGCTTTTCTTCTCGCCAGCCGCAGCTGGGGTCTTCTTGTCGTCGTTGGAACCAAACATGGAGGACGGCTATCTCACGGTAGCGACGCGCCAAAGGGCGCCTCGGCAAATAAATATTCGATGCAGAACAGACTGCGATTGACCCAGCTTGTTCACGCGCAACATTTTGTCGAAGTGCCCACGGCACTTCAAAGGTCGACTAATACGAAGGACTGGAACGGCATCGTCGGCGAAAACGCTGAGTTTAGCTGACAAATTCAAAGCTTCCGCAGGTAACCCATGCAACCTTCCGGCCGATCAAAGGCCTGATAGGCGTGGCCGCCAGTAAAACGGACCAGTATCCTAGCACCCTCTCGCCCGCCGACGCTAAGACCAAGCGGGCAGCCCAACAGGTTTAAAAACGAATGAATGCTCTAGCCCGCCGCGCTGCAGGCCTGCTGCTCAGCACAGTTTGTCTGCCCCTCTCGGCCCTCGCCGCCGACCCACAACCCACTCACGAATTCACCCTCGACAACGGTTTGAAGGTGGTTGTGCGCGAAGACCATCGTGCGCCGGTGGTGGTTTCCCAAGTCTGGTACAAGGTCGGCTCAAGCTACGAGACGCCAGGCCAGACCGGTCTGTCCCACGCCCTGGAACACATGATGTTCAAGGGCAGTGAGAAAGTCGGTCCCGGCGAAGCGTCGCTGATCCTGCGCGATCTGGGCGCCGAAGAGAACGCGTTCACCAGTGACGACTTCACTGCGTACTATCAAGTATTGGCCCGTGACCGCCTGGGCGTGGCCTTTGAACTGGAAGCCGACCGCATGGCCAACTTGCGCCTGCCGGCTGACGAGTTCGCCCGCGAAATCGAAGTGATTAAAGAAGAACGTCGTCTGCGCACTGACGACAAGCCGATGTCAAAGGCCTACGAACGCTTCAAGGCCATGGCGTACCCGGCCAGCGGTTACCACACGCCGACCATCGGCTGGATGGCTGACCTGGACCGCATGAAGGTCGAGGAGCTGCGTCACTGGTATCAATCCTGGTATGTGCCCAACAACGCCACGCTGGTGGTGGTGGGTGACGTGACCCCGGACGAAGTCAAAACCCTGGCCCAGCGCTATTTCGGCCCGATCGCCAAACGTGACGTGCCACCCGCGAAAATCCCGGTGGAGCTGGCCGAGCCTGGCGAGCGCCAGATCACCCTGCACGTGCAGACCCAACTGCCGAGCCTGATGCTGGGCTTCAACGTGCCGAGCATCGCCACCGCCGAAGACAAACGCCTGGTCAATGCCTTGCGCCTGATCTCGGCCCTGCTCGACGGCGGCTACAGCGGGCGTATCCCGACACAACTGGAGCGCGGCGAAGAGCTGGTGTCCGGCGGTTCGTCGAGTTACGACGCCTACACCCGTGGCGACAGCCTGTTCACGTTGTCGGCGACGCCCAATACCCAGAAAAAGAAAACCATGGCTCAGGCCGAAGCGGGCCTGTGGAAACTGCTCGAACAGCTGAAAACCACCGCGCCGTCTGCTGAAGAACTGGAGCGCGTAAGGGCTCAAGTCATCGCGGGCCTGGTTTATGAGCGTGATTCGATCACCAGCCAGGCCACTTCCATTGGCCAACTGGAAACCGTCGGCCTGTCCTGGAAACTGATGGACACCGAACTCGCCGACCTAGAAGGCGTGACCCCGGAAGATATTCAAAAGGCCGCCAAGCTGTATTTCACCCGCGAACGTCTCAGCGTCGCCCATGTCCTGCCACCGGAGACGACTCATGAGTGAGCGTAAGAAATCACGTTTGGCCCTGATCGGCCTGATTGCCGTTGCCCTGATCGGGTCCACCGCATTTTATTTCTCGAAAAGCCAAGACCCCAAGGCCAGCGAAGTCCTCGACAAGGCCAAGTCCAGCCAGAAGCTGCAATCGCTGACCGAGCTGGACGGCAAGGCCCCCAGCCACCGCTCCCTCGACGTACAAACCTGGAACACCGCCGAAGGCGCCAAGGTGCTGTTCGTCGAGGCCCGCGAATTGCCAATGTTCGACCTGCGCCTGATCTTTGCCGCCGGCAGCAGCCAAGACGGTGACGCCCCAGGCCTGGCCGTGATGACTAACGGCATGCTCAACGAAGGCGTGGCCGGCAAGGATGTCGGCGCGATTGCTCAGGGCTTCGAAGGCCTCGGGGCCGACTTCGGCAACGGCGCATTCAAGGACATGGCGCTGGCTTCGCTGCGTAGCCTCAGCGCCGCAGACAAACGCGAGCCTGCGCTGAAGCTGTTCTCCGAAGTCATCGGCAAACCGACCTTCCCGGCCGATTCCTTCGCGCGCATCAAGAACCAGATGCTGGCCGGCTTCGAGTACCAAAAACAGAACCCGGGCAAACTGGCGAGCCTGGAACTGATGAATCGCTTGTACGGCGACCATCCGTACGCGCATTCCAGTGACGGCACGGCGAAATCCATTCCAGCGATTACCGTGGCGCAACTCAAGGCGTTCCACCAAAAAGCCTACGCCGCTGGCAACGTGGTGATTGCGTTGGTCGGCGACCTGTCCCGCGCCGAGGCCGAGGCCATTGCCGCCCAGGTCTCCAGCGCGCTGCCAAAAGGTCCGGCGCTGGCGAAAATCGCACAACCGCAAGAACCCAAAGCCAGCGTCGGCCACATCGAGTTTCCGTCCAAGCAAACCAACCTGATGCTCGCGCAACTGGGCATCGACCGTGACGACCCGGACTACGCAGCGCTGTCCATGGGCAACCAGATCCTCGGCGGCGGTGGTTTCGGCACGCGATTGATGAGTGAGGTGCGCGAGAAGCGCGGCTTGGCGTACGGCGTGTATTCGGGTTTCACTCCGATGCAGGTTCGCGGCCCGTTCATGATCAACCTGCAAACCCGCGCCGAGATGAGCGAAGGTACGCTCAAGCTGGTGCAGGATGTGCTCGCCGACTACCTTAAAACCGGACCGACCGAGAAAGAACTCGACGACGCCAAGCGTGAACTGGCCGGCAGCTTCCCGCTGTCCACCGCCAGCAATGCCGACATTGTCGGCCAAATCGGCGCCATGGGTTTCTACAACCTGCCGCTGAGCTATCTGGATGACTTTATGCGCGAGTCCCAGAGCCTGACTGTCGAGCAGGTCAAAGCCGCACTGAACAAACACTTGAGCACGGACAAAATGGTCGTCGTCAGCGCTGGCCCGACCGTGCCGCAAAAGCCGTTACCGGCCCCATCTGATAAACCTGCCGAGCAGCCGCTCGGGGTTCCGGAGCATTAATGGCCACTCGTCCAAAAAAACCTGTTCACAACGTACATAACGGCGTGAACCAATTGCGCATCATTGGCGGCGAATGGGGCAGCCGGAAACTGAGTTTCCCCGACGCACCGGGCTTGCGCCCGACCCCGGACCGGGTGCGTGAAACCCTGTTCAACTGGCTCGCGCCGTACGTGGCCGGGGCCAAAGTGTTCGACCCGTTCGCCGGCAGCGGCGCGTTGTTCCTCGAAGCCTTGTCCCGTGGCGCGGCCATGGGCCAGGCGCTGGACGCCAGCAACATTGCGGTCGCCAGCATCAAGGAGCATCTGGGCACGCTGCGCTGCACCACCGGCCAGATCCAGACCGCCGATGCCTTGCGCTACCTGGAAACCCAGGCCGCAACGGCCTACGACCTGGTGTTCCTCGACCCGCCGTTCAACCAGAACCTGCTGCCCGGCGTCTGTGCATTGCTGGAGGAGCGTCAGTGGCTGGCCGACGAGGCCTGGATCTACACTGAAAGCGAGAATGCGCCATCGAGCCTTGGCTTGCCAGGCAACTGGCGCCTGCACCGGGAGCAGAAATCCGGGCGGGTGTATTACGCGCTGTGGCAACGTATGGCAGAGATCGCCGGTTAACCGATCGGCCTGAAAAAGGTGCGCACTGGTTGCGCACCGCTGCATCGAGAATAAACGTGCCCCATCCGCCTGAACGTTTCACCCCCGCCTTCGGCCTCGGCAATCCGCACTTGCAAACCTTGTGGGGACCGCTGTGGCGCAAAACCACGCACATCGAACGCGAGCGCGAACGCTTGTGGCTTGAGGATGGCGACTTTCTCGACATGGACTGGCACGGCCCGCACACCGCCAATGCGCCGCTGGTGCTGGTGTTGCACGGTCTGACCGGCTCTTCGAATTCGCCTTACGTGGCCGGGGTGCAGAAAGCACTCGGTGCCCAAGGCTGGGCCAGCGTCGCGCTGAACTGGCGCGGCTGCTCCGGCGAACCCAATCTATTACCACGCAGCTACCATTCCGGCGCCAGCGAAGACCTGGCCGAAGCCATCAAACACCTGCGTGCCAAGCGCCCTCTCGCACCGTTGTATGCGGTCGGCTATTCCCTGGGCGGCAACGTCCTGCTCAAGCACTTGGGCGAAACCGGCAGTGACAGCGGCGTGCTCGGCGCAGTGGCGGTGTCGGTGCCGTTTCGCCTCGATCAATGCGCGGATCGGATAGGCCAGGGTTTTTCGAAGATCTATCAGGCGCATTTCATGCGCGAGATGGTGGCTTACATCAAGAACAAGCAGCGCCAGTTCCAGCATGACGGGCACGAAGAAGGACTGGCAGCCCTGGCGGCGCTGGGCTCGCTGGAAAACATGCGCACCTTCTGGGACTTCGATGGCCGGGTCACGGCACCGCTGAATGGTTTCGTCGATGCCGAGGATTACTATCGCCGCGCTTCGAGCCGCTATTTCCTAGGCGAAATTCGCACGCCAACCTTGATCATCCATGCGGCTGACGATCCCTTTGTCTTTCCACATAGCCTGCCGCAACCGCAAGAATTGTCCGATTGCACGCAATTCGAATTGCAGGCCAAAGGCGGGCATGTCGGCTTTGTCGATGGCTCGTTCCGGCATCCGGGTTATTACCTGGAACGGCGCATCCCCCAGTGGCTGAGCGCCGCGGGCCGCGAGTAGGTCATGGAAACCGATCAAGGCGAGTCGATCCGCTTCTGGCAAACAGCGCCCTTGGTGGGAGTCGAGCTGTTGTCCGCGCGCTACATCGAGCACCGCTTCGCGCCCCATGTGCATGACGGCTATGTGATCGGCATGATCATGGCCGGGGCTCAGCGTTATCGCTATCGCGGCGCCGAACATCTGGCTGGCAGCGGCACGCTGGTGTTGATCAACCCCAACGAACTGCACACCGGCCACAAAGGCACGGAGGACGGCTGGCTGTACCGGGCGTTTTATCCCGACAGCACTCAGATTCTCTCGCTGCTGGATGAACTGGAATTGCCGAGCAACAACCTGCCGGCCTTTGGCGCCACCTTGTACCGCGATCCAGACCTGGTGAAGGGCTTCTGCCAATTGCATCGCTTGCTGGAAAGTCCCTCCACAGCATTGCAACAGCAGACGGTTTGGCGGGAGATGATGCTGTCGCTGCTGCAACGTCACGCAGCCGTGCCGATTGCCGGCAAACCGGGCAAGGAACACCGGGCGGTGACGCGAGCCAAGGATCTGCTGCAAGCGCAGTTGGCGGCACCGCCTTCGCTGGAAGAACTGGCGGCGGCGGTCAACCTGTCACCGTTCCACTTCGCCCGGGTATTTCGCCGTGCCACGGGCATGCCGCCGCACACCTGGCTAATGCAGCAACGCATCGCCCGGGCGAGGGGGTTGTTACAGGGTGGTTGTTTGCCGCTGGAGGTGGCGATGCAATTGGGGTTTGCCGATCAGAGTCATCTGAGCCGGCAGTTCAAGCAGGTCTACGGGGTTGGGCCGGGGGCGTATCGCAGTGCCCGGTTGCGGTGATAGCCCAAGCCACAATGCCTCCTGTGGGAGCGAGCCTGCTCGCGATAGCGGTTTAACATTCAGCATATCTGCTGACTGATCCACCGCTATCGCGAGCAGGCTCGCTCCCACATTTGGATTGGTGGCTACTCCCCGGTAGCGATGCCGTGCGATGGATCGTTGATCCATTCGCTCCACGATCCGGCATACAACGAGGCCAACGGATAACCCGCTAGGCATAGCGCAAACAGGTTGTGGCACGCCGTCACACCCGAACCGCAATACGCCACCAGATCGCTGGGTGAGCGACTGCCAAGCTTCGCGGCAAACCGCTGTTTGAGCTGATCGGCCGGCAGGAAGCGCCCGTCACTGCCCAGGTTGTCGGTGAACGCCGCACATTGTGCGCCGGGGATGTGCCCGGCAATCGGGTCGATCGGCTCGACTTCGCCTTTGAAGCGCGGCAACGCGCGGGCATCGAGCAGGGTCAGCGCCGGTTGGCCGAGACGCTGTTGAAGCTGCTCGGCGCTCAGGACCAGCGCACTGTCCGGCGTCCCGGCGAAAGTGCCGCGCCGGGTGTCGCACGCATCCAGACTCAGCGGCAAACCCGCAGCATGCCAGGCCTTGAGCCCACCATCGAGGATAAACACGCCCTCACGCTTGCCCAGCCAGGCCAGCAACCACCACGCCCGCGCCGCAAAGGCACCGGGGCCGTCGTCGTACAAAACCACTTCGCTGTCGGCGTTGATGCCCCAGGCCTGCAGGCGCTCGATCAACTCTTCAGGCTTGGGCAACGGATGGCGTCCGGTCACGCCCTTGACCACCGGCCCGCTCAAGTCACGCTCCAGATCGGCGAACCTGGCCCCGGCGATATGCCCTTCGGCATAGCTGCGCTGACCGTAGTCCGGGTCTTCGAGGGCAAAACGACAATCCAGAATCACCAGCCCAGGCTGGTCCTTTTTCAGGTCCAGTGCTTGCGGGCTGATCAGTTGCGCAATGGGCATAACGGGCTCCTGTGACTAAGACGGTTTCAAATCCTACTGCACTTCTTCCAGGGCCTGGGCCAACGGCACGTAAAACTCTTCGTACAGCGCATCCACGGCATCGCGAGCCTGGTCCGTGACGAACCCGGCCTCAAGCACCAGCACCTGATACACGCCACGCTTGATTGCCTGCTCGCTCAGGTGATTGGAGTTTTCCCGTGTGGTGCACAGGAAACGCACCCAGGACGTCAGAATGATCCAGGCATTGAGCGTCAAGGACTCGATCTGAACCTTGTCCATTTGCAGGATGCCGGCCTCGACGAAGCCCGCGTAGATGTGCGTGCCGTGGATCAGGCAGCGCTGGGAAAAACGCCGATAACGGGCAGCCAGCTCCGGATCGCTGTCGAGCAGGTGCTCAAGGTCTCGGTGCAGGAAGCGGTAGCGCCACATCGCGGCCAGCAGTTCCTGAAGGTAGAAACGCTTGTCCTCGACGGTGGCAGCACGGCCCTGGGGTGGGCGCAGGAAGCTGTCCACAAGGCTTTCGTACTCACTGAACAGCACGGCGATGATCGCCTGCTTGTTAGGGAAGTGGTAGTACAGGTTGCCCGGGGAAATTTCCATGTGGGCAGCAATGTGGTTGGTGCTGATGCTGCGCTCACCCTGCTGATTGAACAGCTCCAGGCTGTTCTGCACGATGCGCTCGCTGGTTTTGATCCGAGGGGCCATGGCTTGAGCTTTAATTCAGAGTGCGTTGACGGGCATCTTACGACCTATCCGCGGGTGGATAAACAAAGCTGCACCAGGATGTCATTTGACTTTATAGAGCATAGACTCTAAAAAGTGCTGATTACAATAAATCCGGAGCCGATCATGACTGCTGACATCGCCTACCTGCAGAATTCGCAGCAGCCCCTGGAGGCTCTCCAAACCCTGTTCGACGCGCAACGTGCAGCCTACGCCGCCAACCCGATGCCGCCGGCTGCCCAGCGCCAGCAATGGCTCAAGGCGCTGCGGGATATGTTGAGCCATGAGCGCGAGGTGCTGATCGATGCCATCAGTCAGGACTTCAGCCACCGCAGTGCCGATGAAACCCTGCTCGCCGAACTGATGCCCAGCCTGCACGGCATTCATTACGCCAGTCAGCACCTCAAAGGCTGGATGAAACCTTCGCGGCGCAAGGTCGGCATCGCTTTTCAGCCGGCGTCGGCCAAAGTTGTCTACCAACCTCTTGGCGTGGTCGGCGTGATTGTGCCGTGGAACTACCCGCTGTACCTGGCCATCGGTCCGTTGGTGGGTGCGCTGTCGGCAGGCAATCGGGTGATGCTCAAACTCAGTGAGTCGACCCCTGCCACCGGTTTGCTGCTCAAGGATTTATTCGCCAGGATCTTCCCCGAAGACCTGGTTTGCGTGGTATTGGGCGAAGCCGATGTCGGCGTGGCCTTCTCCAGATTGCGTTTCGATCACCTGCTGTTCACCGGCGCCACCAGCGTCGGTAAACACGTGATGCGCGCGGCGGCCGAAAACCTGACCCCCGTGACCCTCGAACTCGGCGGCAAATCCCCGGCCATCGTTTCGCGCGATGTGCCGCTCAAGGACGCAGCCGAGCGCATCGCGTTTGGCAAAACCCTGAACGCCGGGCAAACCTGTGTTGCCCCGGACTACGTGCTGGTGCCGGAGGATCGCGTAGGCGGATTCGTCGAAGCCTATCGTCAGGCGGTGCGCGGGTTTTATCCGACACTGGCCGACAACCCGGACTACACCGCCATCATCAACGACCGGCAACTGGCGCGGCTTAATGGCTATATCAGTGACGCCACCAGCAAGGGTGCGTTGTTGATTCCACTGTTCGATCAAGGCCAGGGCCGACGCATGAGCCACAGCGTGTTGCTTAACGTCAGTGACGACATGACTGTGATGCAGGACGAAATCTTCGGCCCGGTGCTGCCCATCGTGCCGTACGCGAATCTGGACCAGGCCTTTGCCTACATCAACCAGCGCCCTCGCCCGCTGGCGTTGTATTACTTCGGCTACGACAAACGCGAACAACAGCGTGTGCTCCACGAGACACATTCCGGGGGTGTTTGCCTCAACGACACGCTGCTGCATGTCGCTCAGGACGACATGCCGTTCGGTGGCATCGGTGCCTCGGGCATGGGCCATTACCACGGTCACGAAGGTTTCCTGACCTTCAGCAAGGCCAAGGGTGTGCTGATCAAACAGCGCTTCAACGCGGCGAAACTGATTTATCCGCCGTATGGCAAAGCCATTCAGAAACTGATCCAGAAGCTGTTTATCCGCTAACGCTCACCTCTGCCGGGTAATAACAATAATGAGCCCAAGCCTGCCTGCAACACCCGCGCTGTCCCGGCGCGGCCTGCTTAAATTCAGCCTCGGAGCGAGCGCTTTTCTGGCCACGGCCGGATTGGGTGCGAGCCTCAGCGGCTGCTCGTCCAGTATCGCGGCCGACGGTTTTGCGATCCTGCGCCGCGCCGACCTGCTGTTTCTTCGGGCGCTGGTGCCGGTGATGCTCAACGGCTCGGTGGCCGTCGAGAAAATGCCCACGGCAGTCGCTGACACCCTGCACTGCCTGGATAACGCCCTGAATCACTTGTCGCCGGAAATGCTCAAGCTGACTCAACAATTGTTCGATGTGCTGGGGATGGCCGTGACGCGCGGGCCGCTCACCGGGATCTGGGGCAGCTGGGAAAACGCCAGTGCCGATGAGATCCGGCACTTCCTCGATCGCTGGGAAAACAGTTCGTTGAGCCTGTTGCGCATGGGGCATAGCTCGTTGCTGCAACTGGTGATGATGGCGTGGTACAGCCGTGCGGAGTCGTGGGTGCACTGCGGGTATCCGGGGCCGCCTACGGTCTAAAAACCGAGTCGACGCCATCGCGGGCAAGCCCGGCTCCCACAGGATTTGAATCGCTCACAAAAGGGTGGCCCACCTCAAAACCTGTGGGAGCGGGCTTGCCCGCGAAGGCGTCAGATGCGTCACAACCGAATCCAAAACAATAAGAGAACCTGAGAATGCCCGTACCCGATCCGTTCCGCGAAGGCATGGCCCGTGGCTGGAAAACCCACAACGGCTCGCAACTGACCCAGGACCTGACCCTCGAAGCGGACGTGGCAATCATCGGCAGCGGCGCTGGTGGCGGGACCACCGCCGAAATCCTCAGCGCCGCCGGCTACAAGGTGCTGCTGATCGAAGAAGGCCCGCTCAAGACCAGCAGCGACTTCAAGATGCTTGAAGACCAGGCCTACACCAGCCTCTATCAGGAAGGCATCGGGCGCATGAGCAAGGACGGCGCGATCACCATCCTCCAGGGCCGTGCGGTCGGTGGAACCACGCTGATCAATTGGACCTCGAGCTTTCGCACCCCGGACCCGACCCTCGAACACTGGGCCAAGGAGCATGACGTCAAAGGCCACAGCCCCGCCGAGATGGCGCCCTGGTTCGAAAAAATGGAACAACGCCTGGGCGTCGCGCCGTGGAGGGTGCCGCCCAATGCCAACAATGACGTGATTCGCAAAGGCTGCGAAAAGCTCGGATACAGCTGGCACGTGATCCCGCGCAACGTGCGCGGCTGCTGGAACCTCGGCTATTGCGGCATGGGCTGCCCGACCAACGCCAAGCAATCCATGATGGTGACGACCATTCCGGCGACCCTGGAAAACGGCGGAGAACTGCTTTATCTGGCCCGCGCTGAAACGCTCTCGATCAAGGACGGCAAGGTCTCAGGGCTCAAATGTGTCGCGATGGATGAACGCTGCGTTGCGCCTACCGGCAAGACGATCACGGTCAAGGCGCGGCATTACGTACTGGCCGGCGGCGGAATCAACAGCCCGGCGCTGCTTCTGCGCTCAAACGCACCCGATCCGCACAAACGCTTGGGCAAGCGCACGTTCCTGCACCTGGTGAACATGTCCGCCGGGCTGTTCGACGACGTCATCAACCCGTTCTACGGCGCGCCGCAGTCGATCTATTCCGACCATTTCCAATGGCAGGACGGCACCACCGGCAAGATGTCCTACAAACTTGAAGTACCACCGCTGCACCCGGCGCTGGCGACCACGTTACTCGGTGGTTTCGGCGAGGAAAACGCCCGGCACATGGAAAACCTGCCCCATACCCACGCCATGCTGGCGTTGTTGCGCGACGGGTTCCACCCAGACAGCCCCGGCGGCAGCGTCGAGTTACGCGGTGACAACACGCCGGTGCTCGATTATCAGGTTTCAGCGTATGCCTGGGACGGTTTGCGTCGTGCCTTCCACAGCATGGCCGAGATCCAGTTCGCCGGGGGCGCCAGCGCCGTCATGCCAATGCACGCCGACGCTCGCTACGTGAAGACCCTGGCCGACGCGCGCACGCTGATCGACGGTTTGAGCCTGGAGCTGTACCGCACACGCTTGGGCAGCGCTCATGTGATGGGCGGTTGCGCCATGGGCGAAGACCCGAAAAACGCGGTGACCGACAGCCTCGGTCGTCATCATCAACTGAGCAATCTGTCGATCCACGATGGCTCGCTATTCCCCACCAGCATTGGCGCAAACCCGCAATTGTCGGTCTACGGGCTGACGGCGCAACTCGCGACTTTGCTCACCGAACGTTTGAAAAACCCATGAAAAGGGCGAATATTCCCATCGTCTATAGTGCTTTCTTACCCAACAGGCGACTTGGCCGACCGGGAAGGCTGCGATACCATCCGACTCCCCAACGGACTCCCGCCAGGACGACGCGATGAACCGAGTGTTGTACCCAGGTACCTTCGACCCTATTACCAAGGGCCATGGCGACTTGGTCGAACGCGCCGCGCGCCTGTTCGATCATGTGATCATCGCCGTCGCTGCCAGCCCGAAGAAAAACCCGTTGTTTCCCCTGGAACAGCGTGTGGAGCTGGCCCGCGAGGTCACTAAACATTTGCCGAACGTTGAAGTCGTCGGTTTCTCGACGCTGCTCGCGCACTTCGCCAAAGAGAAGAACGCCAACGTGTTCCTGCGTGGTTTGCGCGCGGTGTCGGACTTCGAATACGAATTCCAGCTGGCCAACATGAACCGTCAATTGGCGCCGGATGTGGAAAGTCTGTTTCTTACACCGTCCGAGCGTTATTCGTTCATATCCTCGACGCTGGTCCGTGAAATCGCGGCGTTGGGTGGTGATATCACCAAGTTCGTCCACCCTGCGGTGGCGGATGCCCTCACCGAGCGCTTCAAGAAGTAACGACCGCTCAAGCGGCGCCCGCGTGCACTGCGGGCGCCAATGCGGCACAATTGCGCGCATTGGTTTATTGCGCCAGGGCTCTGCGCCCCGGCTGGAGTTAGCATGTCCCTGATCATCACCGACGATTGCATCAACTGCGACGTCTGCGAACCCGAGTGCCCGAACGCCGCCATTTCCCAAGGCGAAGAGATCTACGTGATCGACCCGAACCTGTGCACGCAGTGTGTCGGTCACTACGACGAACCTCAGTGCCAGCAGGTCTGCCCGGTGGATTGCATTCCGCTGGACGAGGCGCATCCGGAGACTGAAGAGCAGTTGATGGAGAAATATCGCAAGCTTACTGGCAAGGCTTGATCAGATAGTTTTGTAGCGACTGTGCCGGCCTCATCGCGAGCAAGCCCGCTCCCACATTAGACCGCGATCAACTGTGGGAGCGGGCTTGCCCGCGATGAGGCCATCAGCAACACAAAAAATCCAACTGCCTTCACTCCCGCTGCTCAAACCCCTCCCCGATACACCCCAGGCACCGCACGAACGCCGCTTTCGCCGGATCCACCACCAGCGCCTGCCCGGCATCGCCGACGCCACCGCCCAGCGCGGTGAACGGTAACGACACGACAAACACCCCGGCACCGATCACCGTCGCCACGACCAGCAAAGGTCGGGCAATCAGCAAGTCACCGATCATGGCGTACGCCGGGGGATTCTGGATGGTGTAGCGCGGGTCACCGCTGCCGTTGCTGGCCGCCAGCGCGGGTGCACCGATGCTCAGCAGCAGCGCAACGACAAGGGTTCGAAACGAATTCATGGCACGGTCCTTCGGCTAGGCAGTTAGAACACTGACTATAGACCCTGGGACGTATCAGCTCTGGCATCGCGGGCAAAAGACGCTGGCGCGCTGTCCCAGTTTCACTTCCCGAAGCTCTGTGCCACAGACTTTGCACTGTGCGCCGCCACGGCCGTAGACAAACAATTCCTGCTGGAAATAACCCGGCTGACCGTCGCCGCCAATAAAGTCGCGCAACGTGGTGCCACCGCGCTCGATGGCGGCGGCCAGAATGCGCTTGATCTCGATTGCCAGCTTCAAATAGCGCGCCCGGGAAATGCTCTTGGCCTCGCGGCGCGGATCGATACCGGCGGCGAACAACGCTTCGGTCGCATAGATATTGCCGACCCCCACTACCACCGCGTTATCCATGATGAACGGCTTGACCGCCATGGAGCGTCCGCGCGACTGCTGGAACAGACGCTCACCATCAAACAGGTCGGTCAACGGCTCCGGCCCCAGGCGGATCAGCAGTTCGTGATTGAGCGGATCGAGGCTCCAGAGCATCGCGCCAAACCGTCTCGGGTCGGTGTAACGCAGGGCCAGGCCTGACTCCAGCTCGATGTCCACATGCTCATGCTTGGCCGCCGGCATGCCGACTTCCACCAGCCGCAGATTTCCCGACATGCCCAAATGGCTGATCAGCGTACCGACCTCGGCATTGATCAACAGGTACTTGGCGCGTCGTTCCACCAGCACGATGCGCTGGCCGGACAGCCGCACATCGAGGTCCTCAGGAATCGGCCAGCGCAAACGGCGGTCACGCACGATCACCCGGCTGACGCGTTGGCCTTCCAGGTGTGGCGCAATCCCGCGGCGAGTGGTTTCGACTTCTGGCAGTTCAGGCATGCTGTTCTCGACTCAGGCTGTACGACACTCAGCGGTGAGTGCCAATGTCGCGGATCGTTTGTTTGAGGGTGTCGAAGTCGTAGTCCGAGAGGCCGACATAATCGAGAACCAGAGGCGCGATGCTATTCCATTCATGGTCTTCGGTCTGATTACCCAGCACCCGGTACGACGCACAAATGTGTTCGGCCATTTTCAGGATCGCCAAGAGGTTTTTGAGCTGGGCGTTGCGCGAAGACTCGTCGCTGAAAATCGCCAACGCATTATGGTGATTGGCGATGGCTGCACTCACATGTTCCGGCAGACGCCAGGATTTGGCGGTGTAGTACCCGACCACGGCATGGTTGGTATTGAACATCCGATTTTCGGTGTCCACCACTCGGCACTCGGCACTGGCGTTGGCGTAAGCCTCCTCCACCACGGTCATGTAATTGGGGAAGCGCTGCAGCATCAACGGCACGCCGCAGTCGTGGAACAGACCCAACGCATACGCCTCGTCACCCGCCTGGGCGCCAATACGCTTGGCCAGGGTCAGGCACGTCATTGCCACGTCCTGGGACGTATCCCAGAACCGGTTCAAGGTGACGATGGTGTCGTCGTTCATCTCGCCCTTGATCGACTGCGCGTTGATCAGGTTGATGACCGAGCGGCTACCCAGCAGATTCACCGCACGCTGGATCGAGGCAATCTTGTTGCTCAAGCCGTAATACGGCGAGTTGATGATCTTCAGCAAAGCCCCAGAGAGTCCCGGGTCCTGGGAGATCAGCTTGGCGATCACCTCCAGGTCAGGGTCGGGCATGTACTGCTCCATCTGCAAATCCACCATGATCTGCGGTTGAGCCGGCACGCTGATGCCTTGCAGGGACTGTTGGATCTGTTCGGTCGTCAGCTCTTGGGACATAAGTACACACTCTGGGTCAGGCGGCGATTCTAACCCTTATAAAGTTGGATCCGACACCTTGGCGGCGACATCGCCCGAAGTTTCATTTCAGTCCACATCGCGGGCAAGCCCGCTCCCACGGGTTTTGTGTCAATCGCAGAAATTGAATTTCAACCCAAACCCGTGGGAGCGAGGCTTGCCCGCGATGGGGCCATCAGCGTTTCATCGCCCGCCCGGCCCGCCGCAAGCCTCAACACGCTATACTCCCGCTCTTTTTTCCGGAGCGACGTCATGTCCCTGCCTAGCCTGCGCCTCAAAGCCAACGCCGACCGTCGCCTGCGAAACGGCCACTTGTGGGTCTACAGCAACGAAATCGATGTAGCGGCGACCCCCTTGCACGCCTTCAAGGCCGGAGACCAGGCGATCCTCGAAGCGGCTGGCGGCAAGACGCTGGGCATCGTTGCCATGAGCCCGAACAACCTGATCTGCGCCCGCCTGCTGTCGCGCGACATCAAGCTGCCATTGGACAAATCGCTGCTGGTGCACCGCCTGAACGTCGCCCTGTCCCTGCGCGACCGTCTGTTCGACAAGCCGTTCTACCGTCTTGTCTACGGTGACTCGGACCTGCTGCCAGGCCTGGTGGTCGACCGTTTCGGCGACATCCTGGTGGTGCAGATCGCTTCGGCGACCATGGAAGCCCATAAAGAAGACGTGATCGCGGCGCTGACTCAAGTGCTCAAGCCGAGCGGCATTCTGTTCAAGAACGACTCCGCGGCCCGTGACGCCGAAGGCCTCAACCGTTACGTCGAAACCGTGTTCGGCCTGGTGCCGGAGTGGGTAGCACTGGAAGAAAACGGCGTGAAATTCGAAGCGCCGGTCATCCAGGGCCAGAAAACCGGCTGGTTCTACGATCACCGCATGAACCGCGCGCGCCTGGCCCCTTACGCCAAAGGCAAACGCGTACTGGACCTGTATAGCTACATCGGCGGCTGGGGCGTGCAAGCGGCGGCTTTCGGCGCCAGTGAAGTGTTCTGCGTCGACGCCTCCGCCTTCGCCCTCGACGGCGTCGAGCGCAACGCCGCGCTGAACGGTTTCGCCGAGAAAATGACCTGCATCGAAGGCGACGTGTTCGAAGCCCTGAAAGAGCTGAAAGCCAGCGAAGAACGTTTCGACGTGATCGTCGCCGATCCTCCGGCGTTCATCAAACGCAAGAAAGACATGAAGAACGGTGAAGGCGCTTATCGTCGCCTGAACGAGCAAGCCATGCGCCTGCTCAGCAAGGACGGCATCCTGGTCAGCGCTTCGTGCTCGATGCACCTGCCCGAAGATGACCTGCAGAACATCCTGCTGACCAGTGCCCGTCACCTGGATCGCAACATCCAGATGCTGGAGCGTGGCGGTCAGGGCCCGGATCATCCGGTTCACCCGGCCATCGCCGAAACCCGCTACATCAAAAGCATTACCTGCCGTCTGCTGCCAAACAGCTGATCAAGCCGGTTTTGAAGGGGGGAGCCAATCGGCTCCCCTTCTGTTATCTGCTATTAAATTCTCTAGCGTCCTACCCTGGCAGCCTTACTGGGCTGCAGGAAGTTTCGCTGTGTTTCTTGCTTTGCCGGATAGAACTTACAAAATTCATTGTTCTGTAGGATCGATCCGACACAATTACTAGAAGCCTCTTACCTAATATCTCCTTGATAAGCCTCCATTACTATCTATGATTGAGTTGTCACCACGAGGTGGCACTCACTTTCAATTACAAGGAGTTCCAACATGAAAGCAATTACTCTGGAAGCTAACAAAATCGCCAACCTGGCTTTTCTGGTTGCTCCAAAAGCCCGCTAAGTAGATAAAGCGCTGGGGAGTGCCGGCTACCCAGCGTTTCCGACGCAGTGTCCAGAGAGAGCGCGATCCACATGTATATAAACCCTCATCTATTCATACTTCCGCGCACGCCCGGTCAAATTGTCTGGGATTACAAGAATCACAAACAATTTGAACTTGACCTTAAGTATTCAACCCGACTCGCCGAACTTATCGACAACCCGAACAACTTCAATGACCAACATACTATTGATGCACAACTTCTAAGTGCAGGCATCGTATCAACGGTAGCGCCCATCACTATTGAATGGGGTTGGGATGAACTGTCGAAGATATTTCATATCGGCACCAAGAACATACCTTGCGATCATGTTCCACAGGATATTCATGAATGGTCGAAACAGTATCTCGACCATTGCACCGAGGTGTTGACCACACCCGCACCGCAGGCCCGGGCCTGCGAACGCTCGGCAGACGCGCTGACGGTCCTGCCAAAACCTTGCAGCCTGCCGCGAGGCTCGCTGGCAGAAGCTCTGATCGAGCGAAAGACCTGTCGCGCCTTCAGCGGTGAAGCCGTTTCCCTGGAGGCAGTCAGCACGCTTTTATACCTGTCTCTTGGCTACCTGCATGAACGTGAAAACGACATCGACGACAGCGTCATCGAAGGCCTCGGCGCACGGCGAAGCAGCCCCTCCGGCGGCGGGCTGAATGCCTGCGAAGGTTTTCTTCTGGTGCAAAACGTCATTGGCCTCGAACCTGGCCTCTATGCCTATCGCCCCGCCGAACACGCGCTGAGCTTCATCAAACCATTGCCTGTTCAGGCTTTGGGGCAGCTGCTTTGCGGCCAACATTTCATCAACAACCTGCCCGTCGGGCTGTTCATCACCAGCCGCTTCGACAAGCTGTGGTGGAAATACGAACACTCGCGCGCCTACCGAATGGCCTACGTCGAGGCCGGTCATATCTCCCAGACGTTTCAATTGGTGGCCACTGCGCTGGGGTTGCACACCTGGTTAACGGGCGCATTGACGGACAATCAGGTCGAAGCACTGCTGGGACTTGAAGACAGCGCGGAGCAGCCGCTGTTTTTTGTCGGCTGTGGCCAGAGCGACGGGCAGGTGATGTGCATGGAGCTAAAAGCGCTGTTGAGCGTCCCGGGGCAGGAACAATGACCGGCGCCCTTAACGCGCCGGCCTACGCCCCCACCTCGTGGGCACAGCGTTTCACCCTGGGCGACTGGAATACCCGAGCCTCGGTAAGAACCAGCGAACACAACTACCGGTTACCTCTGGATCTGGCGCAACAACTGGAAACCCGCCACTGGTTTCCACCAGCCTTTCTGCCTTACCTGAACCACCCGCAGATCAAGGCAGCCGGTAAAACGCTTGCTCATCGCCTGTCCGCCAACCATTTGGTGTATTTCCTCGACTACACCACCTTGCTTGAGCACCGGATCGTCAACCGATCCGTTGAAACCATCATCCACAATGAACTCGGCGTCACCATTGCTCCCCGAATGAAAACGGCCGCGCTGCAGCTCTACACGGACGAGGGTTATCACGCACTGTTTTCCAATCAACTCGCCGAACAAATTGCCGACTGCTACGGCATCACCGATCGACCGGTCATGCCTCACCGGATAGCCCGGTTGAACACCCTCATCGATGGCGCACCGGATAAACACAAAGCGCTGGCCTGGTTTCTCGTCGGGTTCGTTTCGGAGACGATCATTGCCAAGGAATTGCTCGAGGTTTGTCGAGACGAACTGGTGTGCAGCGTTCAGGCAATGCTTAGAGACCACCTCGCCGACGAGGCGCGACACAGCCGTTATTTTTGTGAAGTGTTTCATTACCTGTGGTTGCAACTCAGCAGCGGCCAACGCACGTTCACCGCCAGGTTGCTCCTGGAAATCCTGCTGGTTTTCTTTGAAGCGGATGAACGCTGGCTTGGCGAAAGCCTGCGCAGCACCGGTCTCGGTGAGGCGTTTGTCGTAGAGATACTGCGCGAGCTGACGTCACCGTCCGCCTGCCAGCGCCGTGCTCGATCAGGTGCTGGCGCCACGTTGAACGCATTGAACAAAGCGGGATTCTTCGACTTGCCCGCCAACCGTCAGCTGTTCTCCAGGGCAGGGCTTTTCGATGAGTGAAGGCAAAGCGAGCGTGGGTATAAAAAAACGTCGAGCGGCGGTCATTCTGTTGCTGACGATGGTATTGCTCGGTGTATTTCCACTCGATGTATTGCTGCCTTCCTTCCCGGCGCTGGCTGACCATTTCCGGACCACGCCAGCCGACATCGCCCTCTCCATCAGCCTGTTCGCGATCGGCATCTCGCTGTCTCAACTGCTGATCGGACCGCTCTCGGATGTCATCGGGCGCAAGGGCTTACTGCTGGCGGGCATGGTGGTCTCCATCATTGGCGCACTGGGTTGCGTGATGTCGACCGAGTACGCCTGGTTCCTGATGTTCCGGTTAGTCCAGGCCATCGGCTGTGGCTGTTTTGTTCTCTCGCAGGCGCTGGTTCAGGACCTGTTCGACGGCAAGGAACGCGATCAACTGCGAATTCTCATGGTCACTGCCAGCGGCATCTTCATTTCAGTTTCGCCACTGGCAGGCACCGTGCTGCAACATGCCATGGACTGGCCGGGGAGCTTTATCGCCTTTATCGCGTTGGCCGCCGCGGTGTTCCTCAAGGCCTGTTTCTTTCTTGAAAACCTGCGCCCCGCTACCGCACCCAGCCAAGGCATGTTCCAGTCGTACCGAATGATCTGTGCCGACGCCGGTTTCCTCGGCTATTGGCTGATCGCCGCCATTGCCTTCACCTGCCACTTTTCCTTCATTGTCATCTCGCCGCTGATCTTCATGGAGCAGCTGCAGCTTTCTCCGTACGAATTCTCCCTGACCCTGCTGTTCTACGGCGTGGCCTACCTGTTCGGCGGAGTTATCGCTCGAGTGCTTGCCAACCGGATCGCACCTAACACGCAAATCATTGTGGGTCTTGGCCTGATCTTCCTGTCGGGGATCTTGATGCTCTGGCTATCGGCAACGATGGGGCTTTCGACCCAGACAATACTCATCCCGATGATCGTCTGCACTGCAGGCACAACCATCGCCCGTCCGGTTGCGACGTCCAAAGCCATGGACATATTCCCCGGCAACGCCGGCACTTCGGCCTCGGTCGGCAACACCCTGGTATTTGTCTTCGGTGGACTGGTCAGCGCACTGATCAACTTGAGCGCAAGTCATCTGCAGGTGACGCTTGCCTTCAGTTTTCTCCTGTTGAGCAGCGTGGGGATAGGCCTCAATGCGCTGATCAGCCGACGGCATCAGGCTATGAGTACCGGCTGATACCCGCCAGTCGTCATCCCGCACGCCTCGTCACCGCCAGAACAACGCTTCCTGGCATTCCCTCCTGACGCCAGCCGTGTAGAATCGCGACATTCATCGCCAGTCATCCCCCGGCGGGTTTATGAGCTCAAGCTGAAGCGCGCGGCGATCCCGCAAAGTTATCGGCAACTTCCGGACACACGGCCATTTCTGGGTGTTCCAGACGTCAATAGAAGCTCACTTCCCTTTTGATACCTGATTAGCCGCCCGGAGTGCTTCATGCCTGATTACCGCTCGAAAACATCCACCCACGGCCGCAACATGGCCGGTGCCCGCGCACTTTGGCGCGCCACGGGGATGAAAGATGACGACTTCAAGAAGCCGATCATCGCCATTGCCAACTCCTTCACCCAGTTCGTACCGGGCCATGTCCACCTCAAGGACCTCGGTCAACTGGTTGCCCGCGAGATTGAACGCGCTGGCGGTGTCGCCAAGGAATTCAACACCATCGCCGTGGATGACGGCATCGCCATGGGCCACGACGGCATGCTGTATTCGCTGCCGAGCCGCGAGATCATCGCCGACTCCGTCGAGTACATGGTCAATGCCCACTGCGCCGACGCCATCGTCTGCATCTCCAACTGCGACAAGATCACCCCCGGCATGCTGATGGCCGCCCTGCGCCTGAACATCCCGGTGATCTTCGTTTCCGGCGGCCCGATGGAAGCCGGCAAGACCAAACTCGCCTCCCATGGCCTCGATCTGGTCGACGCCATGGTGATCGCCGCCGACTCCAGCGCGTCCGACGAGAAAGTCGCCGAGTACGAACGCAGCGCTTGCCCGACATGCGGTTCGTGCTCCGGCATGTTCACCGCCAACTCGATGAACTGCCTGGTTGAAGCCCTGGGCCTGGCATTGCCGGGCAACGGTTCGACCCTCGCCACCCACAGTGACCGCGAACAGCTGTTCCTGCAGGCCGGCCGCACCATCGTCGAGCTGTGCAAGCGTTACTACGGCGAGAACGACGAGTCGGTCTTGCCGCGCAACATCGCCAACTTCAAGGCTTTCGAAAACGCCATGACGCTGGACATCGCCATGGGCGGTTCCACCAACACCATCTTGCACTTGCTGGCTGCAGCCCAGGAAGCGGAGATCGATTTCGACCTGCGCGACATCGACCGTCTCTCCCGTCACGTGCCGCAACTGTGCAAAGTCGCGCCGAACATCCAGAAGTACCACATGGAAGACGTGCACCGTGCCGGCGGGATCTTCAGCATCCTCGGCTCGCTGGCCCGTGGCGGCTTGCTGCACACTGAACTGCCGACCGTGCACAGCAAGACCCTGGCCGAAGGCATTGCCAAGTGGGACATCACCCAGACCAACGACGAAGCGGTGCATCACTTCTTCAAGGCCGGTCCTGCGGGCATTCCGACGCAGACCGCGTTCAGCCAGTCGACCCGCTGGGAAACCCTGGATGACGACCGTGAAAACGGCTGCATCCGCAGTGTCGAACACGCTTATTCGAAAGAAGGCGGCCTGGCCGTTCTCTACGGCAACATCGCGCTGGACGGCTGTGTGGTTAAAACCGCCGGCGTCGACGAATCGATCCACGTCTTCGAAGGCAACGCGAAGATCTTCGAAAGCCAGGACAGCGCCGTACGCGGCATCCTCGCTGACGAAGTGAAGGCCGGCGACATCGTGATCATTCGTTACGAAGGCCCGAAAGGCGGCCCGGGCATGCAGGAAATGCTGTACCCGACGTCTTACCTGAAATCCAAAGGCCTGGGCAAAGCTTGCGCCCTGCTCACCGACGGCCGTTTCTCCGGCGGCACCTCAGGCCTGTCCATCGGCCACGCTTCTCCGGAAGCGGCGGCGGGCGGCGCGATTGGTCTGGTGCAGGACGGCGATAAAGTGCTGATCGACATTCCGAACCGCTCGATCAACCTGTTGATCAGCGACGAAGAGATGGCGGGACGCCGTGCCGAGCAGGACCAGAAAGGCTGGAAGCCAGTGGAAAAACGTCCGCGTAAAGTGACCACGGCACTGAAAGCCTACGCCCTGCTGGCGACCAGCGCCGACAAAGGTGCTGTGCGTAACAAGGCAATGCTCGACGGGCTGTAACCCTTAACCGTCGAACAAAAAAATACCCCGCACTTGGCGGGGTATTTTTTTTGCCGATCATTCCCCGCCAAGTGCGGGGCTTTTTTATGATGATGAGATCTCGCTTTAAGGCCCCAGCAGCAGGGATTGCAGATACTCGTAAAGTTCGCCGGCGCTTTTTTTATAACCTTCAGCATTCAGGTGAATCAGATCATTTTGAGCCAGATGCGCTGCCTGCCAGCGCTCAATTGAACAGGCGCCGCCCATGTAACCTTGCCAGTCCCAGAACAAGGCCGCGGCCTTCAGTGCTGCTTGTCTTTGAATTTGAATGATCTGAGCCAGTTTTGCCGGCTGGCGCCCGGCGCATGAGTCAGCGGACCGTTGTTTTATCGAGTCTGCTGGCCCGACCAGCAAGATCACGGTATCAGGCAAGGCGCGTCGCAACAGGGCAAGCTTTTCGCTCAGGTCAGCCTCATAAAGTGTCAGGTCCAGATCGTCATCAAATGCTTCATTACCCCCGTACGCGAGTACCAGCAAGTCCGGGCGCAAGGCTTGCAGCGTGCTTAGCCAGCCGTCTTGCCACTTGTCGAGAATCTTCAACATCGCACCATTAACACCTAGTGCAGAGTACGTGACGCCATTCTCCGTCAAAGACTCGATGTTCCAGCCTCCCAGTTCTACGTCCTGATTCGAGGCTATCATCAGGTCCATCGGCAGGTTTACGGGCTGGATAGCCGGGCTGAAACGCCACTGTCCAGATGTCGGCAACAACTCGACACTGGCAGAGCTCCCTCCAGCACTGGCGGTCAGTCGATTATCGGAGAGCGCACGGTACAGCGCCGAAATTCGATATACGCCGTCATTCGACGCGCGTGATTCGATATGTATCCCTGCCTTCGGGCCCACGGGTAGCGACAGATAACCTCCCAATGGAAACTCGTCGCTGTACTGATTGCGACTGGAAACCAGACGCCATTGCCCATCTACCGTCGACAAAACAATCTGATCGTAACGAGTACCTGGTACAGGCATCGCCGCGATGAAGCCTATGCCGCCGGCGCCGTATTGTTTCTGGAACAGGCGACGCATTTCGCCTGTGAACAAATCGGCAGCCGTGTGAGAGTCGCCCAGTTGCACAATACTGATCGACGTATTGCGCGAGGCCTTTAGTTTGCCCACCAGCTTACTCAAGTTCAGGGTCGCAGCCCCTTGAGGCACACCTGGTGAAATGACGTGATCATTACCCGGCATCAACTCAGCAGCCGCACTCGTGCAAAGCCAGCCAAATCCGCTCAGCGTGGCGATCATCCACGCGATAAAGACCCGGTGTAATCGTCGCATGCCCCGGTTCCTTCGGTCGTCGCCCGAGCGAACTGCCCAGCGCCATATCACCCAGTGATTAACCAATGAATATAGGCAGCAGACCGCTACTGCGCGTCGCTGTTGCGAACAAAAAAAGCCCCGCATTGGCGGGGCCTGTCGCGTCCACACACTGTGCGGGGGCGATTATCGTGGCCTTTATTGAATCTCTTCCGGCTTGACGATCACCCAGTTCTTGTCCGCCGTCACTGGCAACCCTTCCTTGGCTTGGGCTGCCGCGTTTTTGGCCATCATACCGTTCATCTGGGTCATGTATTTGTCTTTGCGGTTGACCCACAAGTGGATGCCGCCCTTGGCCACGTCAACACTGTGGAACAGCATGTAACCGTCGCTGCTCGGGGTATCGCCGCCGACCAATACCGGTTTTTTCCACTCGTCGATGTAGGTCAGGATGGCGGCTTGCTTGCCGGCCATCCAGGTAGCAGGTGTCCACAGGTACGGCGTCAGCTCCAGGCCCAGGTTGGCCTTCTCGTCATATTTGCCCGCGGTGATTTGCTTACGCGCGGTGGTCAGCTCGCCGGTCTTGCGATCCTTGAGCATCGTGCTCACGCCGATCACGTTCTGCGGTTTGACGTTGTAGCCGTACTTCGGATCGGCTGCGACCATGCGCACCAGTTCTTCGGAGGCGGCGGTCATCACGTAGACCTCGATGCCGTTCTCCATCAACTTGTTATAGAGCTCAGCCTGGCCGGTAAAGACTTTCGGCGGGTTGACGTCGAGGGTCTTGACCACATCGCCGTCGTAATACGTGGTGGGCACCGGCTTGCCGGAGGCCATCAACTCATCGACATACCCTTTGAGCTCGGTGAGGGTGAAACCGGAGAACACCTGGGCGACCCATGGGTAGCAGACCATGTCGTCGACTTCGCAGAGGCGATAGTAGTAGCTGAACAAGCTTTCCTTGTGGTCGGCGGTGTCTTTGAACGGGATCAGTTTCAGGGAGGGGTCGAGTTTCTCGCGGGTGATCAGGCCCTTGTTTTCCATGAACGGCAATAACGATTCTTCGAGGTCGTAGCGGTAACTGGTGTTGTCCATGTCGAACACCGCGAAATTACCTTTGTTGGCGTTGGCCGCAATCATCGCGTCCAGTGCCTTGGCCTGATCCGCAGGCCAATGCTTCAAATCCGTGGCGAAAGCCTGACCGGCGAGGCCAAGGCCAAAACTCAATCCCAACGCAGCAGCCAGAAATTTCGGTGCGAACTTCATCGGCATGATTCCCTTATTAAAAGATCCTGATGTAGAGGCATCGACGCTAACAAATAAGTGTGACAGTCCTCGTCTGTCAGCGACCGCTCACGTCCCTATTGCGCCAACTGCATCCCTGAGAGCGACGCGTGCTTATTCCAAAAACGACGGATTCCATACGTTTTTGATATTAATTCATTGTAAATCAAGCTGTTAGGCTTGCCGGTCGCAGTCACCCCGGAAGGTGACTGGCACATGCCCTATCGGAGCTTTCCCATGAATCTGCCGCTGATCCTCAATCTGCTGGTGTTCCTCGCCCTGCTCTTTGGCCTGGCGCAAACCCGTCACACGAACTGGAGCCTGGCGAAAAAAGTCCTGCTCGCACTCGCGTTGGGTGTGGTGTTCGGCGTTGCCCTGCACGGCGTTTACGGCGCTGGCAACCCGGTGCTGAAAGCCTCGATCGGCTGGTTCGATCTGGTGGGCAACGGTTATGTGCAGTTGCTGCAAATGATCGTGATCCCGCTGGTGTTCGCCTCGATCCTCAGCGCCGTGGCGCGGCTGCACAACGCGTCGTCGCTGGGCAAGATCAGTTTCCTGACCATTGGCACCTTGTTGTTCACCACCGCGATAGCGGCGCTGATCGGCATCGGCTTGACCAACGTGTTCGGCCTGACCGCTGAAGGCCTGGTGGCCGGCACTCAGGAAATGGCCCGCCTGCAAACCATTCAGACCGACTACGCTGGCAAGGTGGCCGACCTGAATGTGCCGCAGCTGCTGCTGTCGTTCATTCCGCAAAACCCGTTTGCCGACCTGGCTCGCGCCAAGCCGACCTCGATCATCAGCGTGGTGATCTTCGCGGCGTTCCTCGGTGTCGCCGCCTTGCAACTGTTGAAAGATGACGTGGAAAAAGGTCAGAAAGTGATCAACGCCATCGACACCCTGCAAGCCTGGGTGATGCGCCTGGTACGCCTGGTGATGAAGCTGACGCCTTACGGCGTATTGGCGCTGATGACCAAAGTGGTCGCCGGCTCCAACCTGCAAGACATCATCAAGCTGGGCAGTTTCGTGGTGGTTTCTTACATCGGCCTGGGCCTGATGTTTGTGGTCCATGGCCTGCTGGTGTCTGCGGCCGGGATCAATCCGCTGCGCTTCTTCCGCAAGATCTGGCCGGTGCTGACCTTTGCCTTCACCAGCCGCTCAAGCGCGGCGACGATCCCGCTGAGCATCGAAGCCCAGACCAGTCGCTTGGGCATCCCGCAGTCCATCGCCAGTTTCGCCGCTTCGTTTGGTGCAACCATTGGCCAGAACGGCTGCGCTGGCCTGTACCCGGCGATGTTGGCGGTGATGGTGGCGCCGACTGTCGGCATCAATCCGCTGGACCCATTGTGGATTGCGACGCTGGTGGCGATTGTCACGCTGAGTTCGGCGGGCGTGGCGGGCGTGGGCGGTGGTGCGACCTTTGCGGCGCTGATCGTACTGCCGGCGATGGGGTTGCCGGTGTCATTGGTGGCGTTGCTGATTTCGGTAGAACCGCTGATTGATATGGGTCGTACGGCGTTGAACGTCAGCGGCTCGATCACGGCCGGGGCGATTACCAGCCAGATCATGCAGCAGACCGATAAAGAATTGCTGGATGCGGATGAGCATGCGGAGTTGGCTCACGCTTAAGTCTTTCAGCGGCTACTGATCGTTCCCACGCTCCCGCGTGGGAATGCCTCAAGGGACGCTCCGCGTCCAGTGACGCGGAGCGTCAGGGGCTGCATTCCCACGCAGAGCGTGGGAACGATCTCAGGTACGTTCCCACACTTCGAAGTTGTATGCCGGCTTGTCGCCCTCTGCCGGATTCGGAACATTCGACACCAGCTTCCACTCCGTCAAATCAAACTCCGGAAACCACGCATCCCCCTCCGGGCAGAGCGCGACGCGCGTCAAATAAAGCCGATCCGCCTGAGCCAACCCCTGCGCATACAACTGCGCCCCGCCAATGAGCATCAACTCCTCGACGCCCTGCTCTTGCGCCCATGCTTGGGCGCGAACCACCGCAGCTTCCAGCGACGGATAAACCTCCGCGCCCTCCAGCACCAGATCCGCCTGACGGCTGACCACGATGTTCAATCGGCCCGGCAACGGACGACCGAGGGAATCCCAGGTCTTGCGACCCATGATGATCGGCTTGCCCAGGGTGGTGGCCTTGAAGTATTTGAAGTCCCCCGGCAAGTGCCAGGGCATGCTGTTGTCGACGCCGATCACACGGTTTTCACCGAGGGCTGCGATCAGGCTGAGGGGGAGTGATTTAGTCATGTCGGCGAGGATACCAGAGCCTCGCGTACCCCGATAAGCGCCACAGCGGTTATGCTCACAGCTCAATTGAGCAACGGAATGTCGCGTGACTGAACTGACGCCACTGCAAAACCTCTGGTTGACCGAAACCGTGCGCCTACGTGAAGAACACGCCGGCCCCCTGGAGGATCTGGAAGCCAACCGACTGGCCCGCAGCGCCGGTGGCGACCTGCCGACGCGGATTCAGCATCGGGCCCTATGGCTGGCTGAACGTGACGGCCTTGCCGCTGCCCTCAAACATTGGCTGCAAGGCGCGCGACTGGCGCTGATCGTCTTGGCGGTGCTGGCCGTGATCAGCGGCGCCGGCCTGGGGTTTGCCGCGCTGGGCGACGGACAGACGCCGGTCAATGTGTTCTGGGCCTTGGGCAGTCTGCTCGGGCTGAACCTGATTCTTTTGCTGAGCTGGGCGCTGGGCCTGATGTTCGCTGGCGAACACGGCGACACCCTTGGGCGCTTGTGGTTATGGCTCAGCGAGAAACTCGCCCGCGACGCCAAAGCAGCGCAACTGGCGCCGGCCCTGCTCTTGTTATTACAACGCCAGAAACTCAATCGCTGGGCAATCGGCGTGCTGGTCAACAGCCTGTGGTCGCTGGCGATGCTCAGCGCCCTGGCGATTCTGCTGACGTTGATGGCGACCCGGCGCTACGGTTTCGTCTGGGAAACTACCCTGCTCAGCGCCGACACCTTCGTGGCCATGACCCAAGCCCTCGGCACTCTGCCTTCCATGCTCGGTTTCAACGTCCCGACGGTGGAAATGATCCGCGCCAGCGGCGACACCGCGCTCAATATAGAAAGTGCCCGCCAGGCCTGGGCCACATGGCTGGTCGGTGTGCTGGTGGTTTACGGTGTGTTGCCGCGCCTGCTGCTCGCGCTGTTTTGCCTGTGGCGCTGGATAACCGGGCAAGCCGCCTTGCGCCTGGACCTGAACCTGCCCGGCTACGCCCAATTGCGTGAGCGCCTGATGCCCACCAGCGAACGCCTGGGCATCAGCGATGCCGCACCGGACAACCTTCATCAGATCGAAAGCAGCGCCCGCGAACTGCACAGCGATGGCGCGCTGCTAGTGGCCATCGAGCTGGACAATCAACGCCCGTGGCCGCCGAAACTGCCCAAAAACGTGAACAACGCCGGCATTCTCGACAGTCGTGAATCTCGCCACAAACTCCTCGAACAGCTGAGTCGCTTCCCGCCCGAGCGGTTGGCCATCGCCTGTGATCCACGGCGTTCGCCGGACCGTGGCAGCCTGGCGCTCATTGCCGAGCTGGCGCGCAACGCGGCCGCGACGCGAGTCTGGTTGCTGCAAGCGCCCGATGGTGAAGCGCTGGATTCCGAACGTTTGGGCGACTGGCACGTGGCATTGCAACAGCTGAATTTGCCTTTCGCCGACTGTGCGCCGATGAATTGGCTGGAGAGCGGCCATGACTAATCCGTGGAAAGCGCCGTTGAAGCTCGCCGTGGTCGGCCACACCAATGTCGGCAAAACCTCATTGCTGCGCACGTTGACCCGGGATGTCGGGTTCGGCGAAGTGTCCCATCGCCCCAGCACCACGCGCCATGTCGAAGGCGCACGGTTGTCGGTGGACGGCGAGCCCTTGCTCGACCTCTTCGACACGCCGGGCCTGGAGGACGCGATCGCCCTGCTCGACTACCTCGAACGCCTGGAACGTCCCGGCGAACGCCTCGACGGCCCGGCACGCTTGGCGCGTTTCCTTGACGGCAGCGAAGCGCGGCAACGGTTCGAACAGGAAGCCAAGGTGCTGCGACAACTGCTCACCTGCGACGCCGGTCTCTACGTGATCGATGCCCGGGAGCCGGTGCTGGCCAAGTACCGCGACGAATTGGAAGTGTTGGCCAGTTGCGGCAAACCGCTGCTGCCGGTGCTCAATTTCGTCAGCAGCGCCAATCACCGCGAGCCGGACTGGCGTGAAGCGCTGGCGCGCCTGGGCCTGCACGCCTTGGTGCGTTTCGACAGCGTGGCACCGCCGGAAGATGGCGAACGTCGACTCTATGAAAGCCTCGCCCTGCTGCTGGAGGGCTCACGGGAACAACTGGAACGCTTGATCGCCGATCAACAGGCCCAGCGCCTGGCCCGGCAGCAAAGTGCGGCGCGACTGATTGCCGAATTATTGATCGATTGCGCGGCGTGCCGGCGTAGTGTGGTCAGCGATGCCGAGCAAGAACAGCAGGCCATCAGCGAATTGCGCAAAGCCGTTCGACAACGGGAACAACGCTGCGTCGAAGCGCTGCTCAAGCTGTACGCCTTTCGTCCACAGGACGCCGCAGCCAGTGACCTGCCATTGCTCGATGGCCGTTGGGGCGATGACTTGTTCAACCCCGAAACCCTGAAGCAACTGGGCGTTCGGGTCGGCGGAGGTATTGCGGCGGGCGCGGCAGCCGGCGCTGGCGTCGATTTGCTGGTGGGTGGTCTGACTCTGGGGGCGGCAGCCTTGGCCGGCGCAATTGCCGGCGGCGCCCTGCAAACCGCGCGCAGTTATGGCAGTCGGTTGATGGGCAAGATCAAGGGCCAGCGGGAGCTGACCGTTGACGACAGCGTGTTGCGCCTGTTGGCGTTGCGCCAGCGACAGCTTTTGCAGGCACTGAACGCGCGTGGCCATGCCGCGATGGACAGCATCAAGCTCGCCACGCCCCAAGACAAGACCTGGCGCGAAGGGAAACTGCCCGAAGCGCTGAACAAGGCTCGGGCGCATCCGCAGTGGTCGTCGCTGAATAAGCAGTCCAAGTTGAGCCAGGCTGAACGGCAGGAGCAAATCGAAGCATTGGCGCAACAGCTCTGAGCCTGATCGTTCCCACGCTCGCGCGTGGGAATGAAGCCCGTGACGCTCCGCGTCACTGGACGCAGAGCGTCCCTTGAGGCATTCCCACGCAGAGCGTGGGAACGATCAACCTTGGTGACTGTGGTGTTTGGACTGGCCCCATCGCGAGCAGGCTCGCTCCCACATTAGAACTACGAGCGACGCAAAATCCCTGTGGGAGCGAGCCTGCTCGCGATGGCCGTGACTCGGTATCCGGAGGAACGTTACCAGTCGAGCTTCAAAAACTCTCGCGCCAACGACCTGACACGATTGCGATCGGTGCGATTCGCACGCCCGTCATTGTCGACATCCGAACTCAACATCAGCTCGAAATCCCCATCGTTATCAAGATCACGAGCCGCTGCCTTGTAGGCAATCGTCGGTCCTTCATGAAAATGCAGTCGTACAGCTTCCGGCGTACCGTCTCCGGTCGTGTTTTCAGCAAAGATCCGCAAATGCCGCTCTTCACTTTCCCCGGCGTTGAACCAGGCACATTTCAAATACGTTTTGCCGAAGGCCTTGAGCCGGTGACGATCAGTCTCCGTTGCCTCGCGCAGTACGTGTTCATCTTCGTGAAACCGAAAATCAAGCGTGTCTGCCTGGCCCTTCCCGCTTACATCCTGTGCAATCACTTTCAAATAACGCATCCATGCGCTCCTGTTCGAAACGTCCAGACTGAGCCCTTGTTGCAGGCGGCTCCATCAACCGTTTCCCTATCCGGTGTGAGACAACTCAGCGCGCCTCGCCAGACAACAGCATGACGGCCTTGCGCTTCAAGATCTCAAGATCAATCACCGGCACCCACATCTCCTTGGCCCGTTCATCCCACTGGCGCATCCGCAGACTGACGGCACACAACGGATCTTTCTCGAACGCCTCGGCCTCGGATTCGGTCATCACTCCACCCTGATATGCCAGCGTGCGGCGACTGGCTTCACTCAAGCGCTCGTAGTATCCCGGCTCCTTGAGTGTCAGATAACGCTTGGCCTGCACGTGATATTCCACCAGTCGCGCCAGGCGTTCGCTGAACCCTGCGCGACGCAGGTAATCGGCGCCCAGACGCTCGTGACTGACCACGCCGAAGCCTTCCATGTTTTCGGCGCTCTCGGCGCAGATATGCCCGATGTCGTGGAAAAAAGCGGCCAGCACCACTTCATCATCGAAGCCTTCGGCCATCGCCAGTTCGGCGGCCTGGGACATGTGCTCGATCTGCGACACCGGTTCACCGATGTAATCACTGTCGCCAAAGCGCTCATACAGTCCGAAGACGTCGGCGATTATTTGTTCATGACGCGCCATCAACCTTCCCCCAACAACTGTGCAATGTTGCGATCAGCCATCGCCGGCCCGACGCTCATGCCGACACCGGTGTGCATCAGCGCCACGCTCACACCCGGCAGCGGACGCAAAAACGAGAACGGTCCCGGGCCCCGTGAACCATAGACGCCCTGCCAGCGCTCGACCACTTGCACCTTGCAGCCCAATGTCTGCTCGGCCAGTTCAAGCATCCAGTTGTCCACTTGTTCGGCATTGAACGGTGACGGATCACTGCCGTAGTGGTGGGAATCGCCGATGATCAGCTCACCGTGAGGCGTCGGGCTGATCAGCAGGTGGATGCCGTGTTCATGCAGGTGAGGTTCGTCTCGCAAGATGTTTGCCTGCACGGCCGCCGCTTCCGGCAGATCGGCGAAGGCGCCGTAGTGCACGCAACTCAAACCGGTGAGCAACGCGTGTTGCAGATTGAGGTTGATTTTCGGACGGGCCCGGAGCATTTGCAGGCGGCAGATTTGCGGATTGAGTTCGGCGATCGGGTCGGCCAGCAAGGTCTGATAATCGTGGCCGGAGCAGACAATGATGTGCTCGGCGCTGAAGCTGCCGGCGGTGCTGTGCAGGCGGCCCGGCTCAATGTCGCGCACCAGCGTGGAAAAGTGAAACTCGACGCCGAGTTCGCGGCGCAGGAAGTCGATCAGTGCCGGAATCGCTTCGCGCGAATACAACTGCTGATCGTCCATGCCGTGCAACGCGGCGCGGTGATGGCTGAACTGGCCGCCGTACAAATCCCGCAGCGCGGCACCGCGCAGCAGTTCGACGTTGTAGTTGTGCTCCACGGCGCGACCGTTGCAAAACGCTTGCAGCAGGTGTTCCTCGGCTTCGGTTCGGGCGAACAGGTATGAGCCGTTGCGCTTGAGTTGCAGGCCGGCAAGTTGTGCCCACTGGCCCCAGATCTCACGGCTGGCCTTGGCCAGTTCGAGCATAACGCCCGGAGGTTGGCCGGTGACGAGCGCCTGGCCGAAGTTGCGAACCGAGGCGCCCAAGGGTGTCTCGCTGCGCTCGAAAACGCTGACTTTGAGGCCGCGTCTGGCGGCGGCGTAAGCGTGGGACAGGCCCAGGATGCCGGCACCGACGATCAACATGTCGTTGTGTTGTGTCATGGGGTTTTCCCTGGATTCAAGACCGCTATCGCGGGCAAGCCCGCTCCCACAGGGTCCGTGTCGGTCACAAAACCTGTGGGAGCGAGCCTGCTCGCGATGGGGCCCTGTCAGCCGATGAAGAGCTTACTTGGCGACTACTTTCTCGGACTTGCCGTCATAGCGCTTGCGCCATTCGGTCAGGATCTCGTCGCGGTTTTTCGAGGCCCAGGCAAAGTCGTTCTTGATCAGGCGCTGCTCATAATCCGCCGGCAATTCGGTCTGTGGCTTGGCAATGCCCGGCTGTGCGAGGACGGCGAAGTTCTCTTTGTAAAGCTCCATCGCCGCCGGGCTGGCAGAGAAGTCAGCGAGTTTTTTCGCGGCGTCTTCATGGGGGGTGCCCTTGATCACAGCCGTTGCTTCGATCTCCCAACCCAGGCCTTCTTTCGGCAGGATGATGTCCAGCGGCGCGCCTTGGCGCTTGAGCTGAACGGCCGGGTATTCAAAGGAAATGCCAATCGGGAATTCACCCGCCGCTGCCAGTTTGCAAGGCTTGGAACCGGAGTGAACGTATTGGCCGATGTTCTGGTGAAGACCGTCCATGTACGCCCAGCCCTGTTTCTCGCCGAAGGTTTGCAGCCACGCGCTGACATCGAGGAAACCGGTGCCGGACGAGGCTGGGTTGGGCATGACGATCTTGCCTTTGTACTCAGGCTTGGTCAGGTCCTGCCAACTGACTGGTTTGCTCAGGCCCTGCTTCTCGGCTTCGACCGTGTTGAAGCAGATGGTGGCGGCCCAGACGTCCATCCCGACCCAGGCCGGCGGATTGGCGGCATCGCGGTAGTTGCCGCCGATCTTGCCGAGGTCCTTCGGCGCGTAGCTTTGCAGCATGCCTTGCTGGTCGAGGATCGCAAGGCTCGACGCGGCCAGGCCCCAGACGGCGTCGGCTTGTGGGCGGGCTTTCTCGGCCAGTAGCTTGGCGGTGATGATCCCCGTGGAATCGCGTACCCACTTGATCTCGACGTCAGGGTTGGCCTTTTCGAAGGCATCCTTGTAGGTCTTCAGTTGTTCGGCTTCGAGGGCGGTGTACACCGTCAACTCGGTTTTCGCCGCGAAGGCGTTCAGGCTGAAAGCGGTGAGGACAGCAGCGGCCAGGGCCAGGGGCTTGAACATGATCTTTTCCTGTTTTTGAGTTGAGGGGTTGTACGGAATCAATGACCGGGCGCGGTCTGTCGCCAGGCCTGGGAGCGACGCAGCAAACCGCGCGAGGCCCAGGCCAGCAGCAAGGACACGCCCGCCGAGGTGAAGAGAATCAGGGTCGACATCGCCGCCGCGCCGCCGACGTTGCCGGCGTCGTCCATGTTCAGCACCGCCACCGCCGCGAGGATGGTGTCGGGGCTGTAGAGAAAGATCGCCGCCGAGACGGTGGTCATGGCCGAGACGAACAGGTAGCGCACGATGTCCAGCAGCGCCGGCAGGCAGATCGGCACGGTGACGCGCAGGTAATGCCGATACAGCGGCGCCTTGAGCGAAAGCGCAGCGGCTTCGAACTCGGCATCGAGTTGACGTAGCGCGGTGGTGGCTGTCATTTGCGCGGTGGTCAAATAATGCGCAATGGTGCAGACCACCAGTAGCGTCATGGTTCCGTAGAGCACATGCAGCGGGTTGCCGTTGAGGTTGAAGAAGAAGACGTAACCCAGGCCAAGCACCAGACCCGGCACTGCCATCGGTACGAAACTGAGCATGCGCAGCGCCAGGTTCAGCCCGCGCTGGCCCTTGGTTTTTTCCATCAGGTAGGCGCCGGTAAAGATCAGCACGCTGCCGATCAACGCCGTGCACACGGCCATCTTCACGCTGTTGCCGTAGGCCAGCCAACCGCCGCCCGCCGTGTCGTTGAACTGGTAATGGTTGAGCGACAGCGACAGGTTGTACGGCCAGAATTTCACCAGCGACGAAAACACCGCCATGCCGAACACCAGCAGCAACACCGCGCAAATCAGCAGCACGATGGCCAGGTAGCAACCGTCGCGCAGCTTCGACGGTGCCGGTTGGAAGACTTGTGCGCGACCGCTCATGGCGTCGCCATGACGCCGACGCAGCCACGCATCGACCCCGAAACTGAACAACGCCGGCAGCAACAAGACCATGCCGATCAACGCGCCGCGACCAAACTGTTGTTGGCCGACCACGGCTTTGTAGGCTTCCAGCGCCAGGACTTGATAGTCACCACCGACCACCACGGGCACGCCGAAGTCGGTGATGGTCAGGGTGAACACCAGACAGAATGCGGCGAACACGGCCTGACGGGTGGCCGGCCAAGTGATGCTGCGAAAGGCTTTGGCCGGGCTGGCGCCCATGCTTGAGGCGGCATCGAACAGTCGCGCATCCGCCAGGGACAACGCCGACAGCAAAATCATCAAGGCGTGTGGGAAGGTGTAGATCACTTCACCGAGCACAATGCCCCAGAACCCGTAGATGTTGTCCGAGAGCAAACCGCGCAACAGGCCCTGATTACCGAACAGATACACCAGCGCAATGCCCGGCAACATCGACGGCGCCATCAACGGCAATAGCGACATGCCGCGCCAGATGCCCTTGCCGGGGATCAATGTGCGTTGCAGCGCGTAGGCAAACAGGTAAGCCAACGGTACGACGATGGCTGCGACACTGAGAGAAACTTTCAGGCTGTTGCCGAGCAACCAGTGGAAGTTCGCACTGGTCACCAGTTCACGGGCGGCGACCAGGCCTCCGCCCTGCCCGGCTTCGGAACTGAAGCCGCGCCAGAAGATCGCCAGCAACGGCATCAACACCGCAACGCCCAGCAGCACCAGCAACAGCACCTTGCCGCCGACCACGAACACCCGGTCGCCAATCTCGGCACGGGAGGTCTGCCGAACCTGCTTGTGCGGTATCGGCAGCGCGATGTTCGCGCTCATCAGGCAAACACCTGCAGGCTGCGTGGCGGCAAGGCGACCATGATCTGCTGCGCGCCCAGACGCGGCATGTCTTGCGGCGCCAATTCCGCCAGCAGTGCATGGCCTGGCAATTGATCGAGCTCGAAGCTCATGCGGCAGCGGTTACCGAGGAACGTGATTTCGCGAACCTTGGCCGGGAACAGGTTCTCTTCATGCACCGGCGGGTTGACGTTGATGGCTTCCGGACGGCAGAACAAACGGCCCGACGCGGTTTTGGCGCTGCCATCGGCCAGGCGCATGTTCATCCCGCCGACCTGTGCATGGCTGTCGCTGCTGCGCCGGAAAGGTAACCAGTTGCCCTGACCCACGAACTCAGCCACAAACGGTGTGGCCGGACGATCATAAATTTCCTGTGGCGTGGCGTATTGCTCGACCTTGCCGTTGTTCATCACGGCGATGCGGTCGGCCATCAGCATGGCCTCGTCCTGATTGTGAGTGACCATCAGGGTGGTGACGCCGAGGTTGCGTTGCAGTTGGCGCAGTTCGGTGCACAGGTGCTCGCGGACCCGAGCGTCGAGGGCGGACATCGGTTCGTCCAGCAGCAACAAGGACGGTGCCGGCGCCAAGGCGCGGGCCAGTGCAACTCGCTGCTGTTGGCCGCCGGACAATTGGCCCGGGTATTTTTTCTCACTGCCGATCAGGCCGACCAGTTCCAGCATTTGACCGACACGCTGACGCACTTCATCGCGACCACTGCCGGCAAGGCCGTAGGCAATGTTCGCTTCGACGGTGAGATTGGGGAACAGCGCGTAGGACTGGAACAGAATGCCGTAGTCCCGGGCTTGCGGCGCCAGGTGGGAAACGTCGCGATCACCGAGGTACAACTCGCCGCTGTCCTGTTTTTCCAGACCGGCGATGCACCGCAGCAACGTGGTTTTACCACAGCCCGACGGGCCAAGCAGGCACACCAGTTCACCGGCGGCCACGTCGAGGGAAACGTTATCCAGCGCGGTGAACGCGCCAAAGCGTTTCTGCACGCCACGCACCTTCATCGGGGCGCCGGGGTTGGTCAAGGCAGTTGCGATCGAGTGGTTCATGGACAGGCCTCATCAAGCAGATGAAGGCCATCCTAGGGATGTAATGCGTCCGTCATGTGGCAGTGAGGCAAAAACGGCTGATAGTGGTATTCAAGGATTTGGGTTCAGGTCAGGTGGCGCCTGAACTGACGCCATCGCGAGTTCAAGCTCGCTCCCACAGGGGAACGCATTTCAAAATGTGGGAGCGAGCTTGCTCGCGATGAGGCCAGACAAGGCAACCGAGATATCAGGCAGGCGCCATTTCCTGCGCCACCCCGAGAAACGCCGCTGGCAACCGCGCGCCTTTTCGCTCCTTGAGGCAATACAGATATTCGGGAATCTGCGGCGCATTCTCGAGGGTCAGCACGCGCAATTGCGGGTCGTGAGGCACTTCCTGGCGGGCGATGATGCTGATGCCGATGTTGCGCAGCACCGCTTCACGAATCGATTCACGGCTGCCAATCTCCAGCAGTGGCCCGAAACTCACGCCTGCATTGGCCAGCAATTCCTCGGTCAGGCGCCGGGTGGTGGAGCCCGGCTCCCTCATCAACAACGTGTGCCCGGCCAACGCACTGAGCGGCACATGGTCATGCACCGCCAGCGGATGATTGCGATGCACCGCCAGCACCAGCGGATCACTGCCGAGCACCCGACGAATCAAGCGCGCATCGTCGAGCAATTGCGAAGACGCCGCGACGTCCACGCGGTATTCCTCCAGCGCTTCGAGCACTTGCTGGGAGTTGCCGATTTCCACCGACACTTCCACGTGCGGCAAACGCTCGCGGAAGGTCTTCACCAGATCGAGGATGTAATACGGCGCGGTGGCAGCGATACGTAGCGTGCCCTGGACCTGGCCGCTGTTGCGCAGGAAAAACTCGATGTCGGCTTCCTGTTGCAACAGCGCCTTGACCATCGGCAGCAGCCGCGCGCCTTCGTCGCTGACGCTGAGGCGGCGGCCGCCCCGGTAGAACAGCTCAACCGAGTACTGGCTTTCCAGGTTGCGGATCTGCGTTGTCACGGTGGGTTGGCTCAGACCAAGCTTTTTCGCCGCCAAAGTGATGCTGCCCAGGCGGGCCACCATGTAAAACGCCTTCAGCTCGGCACTCAGCACACCCTTCCCCCATCGTTTATTTGCGCAACAGGCGCAAACCGTTGAACACCACCAACAGGCTCACGCCCATGTCGGCGAACACCGCCATCCACATGGTGGCGATCCCGGCGAAGGTTACCCCAAGAAAGATCACCTTGATGATCAACGCGAGGGCAATGTTCTGTTTGAGGATGCTCGAGGTTTGCCGCGACAGGCGGATGAACGTCGGAATCTTGCGCAGATCATCGTCCATCAGGGCGACATCAGCAGTCTCGATGGCGGTATCGGTACCGGCGGCAGCCATGGCGAAACCGATCTCGGCCCGGGCCAGCGCTGGCGCATCGTTGATGCCATCGCCGACCATACCGACGTGGTGGCCTTGGGCATAAAGCGCTTCGATGGCTTGCAGTTTGTCAGCTGGCAGCAGATCGCCTCTGGCGACATCAATACCCACTTGCTCGGCAATCGCCTGCGCGGTGTGGACGTTGTCGCCGGTCAGCATCAGGGTTTTGATGCCCAAGTCGTGCAGTTGCCGGATCGCCTCGCGGCTGGACTCCTTCACAGTGTCGGCCACGGCGAACAGCGCCAGCGGGCCAGACTTGTCGAGCAACAACACCACGGACTTGCCCTGTTTCTCCAGCGCAAACAGCTTTTCTTCCAGCGCGGGTGAGCACAGGTTCAGTTCTTCTACCAAGCGGTGGTTGCCGAGGTGGTAGACCTGGCCGTTGATCTCGCCCCGTACACCACGCCCGGCCAGAGCCTCGAAGTTATCCACAACGAGCGGCATGGACTGTTTATCCACAGCCGCGTTGGCGATGGCCAACGACACCGGGTGATCCGAGCGACCGGCCAACGCAGCGGCAATCGCCGGGGCGGTTTCCTCGGCGGTCGGATCAAGTGACAGGTAATCGGTCTGCACCGGTTTGCCGTGGGTGATCGTGCCGGTCTTGTCCAAGGCCAGGTAATCGAGCTTGTAACCGCCCTCCAGATAGACGCCGCCCTTGACCAGAATGCCTTTACGCGCCGCCGCGGCGAGGCCGCTGACGATGGTCACCGGCGTGGAAATCACCAGTGCGCATGGGCAGGCGACCACCAGCAACACCAGCGCCCGGTAGATCCAGTCGAACCAGACGGCGCCCATGAATAACGGCGGGATGACCGCGACAGCCAAGGCCAGGATGAACACCGACGGGGTATAGATTTTCGAGAACTGATCGACGAAGCGTTGGGTCGGTGCCCGCGCGCCTTGGGCCTGCTCCACCGCGTGGATGATCCGCGCCAGGGTCGAGTTATTGGCCGCAGCGGTCACGGTGTATTCCAATGAGCCCGACTGGTTGATGGTGCCGGCGAAGACTTTGTCACCAACGGTTTTCTCCACCGGCAGGCTTTCGCCGGTGATCGGCGCCTGATCGATGGTCGAACTGCCCAACACCACTTCGCCGTCCAGGCCAACGCGCTCGCCGGGACGCACTCGCACCCGCGCGCCCAGTTCGATGGTTTTGACGTCTTGCGCAACCCAATTCCCGTCGGCCAGCAGCACCGTGGCCTGTTCCGGCGCCATTTGCATCAGGCCGCCAATGGCGTTGCGGGCCCGGTCCAGCGACTTGGCTTCGATCAACTCGGCCACGGTGAACAGGAACATCACCATCGCCGCTTCGGGCCATTGGCCGATCAAGATCGCACCGGTCACCGCGATGCTCATCAATGCGTTGATGTTCAGGTTGAGGTTCTTGAGTGCGATCCAGCCCTTTTTGTAAGTGGTCAGGCCGCCGCTGAGGATCGAAACCAGCGCGATGATTGCTACGACCCAGGTCGGCGCCGCGTTAGTGAAGTGGATAACTTCAGCGGCGAGCGCAGCGACACCGGACAGCGCCAGGGGCCACCAGTGTTTTTTCTCAGGAATGGGTGCCGGCGTTTCGGTGCCCTGATCCATCGGCTCGGCGACCATGCCCAGCGACTTGATCGCCTCGATGATTGGCGCCGTGGTCCGCAGGTCGTGGGTGACGCCCAATACGCGGTTGATCAGGTTGAATTCCAGCTGCTGCACACCCGAAAGCTTGCCCAGTTTGTTCTGGATCAGCGTCTGCTCGGTCGGACAGTCCATCGCATCGATGCGAAAACTGCTCAGCCGCGCGCCGGCGGTCGGGGTTTCGCTCAGCAAGACCCGCGACGGTGCTGCCACTTTGGCTGAACAGCAGGCGTCCCCGTGGCCGCCGTGCTCGTGCTTTTGCACAGGCTGCAGCTTGTGGCTGTGATCGTGATCGTGATCGTGATCAGCCTCGGGTTTGTGGGTGTGAAGGGAATCGCTCATTGGTCGCGTCCATAAAGGTGCCTGTTGCCAAGTAAAGACCCTGTAGCCACTATAGGGTCAAGCAACCATTTGGAGATTGTCGCGATGAAGATTGGAGAACTGGCCAAACTGACCGACTGCGCTGTCGAAACCATCCGCTATTACGAGCGTGAAAACCTGCTGCCGGAGCCGGCCCGCAGCGATGGCAACTACCGCGTCTACACCCAGGCCCACGCCGAGCGCCTGACCTTTATCCGCAATTGCCGCACCCTCGACATGACCCTCGAAGAAATCCGCAGCCTGCTGGCATTGCGCGACAGCCCCCAGGATCAGTGCGAAAACGTCAACGCGTTGATCGACGAACACATTCATCACGTCAAGTTGCGGATCGACGGGCTGCTGGCATTGCAGGCGCAATTGCTCGACCTGCGCCAACGCTGTGGCGAAGGGCCGGACATCGATCAATGCGGGATTTTGCAGCGGCTGGAGGTGAGCGGCGGGGTTGTATCAACGGAAGTGGAGCACTCCCATGTGGGCCGCAGCCACGGCCACTAAAACACCGCATGATCGTTCCCACGCTCTGCGTGGGAATGAATCCCGTGACGCTCTGCGTCACAGTGGACGCGGAGCGTCCATGGCGGCATTCCCACGCAGAGCGTGGGAACGATCATCGCGTCAGAGCTTTAGACCGCCATCGGCGCGGTCATTGGAGCGTGGTGCTGATAACCCTCAAGCGAGAAATCGCCCGGTTCGATCAACTCCAGCCACTCCGGCTGATAAACACCGGTCTTGGCGAATTCCGGCACACGATCGCTGATCACCAGTTTCGGCAGCGGGAACGGCTCGCGCTTTAGCTGTTCGTTGAGCATGTCCAAGTGGTTTTCGTAAACGTGGGCATCACCGATGAAATAGGTGAACCAGCGCGGCGTGTAACCGGTCAGGCGACCGATCAGGCTCAGCAGCGCAGCGCCTTCGGTGAGGTTGAACGGCGTGCCAAGGCCCAGGTCGTTGGAGCGGATGTAGAGCGTCAAAGAGATCTCTTTGGTCTCGACATTCGGGTGGAACTGGTAGAGCAAGTGGCACGGCGGCAGGGCCATTTCATCGAGCTGCGCAACGTTCCAGCCGTGGAACAGGATGCGCCGGCTGCCCGGGTCCTTGATGATGGTGTCGACGCACTGGCGAATCTGGTCGATGGCCTTGTACAGCACCACATAGGCCTGACCGTTTTCTTCGCCTTCAGCGATCTGACGATAACCCTGGCTCAGGGTCTGTTCGATGGCGGCTTTATTGCTGACCGGAATCTGTTTGTACGCAGGCCATTTGCGCCATTGCACGCCGTAGATCTCGCCGAGGTCATCCTCGCCCTGACGGAACGGGTTGGCCAGCCACTGGGCGTTTTCGTTGGCATTCTGATCCCAGACCTTGCAGCCCAGCGCACGGAATTCGGCGGCGTTGTTCACCCCACGCAGGAAACCACACATCTCGCCGATGGCCGACTTGAAGGCCATTTTGCGGGTGGTGATCGCCGGGAAACCTTCCTTAAGGTCATAGCGCAGCATCGCGCCGGGGAAGCTGATGGTGTTTACGCCAGTGCGGTTGGCCTGCTTGGTGCCGTTCTTGATGACGTGGGCGACCAGTTCGAGATATTGCTTCATGAGTTACCTGTGTCCTTGAACCCGGGGCCAACGCCCCGGGATCGAATTTATACTGCCGCCGCTGGGGCCGCCGGGGCGCGGTGATAGGCCAGCCAGATCAGGAACAGCCCGCCGACGATCATCGGAACGCAGAGCACCTGGCCCATGGTCAGCCAGTTCCAGGCCAGATAGCCCAGTTGCGCATCTGGCACGCGGACGAATTCGACGATGAAACGGAAGATGCCGTAAAACAGCGCGAACATCCCGGACACGGCCATGGTTGGTCGCGGCTTGCGCGAGAACAGCCAGAGGATAAGGAACAGCGCCACACCTTCCAGTGCGAATTGATACAACTGCGACGGGTGACGCGGCAACTGCGCCGGATCGCTGAACGGCGGGAAGATCATCGCCCACGGCACATCGGTCGGTTTGCCCCACAACTCGGCATTGATGAAGTTGCCGATACGCCCGGCGCCCAGGCCAATCGGCACCATCGGCGCGACAAAGTCCATCAGCTGGAAGAACGACTTGCCGTTCTTTCTCCCGAACCACAACGCTGCCAGCATCACGCCGATAAACCCGCCATGGAACGACATGCCGCCCTTCCACACTTCAAAAATCAGTGTCGGGTTGGCGAGATAAGCGTGCAGATCGTAGAACAGCACATAACCGAGGCGGCCGCCGACAATGACGCCCATCGACATCCAGAAGACCATGTCGGAAAGCTTTTCCTTGGTCCAGGTCGGGTCGAAGCGGTTGAGCCGGCGTGACGCCAGCAGCCACGCACCGCCAATGCCGATCAGGTACATCAGACCGTACCAGTGGATTTTCAGCGGACCGATGGCCAGGGCCACCGGGTCGATCTGCGGGTAAGGCAGCATTGCGACTCCTTGTTAGAGTTGAAACCTTCAAAATTCCCGGGCGACGCTGTCACGCCAGGATTAAGCCAGGATTGCGGTAGACGTCAGAGCAGAAAGTTCAGGCCCACGCAGAACAGCAAACCGGCGAACAGTCTTTTCAGCAACTTCGGCGACAGCCTGTGGGCCAGTCGCGCGCCAATGCGGGCGAAGAACATGCTGGTCAGGGCAATCCCCAACAACGCCGGCAAATAAATGAAACCGAGACTATGGGCCGGCAGCAATGGATCGTGCCACCCAAGAATCATGAAACTTAGTGCACTGGCCAGGGCAATCGGCAGCCCGCAGGCTGATGACGTCGCCACGGCTTGCTGCATCGGCACGCTACGCCAGGTCAGGAACGGCACGGTCAGCGAGCCGCCGCCAATGCCGAAAATCGCCGAGGCCCAGCCAATCACACTGCCGGCCACGGTCAGACCCACTTTACCCGGCACCGTTCGGCTGGCCTTGGGTTTGACATCCAGGGCCAGTTGCGCGGCGATGATCAAGGCGAACACGCCGATGATCTTTTGCAGGTTCGGGCCGGAGATAGCTTGCGCCGTCAGCGCGCCGAAACCGGCACCAATCAGAATACCGACGGTCAGCCAGACAAAAATCGGCCAGCGCACGGCGCCGCGACGATGGTGTTCGCGCACCGCATTGACCGATGTAAAGATAATCGTGGCCAGGGACGTACCAACCGCCAGGTGGGTCAGGATCGATGGATCGAAGCCTTGCAAGGTAAAACTGAACACCAGCACCGGGACAATAATGATCCCGCCGCCAACCCCGAACAGCCCGGCCAGCACGCCTGCACAGGCGCCCAGCGCCAGATAGAGCAGAAATTCCATGACCTTCCCTATGTGCTTCTCAAAAAAAGCTGCGGCATGGTAACGGATGCAGGGGCCAAGGCTCCACTGGATGGCGATGGATAGAAGCAAGATGTCTGCGTAAAGTGAGCAAAAAACACACAAGGACCACCTTATGTGCCTGATTGTTTTCGCCTGGCGACCGAGTCATGCCCAACCGCTGATCGTCGCGGCCAACCGCGACGAGTTCTATGCCCGTCCCAGCCTGCCGCTGGCGCAATGGCCGCATGCGCCTCATGTCTATGCTGGTCGCGACCTGGAGGCTGGCGGCACTTGGCTCGGCATCGGCGCCAATGGACGCTTCGCGGCGCTGACCAATATTCGCGATCCGCACCAACCGCCGTCACGCAAATCGCGGGGTGAGCTGGTGGCGGGTTTTCTGTTGGGTGACCTGTCGATTGATGACTACTTAAACGACGTTGTCAGACGTTCGTTGGAATACGCCGGATTTAACCTGCTGATCGGCAACTCCAATGAGTTGTGGCACTTCAATGCCCGGGAGACTGAGGCGGTGATGCTGCCACCGGGCGTCTATGGGTTGTCGAACGCCGGTCTGGATACGCCGTGGCCAAAACTGCTCAGGGCGCGAGCGGCGCTGGAGACAGCGCTGGAAGATCCGCAGCCCCAGGCTTTGTTGGCCTTGCTGAATGATCCGCAGACAGCGCCCTTTGCCGATTTGCCGGATACCGGGGTGGGTTTGGCGACTGAGACGTTGTTGTCGAGTGTGTTTATTGCCAGTCCGACTTATGGGACGCGGGCGAGCACTGCGCTGATTGTTCAGGCGGACGGGACGCGGCATATGGTCGAAAGAAGCTTCGGGCCGTACGGCGGGCACTTGGGGGAAGTGGAGATCAGGGTTTAGATCGTTGGTGACTGGACTGGCCCCATCGCGAGCAAGCTCGCTCTCACATTGGTCTCTGGTGTTCACAAATAATGTGTTCACTGAAGATCGAATGTGGGAGCGAGCTTGCTCGCGATGGGGCCATCAGCCTTTTAAAGGGGTTTGACCGACGCCGGATTGATCATCCGCGCCAACCCGAGGTTCTTCAGCGCCAGTTGCAGCGAGCTGTGGATAACTTGCGGGTTGTCGATGGTCATCAGCTCCGCCAGCAATTCCTTGGCCTTGCTCAGATTGATCTGACGCAGCATCCACTTCACTTTCGGCAAGTTGGTGGCGTTCATCGACAGGCTGTCGAAACCCATCGCCATCAACAGCACGGCAGCTGCCGGGTCACCGGCCATCTCACCGCAGATACTCACCGGCTTGCCTTCGGCGTGGGCATCGCGCACCACGTTCTGCAACGCCTGAAGCACTGCCGGGTGCAGGTAATCGTAGAGGTCGGCCACTCGCGGGTTGTTGCGGTCCACGGCCAGCAAATACTGGGTGAGGTCGTTGGAACCCACGGACAGGAAGTCCACTTGCCGCGCCAGTTCCTTGGTCTGGTACACCGCCGCCGGAATCTCGATCATCACCCCAATCGGCGGCATCGGCACGTCGGTGCCTTCGTCGCGGACTTCGCCCCAGGCCCGGTGAATCAGGTGCAGGGCTTCTTCGAGTTCGTGAGTGCCGGAGATCATCGGCAGCAGAATCCGCAGGTTGTTCAGGCCTTCGCTGGCCTTGAGCATCGCGCGGGTCTGGACCAGGAAGATCTCCGGGTGGTCGAGGGTGACGCGAATGCCGCGCCAGCCGAGGAACGGGTTGTCTTCCTTGATCGGGAAGTACGACAGCGCCTTGTCACCGCCGATGTCCAGGCTGCGCATGGTCACCGGTTGCGGGTGGAAAGCCGCGAGCTGCTCGCGATAGATCGCCAACTGCTCCTTTTCGCTGGGGAACCGCTGGTTGATCATGAACGGCACTTCGGTGCGGTACAGACCGACGCCTTCGGCACCGCGCTTCTGCGCCCGCGCCACGTCCGCCAGCAGGCCGGTGTTGACCCACAGTGGCATGCGGTGGCCATCGAGGGTCACGCACGGCAGGTCGCGCAGGGTGTCGAGACCGAGCGCCAGTTGTTTCTCTTCTTCCACCACCTCGGCGAATTGCTTGCGCAACACTTCGCTTGGGTTGGTATAGACCTCGCCGCGGGTGCCATCGACGATCAATTCGATCCCATCGACCTTGGCGTACGGCAGGTCGACCAGACCCATCACCGTCGGGATGCCCATCGCCCGGGCGAGTATCGCGACGTGGGAGTTACCCGAGCCGAGGACCGAGACCAGACCGACCAGCGTGCCTTCCGGCACCTCGCCGAGCATTGCCGGCGTCAGCTCTTCGCTGACCAGAATGGTTTTTTCCGGGTAAACCAGATTCTGCTGACGCTCTTCCTGCAGATACGCCAGCAAACGCCGGCCAAGGTCCTTGACGTCCGAGGCGCGCTCACGCAGGTAGGCGTCGTCCATCAATTCGAAACGGTTGACGTGCTCAGTGACCACTTGGCGCAACGCACCCTGGGCCCACTGGCCAGTCCTGATCACGGTCGTGACTTCGTTGCCCAGCGCGGCATCGTCGAGCATCATCAAATAGACGTCGAACAAGGCCTGCTCTTCGGGACGCAGCTGCGAGGCCAATTTGGCCGACAACGCTCGCATGTCGGCGCGTACGCCTTCGATGGCGGTCTTGAACAACGCCAGTTCGGCGTCGATGTCGGCAATGGTCTTGTCCGGCACCACGTCCAGATCGGCCGGCGGCAGCATGACCACCGCAGTACCGACCGCCGCACCCGGCGAACCCGGTACGCCGATGAACTTGGCTTCCTGGATGCCTTTGCCCTGACGGCCCAGGCCACGGATCGAACCGGTGGCCTCGGCGTGCGCAATTACACCGGCGAGTTGTGCGCTCATGGTCACGAGGAAGGCTTCTTCACCTTCATCGAACTGGCGGCGTTCCTTTTGCTGAATGACCAACACGCCGACGACGCGGCGGTGGTGAATAATCGGCGCCCCGAGGAAGGAAGCGTAGCGCTCTTCACCGGTCTCGGCGAAGTAACGGTAGCGCGGGTGATCCGCGGCATTTTCGAGGTTCAGGGGTTCTTCACGCGTGCCGACCAGGCCGACCAGACCTTCGTTGGGTGCCATGCTGACTTTGCCGATCGAGCGCTTGTTCAAGCCCTCGGTGGCCATCAGCACGAAGCGGTTGGTCTCAGGGTCAAGCAGGTAGACCGAGCAGACCTGGCTGCCCATGGCCTCTTTGACGCGCAATACAATAATGCCCAACGCCGCCTTGAGATCCTTGGCGGAGTTAACTTCCTGGACGATCTTGCGCAGCGTATTGAGCATGGCTCGGGGTCGAACTCCGTCGTCAGTCGCGCGTTAAAAGGCGCGGGGCAAGCTCTTTGAGAGCGCGTCGATACACCTCGCGCTTGAATGTCACCACCTGGCCCAACGGATACCAATAGCTGACCCAGCGCCAGCCATCGAATTCCGGTTTACCGGTCAAATCCATCCGCACCCGCTGCTCGTTGGAGATCAGGCGCAGGAGAAACCATTTCTGTTTCTGGCCGATGCACAACGGTTGGCTGTGCGTCCTGACCAGACGTTGCGGCAAACGATAGCGCAACCAGCCCCGGGTGCAGGCGAGAATTTCAACATCTTCTCGTTCAAGCCCCACTTCTTCGTTCAACTCGCGGTACAAGGCGTCTTCTGGCGTCTCCTGAGGGTTGATTCCACCCTGTGGAAACTGCCAGGCATCTTGATTGATACGGCGAGCCCATAGCACCTGTCCGGCATCATTCGTGAGAATGATCCCGACATTGGGGCGGAAACCATCGGGGTCGATCACGGCAACAACCTCGCAAACGCATGTCGCCGCATTGTTCCACAAAGGTTGTGAAGGCAGCAACGAGCCGACCGAGCTTATGTGCACTCTTGTGAAAAGTCCGTATTCTGGGCACCTTTCTACAGACTTTTCAGCGAGTAACTGCAATGCGCCTGGCTTTATTCGACTTGGACAACACCCTCCTGGGCGGCGACAGCGACCACGCCTGGGGCGATTACCTGTGTGAGCGAGGCTTTCTCGACGCCGTGGCCTACAAGGCTCGCAATGACGAGTTCTATCAGGATTACCTGGCCGGCAAGCTGGACAACGACGCTTACCTGAACTTCTGCCTGGAGGTCCTCGGCCGCACCGAGATGGCCACGCTGGACCAATGGCACCTGGATTACATGCGCGATTGCATCGAACCGATCGTGCTACCCAAGGGCATCGAGCTGCTGGCCAAACACCGTGAGGCCGGCGACAAACTGGTGATCATCACGGCCACCAACCGCTTTGTGACCGGGCCGATTGCCCAGCGACTGGGCGTCGAAACCTTGATCGCCACGGAATGCGAAATGGTCGATGGCCGTTATACCGGGCGCAGCACCGATGTTCCGTGCTTTCGCGAAGGCAAAGTGACGCGGCTCAATCGCTGGCTGGAAGAGACCGGGCATTCGTTGGAAGACAGTTACTTCTACAGCGACTCGATGAATGATTTGTCACTTCTGGAGGAAGTGGCGAATCCGGTTGCGGTCGATCCTGATCCGAATCTGCGCGCTGAAGCCGAAAAGCGTGGCTGGCCGGTAATTTCGTTGCGCGACTGAAACTGCTATCGCGAGCAGGCTCACTCCTACAGGGGAACGCATTCCAATGTGGGAGTGAGCCTGCTCGCGATTGGGTCGACTCGGTTTCAAGCCTTAAACAGGCTTGGCACCCATCAATCCGGCAATAGCGATAAAGCAGACAAAGCTGAACAGCGCGAGGGCAAAAGTGAACTTGCCATTACCGACCTGCGCCTTGCGCAGCTTGTTAAGCCGCACCAGCAGCCAGAACCAGCCCAAGGCCGCCACGGTGTAGAGCACGCTGGACGCCAGCAACCAGGTCTGTCCCAATGGCCAGCCCACCAGGTGCACCATCCACCATCCCGTGACCGGCATGCTCAGCAATGCCAGCCCCATCAGCAGCCAGATAAGCCCTTGCGGCCGCTGCAATGCGCGCGCGGGCGCCGTCGGATCGCCATTACGCCGCGTACGCCAGACCCAGATCCCCATGCCCAGTGCACACAGCAGCAACACGACCGTCGACACGACGTGAGCCACTTTCAGGGCGGTTAACGTTTCCATTGTTCGATTTCCTTATGGGCTGCCCATCAGCGTAGCCGCTCAGCCGAGAAACAGCTGATAGGCCGGGTTGTCGCTTTCGTCCCAGTACGGGTAGCCGATTTCCTCAAGTGCTGCCGGCACCAGGTGACGCTCATCGTGCGGCACTTGCAGACCCGCGACCACACGACCATCCGCAGCGCCATGGTTGCGGTAGTGGAACATTGAAATGTTCCAGCGCCCGCCCAGCTTGTTGAGGAAGTTGAACAGCGCACCCGGACGCTCCGGGAACTCGAAGCGCAGAATCACTTCATCGACCACGTGGGCCGCACGACCGCCCACCATATGGCGGATGTGCAGTTTGGCCAGTTCGTTGTCGGTCAGGTCCAGCACCGGGAAACCCTGCTCGCCGAGACTGGCGATCAGTGCGCTGCGCGGGTCGGTTTCCGGATGCGTCTGCACGCCAACAAAGATGTGCGCTTCGCTGCCGGTGTTGTAGCGGTAGTTGAATTCGGTGATCTGGCGCTTGCCGATGGCTTCGCAGAACGCCTTGAAACTGCCCGGCTTCTCAGGGATGGTCACCGCGATAATGGCTTCACGGCCCTCGCCCAGCTCGGCGCGCTCGGCGACATGGCGCAAGCGGTCGAAGTTGACGTTGGCGCCCGAGTCGATGGCCACGAAGGTCTGCCCGGTGACACCATTGAGCTCGACGTACTTCTTGATCCCCGCCACGCCCAACGCGCCGGCAGGTTCAGTGATCGAGCGGGTATCGTCGTAGATGTCCTTGATTGCCGCGCAGATCTCGTCAGTGCTGACGGTGATGACATCATCAACATAGTCTTTGCAGATGTCGAAGGTGTGCTGACCGATCTGGGCCACCGCAACGCCATCGGCAAAGATACCCACGGTCGGCAGAATCACGCGCTCACCGGCTGCCATGGCCGCTTGCAGGCAGTTGGAGTCATCCGGCTCGACGCCGATGATCTTGATGTCCGGGCGCAGGTATTTCACATACGCCGCGATGCCGGCGATCAGGCCGCCGCCACCGACCGGAACGAAAATCGCGTCCAGACGCCCTGGGTGCTGACGCAGAATTTCCATCGCCACCGTGCCCTGCCCGGCAATGGTGTGCGGATCGTCATACGGGTGGATGTAGACGTAGCCTTTTTCGTCGACCAGTTTCAGTGAGTAGGCCAGGGCCTCGGGGAACGAATCCCCGTGCAGCACCACTTTGCCGCCACGGGAGCGCACGCCTTCGACTTTGATTTCCGGGGTGGTCTTGGGCATCACGATGGTAGCTTTCACGCCCAGCACTTTCGCCGCCAGGGCCAGGCCTTGCGCGTGATTGCCCGCCGATGCGGTGACCACGCCGCGTGCGCGCTCTTCATCGCTCAGCTGCGTGAGCTTGTTGTAAGCGCCGCGAATCTTGAACGAGAACACCGGCTGCAAGTCTTCGCGCTTGAGCCAGATGCTGTTGCCCAGCCGCTCGGAGAGCTGACGGGCAGTCTGCAATGGGGTTTCTACGGCAACGTCATAAACGCGCGAGGTGAGGATCTTTTTGACGTACTGTTCGAGCATCGGAAAGCATCACTGAGCGGGTTGGGCAGGGCCAACGAGTCTAACCCGCCTTTCGGCTGGGCGACCACACGAATCCAGAGGTTTTAGCCGGGCAAGGGGCTATAATGCCGGCCTTTCCGTTCCCCTTGCCCGCTTCGGAGCCCGCATGACCCAGGATCAACTCAAACAGGCAGTGGCTCAGGCCGCCGTCGACTTCATCCTCCCGAAACTCGACGACAAGAGCATCGTCGGGGTCGGCACCGGCTCCACCGCCAACTGCTTCATCGATGCCCTGGCCCGGCACAAGGGCGCGTTCGATGGCGCCGTCGCCAGTTCCGAAGCCACCGCCGCCCGCCTCAAGGGCCACGGCATTCCGGTGTATGAACTGAACACCGTCAGCGACCTGGAGTTCTACGTCGACGGCGCCGACGAAAGCGACGAGCACTTGCACCTGATCAAGGGCGGCGGCGCAGCCCTGACCCGCGAGAAGATTGTGGCCGCCGTGGCCAAGACCTTCATCTGCATCGCCGACGCCAGCAAACTGGTACCGGTACTCGGCGCGTTCCCGCTGCCGGTCGAAGTGATCCCGATGGCCCGCAGCCACGTGGCCCGCGAACTGGTGAAACTTGGCGGCGACCCGGTTTACCGTGAAGGCGTGCTGACCGACAACGGCAACATCATCCTCGACGTCTTCAACATGCAGATCACCAACCCGGTAGAGCTGGAGAAGCAGATCAACGCCATTGTTGGCGTGGTCACCAACGGCTTGTTCGCGGCACGTCCGGCGGATCTGCTGCTGCTGGGCACCAGCGAAGGCGTGAAAACCCTGCGCGCCCAATAAGTGAAATCGCCTGGATTCATCGGCGAATGAATGACCTGTGGGAGCGGGCTTGCCCGCGATGGTGGCCTATCAGTCATAATCTTTATCGACTGACACGGCCTCATCGCGGGCAAGCCCGCTCCCACAGTGGTTTTGGGGTGTTGCTCAGGGCTGTGCTGGTTTTTTGAAGACGTAGAACAGGTTGGGTTCGCTCACCAGGTACAGGTTGCCGTCGTCGTCCATGGCGATGCCCTCCGCTTGCGGCACTGAGTTTTCCAGCCCTTGACGCCCCTTGCTCAGGGACAGGGTGCTGAGTGGTCGCCCATCGACATCCAGCTCCAGAATCAATCGCGACTCGTCGGACAGCGCCAGTAAATGGCCGCTGTGCTTGTCGTATTGCAGGCTCGACAGGTCTCGCACGAACATTCCGGCATCACGCTTGGGGTTGTTGACCACGTGCACGGCGTAGGATTTCTCCGGGGTGTAATGCGGGAAGCCCTGCACCTCGTAGATCAACATCGGGTCGCGCTCCTTGGCCACAAACAGACGCTTGCCCACCGAGTCGTAAGCCAGGCCTTCGAAGCCCTTGTTGCTGCCCATGTGCACGCCGAGGATCATCTGCTCGGCATCCGCAGCATCGAGGAACGCCGTGTCCTTCTCAAGGTGAATCTTGATCAGCCGTTGCTGGCTCTCGTCGGTGATCACGTAGGTGTCGGCGCTGATGAATTCCACCGCTTCCGGGTCGCCAAAACCAATCAACGCCACGCGCCGCAGGATTTTGCCTTCAAGGGACAGCTCGACCAGCTCTGATTTTTTGTTGGTGACCGTAAACAGGCTTTTACGCACCGGATCAAACGTCAGCGCGGAGACATTATCGTCCAGCCCGTCGATCACCCGCGCGTCAATGTCCACTCGGAATTGATCCAGACCGATGGATTCGCTGCTCTGCGGCTGCCAAAGCGTATTCAGGTTGAACCACGCACGCTCGAACAAGCGCATGTATTGGCCGACCGCAACCAGAGCGATCAGCGTAATCACTGACAGGATCAAAAGGAGGGGTTTGGGACGCGCAAGTCGACGCATTCAGGCGAGCTCGAAAACAAAACGGGCGGATGAAATATCACGCCCGTGTGAACTCAAGCTTAATGGCCAGTGGCTTGCGACCACAACAGCAGGATTGTGGCGATTACTTCTGTTTTTCGAAGCGGTAAAACAGGTTCGGTTCACTCACCATATACAAGTTACCCGCCTCGTCCATGGTCACGCCTTCGGCGCGTGGAATGGTGTTCTTCAGGCCGTTGAAGCCACCCAACAGGGCGATGAAACTGACTTGTTCGCCCTTTTTGTCCAGCTCCATCAACATGTGAGAGTCGGCGGACAGCACCAGCATGTGGCCGGTGCGCGGGTCGATGGCCAGGGCCGACAAGTTGCGCATGTCCAGCGCATGGCTGGCCAGCTTCAGCTTGTCACCGGTAAGGACTCGGCCGTCACCTTTCCAGGCAAACAATGCCGGCGGACGCTCTTCGCCCAGCAGCAGCTGTTGGTTTTGCGAATCCCAGGTGACACCTTCAAAGGCCTTGTTCTGGTCTTTCGAAGGCCCAAGATCGTACTTCGTAAAATTGGCGATGTTCAATTCACGGGTGTCGGCATCGACCTTGACGATAGTAATCAAGTGCGAGCGCTCATCGACAATCGCCAGCAGGCCATTGCCCAGTACGGTGACGCCTTCCGGGTTGCTCCAGCCCACCAAAGGCATTTTGCGCAGCACGTCGCCTTGCAGGGTCAGCTCGACGAGGAACGGGTTCTTGCCCATGACCGAAAACAGAGTCTTGGTCTGTGGATCGTAGGCCAGGTCCGAGGCTTCGTCCTTTTCCATACCCGGCAGCAATTTACCGTCGATCACCGCTCGGTAATCCGGTAGCCAGACACTGGCCTGACGCTCGGCCGGGCTCTTGAATTGCTCTTTCACCCAGAGTACGCCGCGATCATCCCAATGCATCGCAAAGGCGACGCCGTATGCGATGGCCGCCACCAGCAGCCAGATATACCAACGCAAGACGAACCGTGAGCGACGGGCAGTTTTGAAAGTGGGCAGCGGTTGGGTGGCCATTCAGGGTCCGTTCCAGAAATTCAGGCTAAAGGTAATAGCACAAGTGGGCCGGCTGGGAGGCCCGGATCCGCGGAATTATCCAGAGACGATGTGAAAAAAACGGCAAATGGCGGATGACCCTTCCGCCGCTAGACCTGATACCACAAGAAACCAATGTGAGAGCGAGCCCGCTCCCACACAGGGTTTGCGGTGTTTCGGTTAGCGCACGCTGCTGGTGAAGCTGCTGACACCCGGCAATTCCAGCACGATGTCATCACCAACATTCAACGGACCCACGCCCACCGGAGTGCCCGTCAGGATCACATCACCGGCCTGCAGCGAGAAACAGCCGGCCATGTACTGGATCATCGGCACGATCGGGTTGAGCATGTCTTTGCTGTTGCCATCCTGACGCACTTCGCCGTTGATGGTCAGGCGGATACCGATGTCGGTCAGGTCGGCAAAGGTGCTGCCGGCCACGAACGGCGCAATCACTGCCGCACCGTCGAAGGACTTGGCGATTTCCCATGGCAAGCCTTTGGATTTCAGCTCGGCCTGCTTGTCGCGCAGGGTCAGGTCCAGGGCCGGGGCAAAACCGGAAATCGCATCCAGCACTTCTTCACGGCTTGGCTTGGTCGACAAAGGCTTGCCGATCAACACGGCAATTTCCGCTTCGTAATGCACCGAACCGCGCTCGGTCGGAATGCTGAAACTGCCTTCCAGCGGCACCACGCAACTGCCCGGCTTGATGAACAGCAGTGGCTCGGTAGGCACCGGGTTGTCCAGTTCCTTGGCGTGTTCGGCGTAGTTGCGGCCGATGCACACCACTTTCCCCAGCGGGAAATGAATTCGCGTGCCGTCGACATACTGGTGCTGATAGCTCATTGACCGACTCCTGGTTCGTAGCGCTTAAGTTCGAAAGTCAAACAGCGAAAATTTTGCCCGGGTTCATGATGCCATTCGGGTCGAACACCGCCTTGACCGCTTTCATGTACTCGATCTCGACCGGCGAGCGGCTATAGGTCAGGTAATCACGCTTGGTCATGCCCACGCCGTGTTCGGCGGAGATCGAACCGTTGTACTTCTCGACGGTTTCGAACACCCACTTGTTCACGGTGGCGCACTTGGCGAAGAACTCGTCCTTGCTCAGGTTATCCGGCTTGAGGATGTTCAAGTGCAGGTTGCCGTCGCCGATGTGACCGAACCAGACGATTTCGAAGTCTGGGTAGTGTTCACCGACGATCGCGTCGATTTCCTTCAGGAACGCCGGGACTTTCGATACGGTGACCGAAATGTCGTTCTTGTACGGCGTCCAGTGCGAAATGGTTTCGGAAATATATTCGCGCAGCTTCCACAGGTTCTGCAGTTGGGTTTCGCTCTGACTCATCACGCCGTCCAGCACCCAGCCCTGCTCGACGCAGTGTTCGAAGGTTTCCAGGGCGTGGTTGGCCACTTCTTCGGTGGTCGCTTCGAATTCCAGCAGCGCGTAGAACGGGCAGCCGGTTTCGAATGGCGCTGGCACGTCACCGCGCGCCATGACCTTGGCCAAGGCCTTGTCGGAGAAGAATTCGAAGGCGGTCAGGTCGAGCTTGCTCTGGAAGGCGTGCAGAACCGGCATGATCGAGTCGAAATCGGTGGTGCCGAGCACCATCGCGGTGAGGTTTTTCGGGGCACGGTCCAGGCGCATGGTCGCTTCGACCACAAAACCGAGGGTGCCTTCAGCGCCGATGAACAGCTGACGCATGTCGTAGCCGGTGGCGTTCTTGATCAGGTCGCGGTTCAGCTCAAGCAGATCGCCCTTGCCGGTGACGACCTTCATGCCAGCCACCCAGTTGCGGGTCATGCCGTAGCGAATCACCTTGATCCCGCCGGCATTGGTGCCGATATTGCCGCCAATCTGGCTGGAACCCGCCGAAGCGAAGTCCACCGGGTAATACAGGCCTTTCTCTTCGGCGACGTTCTGCAAGTGTTCGGTGACCACGCCAGGCTGGCAGACCGCGGTGCGGTCGGTCATGTTCACTTCGAGAATCTGGTTCATGTAGTCGAAGGACACAACGACTTCGCCATTGGCGGCGACCGCTGCGGCGGAAAGCCCGGTGCGACCACCGGATGGCACCAGCGCCACCTTGTGTTCATTGGCCCAGCGCACAATGGCCTGGACCTGCTCGGTAGTCTTGGGGAACACAATGGCGGTCGGGGCCGGGGCGAAATGCTTGGTCCAATCCTTACCGTAAGCATTCAGGGAGTCGGCATCGGTCAGCACCTTGCCAGGCTCAACCAGGGTCTTCAGCTCTTCAATCAAGGCAGGATTGGTCATCGACAGAACTCTCGAACAATTCATGGTCATCCTGAGAACGCTTCACGTCGCAGGAATGAGTGTTTAGCGGGGTGCATATGCTAGCATACCGACCCCGCAGCATAGTGCCCAACGGCCTTCTGCGGCGACGGCATTCTTGCCGTCCGGGTCAGCGTCTGCTGGCTTCCTGCCATTTTTCTCCGGGATACAGGTTTACGCAGATGAGCAAGACTTCTCTCGATAAGAGCAAGATCAAGTTCCTTCTTCTCGAAGGCGTCCACCAATCGGCTGTCGACGTCCTCAAGGCGGCGGGCTACACCAGCATCGAGTACCTTACAGGTTCTCTGCCGGAAGCCCAGCTCAAGGAAAAGATCGCTGATGCGCACTTCATCGGCATTCGCTCCCGTACTCAACTGACCGAAGAGATCTTCGATCACGCGAAGAAACTGGTCGCTGTCGGCTGTTTCTGCATCGGTACCAACCAGGTCGACCTGAACGCTGCTCGCGAACGCGGTATCGCGGTATTCAACGCGCCGTACTCCAACACTCGCTCCGTTGCCGAGCTGGTGCTGGCCGAAGCGATCCTGTTGCTGCGCGGCATCCCTGAGAAGAACGCTTCCTGCCACCGTGGCGGCTGGATCAAGAGCGCTGCCAACTCCTTCGAAATCCGCGGCAAGAAGCTGGGCATCGTCGGTTACGGTTCGATCGGTACTCAATTGTCGGTCCTGGCTGAAGGCCTGGGCATGCAGGTGTACTTCTACGACACCGTGACCAAGCTGCCACTGGGTAACGCCACCCAGGTCGGCAACCTGCACGAACTGCTGGGCATGTCCGACATCGTCACCCTGCACGTTCCGGAAACCGCGGCGACCCAGTGGATGATCGGCGAGAAGGAAATCCGCGCCATCAAGAAGGGCGGCATCCTGATCAATGCTGCGCGCGGCACCGTGGTCGAGCTGCAAGCCCTGGCGGACGCGATCAAGGACAAGCACCTGATCGGCGCGGCCATCGACGTGTTCCCGGTGGAGCCTCGCTCCAACGACGAAGAGTTCGAAAGCCCGCTGCGTGGCCTGGACAACGTGATCCTGACCCCGCACATCGGCGGCTCCACCGCTGAGGCGCAAGCCAACATCGGTCTGGAAGTGGCGGAAAAACTGGTCAAGTACAGCGACAACGGTACGTCGGTATCGTCGGTTAACTTCCCGGAAGTGGCCCTGCCGGCTCACCCTGGCAAGCACCGTTTGCTGCACATCCACGAAAACATCCCGGGTGTGATGAGCGAGATCAACAAGGTCTTCGCCGAAAACGGCATCAACATCTCCGGTCAGTTCCTGCAGACCAACGAGAAAGTCGGCTATGTGGTAATCGACGTCGACGCTGAGTACTCGGAAATGGCGCAAGAGAAGCTGCAGCACATCAACGGCACCATCCGTTGCCGCGTTCTGTTCTGATAGCGACTTGAGCGACAAAAAAAGGGAGCCTTAGGGCTCCCTTTTTCATGCACTTGTCCCGAACAATCGTAAACCTATCTCTAAACTAGACAGAATCCAATCACCAACATCAGGAAGCCGGACGTCCTCGAAACAATAGATATTGTTTATCGCCCCCTAAAGTCGACAGACGCTTCGCAATATCAATCAAAAGTATATTTTCCCTCTAGCATGAATGCCGGCTCTCTCCAGTTGATGCCCCTGACAATTCCGGTGCCATTAGATTTTATAAAGCCCGCGTCACACATTTCCCAGACGATTTTCAATAGCCCCATATTATCCGCCACATGCGCCCAATTAGCCTGGTTGTAGAGACCATCAAGCCGAGGAAAAGAGATGCCCAATTCATTCTTGGTAAGAAATAGAATTACCTCTTCAGGCTTCTCGTTGAGAACAGCTTTTTCTATAACGCTCATTATTATATTCCTCCCAGTTGTTCGTACTCTCTATCCGCTTGCTTTCTGTGCGCCTCTAAAGCTTCAAGCGTATAGAGCAACTCGAAACTATCTTTTAGTTTGTAATCCTCCAGTGTCGCTGCGTGGGTGTTATTCCAAATGGCACCTTCATCATTCGGATTTACACCGTCAGCCACCCCTAATGTTCTGAAACGTTCAAGCTCTCTCAACTCATGAGTATAGAAACGTTTGTCCATGGACGTGACTACCAATTTACCTTGGTGAATTTTTTCCAAGCGATCAATCATGATGGCATTGGCATCCGAAGGACCGAATCGGCCCGTATGCACTTTCACTAGGTCGATACCCGCTTGAGTTACGGTCGCACTCGTCCAATCGAGATCCAGAATTGGACCTCCCGCTTTGGCAGGATTGAAAAGTCGGCCGCTGTACTTCCCTCTCGTGGTAGCCCCTTCATAAGGGCTATTGAAAACAACATAAATCGGCGGCAAGCCGCTGTTGATCGGGAAGCAATAAATACAATCCCTGAAATCCGGTAACTCGGACGCAGGCAATGGTTCCGGCTGCACGAGTAGTGGCAACAGCTCAACACCCGTGTAACGCGGCACTTCCACGGGCCTGGCAGGTGAAGTTGTCGAACTGTTACCCCAGTGGATAATTGGAAAACTGAGGGTGATGGGCGGTGTGTCGGCGGAGGTGAAACTGTAGCTGTTCGTCTTCAGGTCGAACTCCAGCGCTCGAACTGGTACCGCTGGCGAAACGCTTCCTCCCTTCGGTGTTGCAACGAGCGTGTATTGGCCAAGGTCACCATAAATCCGATAGGGAAGATCAATGGTTCCTTCGACAGCGGCGATTTCGTTCAGGTTAGTCGGTGCACCTGGCAAGACTGCACTACCCGATAATTTGAGAACCGTTTGAGGATATCGCTCGCCGTTACCCAGAGCCGGTGAATAGAGCAAAGTGCCGATCCCGATCGCCGTCGCTCGACTGAGAAGTGCTTCTCCCAAACCTGTCAACAACAGAGTGCCTTTACGGATCGCGGCCTCGAAGGTCCAACCGTCCGTGTTTTGGAGAGTGGCGGCACCCGCCACAGTTACCACCTGTGCGGATTGACTAAAGGTTAAATTGAAGCTGTAGGCAGTTTCACCTCTAGCCAAAGCAGAATGGATCGCAGCATCTATTGCTGGCGAAGCGTCCTCTAAAATGGAAACAGCTTCGGCAAGGATTCGTTTAACGTAGGCGGCTGTCAGCGATCTCAGAAAATTTTCGTAATAGCCTCGGCGTTCTTCCTCGTCTTCTGCCGTATCCAAACTAGCGGCGAATGCCTCGGCATTTTCCATACTGCCCAATGACAATAAATCTATGCCAGCAAATATATTCGCCTCATACCAACTTCTATTCATTTTGATTTGTTGCAGAAGCTCGACAACAACCACTTTCTTTTTTAAAGTACCCTCCAGATCATTAAATGGATGGGTGTCAACAGCTGAACTTAAGCGCTCCTCTATTTCACTTCGCACACTCGCCGTGCTATTCGAAAAAACGCTTCCTATCTGATCTTGCACCGAGTGCCCTATGGCTACCAACTTTGAGTATGCGTCGCGCTCTCTATCGATAGTTTCAATACGGTAAGCCACAGTGACTTCCGGGAGAGTTCCGTCCCAGTTTAGAGCGCTGTCTAAACCTGAAATATATCCTGGATATTTTTTGTCTTCATTGAGCAAATCGCCCGACGATTTCAAAGGCGGAGGAAAAGTGATAGATTTTTGCATGCAGCATCCCTTGCAATAAATTGAATTCCCTTTGGTAAAAACACCTAAGTTATGCCGCAACAACGGCACCCTATCAACAGTAAAATTTTTACTGCATATTCCGTGATTAAAAATTACGTAAAACTCAATACAACTACTATCTATAGTAAAAAGTCTTACATCAAAAAATCCGATTTCCGGCAGAAATTCTTTGGTGGATTCTGCAGACCAACTAGAAAGTCGGCTATGTGGTAATCGACGTCGACGCCGAGTACTCGGAAATGGCGCAAGAGAAGCTGCAGCACATCATCGGCACCATCCGTTGCCGTGTGTTGTTCTGATAGCGGCTTGAGCGACAAAAAAAAGGAGCCCTTCGGGGCTCCTTTTTCATAGGCGCTACACTGTCACTTAACGTTGACGGTGATCTGCTTCGACACGATTGGCGGATCGAACGGCATGTGGCCGCTGTCGCCCAACTCCAGCTGCAAGGTGTGCTTGCCCGGCGTCAATTTGATTTCAGCCTGGGTCTGCGCCTTGCCGAAGTGCATGTGGTTGGCATCATTCGGAATCGGCGCGCCGGCGGCAGGCAGCTTGTCGACATCGATCAGCAGGTGGTGGTGACCGGTGTTCTTGGTCACGTCGCCGGCCGGAGCCAGCGCGATATCCTTGACGCCGAATTTGACGGTGAAGGTTTCCGAGACCGTGGCGCCGTCTGCGGGAGATACGATGAACACCTCTGCACCCTTGGGGGCAGGCGTAGCCGCCGTCGCCAGCATCGAAGCACTCAGCAATAGCCCGGCGAATGCTGCTCGTGACATAAACGTTTTCATTCTCTTCTCCAGTTTTTCCGTAAAATCGGCGTGGCCATGACAACTTCACGGCCATTTGTTGTCGAAGGCACTCGACAACCATAGCAAAGCGAGCCTGACTCAGAGCATCGCAATAAATGTATTCAAAGGAGTGACCATGCGCCTTTTGCCTGGCCTGATCTGCCTGCTACCCCTTTTGAGCCCTCTGGCTCATGCCGAACTGATTGACGATATAAATGACCGTGGCGAGCTGCGCATTGCCCTTGAGGCTAATACACCGCCGTTCAATTTCAAGGACGACGGCAAACTCACAGGCTTCGAAGTCGAACTGGGCCAAATGCTGGCCAGTGAACTGGATGTGCGAACGGACTTCGTCGTGACTGACTCCAGCGACCTGTTGTCCGGAGTTGAAACCGGCAAGTACGACATCGCCATCAACCACATAGAAATGACCCCGGATTTGAAGGATCGTTTCGACTTCACCGAACCTTACATTCGCACCCATGCGCAATTGATCGCGCAGAAAGACGACACACCGCGTTCAATCCTGCTGGTGCAGTCGCTGACGGAAGAAAAACCCAAAGTCGCCCCGGCCGTGAGCCTGGCGATTCCGTTTCAGAAGGGTAACCCGGCGTTCCACGCCAGCCTGGAAAACGCCTTGCAGCGGATCAAGACGGATGGGCGACTGCAGAAGCTGGAGAAGAAATGGTTTGGTGCGCAGGCGAGCGAAGAGTCCAAACCATAAGACGCTGTAAATCTAATGTGGGAGCGGGCTTGCTCGCGAATGCGGTGTGTCAGTTGATAGAGATGTCGACTGACACACCGCATTCGCGAGCAAGCCCGCTCCCACAGGGGTTCTATGCAGGACGTCAGGTCAGGGTTGCCAAGGCAGCAGCCGCTTCGGCCAGCTCCAGCTCACTGAACACTTGAACGCCATGGCGCCTGAGCAACGCCGCCGTTACCCCTTCGCCACGGACCTTCACGCCGCTGAACGTCCCGTCATACGTGAACAGATTCCCGCAAGACGGGCTGTTGGCCTTGAGCACCGCAATGCGGATGCCGTGCTTTTGCACCAACTCCAACGCCTGATAAGCGCCCGACAAAAACGCCGCACTGACATCCTCGCCCTCGGTCGTGATCACTGACGCCTGGCCATCGAGCACCTCACTGCCCTGCCCGCCCGGGATTTCGGCCGCCGCTCTGGGCGTCGGCAAGCCTCCAGCGACTTCCGGGCACAACGGCACGACGCGACCTTCGTCGAGCCACTGTTGAAGCTGATCAAACGGCCCGCTCGCCCCGCCGTCGTAACGTACGCGGTGGCCCAACAGGCAGCGGCTTACCAGAATTTTCTGCATGCTCAGAACGGCTCGTTACCACGGCGCCGGAACCAGCCCGTCAATGACAGGCGATCCCGGGTCGCGGGCAGGACTTCATGGGGCACCTCGCCCGACAGAAACACCACCAGGCATCCGCCGGTGGGCACCACATCGTGTTCGATGCCTCCCTCCAGGTACATGCGCAGCTGACCACCGTGCTCGGGCAACCAGGCATCATTGAGGTAGATCACCGCTGACACCATGCGCCGATCGTCATCGCGAAAACGGTCGACATGCTTGAGGTAGAAGGCGCCGGGCGGATACAGCGCGAAATGGCTTTCAAAGTCTTCCAGGCCCAGGAACAACCCGCGATTCATCGCCTCGCGCAGACTGTCCATCAAGCTCAGATAACGGTCGCAGGCTTCAGCCTCGCCGGGTTCAAGCCATTGAATATGGTCGCCACGAATCCCCTCGCGAATTTCCGACGTCGGCCCGCGCCCGACCGCTGCAGGGGCCAACTCGCCTTCGGCAGCACGTTTACGGCACTCAGCCGCCAACACTCGGGTCAGATCCAGAGGCAGGAAGATATTCTGCTGCGACCAGCCGCGTTCGGCCAAGTCGTCGACGATACGTAACAGCAGCGGTTGATCAGAGGATATTTGCATGGCGCGCATAGTATTCCTGTGCCTGCAAATCCGACAGAGCCGCGGAGCGGAGGATTTATCGGATTACTGATACGAATTCTCGACAAGTACGAAAGCCGCACGGAGAATAGTCGCCTGCTGACAGGAGTCCCTATGCGCCGTTTGCTTTTTTCACTGCTGATACTCTGTGCTTTGCCCGCATGGGCAGACGGCCACGACCAGTTGTACAAGGTCGCCGGTTGGCCAGATCAGCGCGCGCATTTCAACGACGCGCTCTCGGCGGCGCAGCAGCGCTACCAGAACAGCCTGCCACCGGCGGTGTTTCAGGCCCTGGTCAACAACAGCAATCAGCGTTTCGCTCCTCAGGCGGTGGATCAACGCGCCGAAGCACAACTGCGCAAAAGCCTCACCGATCCGAATCCCGCACTGACCTTCTTTCAATCCCCCTTGGGCAAAAAAATCGTCGCCGCCGAACTGCTGGCGACCCGTCGCGATCAGCTGGCGAAAAATGCCAAGGGGTTACCCAAGATTCAAGCCAGTGACAGCCGCACGCTGATCATCGGCCATCTGGCCCAGGCCCTGCCCGCCCGCGAGGCCGGTGCAGAAGTCAGCCTGGCGATTGCTGGCGTCGCAGCGGACAGCCTCAGTTCGATGATTCCCGGTTTGCTCGGCAATGGTCAGGCGCAAGGCATGCTCAATGGTCAGCGCCAGCGCTTGATGGACCAGATCGGCGCTGACTTGAACAACACGCTGCTGTATGTCTATCGCGATCTGTCGGATGAAGAACTGGAAGAGTTCGCCACGTTTGCCGAGTCCGCCGAGGGCAAGGCTTATTATCAGGCAGCGTTGGCGGCGATTCGGGCGGGGCTGGCGGTGGGGCAGGAGACGTCGAGTCTTTCCCAGTAATCTTTGGCGCCTGATAAATCGCTATCGCGAGCAAGCTCGCTCCCACAGTTGACCGAGTTGTCCAGACGTACTCGGTCTAATGTGGGAGCGAGCTTGCTCGCGATGAGGCCCTGACAGTCGCTAAAGATTCCGCCCTTTGATCCGCTTGCTCAGAAACCCGAAATACTCCTCCCGCAACGCCAGCGTCTCGTTCGCCAAATGATGCCGCGCCTCAGGCAGCATCAGCACCTGCGGCCGATCAAACTTGGCCTTCAACACCTCAAGGTTGTGCTCCCAATCCACCGTCATGTCCGATTGCCCCTGCACGATCAGTGGCCGGCGCGGACTGTTTGGCGCGGCCTCGATGCGTTTGATCCACCGCGCCAGCGCACCGACCCAGGCAGTCGGCAACCTTAGTGGTTGCAACGGATCGGCTTGCAGGAAAGGCAAGAAGTCAGGGTCGTTGGAGTTCTCGCTGAAGCGTCGGGCGATCGCTTTGACGAAGGGTTTGAGCAGGTAATAGCTGAGCTGCGACCAGCCCCAGGCGCGTGGCCGAACCAGTGGCGAGAGCAAAATCAGCTGCCCCTGGGCCGGACTGCTCGCTCCTTGATTCAGCACATGATCGATCACGATCGCCCCGCCGGTACTTTGCCCGCACAAGTGCCACGGCTGCGGCAAATCGAGGGCCACGGCGTCGGCGAACAACCCTTGCAGGGTGTGCTGATACTCGGCGAAATCCTTGATGCTGGCCCGCTCGCCACTGGACAAACCATGGCCTGGCAAGTCGCAGGCAATCACCGCAAAGCCTTGATCAAGTGCCCACTCGATCACATGCCGATAGAGCCCGGTGTGATCGTAAAAGCCGTGGAACAGAAACAGCGTCGCTTTCGCTCGCTCGGGCCACCAGACCTGGCTGACCACCTGATAGCCATCGACCTCGAAACGCCCAAGCCCCCGACGCAGCGTTCGCCCGGCGAATTCGAGCCCGTAGAACCGCTGGTACACCAGGGCTTCTGCCGAAAGCGGCTGCCACTCGGCCAATGGCCTCAAGCTGGCGCGCAGATGATCGGGGTCGAAAGTGGCAGGCATGTACTATTCCAGACGCTAAACAGACTTTATGGGCCTGCGATATTCATCTGTCGCGGCAAGCATGGCAAGCTAGCCGACCTTCGAGGATTGAAACCCATGCGCCCGGCCTTTCGCACCACACTGCTTGCCAGCCTGCTCGCCCTCGTGTGTGCCGGCGTATTGTGGGCTGCGTATGACTGGTTCCAGGGTCGCTACCTGCGCGCGTTCAGCTCACACACCGCCGTCTTCTCTGGCGATCCGCTGCGCCTGCCCGACGACCTCGCCGGCCCCGGCCCCATCCGCCTGGTGCATTTCTGGGACCCTGCCTGCCCGTGCAATGTCGGCAACCAACAACACCTGACCGAACTGGTTGAGCAGTATGCGTCGCGCGGCGTCGAGTTTTATTCGGTACAAAAGCCCGGCAGTCATGGTCAGTTGCCCAGCACCCTGAGCCGCCTGAAACCCATCACCGTGCTCCCGGGCTCCGAACAGATCCCCGCCAGCCCTGCGGTGGCGATCTGGGACCGCAGCGGCAAACTGGCGTATTTCGGCCCGTACAGCGAAGGCCTGACCTGCAATTCGAACAACAGCTTTATCGAACCCATTCTGCAAGCACTGAGCGAAGGTCGCGCGGTGGGCGCCACCCATACGCTGGCCGTCGGTTGCTACTGCCCTTGGCAAGCGGATGTGAAGTAAGGCATTCCTGACTTTTCCAGGACCGCGATGCCCGGCACAGGAGGTCTGTGCTACATGTTGCTGCCCGCGAGGGCGGCAATCCCGAAGAACAAGGAGTCTCCATGAAACGCGTCCTGACCGTACTTGTATTGCTGATCGTCACGCTCGTCATCGGGGTTGGCGGGTACGTGTACATCAAGCAGCCGACGCGCCAGGGCCAAGTGGAACTTCAGCGCCTGCAAGGTTCGGTAACGGTGCGCTACGACGAGCGCGGCGTGCCGCACATCCGCGCCGAAAACGAAACCGATCTTTACCGCACACTCGGCTATGTGCAGGCCCAGGACCGGCTGTTCCAGATGGAAGCCATGCGCCGCCTCGCCCGGGGCGAACTGGCCGAAGTGCTCGGCCCGAAACTGCTGGACACCGACAAACTGTTCCGCAGCCTGCGCATTCGTGAACGCGCCGAAAGCTACGTGGCCGCCCTGGATCATCAGTCACCGGCGTGGAAGGCGCTGGAAGCCTATCTGGATGGCATCAATCAATATCAGGACACTCACGCAGCGCCCATCGAGTTCGATGTGCTGGGCATCCACAAGCGTCCTTTCACGGCGCAAGACAGCATCAGTGTTGCCGGCTACATGGCTTACAGCTTTGCCGCAGCGTTTCGCACCGAACCGTTATTGACCTACGTGCGCGATCAACTGGGCGCCGAGTACCTGAACATTTTTGACCTCGACTGGCAGCCCAAAGGAGTGCTGGCCAAGACCCGTCCAACTACCGCCCCCGCGCTTGCCGCCGGTGACTGGAAAGACCTGAACGCCCTCGCCCGCCTGAGTGAACAGGCCCTGGCCGAAAACGGCTTGCCGCAATTCGAGGGCAGCAACGCCTGGGTGATTTCCGGTAACCGCAGCAAAAGCGGCAAGCCGCTGCTGGCCGGTGATCCGCACATTCGCTTCTCGGTGCCGTCGGTGTGGTACGAAGCGCAATTGTCGGCACCGGGCTTTGAGCTATACGGACATCACCAGGCGCTGGTGCCGTTCGCCTTTCTCGGCCACAACCTGGATTTCGGCTGGAGCCTGACCATGTTCCAGAACGATGACCTCGACCTGATTGCCGAGAAGATCAACCCGGACAACCCGAACCAGGTCTGGTATCGCGGCAATTGGGTGGACATGGTCAACACCGAGCAACAGATCGCAGTGAAAGGTCAGGCGCCGGTCACGCTGACGCTGCGCCAGTCACCCCACGGCCCGATCATCAATGATGTACTCGGCACTGCCGCCGGCAAGACACCGATCGCCATGTGGTGGGCGTTCCTTGAAACACCCAACCCGATCCTCGATGGCTTCTACCAGCTCAACCGCGCCGACACCCTGGCCAAGGCGCGCGCCGCAGCGGCCAAGGTTCAGGCGCCGGGGTTGAACATCGTCTATGCCAACGCCAAGGGCGATATTGGCTGGTGGGCCTCGGCGCTGCTGCCCAAGCGTGCGGCTGGAGTGAAGCCCGGTTTCATCCTCGATGGCAGCACCAATCAGGCGGACAAGGAAGGTTTCTACCCGTTCAGCGCCAACCCCCAGGAAGAAAACCCGGCGCGTGGCTATATCGTTTCGGCCAACTTCCAGCCTGTGTCACCAACCGGCATGGAGATTCCCGGTTACTACAACCTCGCCGATCGCGGCCAGCAACTTAATCGCCAGCTCGGCGACAAGAGCGTGAAGTGGGACAACGACGCCAACCAGAAACTGCAACTGGGCACCACCACCGCCTATGGCCCTCGCCTGCTGGCGCCGTTGTTGCCGGTACTGCGTGAAGTGGTGAGCGATCCGGCCGAACTCAAACTGGTCGAGCAACTGGCCCAATGGCGAGGCGATTACCCGCTTGAGTCGACCAGCGCCACGTTGTTCAACCAGTTCCTGTTCAATCTGGCCGACGCAACGATGCACGATGAACTGGGCAACGATTTTTTCGAAACCCTGCTTTCGACCCGAGTGATAGATGCCGCGTTGCCGCGACTGGCGGCCAACCCCGATTCGCCCTGGTGGGACAACCGCAACACCCTCGGCAAGGAAACCCGCGCCGACACGGTCAAGGTCGCGTGGCAGGCGAGCATCGCCCATCTCAAGACCGTCCTGGGACCTGACTTCACCCAATGGCAATGGGGCAAGGCCCACACCCTGACGCATGGCCATCCGCTGGGGACGCAAAAGCCGCTGGACCGGATTTTCAACGTCGGCCCGTTCGCGGCGCCCGGCACCCACGAAGTGCCAAACAACCTCTCCGCCAAGATCGGCCCGGCACCATGGCCGGTGACTTACGGACCATCAACTCGGCGCCTGGTCGATTTTTCCGATCCGGCCCACAGCCTGACCATCAACCCGGTCGGCCAGAGCGGCGTGCCGTTCGACAGCCACTATGAGGATCAGTCCGAGGCGTATGTCGAAGGGATTTACTACCAGGCGCATTTCAATGAAGAAGAGGTGACGGCCAATACGCGCAGTACGTTGAAGTTTTTGCCGGCGCGGGCAGCACCTTAGATTTTTGTTGGCTGGGCTGGCCCCATCGCGAGCAGGCTCGCTCCCACAATTGAAATGCATTCCAATGTGGGAGCGAGCCTGCTCGCGATGGGGCCCTGACAGGCGACACAAAATTGCGCTAAACCATCGCCGCAAAATTCTGCCTGAACTGCTGCGGCGTCACACCAAGCCTGCGATTGAACACGCTGCGCATGTGCTGGGCGTCGCGAAATCCGCACTGGTACGCCACGGTTTTCAGCGGTGAGCGGGTGCTCTCAAGCAGCACCCGCGCGGCATCCACCCTCGCCTGCTCGACGAATTCCGCCGGGGTGACTTTCGCTTCCTTGGCGAACACCCTGGAAAAGTTGCGGGCGCTCATGTTGGCTGCGTTCGCCAGATCGGCGATGGTCAGGTCGCCAGTGAGGTTGGCCAGCACGTAAAGCTGAACCAGCGCCACCGCCGAGGTCGGTTCGGCGTGCGGTGTGAGAAACGGGCTGAACTGCGATTGCCCGCCCGAACGCTGGGTGAACACCACCAGGCGCTTGGCCACGCTCAAGGCCACTTCCGGTCCATAGTCTTGAGCCAGCAGATACAACGACAAATCGATCCCGGCCGTGACCCCGGCCGAGGTGTAGAGCTCGCCGTCCTGCACGTACAGCCGATCAGCGTCTACCTGCGTCGACGGGCATGACGCGGCCAACGCTGGGGCATCGTTCCAATGCGTGGTGACGGTTCGCCCCTCAAGCAACCCGGCGCGGGCGAGCATGAATGCGCCATTGCAGATCGAACCAAAGCGCCGCGCCGACCCACACGCATCGCGCAACCAGGCATCGAACGCCACACCGAAATCCATGAAGGGTAACTGCGGGCCGCCGGCCACCAGCAGCAAGTCATAAGCCTCCAGCGCTTCGCTGAAATGCCGATGAGCAATGAGCGACAAACCGTTGGAACACGGCATCAACCCATGCTCGACACCGATCACCTCCAACCGATAATGGTCTTGCGGTTCAAGGAAGCGATTGGCCTCGCTAAACACATCCATGGGCCCGGTGACGTCCAGCGACTGGACGCCCGCGAACACCACGATGGCAACGGTTTTACTCATGGCAGGAAACGCCCTCAAGGGTGGATGCCGCAAGTACGGCAAACACAAAACCTGTGGGAGCGAGCTTGCTCGCGAAGAGGCCGTGTCAGTCGAAAGAGATGTCGACTGATACAGCGCTTTCGCGAGCAAGCTCGCTCCCACAGGGACCGCACTTACCTTCCAACCCTAGCCAATCCGCGCGCAACAAGCGAGGTTGGCGCGATATGCATGCTCATTGGCCGGGATCGCAGCCATGGATCGATTGTCCGGCCTGGGGGGCCGGAACAGACTTGTTCCATCAGCGCCGCCACGGCGTTCCCCACGAGGAAAGTACCCATGAGCAGCACCATCGCCGGTATCCATATCCCCGACAGCGCATTAGCCAGGGCCACCACTGAATACATTCGCGACGCAGAGCCTGACCTGCTTTACCACCATTCACGCCGAGTGTTTCTGTTTGGCGCCTTGAGCGGTGAACGCAAGCAACTGGCCTACGATCCAGAGTTGTTGTACGTCGGCGCGATGTTCCATGACCTGGGCCTGGTGGAAGGCCATCGCACTGACGACGAGCGCTTCGAAGTCGACAGTGCCAACGCCGCCAAAGCATTTCTCAAGCCGTATGGTTTGTCCGACGACGATATCGAGCAGGTGTGGCTGTCAATCGCGCTGCACACGACACCGGGCGTGCCGCAACACTTGCGGCCTAACGTTGCGCTGGTGACTGCCGGCGTCGAGATGGACGTGCTGGGTATCGATTACGCGGCGTTCCCGACTGCACAGCGTGAGGCAGTGGTGCATGCGCATCCACGGGGAGAGGGTTTCAAGGAATGCATCCTGTGTGCGTTCGCCAATGGCTTCAAGCACAAACCGGACACCACGTTCGGCACCGTGAATGCCGACGTGCTGGTGGACAGCGAGCCGGGGTTCAAGCCGATGAACTTCGTCGAGATCATCCGCAAATCCCCTTGGGTTTCCTAAAACAAATGTGGGAGCGAGCTTGCTCGCGATGAGGCCATGTCAGTCGACAAAGATGTTGACTGATAGACCGCTATCGCGAGCAGGCTCGCTCCCACATTAGATCGGGTTGGCCACGTAATTGTGGCCAACCTTTATGCCGCTTCCGGCGCCGGGGCGCGACGCACGTCCGGTTGTTTCCAGGAGTCGGCAGCGCCTTCTTCAATCGCTTGCTGGATTGCACGCTTGCGACTTTCTTCGGCACGGCGGCTGAAGAACCAGACCATGAATGTCATCAGCGAAACCGCCAACAGAATCAGGCTGGCCACGGCGTTGATCTCAGGTTTCACGCCCAGGCGCACCGCCGAGAACACTTCCATCGGCAAGGTCGTCGAGCCCGGGCCCGACACGAAGCTGGCCAACACCAGGTCATCCAGCGACAGGGCGAAAGACATCATGCCGCCGGCGCCCAGCGATGGCGCGATCATCGGGATGGTGATCAGGAAGAACACCTTCCATGGCCGCGCACCGAGGTCCATGGCCGCTTCTTCGATGGACAGGTCCAGCTCACGCAAGCGCGCCGATACCACCACCGCCACATACGCCGCACAGAACGTGGTGTGGGCGATCCAGATGGTGACGATGCCGCGTTCCTGTGGCCAGCCGATCATCTGCGCCATGGCCACAAACAACAGCAACAGCGACAGACCGGTGATCACTTCGGGCATCACCAATGGAGCAGTCACCAGTCCACCGAACAGCGTGCGACCCTTGAAGCGAGTAATTCGCGTCAGGACGAACGCCGCCAAGGTACCCAGCACCACCGCTGCTACCGCCGTGTAGCAGGCGATTTCCAGCGAGCGCACCACCGAGCCCATCAGTTGAGTATTGTCCATCAAGCCGACGTACCACTTGATCGACCAGCCGCCCCATACCGTTACCAGTTTGGAGGCGTTGAACGAGTAGATCACCAGGATCAGCATCGGTGCGTAGATGAACAGCAGACCCAACACCAGCATCAAGCTTGAGAATCTGAAGCGCTTCATTCTTTGCCCTCCATTTCTTTGGCCTGACTACGGTTGAACAGGATGATCGGCACAATCAGAATCGCCAGCATCACCACCGCCAGGGCAGACGCCACCGGCCAGTCGCGGTTGTTGAAGAACTCTTGCCAGAGCACTTTACCGATCATCAGGGTTTCCGGACCGCCCAGCAGTTCCGGGATCACGAACTCGCCCACCACCGGAATGAACACCAGCATGCAACCGGCGACGATGCCGTTCTTGGACAGCGGAATGGTGATTTTCCAGAAGCTGTTGAACGTGCTCGAACCCAGGTCTGACGCGGCTTCCAGCAAGCTGGCATCGTGTTTCACCAGGTTGGCGTAAAGCGGCAGGATCATGAATGGCAGGTACGAATAAACGACGCCGATGTACACCGCAAGGTTGGTGTTGAGGATCTGCAGCGGTTCGTTGATCCAGCCCATGGTCATCAGGAAACCATTGAGCAGACCGTTGTTGCTGAGGATGCCCATCCACGCATAGACGCGGATCAGGATCGCGGTCCAGGTCGGCATCATGATCAGCAGCACAAGCACCGTTTGCAGCTCTTTACGGGCACTGGCGATGGCGTAGGCCATCGGGTAGCCGATCAGCAAACAGAGGACGGTGCTGATCAGCGCCATCTTCAACGAGCCCAGGTAAGCGGCGATGTACAACTCGTCGCCGGCCAGCATCGCGTAGTTGCTCAGGTTGAGCAGCAACTGCAGCTTCTGTTCGGCATAGCTGTAGATTTCGGTGTACGGCGGAATGGCCACGTCGGCTTCGGCGAAGCTGATCTTCAAGACAATGAAGAACGGCAACATGAAGAACATGAACAGCCAGAGGAATGGAACCCCGATGACCATCTGACGGCCACCGGGAATTATTCGATTGAGACGGCGTTTCAATTTGCGCATGTTCATGAGCGAAGCACCACGCCGCTATCGTCTTCCCAATACACGTACACCTGGTCACCCCAGGTTGGGCGCTGGCCGCGGCGCTCGGCGTTGGCGACGAAAGACTGGACGATCTTGCCGCTCGGCAGTTCGACGTAGAACACCGAGTGGCCTCCGAGGTAGGCGATGTCGTGCACCTTGCCGCTGGACCAGTTGTATTCACAAGTCGGCATGGTCGGCGTCACCAGCAGTTTTTCCGGACGGATCGCGTAGGTCACGGATTTGTCCTGCACCGAGGTGCTGATGCCGTGGCCCACGTAGATCTGGCGATCCAGGTCTTTACAGGTGATGGTTGCGTGGCCTTCGGCGTCGTCGATCACTTCACCGTCGAAGATGTTGACGTTGCCGATGAATTCGCAGACCAGGCGGCTGGTCGGGGTTTCGTAGATGTCGATCGGGCTGCCGATCTGGGCGATCCAGCCCAGGTGCATGATCGCGATGCGCTCGGCCATGGTCATGGCCTCTTCCTGGTCATGGGTCACCATGACGCAGGTTACGCCGACGCGCTCGATGATCTCGACCAGTTCTAGCTGCATTTGCGAACGCAGTTTCTTGTCCAGTGCACCCATCGGTTCATCGAGCAGCAGCAGCTTCGGACGCTTGGCCAGGGAACGGGCCAGGGCGACACGCTGACGCTGGCCGCCGGACAGCTGGTGCGGCTTGCGTTTGGCGTATTGCGTCATCTGAACCAGCTTAAGCATGTCCGCGACACGGGCATCGACTTCAGCGGAGGGGATTTTGTCCTGCTTCAGGCCGAAGGCAATGTTCTGCGCCACGGTCATGTGCGGGAACAAGGCATAGGACTGGAACATCATGTTGATCGGCCGCTCGTAGGGCGGCATGTCGGTGATGTCTACGCCATCGAGGAAAATTCGCCCCTCCGTGGGCCGTTCGAAGCCTGCGAGCATGCGCAGCAACGTGGATTTGCCCGATCCCGAACCGCCGAGCAGGGCGAAAATCTCGCCTTTCTTGATTTCCAGGGACACATCGTCCACGGCAATCGTCTCGTCGAACTTCTTCGTGACCCGGTCGATTTTGACCAACACCTGTTTAGGTGTCTGGTCGCCCTCGAGGGCTTTCTTATAGGCGCCGGAGGCAACTGCCATTTACGAAACTCCCAGAAAAAAAGAGTGCAGTTCGCTCAAGGTGAGCCAACCTTGGATAATTTGAGCCTTGCAGCTATTTGCCCGACTTGACCTTGGTCCAGCTGCGGGTCATCAAACGTTGAATGTTTGGTGGTAACTCGACCGACACGTAGGTCTTGTCGAGGATTGCTTGCGGTGGATAAACCGACTCGTCAGTGCGGATGGACTGTTCCATCAATTTGTCCGAGCCGGGGTTGGGGTTCGCATAGCCAACAGAATCACTGACCTGTGCGATCACCTCGGGTTTCAGCAAATAGTTGATGAAGGCGTGGGCTTCCTTGACGTTGGCCGCATCCTTGGGGATCGCCAGCATGTCGAACCAGAGCGCGCCGCCCTCTTTGGGAATGGAGTAGGCGATGTTCATGCCTTTACCGGCTTCAGTCGCCCGGGCCTTGGCCTGAAACATGTCACCGGAGAAGCCGATCGCGATGCAGATATCGCCGTTGGCCAGGTCTGCGATGTACTTGGACGAATGGAAGTACGTCACGTAAGGCCGTACAGCCAACAACTTGGCTTCGGCCTTCTTGTAGTCTTCGGGGTTGGTGCTGTTGGCGTTGAGGCCCATGTAGTTGAGGACTGTGGGCATCATTTCATCGGCGGAGTCGAGGAACGCCACGCCGCAGCTTTGCAGCTTCTTGATGTTTTCCGGTTCGAACACCGCACTCCAGGAATCGATCTTGTCGACGCCCAGCACAGCCTTGATCTTGTCGACGTTGTAACCAATGCCGTTGGTGCCCCACAGATACGGCACGGCGTACTGGTTACCCGGATCGTTTTGCTCCAGACGCTTGAGCAGCACCGGGTCAAGATTGGCATAGTTGCTCAGCTTCGACTTGTCGAGCTTCTGGAAAGCACCGGCCTTGATCTGCTTGCCCAGGAAGTGATTGGACGGCACGACCACGTCGTAACCGGTGCGCCCGGCCAGCAACTTGCCTTCCAGGGTTTCGTTAGAGTCGAAAACGTCATAAACCGGTTTGATGCCGGATTCTTTCTGAAAGTCAGCCAGGGTCGTCGAGCCGATGTAGTCCGACCAATTATAAATATGCACGGTACTCGCGGCCTGGACGCTGACAGCCAGTGTCAGTCCAGCGCCGGCCAGCACGGCATTGCGCAACAAAGAAAAAATAGGCAAGTGGAGGTCCTCTAAAATTAGTTGGGCCCAAGTTGCCCCGCGTTACATGACAGTCATGGCTGCCCAGCAACAAAACCGGCGCGCAACTTACCCTCGAAAAACCGTTCCAGCAAAACTTTCTGTCATTTAATTACACCTGCTGCCGTCACCGCGCAGGCGACGACAGCAGGTTATTGCTTCAAACCGGCTTATTTACCCGATTTGATCTTGGTCCAGCTGCGCGTCAGGATCCGCTGGGTCGCGGCCGGCAAGTCGGCAATCGCGTACAGCTTGGCCTGCACGTCCGCCGACGGGTAGATGCCCGGGTCGCTGGTGATGTCTTTATTGACCAGTGCGGTGGCGGCGGCGTTACCGTTCGGGAAGCGCACGGCGTTGGTGATTGCAGCCATGACTTCCGGCTTCTGCAGGTAGGTCATGAACTTGTAGGCGCCTTCGACGTTTTCGGCATCTTTAGGGATGGCGACCATGTCGTAGAAGCTGCCTGCACCTTCTTTCGGAATGTTGTAGCTGACTTTCACCTTGTCACCGGCTTCAGCAGCACGGGACTTGGCCTGATAGACGTCACCCGAATAACCGACTGCGACGCAGATGTTGCCGTTGGCCAGGTCGGAGATGTACTTGGACGAGTGGAAGTAAGCAATCGAAGGACGAACTTTCAGCAGCAGCGCTTCAGCCTTGTCGATGTCTTCTTTCTTCTGGCTGTCGGTAGGCAGGCCCAGGTAGTGCAGCGCCGCCGGAATCATCTCGGTTGGCGAATCCAGCAGACTGATACCGCAAGACTTCAGTTTGGCGGCGTTTTCAGGTTTGAAGATCAGGTCCCAGGAGTTGGTTGGAGCATCGGCACCCAATGCAGCCTTGACCTTCTCGGCGTTGAAGCCGATACCGATCGAGCCCCACATGTAAGGGAAGGCGTGTTCGTTGCCCGGGTCGCTCACCGATACCGCTTTGAGCAGGTCAGGGTTCAGGTTCTTCCAGTTAGGCAGCTTGGACTTGTCCAGCTTCTGGTAAACACCGGCCTTGATCTGCTTGGCCAGGAAGTTGTTCGACGGTACGACGATGTCGTAACCGGACTTGCCTGCCAGCAACTTGGCTTCCAGAGTTTCGTTGCTGTCAAAAACGTCGTACACCACCTTGATCCCGGACTCTTTTTCAAAGTTCGCGATGGTGTCCGGTGCAATATAGTCGGACCAGTTATAAACGTGCAGGACCTTGTCGTCCGCCTGCACCGCGCCCGCCATCATGCCCATCAGGGACATGGCGAGGAGAGTCTTGCCAGCAAACTTTTTTCCTAATGCCTTCATTCGTAATGCTCCAAATTTTTCTTTTTTGAACCACTTTGTTCAGCGGCGAACCCGGACAACTGGAACCGCGACTAGTCTGGCAAGATCCGAGGCGGTCTTTCAAGGAAAGCCCGCCCTTCAAGACTGCTCCGAGCGAAAGTTTCATGAGTTGCGCTCAGAGCCTAGCACTTAGCCCTGCAACGCACTCAGGGTCAGGTCCAGACACTTGCGTGCCTTGGTCACCAACTCATCGATTTCTGCCGGTGTAATCACCAGCGGCGGAGCAATGATCATGGTGTCGCCCACGGCGCGCATGATCAGGCCGTTGTCGAAGCAGAACTGACGGCAAATCATGCCGACGCCCTTGCCTTCGTAACGCTTGCGTGTGGCTTTGTCCTGAACCAGTTCGATGGCCCCCAACAGGCCCACCCCACGCACTTCCCCCACCAACGGATGATCGTTCAGTTCCCGTAGACGCTTTTGCAAATAGGGTGCCGTTTCAGCATGAACGCGCTCGATAATTTTTTCTTCGCGCAGAATGCGGATGTTTTCCAGCGCCACCGCAGCGGCCACCGGGTGCCCGGAATAAGTGAAACCGTGGTTGAAATCGCCGCCTTCATTGAGCACCGCGACCACTTCGTCACGCACGATCAGGCCACCCATCGGGATGTAGCCGGAAGTCAGGCCTTTAGCGATGGTCATCATGTCGGGCTTGAGGTCGTAGAAATCGGTACCGAACCACTCACCGGTGCGGCCGAAACCACAGATCACTTCGTCAGCTACAAACAGAATGTCGTACTTGGCGAGGATTTCCTTGATGCGCGGCCAGTAGGTCTCTGGCGGAATGATCACGCCGCCGGCGCCCTGGATCGGCTCGGCAATAAAGGCACCGACGTTGTCGACGCCGATCTCGAGAATTTTCTCTTCCAGCTGATTGGCCGCCCACACACCGAACTCTTCCGGTGTCATGTCGCCGCCTTCAGCGAACCAGTAAGGCTGGGCGATATGGACGATGCCCGGGATCGGCAAGTCGCCTTGTTCGTGCATGTAGGTCATGCCACCCAGGCTCGCGCCGGCCACGGTGGAACCGTGATAACCGTTCTTGCGGCTGATGATGACTTTCTTCTTCGGCTGACCCTTGATCGCCCAGTAGTGACGAACCATACGCAGCATGGTGTCGTTACCTTCGGAGCCGGAACCGGTGAAGAACACGTGGTTCATGCCTTCTGGCGCGATGTCGGCGATGGCCTTGGCCAGTTCCAGCACCGGCGGGTGAGCGGTCTGGAAGAACAGGTTGTAGTAAGGCAGTTCGCGCATCTGTTTGCTGGCAGCGTCCGCCAGCTCATCGCGACCGTAGCCGATGGCGACACACCACAGGCCTGCCATGCCGTCGAGGATCTTGTTGCCTTCGCTGTCCCAGAGGTAAACCCCTTTGGCATTGGTGATGATGCGCGGGCCTTTCTCTTTCAACTGTTTGAAGTCGCTGAACGGGGCCAGGTGGTGATCGTTGCTCAGGGCCTGCCATTCACGGGTTTGTGGATTGTTGCTGGTCATACGAATCTCCTAAAAAAAATCAGGTGAAAGCGCCGTCGACAGCACGGCGCCCGGCGCATCAGACGGCGAAGAGCAGGAATTCCCGCTCCCAGGAGCTGATCACGCGCTTGAAGTTTTCATGCTCGGCCCGCTTGACCGCGACGTAGCCAGTGATGAATTTCTTGCCCAGGTATTTCTCGACGGTCGCGCTGTTTTCCATGCGTTCCAGCGCGTCTTCGATGGTCAGTGGCAGGCGCAGGTTGCGGCGTTCATAGCCACGACCTACCACCGGCGCACTCGGGTTCAGGCCTTCGACCATGCCGATGTAGCCGCAGAGCAGGCTCGCGGCAATCGCCAGGTACGGGTTGGCATCGGCGCCCGGCAGGCGGTTTTCCACCCGACGGTTTTGTGGCCCTGCATCCGGAACCCGCAGGCCCACGGTACGGTTCTCTTCGCCCCATTCCACGTTCACCGGCGCCGAGGTGTCCGGCAGGAAGCGGCGGAACGAATTGACGTTCGGTGCAAACAGCGGCAACAGCTCGGGGATCAGTTTCTGCAGGCCTCCGATGTGGTGCAGGAACAGTTGGCTCATGGTCCCGTCTTCATTGGAGAAGACGTTCTTGCCGGTCTCGATGTCGATGATGCTCTGGTGCAAGTGCATCGCGCTGCCCGGCTCGCCGGTCATGGGCTTGGCCATGAAGGTGGCGGCAACGTCGTGCTTGAGCGCGGCTTCACGCATCGTGCGCTTGAACACCAGGATCTGGTCGGCCAGGGACAGAGCGTCGCCGTGACGGAAGTTGATTTCCATCTGCGCCGTGCCGTCCTCGTGGATCAGCGTATCGAGGTCCAGCTCCTGCAATTCGCACCAGTCGTAGACGTCTTCGAACAGCGGATCAAATTCGTTCGCCGCTTCAATGGAGAACGATTGACGACCGGTTTCCGGACGACCTGAACGGCCAATCGGCGGTTGCAGCGGGTAGTCCGGGTCGTCACTGCGCTTGGTCAGGTAGAACTCCATTTCCGGCGCCACGATCGGCTGCCAGCCTCTGTCGGCATAGAGTTTGAGCACCTTTTTGAGCACGTTGCGCGGCGACAGCTCGATCGGGTTGCCTTGCTTGTCATAGGTGTCGTGGATCACTTGGGCGGTCGGCTCGATGGCCCATGGCACCAGGTACACGGCTTTCGCATCCGGGCGGCAGATCATGTCGATGTCGGCCGGGTCGAGCAGTTCGTAATAGATGTCGTCTTCAACGTAGTCGCCAGTCACGGTCTGCAACAGAACGCTCTCGGGCAGACGCATGCCTTTTTCGGCGATGAACTTATTGGTCGGCGAAATTTTGCCCCGGGTGATCCCGGTCAAATCGGCGATCATGCATTCGACTTCTGTGATCTTGTGGTCTTTCAACCAATCGGTGAGCTGGTCGAGGTTGTGACTCATAAATGCCTCTAGGCTTTGAGTTTCCTGACTCTTGCGAGTCAGGCGATGTTTGACGCATCGGCGTCGCGTTGAAATGGGTGTCTACGACAAGCTATCGTGTTTTTTGCGGACCGTGCGACAAATGCCAGGCGTGCAGAATCACGAGCGGGGCCCTGCGCAATCGCCGAGCTGCTATTGTGAATCGGTTCTATATTGAATGAAGTAACCGTAATGGGGGTGTCATAGCGCATGTCCAGAATATCGGACGGGGATGCGACATCCATCAGCATCGGGAGGATTGCCGGGAAGCCCGGGACCGCTGAGGCCACGGCATGGGCGCGAGTGTCGCCACTGATGTGATAAGCATGCAGACCGATCTGCCTGGAGCAGATGGCGACGCCGATTAACGGCAGGCGAGACATGAAACACCCCGGTATTATTGCTGTTATGGGTTTGATTCGAGCTTAGCCTTGTTCATTTTTTTACACAACACCCCCGTAAAAAATACAACACGGCCCGCTCAAGCCTGCGGTCGCCAAAGCGCTGAACAGCATAAAAACGCCCCAAACTGCCTCAAAAAAGCTCTACGAGCGCTTTTTTGGGGCAAAAAAGGCCTCGCTTGACTTCGGCATGCCGTTCGGGTTGACTGGAATCCGAAGAGATCAATGATTGATATTTTTAACAACAAAGGTGTTGCATCATGTCGGTACCCCCGCGTGCCGTTCAGCTTAACGAAGCGAACGCGTTCCTTAAGGAACATCCTGAGGTTCTGTACGTTGACCTTCTGATTGCGGATATGAATGGTGTGGTGCGCGGCAAGCGCATAGAACGCACCAGCCTCCACAAGGTTTACGAGAAAGGCATCAACCTGCCGGCCTCTCTATTTGCTCTGGATATCAATGGCTCGACGGTGGAAAGCACCGGCCTGGGCCTGGACATCGGTGATGCTGACCGAATCTGCTATCCAATCCCTGACACACTGTGCAACGAGCCTTGGCAGAAGCGCCCTACCGCGCAACTGTTGATGACCATGCACGAACTCGAAGGTCAGCCGTTCTTTGCCGACCCCCGAGAAGTGCTGGCCAACGTCGTGCGCAAGTTCGACGAGATGGGCCTGACCATCTGCGCTGCGTTCGAACTGGAGTTCTACCTGATCGACCAGGAGAACGTGAACGGTCGCCCGCAACCACCACGCTCGCCAGTGTCCGGCAAACGCCCGCATTCGACACAGGTCTACCTGATCGACGACCTCGACGAATACGTCGACTGCCTCCAGGACATTCTGGAAGGTGCGAAAGAGCAAGGTATCCCGGCCGACGCCATCGTCAAGGAAAGTGCCCCGGCGCAGTTCGAAGTGAACCTGCACCACGTGGCTGACCCGATCAAGGCCTGCGACTACGCGGTCCTGCTCAAGCGCCTGATCAAGAACATCGCCTACGACCATGAAATGGACACCACGTTCATGGCCAAGCCTTACCCGGGCCAAGCGGGCAACGGTCTGCATGTCCACATCTCGATTCTTGATAAAGACGGCAAAAACATTTTTGCCAGCGAGGATCCCGAGCAGAACGCCGCACTGCGTCACGCGATCGGCGGTGTGCTCGAGACCCTACCCGCACAGATGGCTTTCCTCTGCCCGAACGTCAACTCCTACCGTCGTTTCGGCGCACAGTTCTACGTGCCGAACTCGCCGTGCTGGGGCCTGGACAACCGTACTGTAGCGATCCGCGTTCCAACCGGTGCCTCCGATGCAGTGCGCATCGAACACCGTGTGGCCGGCGCCGATGCCAACCCGTACCTGCTGATGGCTTCGGTCCTGGCAGGCGTGCATCACGGCTTGACCAACAAGATCGAGCCGGGCGCGCCCGTAGAAGGCAACTCCTACGAGCAGAACGAGCAAAGCCTGCCGAACAACCTGCGCGACGCATTGCGTGAGCTGGACGACAGCGAAGTCATGGCCAAGTACATCGATCCGAAATACATCGATATCTTCGTGGCCTGCAAGGAAAGTGAGCTGGAGGAGTTCGAACACTCCATCTCCGACCTTGAGTACAACTGGTACCTGCATACCGTGTAAACGGTTGCAGTAAAAAACAACGCCGCCGACTTTACAGTCAGCGGCGTTTTTTTATGGCCGCCTTCAGCGGATCGCTAGCAGGCTAGCTCCCACAGTTGATCTCCAGTGAACATCAATTCCGTGTACACCGGAAGTCCCTGTGGGAGCTAGCCTGCTAGCGATGGCGTCCTGGCAGACAACATGGATGCCTGCTCGTACAATGCCCCCTGCCCCGCAGGAGGACTTCAATGACGCGCCCCGCCACCATCCGCAAACCCCGTGCACGCAGTCAGGCCCGGATCGACTCGATACTCGATGCCGCCCGCACACTGCTGGCAGCCGAAGGCGTGGCGAGTCTGTCGATCTACAGCGTCGCCGAACGCGCGCAGATCCCGCCCTCCTCCGTCTACCACTTCTTCGCCAGCGTCCCGGCTCTGCTCGAAGCACTGACCGCCGACGTCCACGCCGCGTTTCGCGCCTGCCTGCAAGCGCCCATCGATCACAGCGCGCTCAAAGGCTGGCGCGACCTGTCGCGTCTCGTGGAACAGCGCATGCTCGACATCTACGATCAGGACGCCGCCGCCCGCCAACTCATTCTCGCCCAGCACGGGCTGACTGAAGTCACCCAGGCCGACCGTCAGCACGACATCGAGCTGGGCGACCTGATGCACAAGCTGTTCGATCACCACTTCGAATTGCCGAAGCTACCGACGGATGTTGACGTGTTTGCACTGGCGATGGAGTTGGGTGATCGGGTCTATGCACGCTCGGTGCAGCAGCACGGGCAGATCACGCCGCGCATGGCGGAAGAAGGGATGCGGGTATTCGATGCGTATCTAGGGCTGTATCTACCGCCGTATCTGCTCAAGCGCACCTTCTCCTCGTAATGATCGTTCCCTCGCTCCGCGTGGGAATGCAGCCCGGGATGCTCTGCGTCCCAAAAACCGAACGCGGAGCGTCCGAAGAGGCATTACCACGCAGAGCGTGGGAACGATCTGGCAGCCGACCTCACTGACTGACTTACAACTTGGCGATCGACACCTCGGTGGATTTCACGAAGGCGATCACTTCGCTGCCGACCACCAGTTCCAGCTCTTTGACCGAGCGTGTGGTAATCACCGAAGTGACGATGCCGGAAGCGGTCTGCACGTCGATTTCCGACAGCACGTCACCCAGCACGATTTCCTTGATCGAGCCTTTGAACTGGTTACGAACGTTGATGGCTTTGATAGTCATGCGATTTCTCCTCGAGTCGAAATGAGCTGCAGGCTCCAAGCGACAAGCTGCAAGTAAAAGCGCTTTGCTTCCTCTTGCCGCTTGAAGCTTGCAACTTGCCGCTGCTTCTATTGCGCCCAGCGCAGTTGCGTAGGCAAGGGTGAAACAGGTTCCGGTTCCGGCGGCTGGCCGGGTAGCGACAGCACGCGATTGAGGACTTCGGTTTCCAGCGCCGCCAACCGATGAGAGCCGCGCACGCGAGGGCGCGGGAGTTCAACGTGCAGGTCGAGGCCGACTTCGCCCTCTTCGATCAGGATCACCCGATCGGCAATCGCCACCGCCTCACTGACGTCGTGGGTCACCAGCAACACAGTGAAGCCGTGCTTCTGCCAGAGCCGTTCGATCAGTTGCTGCATTTCAATTCGGGTCAGGGCATCCAGTGCGCCCAGGGGCTCGTCAAGCAACAGCAAGCGCGGTTGATGGATCAGCGCGCGGGCCAGGGCCACTCGTTGCTTCTGGCCACCGGACAGGGCCGCCGGCCATTCGTTGGCACGATCCGCCAGACCGACCGACTCCAACGCTTCCAGCGCTTGCGGCCGCCAGTTGCCCTTGAGCCCGAGACCGACGTTGTCGATGACCTTTTTCCATGGCAGCAGGCGTGCTTCCTGGAACATCAATCGGGTGTCTTCCCGCGCATCGCTCAGCGGTGCGGAACCAGCCAGCAATTCGCCGCCGGTGGGTTTGTCCAGACCGGCGAGCAAGCGCAACAAGGTGCTTTTGCCGCAACCGCTGCGACCGACCACGGCAACAAACTGCCCCGCCGGGATGTGCAGATCGATCTCGCGCAAAACCTGCCGCGAACCAAACGTCTTCTGCAGTTTGCGCACTACCAGCGGAATACCGCGCAGCAGGCGTGGAGGTTGTTGAGCCGTCATGCCGCACCTCCCTTGGCAACCTGATAAGCCGGATGCCAACGCAGCCAGACGCGCTCAAGGCCACGGGCTGCGAGGTCGGCGAGTTTGCCGAGCACCGCGTACAAAAGAATCGCCAGCACCACCACGTCGGTCTGCAAGAACTCCCGCGCATTCATCGCCAGGTAGCCAATGCCGGAACTGGCGGAGATGGTTTCGGCCACGATCAGCGTCAGCCACATGAAGCCAAGGGCGAAGCGCACACCGACCAGAATCGACGGCAGCGCACCCGGTAAAATCACCTGACGGAACAGACTGAAACCAGACAAGCCATAACTGCGCGACATTTCCACCAACGCCGGATCAACGTTGCGGATGCCGTGATAGGTGTTCAGATAGATCGGGAACAACGTGCCCAGCGCCACCAGAAAAATCTTCGCTGACTCGTCGATGCCGAACCACAGGATTACCAGCGGTATCAACGCCAGGTGCGGCACGTTGCGAATCATCTGTACCGAACTGTCGAGCAGGCGTTCGCCCCATTTCGACAGGCCGGTGATGAAGCCCAGCGCCAGGCCGATGCTGCCACCGATGGTGAAACCCAGCGCCGCGCGCCAGCCGCTGATTGCCAGGTGCGTCCAGATTTCACCGCTGCGCACCAGGCTCACGCCGGCTTCGATGACCGCGATGGGTGCCGGCAGAATCCGTGTCGACAACCAGCCCGCCGACACTGACAACTGCCACACCGCCAGCAGCAACACCGGCAACGCCCAGGGCGCGAGGTTATGGATGATTTTTTTCATGGTGCGCCTCAGCTCTGGGACGCGGCTTTGGGAAGAATGTCGTTGGCGACCATCTCGCCGAACGGGCTGACGTAACCGGCGCTTTTCGGCAGCTCTGGGCGTTCGATATCGAGGTGCGGGAAGAGCAATTCGGCGACGCGATAGGACTCTTCCAGGTGTGGATAACCGGAGAAGATGAAAGTGTCGATGCCCAGGTCCGCGTATTCCTTCACGCGAGCCGCCACGGTCGGACCATCGCCCACTAATGCTGTACCGGCACCGCCGCGCACCAGACCGACACCGGCCCACAGGTTGGGGCTGACTTCCAGGTTGTCACGGCTACCGCCATGCAGCGCGGCCATGCGTTGCTGGCCGACCGAGTCGAAGCGCGCCAGGGAAGCCTGGGCGCGCGCGATGGTGTCGTCGTCCAGGTGCGAGATCAGCCGATCCGCCGCTTGCCACGCTTCGTCGTTGGTTTCGCGCACGATCACATGCAGACGAATGCCGAAGCGCACGGTGCGTCCGAGCTTCGCGGCTTTGGCGCGCACTTGTTCAATCTTCTCGGCAACGGCGGCCGGCGGTTCGCCCCAGGTCAGGACCATTTCCACCTGCTCTGCCGCCAGGTCTTGCGCCGCTTCCGACGAGCCGCCGAAATACAGTGGCGGACGCGGTTGCTGAATCGGCGGATAGAGCAACTTGGCACCCTTCACGCTGATGTGCTGCCCGTCGTAATCAACGGTTTCGCCTTCCAGCACACGACGCCAGATGCGGGTGAATTCCACCGAGGCTTGATAGCGTTCTTCGTGAGTCAAAAACAAGCCGTCGCCGGCCAATTCTTCCGGATCACCGCCGGTGACCAGGTTGAACAGCGCACGACCTCCAGACAAGCGATCCAGCGTCGCGGCCTGACGCGCGGCCACCGTCGGGGAAATGATCCCGGGGCGCAGCGCGACAAGAAACTTCAAACGCTGGGTCACCGGGATCAGCGACGCGGCCACCAGCCACGAGTCTTCGCACGAGCGACCGGTGGGAATCAGTACCCCGCCGAAGCCCAGTCGATCCGCCGCTTGCGCGACCTGTTGCAGATAACCGTGGTCGACGGCGCGAGCGCCTTCGGCGGTGCCAAGGTAATGGCCGTCGCCGTGGGTAGGCAGGAACCAGAAAATATTGAGGCTCATGGAGTGGTCTCCTTAGGGAATCGAGTGACTGGGCTTTTGGTTACTGAGCTTTGGCAACGGCTGCCGGGGGCGTCCAGATCACGTCTTTGATGCTCAGCGGCTTCGGAATCAGCTTGAGCTGGTAGAAGGTGTCGGCGATTTTCTGCTGCGCGGCGACCACTTCCGGCGTGAGGAACAGCGCGCCGTAGCCTTGGCGTTTCATCGAGGTCAGGGTGATGTCCGCTGGCAGGCCGAGCAGTGGCGATACCTGTTTGGTCACATCTTCAGGATTGGCCTTGGACCATTCGCCGACCGCGCGCACTTCTTCCACCAGGGTCTTGATCACCTCCGGATTTTTCTGTGCGTAAGGCTTGGTTGCCAGGTAGAACTGATGGTTGTCGACGATGCCCTGGCCATCGCGCAGGGTGCGCGCTTGCAGTTGTTGTTCGGCAGCGGCCTGGTACGGGTCCCAGATCACCCAGGCGTCGACGCTGCCACGTTCGAACGCGGCGCGGGCATCGGCCGGCGGCAGGAAAACGGTCTGGATATCGGTGTATTTGAGGCCGGCGTCTTCAAGCGCGCGAACCAGCAGGTAGTGAACGTTGGAGCCTTTGTTCAGGACGACTTTCTTGCCCTTGAGGTCCTGCACCGACTTGATCGTCGAGTCCTTTGGCACCAGGATCGCTTCGCTGTGGGGCGCTGGTGGTTCGTAGGCGACGTAGAGCAGATCGGCACCCGCCGCTTGAGCGAATACCGGCGGGGTTTCGCCGGTGACACCGAAGTCAATGGAACCGACGTTCAGGCCTTCGAGCAGTTGCGGGCCACCTGGAAATTCAGTCCATTGCACGTCCACGCCTTGGGCGGCGAGGCGCTTTTCGAGGGTGCCTTTGGCTTTGAGCAGCACCAGGGTGCCGTATTTCTGATAACCGATTCGCAGCGTTTCGGCTTGAGCTTGAGTGATGGCGCCGAAGGACACAGCCGCAATAAACAGAGCGACCAGACCACGACGCAAAATGACAGTGCGCATAGCGCTCTCCTTTTTGCAGTAGGGTTTTGGCTGCACCTGCTAAGCCGTTAGCGGCTGAGTAAGGTGATTTTTTGTTCGAAAAGTGCCTGAGCTTCGCTCGGCGACTTTTCAAACTAAAAAATTAAAAAGCGTCAAATGCTCCAGCGAGCACTCAACAAACGTTCATTCAACAAGTTCGGATCGAGCGGCTTGGGCCGTCGGGCCATGGCGCTGAAAAACAGCTCCAGCGATTCAGTCAGTCGTTGTTCCAGCTCTGGCGCCAACTGCGCCTGGGCGCTGCCTTCGCCGTAAGCGATCTGGCTGTCTACGGCGAAAATCCCGTGGAGCATTTCCTGGGCTTTCAGCGCCGACAGCACCGGTTTGAGCGCGTAATCCACCGCCAGCATGTGGGCGATGCTGCCGCCGGTGGCCATCGGCAAGACTACCTTGTGCGCCAGGGCGCGCTCGGGCAGCAGGTCCAACACCGTTTTCAGAGCGCCGGAGAACGATGCCTTGTAAACCGGCGTGGCGATCAGCAGGCCATCCGCGTTTTCAATCTGTTGCAGCAAGTCGATCACCTTCGGGCTGTCGAAGCGTGCGTGCAGCAAGTCTTCGGCCGGGAAGTCCCGTACCTGGTAACTCACCACTTCCACACCTTGCTCCTGCAACCAGCGTTGGGAGCGCTCCAGCAGCACCCCGGAACGGGAGCGTTGGCTGGGACTGCCGCCGAGTGAGACAACCAGCATTCAGATGATTCCTTGAAGGGTCTTGGCGATTCGCGGTTTGCAATCTCGCTTGGATGGAAGTGACCTTAACAGGTGATTGTTATATCCATAAATCATATTTATTCATTTGGTTATGCACTTTGGAGATATGAAATTTTACTTCTTCCGGGCAAAAAAATAGGCCGTCGAAACGGCCTTAAATCCCCTGCTTTATGGTGATCGTTCCCACGCTCCGCGTGGGAATGCAGCCCGTGACGCTCCGCGTCACTGGACGCGGAGCGTCCCTTGAGGCATTCCCACGCAGAGCGTGGGAACGATAGTTAGCCGAGTTACCGGTTCGGTTGTGGCGTCAGGCGCAGGTAAGGCTTCACCGCGCGATACCCCTTTGGAAAGCGTTTGTTGATTTCGTCTTCATCCTTAAGCGACGGCACGATCACCACTTCATCACCGTCCTGCCAATTGGCCGGTGTGGCCACCTTGTAGTTGTCGGTGAGTTGCAACGAGTCGATCACCCGCAGGATTTCGTGGAAGTTGCGCCCGGTGCTTGCCGGGTAAGTAATCGTCAGCCGAATCTTTTTGTTCGGGTCGATCACGAACAGCGAGCGCACGGTCAGGGTGTCGTTGGCATTCGGATGAATCAGGTCGTAGAGGTCCGAGACCTTGCGATCGGCATCGGCAAGGATCGGGAAATTGACCCGTGTGTTCTGGGTTTCGTTGATGTCCTCGATCCACCTGTGGTGCGAGTCCACCGGGTCAACTGACAGGGCAATGGCTTTGACGCCGCGATTGGCAAACTCATCCTTGAGCTTTGCAGTGAAACCCAGTTCGGTGGTGCACACCGGGGTGAAGTCCGCCGGATGGGAAAACAGCACGCCCCAGCTATCGCCCAGCCATTCGTGGAAACGAAGAGTGCCGGCGCTGGATTCCTGTTCGAAGTCGGGGGCAATGTCGCCCAGTCTGAGGCTCATGGTGCTGCTCCTGGTGAGTGCTGTTGAGCTCAACTGTGCCTAAGTTTTTTATGGATTAAAAAGAATAAATATCCATTTGTTTAGATCACAAATGAATATTAAAGATCTGTTCACTGGACCTTGGTGAACATCGAGAAGACTATCGCTCACAAGGTTCGAGAAGGCCTTGAGTTGCTGCAAAGAGGGAAATATTCAAGGCGGGATTACGGGGGTGACCTCGCCTTGAAACGTAAAAGCCCCGCCCGGCGAGATGCCGGGCGGGGCTTTTTTTACTTCGATTAGCCACTGTGGGAGCGAGCCTGCTCGCGAAGGTGCCGTGTCAGTCACAAATTTTGCTGAATGACACACCGTTTTCGCGAGCAGGCTCGCTCCCACACGCTATTACAACAGCGGGATCGAGTAGCTGACGATCAGACGGTTTTCGTCCTGGTCGCGCTGGCCTGGAACATCGTTGCGCCACATGGCGTTTTTCCACGTCAGACCCAGGTTTTTCAGTGGACCTGCCTGGACTACGTACGCCAGGGTCAGGTCGCGTTCCCACTCGGAACGACCGGTTGCGTTGACGCTCGTCTGAGCAGCACCCACTTTACCGGTGGTGTCGATGTCGTCGCCACGCAGGTAAACGATGCCGGCAGTTGCGCCTGGCAGGCCAAGCTTGGCGAAGTCATACGAGTAGCGAGCTTGCCAGGTACGTTCGCCAGCGCGAGCGAACTTGGAAATCTGCGAGTCAGTAGTGATGTAAGCCGACGAGCCGTCACCCTGGTTCAGCCAAGGGAAATCGCTGTTACCGCTGCTGACCTGGTAACCGCCACCGAAGGTGTGACCGGCAACCGAGTACAGGAACAGGCCGCTGTACAGGTTGTTGTCGACTTTGCCTTTGGTGATGCCAGTACCGTAGTCACCCGTGGTGTAGTAGGCGGAGTCATGGCCGTTGGCGCCATCGTTACGGCTGTTGAAGTAACGGAAATCGGACTTCAGTACGCCCGGACCGATCGACCAATTGTGAAGCAGACCCAGGAAGTGCTGCTTGTAGAAGTCTTCCAGGTTGCCGTAGTAGTACTGGGCCGTCAGGTCTTTGGTGAGTTTGTAGTCGCCACCGCCGTAGATGAATTTGTTGCTGCGACGACCCGTAGAGGTAGGCGAGTTCGCACCGGCAATCGACAACGCTTCATTGTTGCTGGAGTTACGACCCTTGGCGTGCTCGATCTGACCACCAACCAGTGTCAGGTCCTTGATCTCGTTCGAGGTGATCTGGCCACCTTGAAAGGTTTGCGGCAGCAGGCGACCATCGTTGGTCACGATTACCGGCAGTTTTGGCTGCAGGGTGCCCAGCTTCAGCTCAGTCTGGGAGATCTTGGCTTTGGCAGTCAGGCCCAGGCTGGAGAAGTTATCAACCGCTTCACCGTTGGACTTGCTTGGGAAAACCGTGCCGCCGTAAGAAGTGGCAGTGGCGCCGTTGGTGCCGCCACCCGAATCCAGACGTACGCCCAGCAGGCCGATTGCGTCGATACCGAAGCCGACTGTGCCCTGGGTGTAGCCGGAGATGAAGCGCAGGTCGAAGCCCTGGCCCCATTCTTCGTTCTTGCTTTGAACGCCGTTGGCCTTGACCTTGGCGGTACCCGCGTCAGAGTCGCGGTTATCGGTGTTGATGTAGAAGTTGCGCAGCCCCAAAGTAGCCTTGCTGTCTTCGATGAAACCGGCGGCGCTTGCCTGCTGCGCCAAAACCCCTACGGCCACAGCCAGGGCCAAGGTGGACTTGTTCATTGTTTCGCTCCTATCGTTTCTAATTTTTTGGTCCTGGGTCGAATGCCCCGGATCCTGAAGTGCGCGTTTAGCGCCAGACCGCACGTCCACCGGACTGCGTGCATCGAGTGTCGTGGTCTGTCCCACGTGATTCGGGCCGGCATGTTAAACCTAAAAATATTTAATTCATTATTTTTCATGCCATTCAGGAATATAGACAGGCGCCGTGACACAGGCTATCGGCGCAACTGCCGCCCACTTTAGGCGCTTGCGCTAAAAGCCAAAAAGAATAAAAAATTACTAAGTAAGCACTTTTTGGAATATTGCAAGGCATAAAAAAACCTCGCCCGAAGGCGAGGTTCTTTTGGGGAGGGTGCTTACAGGAAGCTGTAGGTGTAGTTGAAGATCAAGCGAGTCTGGTCTTGATCAAGGGTGCTGGTGTTGCCACGGTAAGTACCGTGACGCAGCGTTGTACCAAACCCTTTAAGCAAGCCTGTTTGAATCACGTAGTCGATACGCGCGTCAGTCTCGTGCTCACTCAGGTCTTTACCAATACCGTTGGTAGCCTTGATGTCCTGGCCATTCAAGTAAGCAATCGAAGCTTTCAAGCCTGGGACGCCCAGTGAGGCGAAATCATAGGAGTACTGACCGAACGTGGTGTTTTCACCGGCACGGATAAAGCTGCCAACCGTGGCGTCGGTAAACGAGTAGAAGCTGGAGCCGCCGGCGCCTTCTTGACGACCTTTGTCATCAACAAGACTGCCCTGGTTCAAGAAAACGAAGCCGCCGTCATCGTTGACACGTTGGTGCCCGAGCAGGAACGCGCTACCGCCCAGGGTGTACGTGAACATGGCGCTCCAGGTCTTGTTATCAACCTCGCCCGGGGTTTTCGCAAAACCGTTGTTGTTGTTGAAGCGGTAGCCGACGTCGCCATTCTTACCGTCAGAGCGGCTATCGAAATAGCGAATGTCGGTCTTGAAGGACTGGTTGGGAGCGATCGGGTAAACGTGCACCAGGCCGAGGAAGTTCTGCTTGTAGTAGTCTTCCAGGTTCGCATAGTAGTACTGCAGCAACAGGTCTTTGGTCACTTTCCAGTCAGCACCCGCGTAACGGAACTGATTGCTGTCCTGAGTACCGCCTGCTACCGCCAAGCCAGTTCTGTTGGAGGAGGCGCGACCCGACGCGTGCTCCAGTTGACCCAAGTTGAAGGTCACGTTGTCGATTTCCTTCGAGGTGATGGTGCCACCGTCAAAGGTCTGAGGCAGCAAACGGCTGTCGTTCGCTAGCAGAATCGGCAACTGGGGTGCCAGAGCGCCACCCAGGTGGGCTTCGGTCTTCGAGAAGCGCGCCTTGACGTTGCCATCCAAACGGCTCCACTCATCCGCCGAAGCATTGCCATCGCTAGGGAAGAAGGAGTTGGCGTTACCCACCGGGTGATGCCCTTTGCCGCCATCCAGATGAATACCAACGAGCGCCTGGGCGTCGATACCAAAACCAACAGTACCCGGTGTGAAACCGGACAGGTAATCGAACTTGAGCCCTTCAGCGGTTTCGCGCTGTCTGTTAGCAGCTGTGCTCGCACCTTCACGCATATCAGCGTCGTAATACATGGTGCGGGAGCTAACGGAAGCCTTGCTGTCTTCCAGGAAACCCGCGGCGCCTGCCTGCTGCGCCATAACCCCTACTGCCACGGCCAGGGCCAAGGTGGACTTGTTCATTGTTCAGCTCCTCTCGTTTCTAATTCTTGTGTTCCTGGCCCTGAGTCGAATGCCCGGGATCCTAAGGTGCGCGATTAGCGCCAGACCGTGACCCACAAGTCAATCGTAACCATGTGTGTCTACGACCATCGTCTAACCCCCATTAAATTCGCTCCTGCCGGGACGTCCGCCCAAAAAGAAATTACCCAATTTCTTTTCATACCCTTTAGGAATTTAGCTCAGCGATTTCCCCTTGAGCCGAGGCGAGGTACCGGCTCATAAGCTAATTCCTAAATGGTATTTGTTAGCCTTTTTTTAGATCGATTAGCTTTGATCAAACCCCACAATCAAACCCATCGAAAGGCAGCGCCATGACGACCAAACGCGCACTATCCAGCTTAATTGTTACAGTTTATGTATTGCTAGTGGTTTCTTTAAGCGCTCACGCAGAGAGCCTCACGGTGGGCTATCAAACCGGCATCGACCCCAGCAAAGTCGCCCAGGCGGACGGCGTTTACGAGCAAACCTTAGGCCAGAAAATCGACTGGCGCCGATTTAATAGCGGCCCGGAAGTAGTGACGGCGATTGCGTCCGGTGATGTACAGATCGGCAATCTCGGTTCCAGCCCGCTGGCGGCAGCCGCTTCGCGCAATTTACCGATTGTGGCGTTCATTGTTTCCGCCCAGATCAATGCCGCGGAAGCGCTGGTGGTGCGCAACGGCAGCGGCATCGATAAACCGCAAGATCTTATCGGCAAGACCATCGCCACGCCATTCGTTTCCACCTCCCACTACAGCTTGCTCGGCGCGCTGAAGCATTGGGGCCTGGATGCCTCGAAAGTCAAAGTGGTGAACCTGCAACCGGCGGAAATCGCGGCGGCGTGGAAGCGTGGCGACATTGATGGCGCGTTTGTCTGGTCGCCGGCGCTGGGGGAAATCCGCAAGACGGGCAAGACCTTGACCGACGCAGCACAGGTCGGCCAATGGGGTGCACCGACGTTCGAGGTGTGGGTGGCGCGCAAGGATTACGCGCAGAAGCATCCAGACGTTGTGGCCAAGTTCGCCAAGGTCACCCTGGACGCCTTCGCCGACTACGCCGCGCATAAAGACAGCTGGACGGCAGACTCGGTGCCCGTGCAGAAAATCGCCAAACTGACCGGCGCCAATGCCGCTGATGTGCCGGAGCTGCTGGCCGGTTCCGCGTTCCCGGATGCCAAGGCACAACTGACCACCGCGTTACTGGACGGTGGTACGGCCAAGTCAATAGGTGAGACAGCGAAATTTTTGAAGGAGCAAGGGAAGGTCGAGACGGTGCTGCCGGATTATTCGGCGTATGTCAGCGCAAAGTTCGTCGCTGAATAACACTCGTTATGATCGTTCCCGTGCTCTGCGTGGGAATGCCTCAACGGACGCTCCGCGTTCGGTTGTTGGGACGCGGAGCGTCCCGGGCTGCATTCCCACGCGGAGCGTGGGAATGATCAGGTCACAGGGACTTTTCGAAGATCTTCGAATTACGCTGATAGTTGTACAGCGAAGCCCGCGCCGACGGCAGGCGCTCGACGCTGCTCGGCTCGAAACCACGCTCGCGGAACCAGTGAGCGGTGCGGGTCGTCAACACGAACAAGGTCTTCAACCCTTGGGCTCGGGCACGGGTTTCGATGCGTTCCAGCAGCTCATCACCGCGACCGCCATGGCGATACTCCGGGTTCACCGCCAGGCAGGCCAACTCCCCGGCATCCGAATCGGCAATCTGATACAGCGCCGCACACGCGATGATCATACCTTCACGCTCGACCACGCTGAACTGTTCGATCTCACGCTCCAGGACCTCGCGAGAACGGCGTACCAGAATGCCCTGCTCTTCCAGCGGACTGATCAAGTCCAGCAAACCGCCGACGTCTTCAATCGCCGCTTCGCGAACAACCTCGAATTGCTCCTGGGCGACCAGCGTACCGCCACCGTCACGGGTGAACAGTTCAGTCAGCAGCGCGCCGTCTTCGGCGTAACTGACGATATGGCTGCGCGCCACGCCGCCTCGGCAAGCCTCTGCCGCGGCATCCAGCAGTTCCGCCTGATAGTTGCTGCCCAAGCGCTGTAAATGCGCTGGCACTTGTTGCGGGCGCAGTTCGCGAACCAGACGACCGTTTTCATCGATCAGCCCCAGGTCGGCACCGAACAGCAGCAATTTATCCGCCCCCAGATCGATGGCCGCGCGGGTGGCGACGTCTTCACATGCAAGGTTGAAAATTTCACCAGTCGGCGAGTAGCCCAACGGTGACAGCAGCACGATGGAGCGCTCGTCCAGCAAACGATTGATGCCCTTGCGGTCGACCCGACGCACTTCGCCGGTGTGATGATAATCGACGCCTTCAAGCACACCGATCGGCCGTGCGGTCACCAGATTGCCGCTGGCCACCCGCAGACGCGAGCCCTGCATTGGCGACGAGGCCATGTCCATCGACAGCCGCGCTTCGATGGCGATCCGCAGTTGGCCCACCGCATCGATTACGCACTCAAGCGTTGCAGCATCGGTGATGCGCATGCCGTGGTGGTAATGCGGGATCAGGCCGCGTGCGGCAAGACGGGTTTCGATTTGCGGGCGGGAACCGTGAACCAGTACCAGTCGCACACCCAGGCTGTGCAGCAACACCAGGTCGTGGACGATATTGCCAAAGTTGGGGTGCTCGACGCCGTCGCCGGGCAGCATGACGACGAAGGTGCAATCCCGGTGGGCATTGATGTAAGGCGAAGCGTGGCGAAGCCAATTAACGTATTCGGGCATGAACCTGGGCCTGTAATAAATAGCAGCCAAAAAATGGGTGAAACTGGAATGCACAGCGGGCTGATGGTTATCGTCGGAACAGGCTTGGCGACACGCGCGCTCTCCTCATGAATACGGGTTGGGACACTGGCAATTTATACCGTTTACCCGGTCAGGCACAGAACCTGTGGGGTTGTGCTCAACTGACTAGCATCGGCGTTTTGGCCGGCATCAGGCAGTAATGTTCAATCAATGAACGTAATAGATGCACCGTAGGCTGCAAACGTGACATTTCGAGGTATTCCCCCGGTTGGTGTGCACAAGCAATATCACCCGGGCCCAGCACCAGCGTTTCACAACCAAGGCGCTGAAGATAAGGCGCTTCGGTGCCGAACGCCACTGCTTCGGCCCGATGGCCGGTGAGCTTCTCCGCGACCCGGACCAATTCGGCGTCCTCGGCTTGCTCGAATGGCGGCACTTCGGGGAACAGCGGCGCGTAGTCGATCTTCACCTGATGGCGTTCGGCAACCGGCTTGAGCCGCTGCAGAATTTCCGCCCGTAATGCTTTGGGGTCCATTCCCGGCAACGGCCGCAGATCGAACTCCAGCGAGCACTGGCCGCAAATACGGTTCGGATTGTCGCCGCCATGGATGCAGCCAAGATTCAGGGTCGGCGTCGGCACGCCGAACTGTGGATTGCGGAACTCGCGCTGCCACAACAGGCGCAGGCCACGCAGTTCGCCAATGGCATCGTGCATGGCCTCAAGGGCGCTGTGACCCAGGCGTGGGTCCGAGGAATGACCGCTCTGCCCGAGGATGTCGATGCGCTCCATCATGATGCCTTTGTGCATGCGGATCGGCTTGAGCCCGGTCGGCTCGCCAATCACCGCCGCGCGCCCCAACGGACGCCCGGCTTCGGCCAACGCGCGGGCACCGGACATGGAGCTTTCCTCATCGCACGTGGCGAGGATCAGCAGCGGCTGCTTGAACGGCTGGTCGAGCAGCGGGATGACGGCTTCAATGGCCAGGGCGAAAAAGCCCTTCATGTCGCAACTGCCCAATCCGACCCAGCGGCCATCGACTTCGGTGAGTTTCAGCGGATCGGTCTGCCACAGGGCGCCATCAAAGGGCACGGTGTCACTGTGGCCCGCCAGCACCAGGCCGCCGGGGCCGGAACCGAAACTGGCCAGCAAGTTGAATTTGCCGGGGCTGACCTGCTGGATGTCGCAGGCAAAACCCAGGTCGCCAAGCCACATCGCCAGCAAATCGATGACAGGACGGTTGGTCTGATCGAGGCTGGGCTGTGTACAGCTGACGGACGGTGCGGCGATCAGCGCAGCGAACTGATCTTTCATGGACGGCAAAGGCATCGCTGACTCCCACTCCCGAATTGAAGTCCATCATAGAACCATCTGGCGACAGGAATAAACCGTCGCGGCGCGGAGGATGATCGAGTCCTGTACACTGCACGACCTTGGCAGCCACACATTCCCCCCGGCTGCGCTCCCGATCCTGGATTTTCCGGCCATGCAGAAAGAAACTGAAATCAAACTCCGCGTCAGCCGCGAAACCCTCGCCGCCCTGCGCGAGCACCCGCTCCTGAAAAAACGCAACAAAAGTGGCTGGGAACGCCGTGAGTTGATGAACCAATACTTCGATACGCCTGAGCGCGACCTGGCCCGCGCCAAGGTTGCCCTGCGCCTGCGCAAGGATGGCGAAGAAGTGATTCAAACGCTCAAGACCCGCGGCCAAAGCGTCGCCGGTCTGTCCGAGCGTAACGAATACGACTGGAACCTGCCCAAAGCCAAGCTCGACGTGAAGAAACTCGACGGCGAATGCTGGCCGGTCGAGCTGGCCGAACTGGACAAGAAAACCCTGAAGCCGATTTTCACCACCGATTTCGTGCGCGAGCGCGCCGAAATCGCTTGGGGCCGTGGCAAGACCAAAGTGGTCATCGAAGCCGCGCTGGACCTGGGCCACGTGGTGGTGGGCAAGCAGAAAGAAGAAATCTGCGAGCTGGAACTGGAACTGCGCGAAGGCGAACCCGCCGCGTTGCTGGAACTGGCCGCCGAACTGGCCGCGACCCTGGCCCTGATGCCGTGTGACATCAGCAAGGCCGAGCGCGGTTATCGCTTGTACGACGCCAACAGCTACTCGCTGAGCCTGCCCGCGCCGCAGATCACCGCCGAAACCCCGCTGGACGACGCATTTGCTGCGTTGGCCTGGCACTTGCTGAGCAGCAGCCAGCGTCTGGCCGAACAGTATCGCTTCAATGGCCATTGGCGCCTGTTGCTGGACTGGGTCGAAAACCTGGCGGAATTGCGTGCACTGTTGAGTAGCCTGGGCCAAGCCGCGCCGCGTCAGTCGACTCACGATCTGCGCGTCGCGCTGGATGCCTTGCTCGAAGACTGGCGTCCACTGGTGCAAGCCGGTATCGACGACGAAGACGTGCGCAAAGCCGCGCCGGAGCAGTTCCTTGAAGAACTGGAAGACCCGCGCTGGGGCTTGTTCTCGCTGAACACGTCGCGCTGGTTGCTGGCCCGTACTTGGGCAGCCGACCGTAACGTGCGTGGCAATCGCCAGGGCGCTGCGCAATTGGGCAGCTGGCTGCCGCGCCTGCTGGGTGAAGAAGCCACGTCCCTGCAATTGCAGCGTTATCAGCAGCAGCCCGAAGACCTGGCTGAACAATTGCCGCGCATCGAGCGCATCCAGGCCTGGCTGCATCACGCCCGCAACGTGCTGGACATCCCGGAAATGGATCGCCTGTACGGTGAGCTGAAACTGTTGGCACAACTGGCCAACGAGCCAATCACTGATGAATCGCTGGATGCGCGTAAGCAGCAGGCGATTGCGGTGTATCAGAATCGTGCGTGGAAGATGCTGCTGCGCATGTAATCCACGGCGCTGATCGTTCCCACGCTCTGCGTGGGAATGCAGCCGGTGACGCTCCGCGTCACCTGGACGCGGAGCGTCCCTTGAGGCGTTACCACGCAGAGCGTGGGAACGATCAAGCACAGTCACCCGCAAGGCTTCAGACCGGCAGACTCGTCGTCGACTTGATCTCCGACAACGCCACAATCGAGTTCACCTCCTGTATCCCCGGCACCATCGACAGCTTCTCGAAGAAGAAGCGCTCATACGCCTCGATGTCCGCCGTCACGATCCGCAGCAAGAAATCTACCGACCCCATCAGCACGTAACACTCCAGCACTTCGGGAAAACCGCGAATCGCTTCGGTGAACTCAGTGAAGTTCGAACGCCCGTGCGCGTTGAGTTTGATCTCGGCGAAGATCTGCGTGTTAAGCCCGATCTTCTTGCGATCAAGCAGCGTCACCTGACCGCGAATGATGCCCTCCTCTTTCATGCGCTGAATCCGCCGCCAGCACGGCGACTGCGAGAGCCCCACCTGTTCGGCGATCTGCGCGCTGGAAAGCGAAGCGTCCTCCTGCAGCAACGCCAGAATCTTGCGGTCGTAGCCATCCAGCTCGCTGTGCATAACAAAACCTTTAAGTGACGCAGTATTGAATTAAACGATTCGATAAATCGCCAATAAAGCCAATCATAGATAAGAAATGCCCGGCAACGAATGTAAAAATTCCTCCAGAGAATTTGGAGATCGACCATGCCCCCTTTGGAAGCCGTCAACACCCTGCCCACCCGTGCCGATGTCTGGAACGTCAGCAACGCTCACTGCCGCGTCCACTATCAATTACTGGCCGAAGCCGAGCCGGACCTGCTGTGCAGAGCCCTCAACTTTTTTGCATTGCAGTGCCTGACACCACAACAGGTCAATGTGCAGCGCACGGACGATCGGTTGGCAATCGATATCGTCATGGACGGCCTGAGCTGGCATCGAGCCCAAGTGATCGCGGAAAAACTGCGTAACTTGATCAGCGTGTTTTCGGTAGACCTGCAAACGGCTGATGCGGCCTGGAATGAACCCGCTCAAGCGGCTGGCTGACAAACCTCGACACGGCTTCGTCGAGTAGTGGCCCAGCGGTCGGTGGCTGCGAGACTATCCTTTGCGCACCGTTGTTCATGAGGAGCCCGCATGTCCGTTCAACTTGCCATTCAGGACCGCTGGCTGGATCTCAATGATTTGCTGCGCGAACTGGTCGCCCAAGGCTTTATCAGCCAGGACTCGGCCGAGCACGCGCTCAATGCCCGCCGTCGCCACGCCACCAGTGGCCAGATGCACCCACTGGAATTCATCGCCAGCCAGCACCTGGACGACCTCAGCCGCCCCGGTAAACACCTGGACCTGGAAAGCCTGACCCTGTGGCTGTCACAACAGGCCGGTCAGCCTTATCTGCGCATCGACCCGCTGAAGATCAACGTCGCGGCCATCACACCGCTGATGTCCTATGCCTTCGCCCAGCGTCACAAGATTCTGGCGGTGTCCGTCGACCGCGACGCGGTGACCGTGGCCAGCGCCCAACCTTACGTCAACGGCTGGGAAGCCGACCTGACCCACGTGTTGAAGCTGCCGATCAAACGCGTAGTGGCCAACCCGGTGGACATCCAGCGCTTCAGCGTCGAGTTTTTCCGTTTGGCCAAATCGGTCAGCGGCGCGACCAGCACCGATCAAAAAACGAGCAACCTTGGCAATTACGAACAACTGCTCAACCTCGGTGCCAGCGACCAGGAACCGGACGCCAACGACGCGCACATCGTCAACATCGTCGACTGGCTGTTCCAGTACGCGTTCCAGCAACGCGCCAGCGATATCCACATCGAACCCCGGCGCGAGCAAGGCACCGTGCGTTTTCGCATCGACGGCGTGCTGCACAACGTCTACCAATTCCCGCCACAGGTGACGATGGCAATCGTCAGTCGCTTGAAAAGCCTCGGGCGGATGAACGTCGCGGAAAAGCGCAAGCCTCAGGACGGCCGGGTGAAAACCAAGACGCCGGACGGTGGCGAAGTCGAGTTGCGGCTGTCGACATTGCCGACCGCGTTCGGCGAAAAAATGGTCATGCGGATCTTCGACCCGGAAGTGCTGCTCAAGGATTTCGACCAACTGGGGTTTTCCGCCGAAGACCTGCGTCGCTGGCAGGACATGACCCGCCAGCCCAACGGCATCATTCTGGTCACCGGACCGACCGGTTCAGGCAAGACCACCACGCTGTACACCACGCTCAAGAAGCTGGCGACACCGGAGGTCAACCTCTGCACCATCGAAGACCCGATCGAGATGGTCGAGCCCGCCTTCAATCAGATGCAGGTCCAGCACAACATCGACCTGACCTTCGCCGCCGGCGTGCGCGCGCTGATGCGACAGGACCCGGACATCATCATGATCGGCGAGATCCGCGACCTGGAAACCGCTGAAATGGCGATCCAGGCCGCGCTCACCGGTCACTTGGTGCTCTCGACGCTGCACACCAACGATGCGCCGAGCGCCATCAGCCGCCTGCTCGAACTCGGCGTGCCGCATTACCTGATCAAGGCCACGGTGCTCGGCGTCATGGCCCAGCGCCTGGTGCGAACCTTGTGCCCCGATTGCAAGGCCCCGCTGACCTTGGGCGAAGAAGACTGGCAAACCCTGACCAAACCCTGGCAAGCGCCACTGCCCACCAATGCCCAGCGCGCCATCGGCTGCCTGGAATGCCGCGACACCGGCTATCGCGGTCGCGCCGGGGTCTACGAAATCATGCAAATGACTGACGGCGTCAAGGCGCTGATCAATCCCGATACCGATTTGCTCGCAGTGCGGCGACAGGCGTTCAAGGAAGGCATGCGCAGTCTGCGATTGTCGGGGGCCCAGAAAGTGGCGGCCGGATTGACCACGGTCGAGGAGGTTCTACGGGTGACACCACAGAGCGAGCAGAAGTAGGCTGGGCGTCACGGAACTCGATTGAGGGAATGGCAATCAAATCCCGTAGTTAACCCAGTGGAGTACCCCTATGCGTCTCAAACTTGCTGTCGCTACCCTCGCCTTGTTGTCCCTTCCAGTCGGTTCGGCGATGGCCGATAGCTTTTGGCGTAACGTCATTTCGTCCGGTGCAACCACCGGCTCGACCTACCTGACTTTCAAGGATCACAAGCTGATCGTCGCAGCCCAGGACGATGCCGGCAGCTTTGTTGCCAGTGATGGCGGCATTCGCGGTCCTTATCTGGAAGCCGCGATGCAGAAAGTCCGCGCCGACAACCCGGGCCTTCAGGCCACGGACATGGAACTGGCGAACGCGATCCTGGCGAAGAACGCCGTGGCTTCGGAATAATCCGTTCAGCTGAATGAAAATGCCGCTCACATGAGCGGCATTTTTTTGCCCACCGCAAACCACTGTGGGAGTGAGCCTGCTCGCGATAGCGGTAGATCAGTCAACCTCATCAGCGACTGTTACTCCGCTATCGCGAGCAGGCTCACTCCCACAGGGGATGTGTGTTGGCCAGTAATTCAGCGGTAATCATCGACCGGGACACACGCACAAAACAAATTGCGATCCCCATAAACGTTATCCACCCGATTCACCGCCGGCCAATATTTGTGCGCCTTGGTGTGTGCATCCGGCGTCACCGCCTGCTCAATGCTGTAAGGCCGCTCCCACACCCCAGTGATATCGGCCAAGGTATGCGGCGCACGCTTGAGCGGGTTGTCTTCGGCTGACCAATTGCCATTCTGCACTTCGGTGATCTCGGCGCGGATACTCAGCATCGCGCCGATAAACCGGTCCAGCTCGGCCTTCGATTCACTCTCGGTCGGTTCGACCATCAAGGTCCCCGGCACCGGGAACGACATGGTCGGCGCATGGAAGCCGTAATCCATCAAACGTTTGGCGACGTCTTCTTCACTGATACCGGTTAGCGCCTTCAGTGGCCGCAAATCCAGAATGCACTCGTGAGCGACTCGCTCATTACGCCCGGTGTAGAGCACTGGAAACGCGCCGGACAAATGCTGCGCCAGGTAATTTGCGGAAAGGATCGCCACCTCGCTCGCATCCGCCAGTTGCGGCCCCATCATCGCGATGTACATCCAGCTGATCGGCAGAATGCTCGCACTGCCCCAAGGCGCAGCACTGACCGCGCCGTTCTGCGCCAGCGGTCCGTCGATGGGCACCACCGGGTGATTGGCGACAAACGGCGCCAAGTGCGCGCGCACCCCGATCGGGCCCATGCCTGGCCCGCCGCCGCCGTGGGGAATGCAGAAGGTTTTGTGCAGGTTCATGTGCGACACGTCGGCGCCAATGTCCGCCGGGCGCGCCAATCCGACCTGGGCATTGAGGTTGGCGCCATCCATGTACACCTGGCCGCCGTGACTGTGGATAACTTCACACATCTCGCTGATGCCTTCCTCGTACACGCCGTGGGTCGAAGGATAGGTGGCCATCAGGCAGGCAAGTTTGTCGCCCGCCTCCGCGGCTTTGCCTTTGAGGTCATCCAGATCGACGTTGCCCGCCTCATCGCACTCGACGATCACCACGCGCATCCCGGCCATTTGCGCCGAAGCCGGGTTGGTGCCGTGAGCCGACGACGGGATCAGGCAGATATCCCGCGCCCCCTGTTGATGACTCTCATGGTATTTGCGAATTGCCAGCAACCCGGCGTACTCACCTTGAGCGCCGGAGTTGGGCTGCATGCAGATCGCATCGAAACCGGTAATCGCGCACAGCCAACGCTCCAGTTCTTCGATCATCAGCGCATAACCCACCGCTTGCTCCCTCGGCGCAAACGGGTGCAGATTGGCAAATTTCGGCCAGGTGATGGGAATCATCTCGCTGGTGGCATTGAGTTTCATGGTGCAAGAACCGAGAGGAATCATCGACTGGTTCAACGCCAGGTCTTTGTTCTCCAGTTGTTTGAGATAGCGCAGCATCTCCGTTTCACTGTGATGGGTGCTGAACACTGGATGGCGCAGATAAGGCGACGTGCGCAGCAGCTCGACAGGAATGCCGCAATCAAGCGTTTCGGCGTCCAGTTCGTCGACGTTAAGTCCATGATCGGAACCGAGGAACACATCGAACAACTTGGCTACCGTGGTTTCGTCACAGGTTTCGTCGAGGCTGAGCGCCAATTGCCCGCGCCCCAGAATCCGCAGGTTGATCTGTGCAGCCTGGGCGCTTTCGATGATAGCGGTCTGCGTGCCTCCAACCTCTAGGGTCAAGGTGTCAAAGAAGTGTTTGTTGAGCCGGGTGATGCCGTGGCGTTCAAGACCGGTCGCGAGGATGCAGGTCAGCCGGTGCACCCGCTGGGCGATCCGCTTCAAGCCCTCGGGGCCGTGATAAACCGCGTAGAAGCTGGCGATATTGGCCAGCAGCACTTGCGCGGTACAAATGTTCGAATTGGCCTTCTCCCGGCGAATATGCTGCTCACGGGTTTGCAGGGCCATACGCAACGCGGTGTTGCCGCGAGCGTCCTTCGAGACGCCGATGATGCGCCCGGGAATGGCTCGTTTGTATTCATCGCGACTGGCGAAAAAGGCCGCGTGAGGACCGCCGTACCCCATGGGCACGCCGAAACGCTGAGATGAACCGAACACCACGTCGGCACCCAGTTCTCCCGGTGGCGTCAGCAACAGCAGGCTCAGCAAGTCTGTTGCGACGCACGCCAGGGCTTGCTGGGCATGCAGGTGATCGATCAATGGACGCAGGTCGCGAATTTCGCCGTGGGTGTCGGGATATTGCAGCAACGCGCCGAATACCTGGTGGGTTTTCAGGTTATCCAGTGCATCGATGATCAACTCGAAGCCGAAGCCTTCGGCACGGGTCTGCACCACGGAAATAGTCTGCGGATGGCAGTTCTCGTCGACGAAGAACACATTGCTCTTGGACTTGGCGACACGTTTGGCCAAGGCCATGGCTTCCGCGGCGGCCGTGGCCTCATCGAGTAACGAAGCATTGGCCAGCTCGAGCCCCGTGAGGTCGATGGTCAATTGTTGGAAATTGAGCAGCGCCTCTAGCCGGCCTTGAGCGATTTCAGGTTGGTAAGGCGTATAGGCGGTGTACCAACCAGGGTTTTCCAGCACGTTGCGCGCAATGACGTTCGGCGTGAGCGTGCCGTGGTAACCCATGCCGATCAGGCTGGTCCAGACCTGGTTCTGTTCGGCGTAGCCACGCAGCTTGGCCAGCGCGGCCTCTTCGTCGAGGGCGGGCGGCAAATCGAGCATCCGGTTCAGACGGATTCCCGGCGGCACAGTTTGCTCGATCAGCTCCACTCGACTGCCCAGGCCGAGACTATCGAGCATCGCCTGCTGTTCGGCGGCATCGGGCCCCAAGTGGCGGCGAAGAAAGGCATTGGGATCGCGTAACTGGCTCAAGGACGGCAACTGGGACATGACGGGCTCTCTCTTGACTGGCGCTCAACGTCGATGCAACACGATCAAAGCAGCATAGCAGTCGATAAACATGCGGAGGGCGTAGCGCGGTTGGCCAATTCGCATCATCATGTTCGGCGCATGCCTTACGTCCGCTGATCGGTGTCCATACTTATGAGCCAACTGCCTTTTCTGCCCTTCTCCAAACCCACCATTGATGAGACCACAATCGCTGCTGTCGGCGATGTCTTGCGTTCAGGCTGGATTACCAGCGGCCCCAAGGTTCAGGCCTTTGAAGCGCAACTCTCGGAATATTTCGGTGGGCGCCCTGTGCGCACCTTCAACTCCGGCACCTGCACCATGGAAATCGCCTTGCGCATCGCCGGGATCGGACCGGGCGATGAAGTAATCACCACACCGATCTCCTGGGTAGCCACCGCCAACGTGATTCTGGAGGTCGGCGCGACGCCAGTGTTTGCCGACATCGACCCGGTCACTCGCAACATCGACCTGGATCAGCTTGAAGCCGCCATTACCCCGCGCACCAAAGCCATCATCCCGGTGTTCCTCGCCGGGCTGCCGGTGGACATGACGCGCCTTTACGCACTGGCGAAAAAGCACGGTTTACGGATAGTGGAAGACGCGGCCCAGGCGCTGGGCTCGAGCTGGAATGGACAGCGTATCGGTGCAACCGGTGACTTCGTGTCCTTCAGTTTTCAGGCAAACAAAAACGTCACCTCTTCGGAGGGCGGCTGCCTGGTGCTGAACACTGCCGAAGAAACCCGACTGGCGGAAAAGTACCGATTACAGGGTGTAACCCGCACCGGTTTCGATGGGCTGGACGTGGATGTGCTTGGCGGCAAATTCAACATGACCGATGTCGCGGCGGCTATCGGCCTGGGGCAATTTGCTCACATCGAAGCGATTACGGCTCATCGCCGTGAACTGGCCAAACACTATTTCGCCTGCTTTGGCGAGGACTTCGAAGCCCAATACGGCGCTCAACTGCCCCCGGCAGATTTCGAGAACAGCAATTGGCATTTATTCCAGCTGGTGCTGCCGGAGCGCAAGGATGGCCTCCCGGCACGGGCCACGTTTATGGAGCAGATGCAGGCATTGGGTGTCGGTATTGGCTATCACTACCCGCCGATTCATCTGCTGAGCCTTTACCGCGAGCGCGGATTCAAGGAAGGCATGTTCCCGGTAGCAGAACGGGTTGGACGCCTGATTGTTTCATTGCCGATGTTTACGGCCATGAGCAAAGCGGACGTCGAGCGATCGGTGGCAGCGGTGAAGGCGGTTTTGCGAGCTGCCTGAAAAAAACCCAAAAAAAAAGCCTCGAGTGATCGAGGCTTTTGCTTGTCTGGGGCTTACTCGCCGATGGCGGCTTTGTAGCCTGCGGCATCGAGCAGCTTGTCCAGATCAGCCGCGTTGCTTGGCTTGAGCTTGAAGATCCAGGCGCCGTACGGGTCGGAGTTGAGCAATTCAGGCGAACCGCTCAGTTCTTCGTTGACCGCGATCACTTCACCGGCAATCGGTGAGTAGATGTCAGAGGCGGCTTTAACCGACTCCACCACACCGGCTTGATCTTCGGCAGCAAACACATTGCCGACTTCGGTCAGTTCAACGAACACCACGTCGCCCAAGGCTTCCTGAGCGTGATCGCTGATGCCCACGGTGACGGTGCCATCGGCTTCCAGACGGGCCCATTCGTGACTTTCGGCAAAACGCAGGTCGGCAGGGATATCGCTCATGTTCTGTATCCTCAAGAAAATTGTCAGCGGTCATTGCCCGCCAAAAAAGGTTAGATCAAGGTTTTGCCGTGGCGTACGAAGGTCGGTTTGACCACTCGGACCGGGTACCATTTGCCACGGATTTCCACTTCTGCGCGGTCGGCAGTTGCCATCGGCACGCGCGCCAGTGCAATCGACTTGCTAAGCGTAGGAGAGAAACTACCACTGGTGATCTCTCCTTCGCCAACATTGGCGATGCGGACCACTTGATGAGCGCGCAAAACACCACGTTCTTCAAGGACCAGACCGACCAGTTTGTGCTGAACGCCACCCGCCCGCTCGGCTTCCAGGGCAGTGCGACCGATGAACTGGCGCGTGGCCGGTTCCCAGGCAATGCTCCACGCCATGTTCGAGGCCAGTGGCGAAACGTCTTGATGAATATCCTGGCCGTACAGGTTCATGCCGGCTTCCACGCGCAAGGTGTCGCGCGCGCCCAAGCCGATTGGCGAAATCCCGGCGCCCACCAGATCGTTGAAGAAACCTGGTGCCTGATTGGCCGGCAGAACGATTTCGAGGCCATCTTCGCCGGTGTAGCCGGTGCGCGCGATGAACCAGTCACCGTCGGCCAACCCTTCGAAGGGTTTGAGCATCTGGATCAGGTTGCTGCGGGACTGGGTCACCAGTTCGGAGATTTTATGCCGGGCATGGGGCCCCTGAATGGCCAGCATTGCCAATTCAGAGCGCTCGTTGAGCTGCACATCAAAACCGTCGAGATGAGCCTGCATCCAGGCGAGGTCCTGATTGCGGGTGGAGGCGTTGACCACCAACCGATAACCGTCCTCGAGTCGATAGACGATCATGTCGTCGACGATACCGCCACGTTCATTGAGCATGGCGCTGTACAAGGCACGGCCGGGGCTGTGCAGGCGCGCGACATCATTGGCCAGCAAATGCTGGAGCCAGGCTTTGGCCTGGGCACCGCTGACATCGATCACGGTCATGTGGGATACATCGAATACCCCGCAATCGCGGCGCACCTGATGGTGTTCCTCGACCTGCGAGCCGTAATGCAAAGGCATATCCCAACCGCCAAAATCGACCATCTTCGCGCCGAGGGCGAGATGAAGGTCATACAGAGGCGTACGCTGTCCCATGGGTTTCTCCTTCCGGGCGTGGCGAAGGTGCGGGAAGGTGCTTGACCACTGAAAGCCTTGAAGTACAAGGCTTGCAGCCGATCTCAGCTACCGGGCCCGAAGGACGGACCGCACCGAATGCCGCGCATTGTAGCCTCAAGGTGTAGGACTGGCACCTAGGCGTTTCGATGCGCCGAACGTCGAATCAATCCGATGACCGGTAGAAGCCCGACCAAAACCAGTGTCAAGGCCGGCAGCGAGGCCCTCGCCCACTCCCCTTCGCTGGTCATTTCAAATATCCGTACGGCCAGCGTGTCCCAGCCAAACGGGCGCATCAGCAGGGTTGCGGGCATTTCCTTGAGCACATCGACGAACACCAGCAGCCCAGCACTCAACGTGCCAGGCAGCAATAACGGCAGATACACTTTGAAAAACAGTCGTGGCCCACTGACCCCAAGACTACGTGCTGCTTCGGGCAAAGAAGGCCGTATTCGCGCCAGACTGCTTTCCAACGGCCCATAGGCCACAGCAATGAAACGCACGAGATAGGCCAGCAATAACGCCGACAGACTGCCCAGCAGCAGCGGCTTGCCTGCTCCGCCGAGCCAACCCGACAGCGGAATCACCAGCTCCCGGTCCAGATAACTGAACGCCAGCATGATCGACACCGCCAGCACAGATCCCGGCAGCGCATAGCCGAGATTGGCCAGGCTGACCCCGATACGGATCGCCCGGGTCGGCGCCAGGCGTCGGGCAAACGCCAGCACCAAGGCAACGCTGACGGTGAACAACGCCGCCATGCCCCCCAAGTACAAGGTGTGAACGATCAGCGCGGCGTAGCGCTCATCCAGATCGAAGCGCCCACGCTGCCAGAACCACACCACCAGTTGCAGCATCGGAATGACAAACGCACAGGCGAATACCAGACCGCACCAGCTCATGGCCGCCACAGCTTTAAAACCACGCAGGTGATACAGCGCCTTGACCCGCGGCCGTTCGTTACTCGCCCGATTGGCCCCGCGAGCCCTGCGTTCGCCATACAGCACCAGCATCACCACCAACAGCAACAGACTGGCCAGTTGTGCGGCGCTGGAGAGACTGAAGAATCCGTACCAGGTTTTGTAGATCGCGGTCGTAAACGTGTCGAAATTGAACACCGACACCGCACCAAAATCCGCGAGGGTTTCCATCAAGGCCAGCGCCACACCAGCGCCGATGGCCGGGCGCGCCATCGGCAAGGCGACTCGCCAGAAGGCCTGCCACGGGGATTGGCCCAAGACCCGCGCCGCTTCCATCAAGCCTTTGCCCTGGGCCAGGAACGCGCTACGCGCCAGCAGGTAAACGTAGGGATAAAACACCAGCACCAAAACGATGATCACGCCGCCGGTGGAGCGCACTCGAGGCAACCGCAGGCCGCTGCCGAACCATTCGCGCATCAGGGTTTGCACAGGGCCGGCGAAATCCAGCAGGCCAACAAAGACAAACGCCAGAACGTAGGCAGGAATGGCGAAGGGCAGCATCAGCGCCCAATCCAGCCAGCGCCGGCCGGGGAATTCGCAGAGACTGGTGAGCCAGGCGAGGCTGACGCCCAACAGTGTTACGCCGACACCGACGCCAAGCACCAGGGTCAGCGTGTTGCCCAGCAAGCGCGGCATCTGGGTGTCCCAGAGATGGGACCAGATTTGATGATCGATGGTTTGCCAGGAAAGAAACAGAACGCTCAGTGGCAGCAGGACCAGCGCGGCGATGGCGAAGACCAGGGGATACCAGCGGCGTTGGGCGGGGTGGGCCAAGGAAAAGTCTCGTTTAATGATTGTGCCCACGCTCTGCGTCACGCGTCGACGCGGAGCGTCGGTGGATGCATTCCCACGCAGACGGTTCGACGTGGGAACGATCAGCGCGGGTCTCAGTTCCAGCCGGCCCGATCCATCATGCGAATCGCTTCGGCCTGGCGCTTGCCGGCAATTTCCACTGGCAAGGTATCCGCGACAAACTTGCCCCAGCTCGCGACTTCCGCGGAGGGCTGAACCTCAGGATTGGCCGGGAATTCCTGGTTCACGTCAGCGAAGATCCGCTGCGCTTGCGGCGTGGTCATCCACTCCACCAAGGCTTTGGCGGCTTCTGGATGCGGTGCATGCTTGGTCAGGCCGATGCCTGACAGATTGACGTGCACACCCCGATCCCCCTGGTTTGGCCAGAACAGCTTCACCGCCAGATCAGGTTTCTGCTTGTGCAGACGACCGTAGTAGTAAGTGTTGACGATGCCGACGTCGCACTGGCCCGCATTGATGGCTTCCAGTACCGCGATGTCGTCGGAGAAGACGTCGGTAGACAGGTTGCTGACCCAGCCCTTGAGGATCTTCTCGGTTTTGTCGGCACCGTGCACTTCGATCATGGTGGCGGTCAGGGACTGGTTGTAGACCTTCTTCGCCGTGCGCAGGCACAGGCGTCCTTCCCAGTTCTTGTCGGCCAGACCTTCGTAGGTGGTGAGCTCGCCCGGCTTCACCCTATCGGTGGAGTAAGCGATGGTCCGCGCGCGCAGGCTCAGGCCGGTCCAGGCATGGGCGGACGAGCGGTATTGCAGCGGAATGTTGGCGTCGATCACCTTGGAGGTGAAAGGTTGCAGGATGCCCATCTGCTCGGCTTGCCAGAGGTTACCAGCATCGACGGTGAGCAACAGGTCGGCGGTGGCGTTCTCGCCCTCGGCCTTGATGCGCTGCATCAGCGGCGCTTCCTTGTCGGTGATGAACTTCACTTGCACACCGGTTTTCGCGGTGTAGGCATCGAAGACCGGTTTGATCAGCTCGTCGATACGCGAGGAGTAAACCACCACCTCGTCAGCGGCCTGAGCAGCGGTGCTGCCAATCAGGGTCAGGGCGAGTGCGGTCAGTAGACGCTTCGGTGCCAACATGGGAGCGATCTCACGATTGAAAAAATGAGGCCAAATGATAAGGACTCACATTTAGCTTCTCAATCAAACAGTTCGCGGAGGAGTTACCAGATGTTGCACCGCTCGAAATTGGCGGTGGAATGTTCCTGCCCTATCGCGAGCTGGCTCGCTCCCACAAGGGATCTTCGGTGTTCACAAAACCAATGTGGGAGCGAGCTTGCTCGCGATGGGGCCATCAGCCGCAATGAAGTGATCAGGCCTTGGCCAGCGCCGGCAGATCCCCGATCAACCCCAACGCCTCACGCACAAACAGCGCCTTGGCCTCGGGCATCTGATCGACCATCTTCAAGCCCGCGTTACGCAACCAGCGAACCGGCAACGGATCGGCCTGGAACAAGCGCTCGAAGCCTTCCATCGCCGCCATCAAGGCCAGGTTGTGCGGCATGCGCCGACGCTCATAGCGACTGAGCACTTTCACATCCGCCAACCGCTCGCCACGTTCCGCAGCCTGCAACAGCACTTCAGCCAGGACGGCGGCATCGAGGAAGCCCAGGTTGACGCCCTGCCCGGCCAGCGGGTGGATGGTATGGGCAGCGTCGCCGATCAAAGCCAGGCCCTCGGCCACGTATCGCTTGGCATGACGCTGGCGCAATGGCACGCACAGACGCGGATCGGCGCTTTGAACCGTGCCGAGCCGGCCTTCGAAGGCTCGCTCCAGCTCGCGGCAGAACGCCTCATCGTCCAGCGCCATCAAGCGCTCGGCTTCGCTCGGCGTGGTCGACCAGACGATCGAACACCAATCCTGTTGTCCGTCGCGGTCCAACGGCAGAAACGCCAGCGGACCGTTGTCGGTGAAACGCTGCCACGCGGTCATTTGATGCGGTCTGGAGCAGCGCACGCTGGTGACGATCGCGTGATGCAGATAGTCCCACTCGCGCGTTGCCACGCCGGTCAGGCGCCGCACCGCTGAGTTGGCGCCATCAGCCGCAATGACCAGCGGCGCACGCAACGTGCGGCCATCGGCCAGGGTCAGCAGCCAGTCATCGCCGGAACGGCGCATCTGCTCAAGGCGCGCATTGGCCAGCATCCCCAGGTCGCAGTCGTGCAAACGATCGAGCAAGGCGTCCTGAACCACGCGGTTCTCGACGATATGCCCGAGCACATCGGCATGCACGCTGGCAGCCGAGAAGTGGATTTGTCCGGTGCCGCTGCCATCCCACACATGCATGTCGGTGTACGGGCTGCTGCGCCGGTTGGCGATGCCGTCCCACACGCCGAGGCGTTCCAGAATCCGCTGGCTGGCAGCCGACAAGGCGCTCACCCGTGGCTCGAACGGTGCTTGCCCGTCGAAGGGTTTGACGCTCATCGGGCTGCCATCGAGCAGCAGGACTTCCAGCCCGCTGTCCTGCAACGCCAGCGCCAAGGCGCTGCCGACCATTCCGGCCCCGACAATCAGCAGATCTGCGCGCATTTCCATGCTTTAAGCCTGTCTCGCTTGCGGCTTGCGCCGCACGTAAAGGGTTTTTCCGACCCGCGCCACCAGGTGACCGGCGCCGTCATGAATATCGACCTGCAACTGCGGCAGGTATTTTTCGCCATTGGCCGTCTGCCGGCGGATCTCGTCGAGCAAGGTGTCGTCGATCGTGAAACGGGCGAACACCGGACCTTTGCCCGGCTTGATGAAATCGATGTCGGCGGCCTTGTCCCAGACGATGTAACGGTGACCGAGGTTTTCCATCAGCATCAGCATGAAAAACGGGTCGACCATCGAATACAGGCTGCCGCCAAACTGGGTGCCGACGTAATTGCGGTTGTACCAGCTCAGGCCCATGGACACTTTGATGTCGCGAAAATCATCGCTGATGTGCTGAACCCGAACCCCGGCCCCCAGATACGGCGGGTAGAAGGTCATGACCCAGCGCATCAACCGCGCTTTGCCGAACGTGTCGGTCAGCCACTTAAGCATCGGGACGTGTACCCAGACCCATGGCTTGCCGGGCGAACCAGCGCTTGGCCGGTGGCAGCAGATCGAGGCCGAGCAAGCCGATGTTGCGACCCAGCGAAACCAGCGGCTGGGTGCTGCCAAACAATCGGGTGACTTGATCGGAGAAGCCCACGGTGAGGTTCTGATCCAGGCGCTGGCGCTCGCGGTAAGCCTGCAAAGTCGCAAAGTCGCCGGGCGCTTTCTCGCTGGCCAACAAGGCATCGGCCAACGCCTGGGCATCACGCAAGGACAGGTTGAAACCCTGGCCGGCAATCGGGTGCAGGCTGTGGGCGGCGTTGCCAAGGATCGCCAGGTGCGGGCGCACCTGCTCTTCGGCCTCGATCAGCGTCAGCGGGTACAGATGCCGCGCGCCCACCTGTTTCAGGGTGCCAAGGCGATAACCGAACACGCCCTGCAATTCACTGAGAAAGCTGCGCTCATCGAGCGCCGCCAACCGTTGCGCGTCCATCCCCAGGCGGGTCCAGACCAGGGCGCAGCGGTTTTCCGGCAGCGGCAGCAACGCCATCGGGCCGTCGTCGGTAAAACGCTCGAATGCCATGCCGTTGTGGGCTTCACTCGGGGTGATATTGGCGATCAGGGCGCTCTGGTTGTACGGGCGCTTCCTGATGCCGATCCCCAACTGCTCGCGCAGGCCGGAACGGCCGCCATCGGCCAGTACCGCAAGGTCGCATTCCAGTGTGGTTTCGTCGTTGAGGGTCAGGCGATAGCCATCGGTCAACGGTTCCATCCGCGTCACTTCCGCCGGGCAACGCCAAGTGACCACGTCCTTGTCCAGGCCTTGCCAGAGGCATTGGCCTAGCCAGGCGTTTTCCACCACATAGCCTAGGGCCGGAACGCCTTCTTCCATCGCGGACAAGCGCGCAGTGGAAAAACGGCCACGGTCGGAGACATGAATCTGCTTGATCGGCTCAGCGCGACGGGTGATTTCCTGCCACACGCCCAACCGTTGATAAATTTGCTTGGCACCGTAGGACAACGCTGAAGAACGGGCGTCATAGCTCGGCTGATAAGTATGGCCGGGAGCAAACGGCTCGATCAGTACGATCTTCCAACCGCGCGCCTTCGCCCCGGCCTGCAAGGCCAACGCCAGACTGGCGCCCACCAGGCCACCACCGATAATCGCCAGATTGACTCGGCTCATGCCGCGTGCGTCCTTGCAGTGGCCATCAAGGCCTCGATCTCGGCGACGGTTTTAGGCACGCCGTTGGTCAGGATTTCACAACCGGTTTTGGTCACTACCACGTCATCCTCGATGCGCACGCCGATGCCGCGCCATTTCTTCGCTACGTTCTGATTGTCCGGCGAGATGTAGATCCCCGGTTCAACGGTCAGCGCCATGCCGACTTCCAGCACGCGCCATTCGCCGCCGACCTTGTAATCGCCGACGTCATGCACATCCATGCCCAGCCAGTGGCCGGCGCGGTGCATATAAAAGGCTTTATAGGCTTCGCTGGCGATCAGCTCGTCAACGTCGCCTTGCAAAAGGCCCAACTTCACCAGCCCCGCGGTAATCACCCGGACCGTGGCTTCGTGTGCCTGATTCCAGTGTTTGTTCGGGGCGATCTCGGCGAATGCGGCTTCCTGGGACGCCAGCACCAACTCGTAGATCGCCTTCTGTTCAGGTGAATACTTGCCGTTGACCGGCCAGGTGCGGGTGATGTCGCTGGCATAGCAGTCGATCTCGCACCCGGCATCGATCAGCACCAGATCGCCATCCTTGAGCACCGCATCATTCTCCTGGTAATGCAGGATGCAGCTGTTGCGCCCGGACGCGACGATCGAACCGTATGCCGGCATCTTCGCCCCGCCCTTGCGGAATTCGTAATCGAGTTCGGCTTCGAGGCTGAACTCGTGCAGCCCGGCCCGGCTGGCCTGCATGGCGCGGATGTGCGCCTGGGAGGATATCCGCGCGGCTTCGCGCATCACCTTCACTTCTGCCGCCGATTTATACAGGCGCATGTCGTGAAGCAGATGATCCAGGGCAACGAATTCGTTCGGTGGCTGCGCGCCGAGGTGCGCTTTAGAGCGGATCACGTTGATCCAGTCCATCAGGTGACGGTCGAATTCCGGATTGCTGCCCATGGCCGAATAGACTCGGTCGCGCCCTTCGATCAGGCCCGGCAGGATGTCGTCGATGTCGGTGATCGGGAACGCGTCGTCAGCGCCGAAGTCGCGGATCGCGCCTTCCTGGCCGGCACGCAGACCGTCCCACAACTCGCGCTCGGCGTTGCGCTCACGGCAAAACAGCACGTATTCGCCGTGCTCTCGGCCAGGCATCAGGACGATGACGGCTTGAGGCTCGGGGAAACCGCTGAGGTACTGGAAGTCGCTGTCCTGGCGGTAGACATGCTCGACGTCGCGGTTGCGGATGGCTACCGCGGCGGCGGGCAGGATGGCAATGCTGTTGGGTTCCATCTGCGCCATCAAGGCCTTGCGGCGACGGCTGTATTCCGATTTCGGGATATGAATCATGGGCAGATGGCTTTCCCTGGCAAACGATTAATGCAGCGACGGTTTGGCCGCGGCCGGCGCATCTGCTTTTTTGGTTTCGGAAAACAGCAGCAATGGCGCGACCCGCAGGTATTCCATCACTTCCATGTAGTCGCTTTCACCGTCTTCGGACTCTTCCAGGGCGTCTTGCACCTGGGAAATCGCCGCCAGGTCCTGCAACACTTCGGTGGCCTCGGTGCTCAGCATGCTGCTGTCACGGCAGTTCAGCCCGAAACCGCTGAGGAAACCCTGGCACCATTGGCCCAGTGCTACGGCACGATCAGCCAATGGTTCGTCATCGGTCGGCAGCAGCAGAACGACGGTCACGTCGTCGCCGGTGAGCTCGCCCTTGACCATTTCCTGCAAGCCGATCAGGGCGTTGCGGACATTGTCCTGTGGCTCGTTTTCGAGCAGTTCGGCAGCATCAACCAGCCAACCTTCGGCGTCGAAACCTGCACCGGCGCAACTGCGACCGAGCAACAGGCCGTGCAGTTCGGCAGGCGAGACGTTATGACCGCTGGAAGTCAGCAGGGTGGCGAAGGCTTGGTACGGGGAATTCTGAATGGGCATGGGCAGCTAGGCGCCAGACGGCGCTATGTCTAGAATGAAGGCCTTGTATCCTACATCGACAGACTCGCCAAGACTATTAAAGGCTGTCCGCCATCTACCCTCCATCAGACCGAATTCAGTGGACACAATGGAAGACACCGACCTGCAAGCGCTGATGGCAAGACTCGAACTGCTAATTAATCGGGTCGAGCAACTAAAGAGTCAAAACGGACTCCTATTAGCTCAGGAAAAAACCTGGCGCGAGGAACGCGCTCACCTCATTGAAAAGAACGAAATCGCCCGGCGTAAGGTCGAATCAATGATTTCGCGCCTCAAGGCCCTGGAGCAAGACTCATGAGTTCAAGCAATAGCGTTACCGTGCAGATCCTCGATAAAGAATATTCGATCATCTGCCCGCAAGAGGAGCGCAGCAATCTGGTGAGCGCCGCCCGTTACCTGGACGGCAAGATGCGCGAAATCCGCAGCAGCGGCAAAGTCATCGGCGCCGACCGTATTGCCGTGATGGCCGCACTGAACATCACCCACGATCTTCTGCACAAGGAAGAACGCCCGGATGTACAGGCCAGCGGTTCGACTCGCGAGCAGGTTCGCGACCTGCTCGATCGCGTCGATCTGGTGCTCGCCACTGATCCGGACGTCACCAAGGGCTGATTCGGCTGGCGGCTTGGGTTATACTCGCATCACTCCCTGGGGTGCTTGCCAGTTGACCACGTCCCTGAGCCGATTCGCACTACCCTGGAAGTTGCACGTTGGGCTGGTGTGCATGTCCGCTAGACGGAAAGCCTTAAAGCCTACTGCATCTTCCACCTTGAACTTTCGGGTTCAAGGGCTAAGTCAGCAGCGGTTCATCCGGGGAGCCTGATTTGTGTCCGATGCCGGTTTAATTACCGGCATCGGCTTTTTTACGGGTACGCTTTATGTACTCGTCCTGCAGAAGCCTGAATTCATGAACGAACCTGCGCAGCTACCCCGCCCGCAACTTCGACGCATGCTGCGCAAGGCCCGCCGCGCACTGACGCCCAGTCAGCAGCGCCAGGCTGCTCGCGGGTTGTACAAGCAATTGGCCCAGCAGCCATTGTTTCGCCGCGCAAAACACATCTCCCTGTATCTGCCCACCGACGGTGAAATCGATCCGCGCCTGTTGCTGCGCGCCGCGCAACGCCGGGGCAAGGCGACGTATCTGCCGGTGCTCAGTGCCTGGCCGCGGACTAAAATGGTGTTCCAGCGGATCCGTCCCGGCGAGACACTCAAACCCAACCGTTTCCGCATTCTTGAACCCCGGGCAAACATCGCCCGGCAACGCAAGGTATGGGCGCTGGACCTGGTGTTGCTGCCATTGGTAGGGTTTGACGACGTCGGCGGACGCCTCGGCATGGGCGGTGGTTTCTATGACCGGAGCCTGGCCTATATGGCGCGCCGCCAAACCTGGCGCAAGCCAACGCTGCTGGGACTGGCCCATGAATGTCAGAAAGTCGAACGATTGGCTCAAGCGAGCTGGGATGTGCCGTTGCAAGGAACGGTGACAGACAGGGCGTGGTATTTCGCAGGCTAGACGCCACTGGTATCAGCGGCGTCCGAAGACGGGTTCAGCGTTTGAAAGCCGAGGGTTTTTGCTGGGCGATTTCGATTGGCGCGTCGGTCTTGTTGCTCCACAAGCTTTGGGCATAGCCAGTGGTCACGACGCCGAGGCCGAACAAAATAACCAAAATCCATAGTAAATCCGGTTTGCGTTTCATCGATTGCCCCCCAAAGGCACATCAATACGATGACAGCAGCGGTTTCCGTTGTAGGTGTAGGCCGTGCAGCAGCGTCAAGCTTAGAAGGCCGGCATTTTGCGACAACGTGAACTGACACGCAAACGCTGGCGTCAACCGACCGTCGGTTTGTCATAAAATCGCCCGATAACTTGCCCAACCACCTCGCAAGGAGCAAAAACGATGGCGTACTGGCTGATGAAATCCGAGCCCGACGAGCTCTCGGTCAAAGACCTCGAGAAACTGGGTCGAGCGCGCTGGGACGGGGTTCGCAACTATCAGGCGCGCAACTTTTTGCGTGCAATGGCGGTGGGCGACGAGTTTTTCTTCTATCACTCCAGCTGCCCCGAGCCCGGGATTGCCGGAATCGGCAAGATTGTCGAAGCCGCGTACCCGGACCCGACGGCACTGGAACCTGAAAGCCATTACTACGACCCGAAGGCCAGCGCAGAAAAAAACGCCTGGAGCGCCATTGATGTCGCGCATGTCGAGACGTTTGCCAAGGTGTTGAAGCTCGATTATCTAAAGCAGCAAACGGCGTTGGAGCAGATGCCATTGGTGCAGAAAGGCTCGAGATTGTCGGTCATGCCGGTGACAGCCGAGCAGTGGGCGGCCGTTCTCGATCTACGCTAAAAAATCAAAACCACTTCGCCATCCCTTTTGCGTGCAGAACCGGGTTAGCCTGTGTCCCAGTTGACTGGCATCAACTCGCCCCGGCGTTTGCTCTGCCAGACTAGGACGCAATAGCCGCAGGATGCCAGCATGTCGACTCACAGCCGCTCTTCGATTCTTTTTGCCAGCGCTTTGCTGGTTTTACTGCTGGCCGCCGGGGGCTTCGGTTACTGGAAGTCGATGCATGACCGATTGCCCGAAGGCTTGTATGTCGGCAACGGCCGGCTCGAGGCCACGGAAGTGCAGATCGCCAGCAAAACCCCTGGTCGACTGGCCGAAGTGCTGGTCAATGAAGGCGACAAGGTCAGCAAAGGCCAACTGCTGGCCCGGATGGACACGCGCACCCTCGAAGCCCAGCGCGATCAGGCGCAAGCCGAGGTGTTGCGCGCCCGGGAAAACCTCTCCGCCGCCCAGGCCAACGTGCAACTGCGCCAGAGCGAACAACTGCTCGCTCAACAGGAACTGAAACGGTCTCAGGAACTGTTCAAACACGGTTTCGTGAGCGGCCAGATCATTGATCAGCAACAAGCCCGCCTGGACACCGGCGGTGCAGCCGTCGCAGCGGCCCGAGCGCAAGTCTCGGCGGTCGGCGCAGCGATCGGAGCGGCGCAGGCACAAGTTGCCATGTTGACCAGCGAAATCGATGACAGCAGCCTGCGCGCGCCCATCGACGGGGTGATCCAGTTGCGCATGGCCGAACCCGGCGAAGTGCTGGGCGCCGGCGGACGGGTGCTGTTGCTGATCGACCCCAGCGACCAATACATGAACCTTTACCTCTCGGCCTCCATCACCGGACGCCTGGCGGTCGGCGAAGAAGCGCGGATCCTCCTCGACGCCCTGCCCGACCATCCGCTGCCGGCAAAAATCAGCTTCGTCGCGGCCAAGTCGCAATTCACCCCCAAGGAAGTCGAGACGCGCGACGAGCGGCAAAAACTGGTGTTCCGCGTCAAGTTGCGCCTGACCGATCCGAGCGCCCTGCCCCAGGCTAAACCGGGCATGCCGGGCGCCGGTTACGTGCGCACGGCGCCGATCAACTGGCCGGCCAACCTGCAATGACCAACCTGGCGCTGCAAGCGACCGGCATCAACCACCGTTACGGCAAGCAGCACGCGCTCAGTGACATCCTGTTCAGCCTGCCGGCGGGCACCCGCTGCGGGTTGATCGGCCCCGATGGTGCCGGCAAGTCGAGCTTGCTGGGACTGATTGCAGGCGTGAAAACCCTGCAGGACGGTCAACTGGACGTGCTGGGCGGCTCGATCCAGGATCGCCGCCACCGCACGAGTCTCTATGCCCGTATCGCCTTCATGCCCCAAGGCTTGGGCGGCAACCTTTACCCTGATTTGTCGATCAGCGAGAACATCCACTTTTTCGCCACCCTGTTCGGCCTGTCGAAAGCTGAATTCGATGAGCGCATGCACAGCCTGTTGCTGGCCACCGATTTGCTGCGGTTCGCCGATCGCCCGGCGGGCAAGCTCTCGGGGGGCATGAAACAGAAACTCGGGCTGTGTTGCGCATTGATCCATGAACCAGACCTGCTGATTCTCGACGAACCAACGACCGGCGTAGACCCCTTGTCCCGCCGACATTTCTGGGAGTTGGTCGACGACGTACGCCGCCAACGCCCGCAACTGACATTGCTCGTCGCCACCGCCTATATGGAAGAAGCCGAGCAATTCGAACATTGCCTGATGCTCGACGGCGGCAAACTGATTGCCACGGGACTGAGCAGCGAATTGGCCGCCGCGACGCCCAGCGGCAAACTCGACGAAGCATTCACTCACTTTCAGGGCGCCAGCGGCCACGACAACCTGCCGCTGGTGATACCACCCAGGACCGGCGCCAGCACGGATATCGCCATCGAGGCCCACGGCCTGACGTTGCGCTTTGGCGATTTCACTGCGGTGGATAACGTCAGTTTCGCCATCGGTCGCGGTGAGATTTTCGGCTTTCTCGGCTCCAACGGCTGCGGCAAGACCACCACCATGAAAGTCCTCACCGGGTTGATGCCCGCCACTGAGGGCAGCGCCACCCTGCTGGGCAATCCGGTAAACGCCAAGGACCTGGCCACCCGCAAACGGGTCGGTTTCATGTCCCAGAGTTTCTCGCTGTATGGCGAACTCAGCGTGCGACAGAACCTGGACTTGCATGCGCGACTGTTCGATTTGCCCAAGGCCGACAGCGCCCGGCGCATTGACGAACTCATCCAACGTTTCAATCTGGACAGTGTCGCCGATCAGCCGTCCGGCGCCCTGCCCTTGGGTTTGCGTCAGCGACTGTCGCTGGCCGTGGCGGTGCTGCATCGCCCGGAAGTGCTGATCCTCGACGAACCCACCTCCGGCGTGGATCCGGCCGCGCGAGACGACTTTTGGCGATTGCTGATCGAACTGTCCCGCGAGCAAGGCGTGACCATTTTCCTCTCCACGCATTTCATGAATGAAGCCCAGCGCTGCGACCGCATCTCGTTCATGCACGCCGGCAAGGTACTGGCCTGTGACACCCCGGCGGCCTTGCAACAACAGTTCGAGGGCGAAACCCTGGAAGCAGCGTTTGTCACTTGCCTGGAACAGGCCCAAGGCACAAGCGAAGCACCGACGCCTGCGGTGCCCACCGAAGTAGCCGTCGCACCGCCTCCACCGATGAAGCAACGTGGTTTCAGTGTCGCTCGCCTGGTGGCAGTGGCCAGCCGCGAAGCCAAGGAGTTGCTGCGCGATAAGGTGCGGATGGCGTTCGCTTTGCTCGGGGCGATCTTCATGATGGTGATCTTCGGCTATGGGATTTCCCTGGACGTGGAAAAACTCGCGTTCGCCGTGTTCGATCAGGACCAGACGCCGCAAAGCCGCACCTATTTGGAAGCGTTCCGCAGCTCGCGATACTTCGCCGAACAAGCGCCGATTCGCGACACCAAAGAGCTGCATCGACGCCTTCAGCGCTCGGAAATCAAATTGGCGTTGGAAGTGCCGCCAGGTTTTGGCCGGGATTTGTACGCCGGACGTCAACCGGCCGTGGCTGCCTGGCTTGATGGCGGCATGCCGTTTCGCGCGGAGACCAGCCGCAATTACGTGGAGGCGGTGCATCAGGCCAACATTGAACAGTTGGCCGAACAGAGCAGCCCTGCACTGAATCGACAAGCCGCGGCCACACTGCAAACCCGATTCCGCTACAACCAGGATGTCGTCAGCGTCAACGCCATCGGCCCCGGGGTGATGGCGCTGATTCTCGCGTTCATTCCGGCCATGCTCACTGCATTGGGGATCGTGCGGGAAAAAGAGCTGGGGTCGATCACCAACTTCTACGCCACGCCGCTGACACGCCTGGAATTCCTGCTCGGCAAACAAGCGCCGTACCTGGCGGTCAGCCTGATCAACCTGGCGGTGCTGACAGCCATGAACCGCTGGTTGTTCGGCGTACCGTTCAAGGGCAGCGGCCTGACCCTGGCCTTCGGCGGGCTGCTGTATGTGCTGGCAACCACCAGCATGGGCCTGCTGATCTCGGCATTCACCCGCACCCAGATCGCCGCCATCCTCGGCACGATGATCATCACCAGCCTGCCGACTATCCAGTTTTCCGGTCTGATCGTGCCGCGCTCCTCCCTGGAAGGCGCCGCCGCAGTGATGGGCATGCTGTTTCCGGCCGGTTACTTTCTCGATATCGCCGTCGGCACCTTCACCAAAGCGCTCGACCTGCGACAGTTATGGCCCCAATGCCTGGCGCTGTTCGGGTTCTTTCTTGCCTTCACCGGGCTGAGCCTGGTGATGCTGAAAAAGCAGGAGGCCTGATGCACAAGCTTGCGCATATTTTTCGGCTGGGCCTCAAGGAGCTGACCAGCCTGCGGCACGACAGTGTGTTGCTGGTGTTCCTGTTCTACGCCTTTACCGTGGCGATCTATATGCCCGCCGCCGGCTCGGTGATTGGCGTGCACAACGCCAGCGTAGCGATGGTGGATGAAGATCACAGCCACCTGTCACGCCAACTGGCGCAAGCCCTGCAACCGCCGGAGTTCCAGCGACCGGTGCTGCTGCCTTACGCGCAACTCGATCAGGTCATGGACAGCGGGAAATACACCTTTGTGATCAATGTGCCGGCGAATTTCCAGGCGGATCTGTTGGCCGGTCGCCAACCGGCGGTGCAAGTGAACGTGGACGCCACGGCCATGAGCCAAGCGTTCATGGGCGCGGGTTACATCGGGCGGATCTTCCAGCGCGAACTGCTCAACTACGGTGGGCAAAACGATCCCGCCAACCAGGCACCGGTTCTGCTGACCACCCGCTCGCTGTTCAATACCAATCTGGAAGGTGGCTGGTTCCTGGCGGTGATTCAGATCGTCAACAACATCACCATCCTGGCCATCATCCTGACCGGCACGGCACTGCTGCGCGAGCGTGAACATGGCACCCTCGACCATTTGCTGGTGCTGCCGTTGACCGCGCTGGAAATCATGCTGGCGAAAATATGGAGCAACATGCTGGTGGTGGTGGTGTGCACCTGGATTTCGCTGGAAGTGATCGTCAAAGGCGCACTGGGCGTGCCATTGGCGGGCTCCATGAGCCTGTTTTTGATGGTCACCGCGGTTTATCTGTTCGCCAGTACGGCGCTGGGGATTTTCCTCGCGACCCTGGCTCGCTCGACGCCGCAATTCGGCCTGCTGGCCATTCCGGTGATCATTCCGATGCTGTTGCTGTCCGGTGGCAGCACGCCGCTCGACAGCATGCCGCAATGGCTGCAATGGGTGATGCAGGGGTCACCATCAACGCACTTTGTCAGCCTCGGCGCCGCCATCCTGTTTCGCGATGCCGGGCTGAGCGTGGTCTGGCCGGACCTGTTGGCATTGAGCGCCATCGGGCTGCTGTTCTTTGCGATTGCGTTGATGCGGTTTCGCAAGAGTCTGGCGTCTTGAATGGTGGCGGTTTTGGGGGTGGGGTTGGGGTTGGGGTTGGGGACATATCCGTTTTTGGGGTAACGGCGGCTATTGGTTCCGCCCTGACGGCGGGTTACTTGGAAAAGCGCCAAGTAACCAAGCGCTTGCGCCCCTGACGTACGGTGCCTCGCTTAGGCTCGGCATTCCCTCACTCCGGTCCTGCTCCGTGGGCCCGCCGCCATCGGCCATCCATGGCCGTGGGCGGCTAACCCGGCATCCATGCCGGGTTGCCCACTGCGCAGAACCTGCGTTCGGCCTTCCGACGGGGCAGATCAAGATCAAGATCAAAAGCGGAAGGCGAGCTAACGCTCGACCTGAAGAGTGGTGAGGAGCGACGGGTGTACACCGTTGATCGTTCCCACGCTCCGCGTGGGAATGCATCCCGTGACGCTCCGCGTCACCCTTGCGCAAGACTCAAGTCTGGTGTCGACAGCGGAACGCAGAGCGTCCCCGGCGGCATTCCCACGCGGAGCATGGGAACGATCACGACCATCACGACGCGCAAGCGTTGAGCAAACAGGCCGGCCCGCAGGCCGCCTCGCTTTGGCTTTTGCGGTGCATGCCCCATCGAGAGGCCGAGCGCAGGTTCTGCGCAGTGGGCACCGCGGCAAGGATGCCGCGGTAGCCGCCCCCGGCCATGGATGGCCGATGGCGGCGGGCCCACGGAGCAGGACCGGAGCAAGGGCATGCCGAGCCTTAGCGAGGCACCGAACGTCAGGGGCAAGAGCCCTTGGTTACTTGGGGCTTTTCCAAGTGACCCGCCGTCAGGGCGGAACCCTAAGCCGCCGTTACCGCAGAAACGGATATGTCCCCAACCCCAACCCCAACCCCAAAACCATCTTAAGTGAACAGAACTACTAGCAAAACGGGGGGGCTCACTGAATGATCAGGTTGTTAAACAACAAATCCTCAACCACCGGCTTACCCGTTTCATCGTTCATCACTTGCTGAGTCTGCTTCAGGGCTTCCTGGCGCAGCTTCTCCTTGGCTTCGACGTTATTCATCGCCTCGGTCGTCTGCTGTGCGAACAACGCGACCAACTGATTGCGGATCAACGGCTCGTTGGCCTTCACCGCTTTGGTGGCCTCCTCACCGGTCACGCGCAATGCCACATCGGCCTTGTAGACCTTGAGCTTTGGCGTACCGTCCAGCCCGTAATTGCCCACGAACGGCGGGCTCAAGGTGATGTAATTGACCTTCGGAGCTTCACCCTCTTTGGCTTCTTCGGCCATCGCTGCCACAGGCAGAGACAGGGCCAGCAACAACATGATCCACGCTTTCACAATTCGCTCCTTATCCGGTTTGCGGCCTAGCATAACGACCCGCCGCTCAAGCACAAGCTTATGGCTGACTATCAGGGTCGGGCATGCTCGTTGACCCATCGACTCACACACCTACACTTATCGGCCATCACTCCCAAAGGAATAGCCCTGATGAAAGCCGTGCTGTGCAAAGCCTTCGGCCCTGCCGAATCGCTGGTGCTGGAAGAGGTCGCCAGCCCTGTCGCGAAGAAGAATGAAATCCTGCTGGACGTGCACGCCGCCGGGGTGAATTTCCCGGACACGCTGATCATCGAGGGCAAATACCAGTTCAAGCCGCCCTTCCCGTTCTCGCCGGGCGGTGAGGCGGCGGGCGTGGTCAGTGCGGTGGGTGAAAAGGTCAGTCACCTCAAGGTCGGTGACCGGGTCATGGCCCTGACCGGGTGGGGCAGCTTCGCCGAACAGGTCGCAGTGCCGGGCTACAACGTGCTGCCGATTCCGCCGTCGATGGACTTCAACACCGCCGCTGCCTTCAGCATGACCTACGGCACTTCGATGCATGCGCTCAAGCAACGCGCCAACCTGCAACCAGGCGAAACCCTGTTGGTGCTCGGCGCTTCCGGCGGTGTTGGCCTGGCTGCGGTGGAAATCGGCAAGGCCATGGGCGCCCGCGTGATTGCCGCCGCCAGCAGCGCCGAGAAGCTGGCCGTGGCCAAGGCTGCTGGCGCCGATGAGCTGATCAACTACAGCGAAACCAGCCTCAAGGACGAAATCAAACGCCTGACCGACGGCCAGGGCGCCGATGTTATTTACGATCCGGTCGGCGGCGACTTGTTTGACCAGGCCGTGCGCGCCATCGCCTGGAACGGCCGCCTGCTGGTGGTCGGTTTCGCCAGCGGACGGATCCCGGAGTTCCCGGTGAACCTGGCGCTGCTCAAGGGTGCCGCCGTGGTCGGTGTGTTCTGGGGCTCCTTTGCCCAACGCCAGCCGCAGGACAACGCGGCGAACTTCCAGCAACTGTTTGGCTGGTTTGCCGAAGGCAAGCTGAAGCCGTTGGTGTCTCAGGTGTACCCGCTGAGCAATGCGGCGCAGGCGATCAATGATCTTGGCCAGCGCAAGGCGGTCGGCAAAGTGGTGGTTCAAGTTCGCTGAGCCAGGAAAAGCGGTCTGGTTTAGCCAGGCCGCTTTTTTATTGTCCGGGCCCAGAGAAACGCGCCTGTTCAGGTTGGCGATCAACGATAGGAGCAGCTCGCGCTCCAACTACTGCGTACAAATCACATTCAAAAAATAGGCTCGGGTGTAGCGGCATAGGACGGCTCCCATACCGCCCTTCACTTATACCTGAGCGACATGTTCGTAAAAGAACATGCGATCGCCCTGATTTCCGCTGTTTTGCTAATGCGAACCGGTGCTATTTTCGGTAACGAAACTGTAACATTCGCATCCGCAGTCAAAACAAGAAATCTGGAGCTCTTGAATGTTTGCTTTCTTTCGTCCTGCCGCACATCAGGCTCCATTGCCTGAAGAAAAAATAGACAGCACCTACCGACGCCTTCGCTGGCAGATCTTCGCCGGGATTTTCATTGGCTATGCGGGTTACTACCTGCTGCGCAAGAACTTCACACTGGCGTTCCCGGATCTGATCGCCCAAGGCTACACAAAGGGTCAGTTGGGCGTGGCCATGTCGGCGATTGCGATCGCCTACGGCCTGTCCAAGTTTTTGATGGGCATCGTCTCCGACCGCTCCAACCCGCGTTACTTCCTGCCCTTCGGCCTGGTGGTCTCTGCAGGGGTGATGTTCGTGTTCGGTTTCGCGCCATGGGCAACGTCCAGCGTGACCATGATGTTCATCCTGTTGTTCATCAACGGTTGGGCACAAGGGATGGGCTGGCCACCGAGTGGCCGGACCATGGTGCACTGGTGGTCGCAGAAAGAACGCGGAGGCGTGGTGTCGGTCTGGAACACCGCGCATAACGTCGGCGGCGGCTTGATCGGCCCGTTGGCGATTCTCGGCATGGGCTGGTTCAACGACTGGCACAGTAAGTTCTATGTCCCGGCCGCCGTGGCGCTGCTGGTCGCCGTATTTGCCTTCATTGTGATGCGCGATACGCCGCAATCGACCGGCTTGCCGCCGATCGAGAAGTATAAGAACGATTACCCGCAAGGCTACGACGCCAGCCACGAAGAGGAATTCAGCGCCAAGGACATCTTCGTCAAATACGTGCTGCGCAACAAAATGCTCTGGTTCATCGCCATGGCCAACGTCTTCGTCTACTTGCTGCGCTACGGCATCCTGGACTGGGCCCCGACCTACCTCAAAGAGGTCAAGCATTTCGACTTTGACAAGACCTCGTGGGCGTACTTCCTGTACGAGTGGGCAGGGATTCCCGGCACGCTGTTGTGCGGCTGGATGTCGGACAAGATCTTCCGTGGCAACCGTGGCCTGACCGGCATGGTGTTCATGGCGTTGGTGACCGTTGCGACAATCGTGTATTGGCTCAATCCGCCAGGCAACCCGATGATCGACATGATCTCGCTGTTCGCCATCGGCTTCCTGATCTACGGTCCGGTGATGCTGGTCGGCTTGCAGGCGCTGGAATTGGTGCCGAAGAAAGCCGCGGGTACGGCGGCGGGCTTTACCGGTCTGTTCGGTTATTTGGGCGGTTCAGTCGCAGCCAGTGCCCTGATGGGTTACACCGTGGACTATTTCGGCTGGGATGGCGGCTTCATTCTGCTGGTCGTTGCCTGCCTGCTGGCGATGGTGTTCCTGGCGCCGACATTGGGCCACAAGAACGTCGCCAGTCAGACCCGCGAAGCGATCGCCTGATCGACTTTTGACTTGCAGCGCTTGAGCCGCGCCTCCAGATTCCGGTCTGGCATGGCGTGGCTACGCAGGGCGTTGGCGGTCTGCTCGACATAATCGCGAGTGGTGCCGTAACGCCCGCAAGCGTTTTCGAACACATGACTCAGCACGTGATCCGGCAAGTTGCCGGCATAGCTGGGCAGGTGTCGCTCCAATACAAACCCCAACGCCTGAACCTGGCTTCCATCTTCGAGACGGCAATTGAGCCAGTGTGGGCGATAGGACGGGAATGGCATCTCTCGTTGCCATAAAGCATATAGCGACGCTTCAAGTTGTTCTTCAGGCAAGCGATAAGCGAAGCCGCTGCAAGAACCACCCCGATCCAGACCAAAGACCAGCCCTGGCACTTCGGGGGTGCCGCGATGTTCGTGGGACCACAGGTACAAACCGCGATGGTAGCCATGCACTCGGCCGCGAACACGTTCAACCGCCGGGCATTCGGGGCGCCAGATCAGCGAACCATAAGCAAACAGCCAGACCGGCCCGCCCTTGTGGCGCGCCATGGTCGATTGCATCGAGCTGAGCAATTGTTCGTGCGTAAGCTGCGGCCCCAGATCGAGCCGCGGAGGGTAAGCCAGATTCAAAAATCCAGATTCGATGGCACTCATGGCGAATAGCGTTCAGCTCCCCGCGAATAAAGAATTACTAAATAGAACGCACCGCTGTAACAATAAGGCACATATGTTTTAAGGCAATTTAAGTGCCACGCACTGTTTTTGAATAATTACCTGAACGAGATATAACCTACCGGCATTTATATAAATTTATAAATACCGATCGGCTATATAGGGAGGTATAACGATTTAAGATCCAGGATCAAGATCGCGGATCAAGATCGAGGCGCGTACGCAAAAACGTCTGCGCGCATCTGGTGAGCGTCCATCCCGGCGTCGACCAACGCATCCAGCGTGCCGTAGACCATGGCCGGTGAGCCACTGGCGTAGACATGCAAGGCTTTGAGGTCCTGGAAATCTTCACACACCGCCTCATGCAGCATCCCGCAGCGCCCTTGCCAGCCGCATTGGTCGCTGACGACTTTATGCAGGAACAGGTTGGGCAGTTTCAACCACTCATCCCAATGTTCGATGGCATAAAAGTCTTCAGGTCGACGCACGCCCCAATACAGATGCACGGGGTGCTTGAAGCCGGTGGCGCGGCAATGTTCGATCAGGCTGTGGATCTGCCCCATGCCAGTGCCGGCGGCAATCAACACCAACGGACCGTCGGGCAATTCCGCCAGGTGGGTATCGCCGAACGGCATCTCGATTCGCACCATCGGATTGCGCCGAAGTTGCTCGATCAGATTCAGCGCACTGCTTTCGCGCGCCAGCACATGAATTTCCAGGTCGCGCCCCGAGTGCGGTGCCGAGGCCAGGGAGAAGGCGGATTTCTCGCCGTTCTCGCGCTCGATCATCAAATACTGACCGGCGTGATAGCGCGGCGACTTGCCGGCCGGCGCTCGCAGATGCACGCGGAAGGTATCCCCGCCGACGTCCCTGCATTCAATGACCTGACACGACAAGCTGCGCACCGGCAGTTCTCCCAGCGCAAGCACGCCATCCCACAGCACGATGCAGTCTTCCAGCGGCTCTGCTATGCAAGTGTAGAACTCGCCATGATCGCGCACACCGCCGGCCTGCTCGACCCGCCCTTCTACCAGCAAGGCCGCGCACACATGGCAATTGCCATTGCGGCAGCTTTGCGGGCATTCATAACCCAGGCGCCGCGCGCCATCGAGAATCCGCTCGCCGGGCAATATCTCAAGCACTGCTCCGGAGGGCTGCAAGGTTACACGCATCAATCTATTCCTAACTGATTCCAGATGGCATCGATCCGCTTGGTCACGGCTTCGTCCTTGACGATGACCCGGCCCCACTCGCGAGTGGTTTCGCCCGGCCATTTATGCGTGGCATCGAGCCCCATCTTCGACCCCAGGCCAGAGACCGGCGAGGCGAAGTCGAGGTAGTCGATCGGCGTGTTGTCGATCATCACCGTGTCGCGCTTGGGGTCCATGCGCGTGGTGATGGCCCAGATCACGTCGTTCCAGTCCCGCGCGTTAATGTCGTCGTCCGTGACGATAACGAACTTGGTATACATGAACTGTCGCAAAAACGACCAGACACCGAGCATTACCCGCTTGGCATGACCCGGATACGACTTCTTCATGGTCACGATGGCCATGCGGTAGGAGCAGCCTTCGGGCGGCAGGTAGAAGTCGGTGATTTCGGGGAACTGCTTCTGCAGTATCGGCACGAACACTTCGTTCAGCGCCACGCCCAGAATCGCCGGCTCATCCGGCGGACGGCCGGTGTAGGTGCTGTGATAAATCGGTTTGATCCGGTGGGTGATGCGCTCGACGGTGAACACCGGGAAGCTGTCGACTTCATTGTAATAACCGGTGTGATCGCCGTACGGACCTTCATCGGCCATCTCGCCCGGATGGATCACGCCTTCAAGGATGATCTCGGCGGTGGCTGGCACTTGCAGGTCGTTGCCACGGCACTTCACCAACTCGGTGCGGTTGCCGCGCAGCAGACCGGCGAACGCATACTCGGAGAGGCTGTCCGGCACCGGTGTCACGGCGCCGAGAATGGTCGCCGGGTCAGCGCCCAGTGCCACGGACACAGGAAACGGCTGGCCAGGATGCTTTTCGCACCACTCGCGGTAATCCAACGCGCCGCCACGGTGGCTCAGCCAGCGCATGATCACCTTGTTGCGGCCGATCACTTGCTGGCGGTAGATGCCGAGGTTCTGGCGATCCTTGTTCGGGCCTTTGGTGACGGTCAGGCCCCACGTGATCAGCGGACCGACGTCGCCGGGCCAGCAGGTCTGCACCGGCAGCATTGCGAGGTCGACGTCGTCGCCTTCGATCACCACTTCCTGGCATACCGCGTCTTTGACGACTTTGGGCGCCATGGCAATGATCTTGCGGAAGATCGGCAGTTTGGACCAGGCATCCTTCAAGCCCTTCGGTGGCTCGGGTTCTTTGAGGAAAGCCAGCAACTTGCCGATTTCGCGCAGCTCGCTGACCGCCTCGGCCCCCATGCCCATGGCCACCCGCTCGGGGGTGCCGAACAGGTTACCGAGGACCGGGATGTCGTACCCGGTCGGGTTTTCGAACAGCAGCGCCGGGCCTTTTGCCCGCAGCGTGCGATCACAGACTTCGGTCATCTCCAGCACTGGAGAGACGGGGATCTGGATGCGTTTCAACTCTCCGCGCTGCTCAAGCTGCTGCACGAAATCCCGAAGGTCCTTGAATTTCATTGACGATGGCACCCCTAAAATAGGCGTACATCCTACCTGCTCTGCCGCTCGCTGGCAGCTTATCGCTGCTTACTTGGCCGCATTCACGTTGCCATTGCGCAGCGCCGCCAGGGTTTGCAGGCGCTTGAACAGCGGCTCAAGCACCGGCGCGATGAAGCGGGCACCGACCTCGGACAGGTGATTGTCATCGGTCTAAAGCGAGTGACCATCTTGCTCGACACGGCAAAGCCCTGCGTCATCACACTTTTCAGGCAAAAAAAAATGGCGCCCCGAAGGGCGCCATTCCAGACGGTTGGAAAACCGTCTTACTTACGCTTCATCGACAAGAAGAACTCGTCGTTGGTTTTGGTCGTTTTCAGCTTGTCGACCAGGAACTCGATGGCAGCGATTTCGTCCATCGGGTGCAGCAGCTTGCGCAGGATCCACATACGCTGCAACTCGTCATCGGCAGTCAGCAACTCTTCGCGGCGGGTGCCGGAACGGTTGATGTTGATAGCCGGGAAGACGCGTTTTTCAGCGATACGACGATCCAGAGGCAATTCCATGTTGCCGGTGCCTTTGAATTCTTCGTAGATCACTTCATCCATCTTCGAGCCGGTTTCAACCAGCGCGGTGGCGATGATGGTCAGCGAGCCGCCTTCTTCGATGTTGCGCGCAGCGCCGAAGAAACGTTTCGGTTTCTCCAGTGCGTGGGCATCGACACCACCGGTGAGCACTTTGCCGGAGCTCGGGATCACGGTGTTGTAGGCGCGGGCCAGACGGGTGATGGAATCGAGCAGGATCACCACGTCTTTCTTGTGTTCGACCAGGCGCTTGGCCTTCTCGATCACCATTTCAGCAACCTGCACGTGGCGGGTTGGCGGTTCGTCGAACGTCGAGGCAACCACTTCGCCGCGCACGGTGCGCTGCATTTCGGTTACTTCTTCCGGACGCTCATCGATCAGCAACACGATCAGATGAACTTCAGGGTTGTTACGTGCGATGTTCGCCGCGATGTTCTGCAGCATGATCGTCTTGCCCGCTTTGGGCGGTGCAACGATCAGACCGCGCTGGCCTTTGCCGATCGGGGCGCACAGGTCGATGACACGACCGGTCAAGTCTTCGGTGGAACCGTTGCCGGCTTCCATCTTCATGCGCACGGTCGGGAACAGCGGGGTCAGGTTCTCGAAGAGAATCTTGTTTTTCGCGTTCTCGGGACGATCGTAGTTGATCGTGTCGACCTTGAGCAGTGCGAAATAACGCTCGCCTTCCTTTGGAGGGCGGATCTTGCCAACGATGGTGTCACCGGTGCGCAAGTTGAAACGGCGGATCTGGCTCGGCGAGACGTAAATATCGTCTGGGCCGGCGAGATAGGAAGCGTCAGCGGAGCGCAGGAAGCCGAAGCCGTCCTGGAGAATCTCCAGCACGCCATCACCGGAGATTTCCTCGCCGCTTTTCGCGTGCTTTTTGAGCAGGGAGAAAATCACGTCCTGCTTGCGCGAACGGGCCATATTTTCTATGCCCATCTGTTCGGCCAATTCGAGCAGTTCGGTAATCGGCTTTTGCTTGAGTTCAGTCAGATTCATATAGGAATGACGTAATCATTTATGGAGGGGGGGAAATTAAGCTTTTGGCTTAATGAGGCCGCGCCGCAGAGAAGGCGACAGGATCGCGTACTTATTCGAAAAGGAGTGCGTCGGCGACGGCTAGCAGGGGGCAATGGAGAAACCAGTGCGGGGCCGAATGTACCACCTGAGTTTCAGAGCGTCTAGCCCTGAATAACGAAAAGGCCCCGCAATGTGCGGGGCCTTTTTTCGGACACTTTACAACGACGCTTAGATGTTGGCGTCGAGGAAAGCAGCCAGTTGCGACTTCGACAGTGCGCCGACCTTGGTCGCTTCAACGTTGCCGTTCTTGAACAGCATCAGTGTCGGGATGCCACGCACGCCATGCTTGGCCGGGGTTTCCTGGTTTTCATCGATGTTCAGCTTGGCAATGGTCAGCTTGCCTTTGTAGGTTTCAGCAATTTCGTCCAGAACAGGAGCGATCATTTTGCAAGGGCCGCACCATTCAGCCCAGTAGTCGACCAGTACAGCGCCTTCGGCCTTGAGTACGTCGGCCTCGAAGCTAGCGTCGCTAACGTGTTTGATAAGATCGCTGCTCATGGAAGTCTCCAGGTTGTAAGCAAAAAAACGTGGCCCATCATAGCCGCCCTTCCCTCGTTCAGGAAGGTGCAGATGATTGAGTCTCGCTATGGTGGCGCATGAGTTTGGGTATAGCTCAAGTCATGAGGTGGCGGGAGCGACGAAGGCAATTCCTGTGCGCAGTGCCGCGTTGCGCACATGCTCATGCATGGCCTTCTGCGCCGCGGAGGACGAGCGCCGAGCCAGCGCACGAAGGATTTTGCGGTGCTCCTGCCAGGTTTCCAGGGCCCTTTCGGCCCGGATGAACGGTAGCTTCTGGCTCTCCAGAAAGATCTCGGCGCTGGCCGTCAGGATACTCAGCATCGCCTGATTGCCGCTGGCGAGCAGGATCCGCCGGTGGAATTCGAAGTCCAGTCGCGCTGCCGCCTCGAAATCGCCGGCCTTCAACTCGTTGCGCATGGCAGCAACGTTGTCTTCCAGCGCATCGAGCTCCTGCGTACTCAGGGTCCCGGCGGCCAAGCCGGCGGCGAAACCCTCAAGGGCATAGCGCAACTGGAAAATATCCAGCGGCGAAGCCTGGGCCGCGAACGGCCAGCTCAACGCCGCTTCTGAACGTGACAGATCCACTGGCGACTGCACGAACACGCCTTTACCGGGCTGAATGCTGACCACGCCCAACGCACTCAACGACGACAACGCCTCGCGCAACGACGCCCGGCTAACCCCCAATTGCACCGCCAGGTCCCGCTGCGAGGGCAAGGCATCACCCGGCCCGAAACCCTGCTCGGTGATGAGTTTGCGGATGGCTTGCAGCGCCACTTCAGGTACGGCTCGGGAAATCGAGTTCATGTTTTTCAGACGGACCAGGCGAATGTGCCGCTAGTTTTAAAGCTATTCGCAGCGCCCGGCAAGTCGTGCCCCATGGGGGTTCGACGGTTTGGGCAGATGCGCCATCGGGGTGCGAATCCCGGCGCAACTGTTCAGACCAGTAAGACCGAATCAACCCAGCAAAACCGTGGCCTGCAACCCCCAAAACCGATTCTTGGCATGGCCCGTGCTCTGTCGATCCGCAGAAATTACTTCTCGCCGATCCGGAGATTTGCCATGACCCTGCGTTACAGCGCCCTCCTCGCCTCCCTGTTTGCCAGCCTGATGCTCAGCCAGGTGCCCGCCCATGCCGACGGACTGGAGGACGTGGTCAAACGTGGCGTCCTCAAGGTGGCCGTGCCTCAGGACTTCCCGCCGTTCGGTTCGGTCGGCCCCGACATGAAACCGCGCGGCCTAGATATCGACACCGCCAAGCTGCTCGCCGACCAACTCAAGGTCAAACTCGAACTGACCCCGGTCAACAGCACCAACCGCATCCCGTTCCTGACCACCGGCAAGGTCGACCTGGTGATTTCAAGCCTGGGCAAAAACCCCGATCGCGAGAAAGTCATCGATTTCTCCAGCGCCTACGCGCCGTTCTACCTCGCCGTATTCGGCCCGCCAGACGCCGACATCAAAGGCCTCGACGACCTCAAGGGCAAGACCATCAGCGTCACCCGTGGCGCCATCGAAGACATCGAACTGACCAAAGTCGCCCCTGAAGGCGTGACCATCAAGCGCTTTGAAGACAACAACTCGACGATCGCCGCGTACCTCGCAGGGCAAGTCGACCTGATTGCCAGCGGCAACGTGGTGATGGTCGCGATCAGCGAAAAAAATCCAAAGCGCGTACCCGCGTTGAAAGTGAAGCTCAAGGATTCGCCGGTCTATGTCGGCGTGAACAAGAACGAGCCGGCGCTGCTGGGCAAGGTCAACCAGATCCTCGCGTCCGCCAAGTCTGACGGCGCGCTGGAGAAAAATTCCCGGACCTGGCTCAAAGAGCCGCTGCCGGCCGATCTCTGATCGTCGCCCGGGAGATTTGATATGGCCTATCAGTTCGACTTCATACCGGTGGTGCAAAACACCGACCTGCTGCTGCGCGGTGCGCTGTTCACCCTTGAACTAACGGCCATCGGCGCGGTGCTGGGCGTAGGGCTGGGCATCGTCGGGGCGCTGGTGCGGGCGTGGAACATTCGCCCGTTCTCGGCGATTTTCGGGGTTTACGTCGAGTTGATCCGCAACACGCCGTTTCTGGTGCAATTGTTTTTCATCTTCTTCGGCTTACCGTCGCTGGGCCTGCAGATTTCAGAATGGCAGGCGGCGGTGCTGGCAATGGTGATCAACCTGGGGGCTTACTCGACCGAGATCATTCGCGCGGGCATTCAGGCAATTCCCCGTGGACAGCTCGAAGCCGCTGCCGCGCTAGCGATGACCCGCTTCGAAGCCTTTCGCCACGTGATCTTGCTGCCAGCGCTGGGCAAGGTCTGGCCGGCGTTGAGCAGCCAGATCATCATCGTCATGCTCGGCTCGGCAGTCTGCTCGCAGATCGCCACCGAAGAACTGAGCTTTGCCGCCAACTTTATTCAATCGCGCAACTTCCGCGCGTTTGAAACCTACGCCCTGACCACTCTGCTTTATCTGTGCATGGCCTTGCTGATCCGCCAACTGCTGAACTGGATCGGCCGGCGCTACATCGCAAGGAGCAGCCAATGAGCGATTTCACCTTCTGGGACGTCGTGCGCAACCTGCTCACCGGCCTGCAATGGACGCTGGCGCTGTCGCTGGTGGCGTTTATTGGCGGCGGCTTGATCGGTTTGCTGATCATGGTCATGCGCATTTCGAAAAAGTCCCTGCCACGCAACGTCGCGCGCACCTACATCGAACTGTTCCAGGGCACGCCGCTGCTGATGCAGCTGTTTCTGGTGTTTTTCGGTGTGGCCCTTGCCGGCGTGGAGATTTCACCGTGGATGGCGGCAGCGCTGGCCCTGACGCTGTTCACCAGCGCCTACCTGGCAGAGATCTGGCGCGGCTGCGTCGAGTCGATTCCCAACGGCCAGTGGGAAGCCTCGTCGAGCCTGGCACTCAACCCGTTGGAGCAATTGCGCTACGTGATCCTGCCGCAAGCCTTGCGCATCGCCGTGGCACCGACGGTGGGCTTCTCGGTGCAAGTGGTCAAAGGCACCGCCGTGACCTCGATCATCGGTTTCACCGAACTGACCAAGACCGGCGGCATGCTCGCCAACGCGACGTTCGAACCGTTCATGGTCTACGGCCTCGTGGCCCTCGGTTACTTCCTGCTCTGTTTTCCCTTGTCCCTCAGCGCGCGCTACCTGGAAAGGAGACTGCATGCCTCTGCTTAGAATTTCCGCCCTGCATAAATATTACGGCGACCACCATGTGCTCAAAGGCATCGACCTGAGCGTCGAGGAAGGCCAGGTCGTGGCGATCATCGGCCGCAGCGGCTCGGGCAAATCGACGTTGCTGCGCACGCTCAATGGCCTGGAGTCGATCAACGATGGCGTGATTGAAGTCGACGGCGAATACCTGGATGCCGCTCGCGCCGACCTGCGCAGCTTGCGGCAGAAAGTCGGGATGGTGTTTCAGCAGTTCAACCTGTTCCCGCACCTGACCGTGGGCGAGAACATCATGCTCGCGCCGCAAGTGGTGCAGAAAGTGCCTAAAGCCAAAGCAGCCGTGCTGGCGCGGGAGATGCTGGAGCGCGTCGGGCTGGGAGAGAAGTTTGACGCTTTCCCGGATCGGCTGTCAGGTGGACAGCAGCAGCGGGTGGCGATTGCCCGGGCCCTGGCAATGTCGCCAAAAGTGTTGCTGTGCGACGAAATCACCTCGGCGCTTGACCCGGAACTGGTCAACGAGGTGCTCAGCGTGGTTCGCCAACTGGCCAGGGAAGGAATGACTTTGATTATGGTCACCCATGAGATGCGTTTTGCCCGGGAGGTTGGGGATAAGTTGGTGTTCATGCATCAGGGTAAGGTGCATGAGGTAGGGGATCCGAAGGTGTTGTTCGCCAATCCGCAGACCGCGGAGCTGGCGAATTTCATTGGCACGGTTGAAAACACCCTCTGATCGTTCCCACGCTCCGCGTGGGAATGCCTCAAGGGACGCTCTGCGTTCCAATGGGACGCAGAGCGTCCCGGGCTGCATTCCCACGCGGAGCGTGGGAACGATCAGATCCCCCGCTTTCCTGCGCCGGATCAAGGCATTGAACGCTACGCGTTGGCGCCAGCGGTTGATCGTGGCACGATGTCGAGGTAATCGACCGAGACCCCCTGATCATGCCGCAATCCCAAGCCAAGAATCTGTCCCTGATCGCCGCGATCGACCTGGGCTCCAACAGCTTTCACATGGTCGTGGCCAAGGCCCAGAATGGCGAAATCCGTATTCTCGAACGTCTCGGGGAGAAGGTTCAGCTGGCCGCCGGCATCGACGAAGAGCGTCAGCTCAGCGAAGAATCCATGCAACGCGGGCTCGATTGCCTCAAGCGTTTTGCCCAACTGATCAACGGTATGCCTCCCGGCGCCGTGCGGATCGTCGGCACCAACGCCCTGCGTGAAGCCCGTAACCGCAACGAATTCATCCGCCGCGCCGAAGAAATCCTCGGCCACCCGGTGGAAGTCATCTCCGGCCGTGAAGAAGCGCGCCTGATCTATCTCGGCGTGTCCCACACCCTTGCCGACACCCCGGGCAAACGCCTGGTCGCCGACATCGGCGGTGGCAGTACCGAGTTCATCATCGGCCAGCGCTTCGAACCGCTGCTGCGCGAAAGCCTGCAAATGGGCTGCGTCAGTTATACCCAGCGTTATTTCAAGGACGGCAAGATCACCCCGGCCCGTTACGCCCAGGCGTACACCGCGGCGCGGCTGGAGATCATGAGCATCGAGCACGCCCTGCACCGCTTGACCTGGGATGAAGCCATCGGCTCCTCGGGCACCATTCGCGCCATTGGCCTGGCGCTGAAAGCCGGCGGCCACAGCGCCGGCGAGGTCAATGCCGAAGGCCTGGCCTGGCTCAAGCGCAAACTGTTCAAACTCGGCGACGTCGAGAAGATCGATTTTGAAGGCATCAAGCCTGACCGTCGGGCAATCTTCCCCGCCGGTCTGGCGATTCTCGAAGCGATCTTCGACGCCCTTGAGCTGCAACGCATGGACCACTGTGAAGGCGCCCTGCGCGAAGGCGTGCTCTACGACCTGCTGGGCCGTCATCATCACGAAGACGTCCGTGAGCGCACGCTCAGCTCCTTGATGGAGCGTTATCACGTCGATCTGGAACAAGCGGCACGCGTTGAGCGCAAAGCGCTGCATGCCTTTGATCAGGTCGCCGAAGACTGGGAGCTGGACGACGGCGTCTGGCGCGAATTGCTCGGCTGGGCGGCCAAGGTGCATGAAGTGGGCCTGGACATCGCCCACTATCAGTACCACAAGCACGGCGCCTACTTGATCGAGCACTCGGACCTGGCCGGGTTCTCCCGCGAAGACCAGTTAATGCTCGCGCTACTGGTACGGGGCCACCGTCGCAATATTCCCAAGGACAAGTTTGCCGAGTTCGGCGATGAAGGCATCAAGCTGATTCGCCTGTGCGTGCTGCTGCGCTTTGCGATCCTGTTCCATCACATCCGCGGCACCCAGGAAATGCCTCAGGTCGTGTTGCAAGCCAACGGCGAGAACCTCGATGTACTGTTCCCGGAAAACTGGCTGGACGAAAACCAGCTGACCCAGGCCGACTTCGCCCTGGAAGCGGAATGGCTGACCCGTGTGGGGTTCATCCTCAACGTTCGCTAAAGACGTTCGCTGAAATAAAAAAAGGCCTTCTTCGGAAGGCCTTTTTCATGTCCAGCATCCAGCATCCAGCATCCAGCATCCAGCATCCAGCATCCAGCAAACACCATAAACCTCATGTGAGAGCGGGCTTGCCCGCGAAAGCGGTGTGTCAGGCAACAACGATATTGACTGAAACGACGCCTTCGCGAGCAAGCCCGCTCCCACAGGTTTTGTGCGTTAACGCACAGCCAGGATCGGGCTGCCCAGACGATCCAGCAAGGTCGCCTGCGCACTGCGCGGGTTCTGGTTGCCGGTCGGTGTGTTGCGGATGTAACGACCGTCCGCCTGCAAGCTCCAGCTGTGGGTGTTGTCGGTCAGGTAGAGCTCCAGCTCTTTCTTGACCCGCATGATCAGCTTCTTGCCTTCCACCGGGAAGCAAGTCTCGACGCGCTTGTCGAGGTTGCGCTCCATCCAGTCGGCGCTGGAGAGGAACATCTGTTCTTCACCGCCATTGAGGAAGTAGAAGACCCGGGTGTGTTCCAGGAAACGACCGATGATCGAACGCACGTGGATGTTGTGCGAAACCCCGGCGATGCCCGGACGCAGGCAGCACATGCCGCGCACCACCAGGTCGATACGCACCCCGGACTGGCTGGCCTTGTACAACGCGCGGATGATCTTCGGATCGGTCAGCGAGTTGAACTTGGCGATGATGTGCGCCGGTTTGCCATCGAGGGCGAACTGGGTTTCGCGGGCAATCATGTCGAGCATGCCCTTCTTCAGCGTGAACGGCGCATGCAACAGCTTCTTCATTCGCAGGGTTTTGCCCATGCCGATCAGCTGGCTGAACAGTTTGCCGACGTCTTCGCACAAGGCATCATCGGACGTCAGCAGGCTGTAGTCGGTGTACAGACGGGCGTTGGCCGCGTGGTAGTTGCCGGTCCCCAAGTGGGCGTAGCGTACGATTTCGCCGGCCTCACGACGCAGGATCAGCATCATCTTGGCGTGAGTCTTGAAGCCGACCACACCGTAAATTACCACCGCACCGGCCGCTTGCAGACGGCTGGCCAGTTGCAGGTTGGACTCTTCATCGAACCGTGCGCGCAATTCGATCACCGCGGTGACTTCCTTGCCGTTGCGCGCCGCATCCACCAGCGCATCAACGATTTCCGAGTTGGCACCGGAACGGTAAAGGGTCTGACGGACCGCCAACACATGCGGGTCCTTGGCAGCCTGACGCAGCAGGTCGACCACCGGGGTAAACGACTCGAACGGGTGCAGCAGCAGAATGTCCTGCTTGCTGATCACGCTGAAAATGTTCTCGCTGTTTTGCAACAGTTTCGGGATCTGCGGCGTGAACGGCATGTATTGCAGCGCTCGCTGGCTGTCCAGGCCGGTGATGCTGAACAGCCGGGTCAGGTTGACCGGACCGTTGACCTGATACAACTCGGTCTCGTGCAGGTTGAACTGCTTGAGCAAGTAGTCGGACAGGTGTTTCGGGCATGTGTCGGCCACTTCCAGGCGCACCGCGTCACCGTAGCGACGGGAGAACAACTCACCGCGCAGCGCGCGGGCCAGGTCTTCGACATCTTCGGTATCGACCGCGAGGTCGGCGTTTCGGGTCAGACGGAACTGGTAGCAGCCCTTGACCTTCATGCCCTGAAACAGGTCATCGGCATGCGCGTGGATCATTGACGACAGGAACACATAGTTGTCGCCAGCCCCACCCACTTCTTCCGGCAACTTGATGATACGCGGCAACAGGCGCGGCGCAGGGATGATCGCCAGCCCGGAATCGCGACCGAAGGCGTCGATACCTTCGAGCTCGACGATGAAGTTCAGGCTCTTGTTCACCAGCAACGGGAACGGGTGCGTCGGGTCGAGGCCGATCGGGGTGATGATCGGAGCGATCTCGTCGCGGAAATAGCGGCGCACCCAGGTTTTGATCTTGGTGTTCCAGTGACGACGACGGATGAAGCGGACCTGATGTTTTTCCAGCTCCGGCAGCAGGATGTCGTTGAGGATCGCGTACTGGCGGTCGACATGACCGTGTACCAGCTCGCTGATGCGGGCCAGGGCCTGATGTGGTTGCAGGCCATCGGCGCCCGCCTGTTCACGGGCGAAGGTGATCTGCTTCTTCAGGCCGGCCACACGAATTTCGAAGAACTCGTCCAGGTTGCTGGAGAAGATCAGCAAAAACTTCAGCCGTTCCAGCAAGGGATAGGACTCGTCCAGCGCCTGCTCCAGCACGCGGATATTGAACTGCAGTTGCGACAGCTCGCGGTGGATATACAGGCTGCTGTCATCCAGACCGGGAATGGCAATCGCCGGGGCCGCGGCGGCGGCGGCGGCGGCGGCGCCATCGGCCACCACCACGACGGGAGCTGGCTCCAGCTCCGGCGGGGTCTCGGCGATTTGCTCCACCAGGGGTTGAGCGTCTTTTACGGCAACTTCAGTGAGTCCTTCGGTATTCATGGAATGTTCCTGTGAGGGCTATTTTTGCTCTCGTAACAATTGAGCGGCACGCACGGCAAAGTAAGTCAGGATGCCATCAGCCCCTGCTCGTTTAAAAGCGGTCAGGGATTCGAGGATAACTCCTTCACTCAACCAGCCATTCTGTATCGCCGCCATGTGCATGGCGTATTCACCGCTGACCTGATAAACAAAGGTCGGCACTTTAAATTCTTCTTTGACCCGGTAAAGGATGTCCAGGTACGGCATGCCAGGCTTGACCATGACCATGTCCGCGCCTTCTGACAAGTCCGCCGCCACTTCATGCAGGGCTTCATTGCTGTTGGCCGGATCCATCTGATAGGACGCTTTGTTGGCCTTGCCCAGGTTCAGCGCCGAACCCACCGCATCGCGGAACGGGCCGTAATAGGCGCTGGCGTACTTGGCGGAGTAGGCCATGATCCGCACGTTAACGTGATCGGCCAGCTCCAGCGCTTCGCGAATTGCCTGGATGCGACCGTCCATCATGTCCGACGGAGCCACCACCTGAGCACCGGCTTCGGCGTGGGACAAGGCCTGCTTGACCAGTGCTTCGACGGTGATGTCGTTCTGCACGTAGCCTTCTTCGTCGAGGATGCCGTCCTGCCCGTGGGTGGTGAACGGGTCGAGGGCGACGTCAGTGATCACACCCAGCTCAGGGAACTGCGCACGCAAGGCGCGAGTGGCGCGTTGGGCGATACCGTTGGGGTTCCAGGCTTCAGCGGCGTCCAGGGACTTGAGTTCCGGTGGCGTCACCGGGAACAGGGCCAGCGCGGGAATCCCCAGTTCGACCCACTTCGCCGCTTCTTCAAGCAACAGATCGATGGTCAGGCGTTCGACGCCCGGCATCGACGCCACCGCTTCGCGACGGTTTTCACCGTCCAGCACAAATACCGGCAGGATCAGGTCATCGACGGTCAGTACGTTTTCACGAACCAGTCGACGCGAAAAATCATCACGACGGTTGCGGCGCAGGCGGGTTGCAGGAAACAAACGGTTGGCGGGGGTAAAGCTCACGGCAGACTCCTGAGCCCGCTGGGGGGCGAGCGTGACAGTTATAAGCGACCATTATGACGGTCGTATTACAGTTATGTGCACCCCTGTGACAGGTAGTCGCATTCCATTGTCCTTGTAGGAAATGTTCACGTCGAGACACATTTGGACACTTTCATGAATGTGCACGAAGGGTTAGGCTGCGCGTTCATTTCGCCAGCACCCAGACAATGCTCCAACAATTTCTTCAGGAATTCGGCTACTTCGCCCTTTTTCTCGGTACGTTCTTCGAAGGCGAAACCATTCTGGTTCTCGCAGGCTTCCTCGCGTTCCGCGGATACATGGACATCCAGATCGTCACGATCGTGGCTTTCTGTGGCAGTTATGCCGGCGATCAGCTGTGGTATTTCCTCGGGCGTAAGCACGGGCGCAAATTGCTGGCGCGCAAACCACGCTGGCAATTGATGGGTGACCGGGCGCTGGAACATATTCGCAAACACCCGGACATCTGGGTGCTGAGCTTCCGCTTTGTCTATGGCCTGCGCACGGTGATGCCGGTGGCAATCGGCTTGTCGGGTTATCCACCAGGACGTTATTTGCTGCTCAACGGGATTGGTGCTGCGATCTGGGCGGCCGCGCTGGCTGCTGCGGCCTATCACTTCGGCGCGGTGCTCGAAGGCATGCTGGGCAGCGTCAAGAAGTACGAGCTGTGGGTCCTTGGCGCCCTGCTCCTGCTGGGTCTGTGCCTGTGGCTGCGCCGCCGCTTCAAGAATGCCCGTCTGGCGAAGAAGATCTACGCCGACGAGCAGGCTGAACTGGCCAAGGCTGCCGAGACTAAGACGCCAGTCGAGTGAAGCGGTTTCTACAACAGTAGAGACCGATCCCGCTGAGCAGACTGTAACTGAGCACGCCGACCCAACCCGCCGCACTGGCCGGCCATAACCCGACCAGCGGCGCCAGCCATACCAGCGGCACGTTCGACGCCAGCCTCAGCAGCTCCAGCTTCAGCGCCTGCGGGCGATTCTCCAGGGCCATCCCCAACGTAAACAGACCCAGCGCCACGGCACTCCAGCCCAGCACCAGCGCTGCGGTCGGCAAACTCGGTTCCAGATTCATCAAGTAGCTGCCCAGCGCGATGTAGACACAGAACTGCACCGCCACGTACAACTGCTGACGCCCGTCCAGCGGCACCTCGAATTTACGGAACTGGCTCAAGTCCGGCTTGCTCATCGGGTATTTCGCCGCCACATCCGCTGGCCGCCAACCAGTGCGCATGAACCAGATCCGCAACGTGTCCCATTTGCTTTCAGCCCGTCGCGCATCGTCCCAAAGCTGCGCATAAAACTGCACGTTGGCCCACAACGGATTCCAGCTCGCCAAAGGCGTGGTCACACCGAAAATCACCGGTTCGTTGTCGTCCTCTTCCTGAAACGAGCCAAATAGACGGTCCCAAATAATGAACACCCCGCCGTAGTTGCGATCCATGTAGAGAGCGTTCTGCGCGTGGTGGGCCCGATGATTGGACGGCGTCACGAAAAACCACTCGAACCAGCCAAGCTTGGGAATGTGCCGCGTATGCACCCAGAACTGATACAGCAGGTTCAACGCCGCAACGCTGACAAACACCAGCAGCGGCACCCCGACCACCGCCATCGGCAAGTAGAAAATCCAGCTCAACAGGAAACCGGTACTGGTCTGGCGCAAGGCCGTGGAGAGGTTGTAGTCCTCGCTCTGGTGATGCACCGAGTGCGCGGCCCAGAGGATGTTGCGCTCATGGCCCATGCGATGCAGCCAGTAGTAACAGAAGTCATAGAGAACAAAGGCCAACACCCAGACCCAGACGCTGTCGGCAGACAGTTCGAACAGCGCCAGATGCTTGAGGGCAAAGGCGTAGGTGACCAGGCCGACACCCTTGGTCAGCAGGCCGGTGGTGGTCGACAACACCCCGGTGCTGATGCTGTTGATCGCATCCGCCACCCGATAATTGCTCACCCCGCGCCAACGATCGGCCAGCAGCTCGACGGCGATCAACACAAAGAAGAACGGCACCGCATACAGAATGAAGTCCATGACGCGCCCTGATCGGAATCTTGAGGACAGATGCTAGGTGTAGCCGTGAATTAACCCTATGGCAACGAGTGACAAATTAGTGGACATTTAACGCCATGAATCTGGAGAAAAACCCATGAGCAAAAAAATCGCAGTGATCCTTTCCGGTTGTGGCGTGTACGACGGCGCCGAGATCCACGAAAGCGTGATCACCCTGCTGCGACTGGACCAGCGTGGCGCCCAGGTGCAATGCTTTGCCCCCAATATTGCGCAGTTGCATGTGATCAATCACCTGACCGGCGACGAAATGCCCGAGTCGCGTAACGTGCTGGTGGAGTCGGCGCGGATTGCCCGGGGCAACATCAAGGACATTCGTGAGGCCAACGTCGAAGACTTCGACGCGCTGATCGTGCCTGGCGGTTTCGGCGCGGCCAAGAACCTGTCGAACTTCGCCATCGAAGGCGCTGGCTGCACGGTTCAACCGGATGTCCTGGCCTTGACCGAAGCGTTCGCCGAAGCGGGGAAACCGGTCGGCCTGATCTGCATCTCGCCAGCGCTGGCGGCGAAGATTTATGGGCCGGGCGTGACCTGCACCATCGGCAATGACGCCGATACCGCCGCCGCCATGAACAAGATGGGCGCGACCCACGCTGACTGCGCGGTAACGGAAATTGTTGAAGACAAGGCACGCAAACTGGTCAGCACCCCGGCGTACATGCTGGCTCAATCGATCAGCGAAGCGGCGTCGGGCATCAACAAACTGGTCGACCGCGTCCTCGAACTGACCCACGAAAACGACGACTGACCCGATTCAAATGTGGGAGCGAGCTTGCTCGCGATAGCGACCTATCAGGCGCCATCAATGTTGAAAGTGCCGGCCCTATCGCCAGCAAGCCCGCTCCCACAGGGTTCTTTGCAAGACTCAGGTTTTGCGTGTGAGCCGTGTCAGGATCCGGTCCAGCGCATTGGCGAACGCTTGCTTCTCCCGTTCGCCAAACGGCGCTGGCCCGCCACTCATCTGGCCTTGTTCACGCAAATCGGTGAACAGGTTGCGCACCGCCAGCCGGTCGCCCATGTTTTGCGCATCGAACTCCTTGCCTCGTGGGTCCAGCGCGGCGACGCCTTTCTTCACCAGCCGATCCGCCAGCGGTACATCGCTGCAAATCACCAGCTCACCCGGCACCGCGTACTCCACCAGATAATCGTCCGCTGCATCCGGGCCGCTCGGCACCACGATCAGCTTGACCAGGGCCAGGCCGGGCTTGGTCTGCGGCTGTCCCGCGACCAGCACCACTTCGAACTGGCGCTTGAGCGCAAACTTCACCACCAGATCCTTGGCCGCCCGGGGACAGGCATCGGCATCAATCCAGACACGCATTGTGTTTTCCTCTTTTGAAAAGCATCGCGGGCAAGCCCGCTCCCACAAGGTTAACGCTAAACCTGTGGGAACGGGCTTGCCCGCGAATATGAGCGCAGCGAATGCTCTTAAGAAGCCGGCACCCGCCGCTTTTCCGCCATCCAGCTACGCCCATACAGCACAATGATCGCAATGATCGCCACCGCCTGAGCACTCAACGAATACGCATCAGCGTGGATCCCCAGCCAATCGAAGTCGAAGAACGCCACCGGCCGAGTGCCGAAGATGCCGGCTTCCTGCAATGCCTTCACGCCATGTCCGGCAAACACCACCGACAATGCACAGAGCAATCCGGCGTTGATGCTGAAGAACAACGCCAGCGGCAACTTCGCCGAACCCCGCAGGATCACCCACGCCAGGCCGACCAGCAGCACCAGCGCCGTTGCGCCACCGGCCAGCACTGCGTTATGCCCCGCAGGCCCTGCCTGCAACCACAAGGTTTCGTAGAACAAAATCACTTCGAACAACTCGCGATACACCGAGAAGAACGCCAGCGTCGCAAACCCGAAACGCCCGCCACCGCCCACCAGGCTGCTCTTGATGTAATCCTGCCAGGCTGCGGCGTGCCGACGGTCGTGCATCCACACGCCGAGCCAGAGCACCATGACGGCGGCAAACAACGCCGTCGCACCTTCCAGTAATTCCCGCTGCGATCCGCTGACATCAATCGCATAGGCCGCCACCGCCCAGGTCCCCAGGCCCGCCAACAGCGCCAGGCCCCAACCGACGTTGACACTGCGCACCGCCGATTGCTGGCCGGTATTGCGCAGGAACGCGAGGATCGCCGCCAGCACAAGAATCGCTTCCAGCCCTTCACGCAGCAGAATCAGCAGGCCGGAGATATAGCTCAGGGACCAGCTCAAGCCATCACTGCCCAACAAACCCGCCGATTGCTTCAACTTGGCCTTGGCCGCGTCCAGACGCAGCTGCGCCTCGGCCGCCGGCAAACCGTCCTGCAACGACTGACGGTAAGCCATCAGCGATTTCTCAGTGTCCTTGCGCACGTTGGCGTCGACGTTGTCCAACGAGCTTTCAACCAGCTCGAAGCCCTCCAGATACGCCGCTACCGACAGGTCATAGGCTTGATCGTGATCCCCGGCGCGGTAGGCGGCGATGCTCTTGTCCAATGTAGCGGCGGTGTAATCGAGCAACTGCGCCGGGCCGCGCTTGACCTGCGCCGGTTGTGCGCGCTGCGCACGGAAGGTCGCCGCGGCTTGTGGGCCGTCAGCGGCCAGCACTTCGACGGGGGTCTGACGAGCCAGGTCAGCGATGTTGTAGGTTTTTTCGGATGTTGATGTTGTTGCGGCCGGGTCGGCACTGAAACTGGCGATGTAGGTCGCCAAGTCCCAGCGTTGGCGATCGTCCAGTTGATCGGCGAAAGCGGGCATGTCGGTGCCTTCGATGCCCATTCCCAAGGTGTTGTAGAGCGCATACAAGCTCAGGCGATCCAGTCTCGCGGCATCACGCAAATTGGCCGGTGGCGGCGTCAGACCGACACCAGCCGGACCATCACCGGCCCCCGTATCACCATGACAAACCGAACAATGCTGGGCGTACAGTGGCGCACCCCGTGTCGGATCCGGGGTAATGATCGGCGCCTGGCTGACTTCATAGGCCACGGCCAGTTTTGCACCGAGCTGGCGGGCCTGGCGGGCGACGTCCGCACCGTCCTGACGCGCAGAAATGGCATTGCGCAGCGTGCTGATGCCCTGCTCCAGCCCGTCTTTTTCCGGCTTGGCCGGCATCGCGGCGATCAAGCCTTGCAGCACCTTGATGAATTCCAGCTGCTCGCGGTATTCACCCTCATCAATGACCTTGCCCGCTTGCACCGTGTCCGGGTAATCCGCGCCGATGTAATCGAGCAAATGCAGCGCTTGCGGCGCTCCTTCTACGGTGTTGGCCAGCAGATTGAAACTGCACAAGGCAAACAGCGGAAACACCAGCCAGGCCAGGAATCGGGACGGGGCAGTCATGAATGAATCTCAATTGGAAATACGAAGTAACACATTGTTCACTTCCAATGCCATTCACTCAAGCTTTGTCTGCGGCGGCCGCTGAAGTACAGGAACAAAGTGCCATCATCCAAGTCTATAATTTGCCGCCTCATGACGGCTTTTTTTCAAGGAAGACTCAAGGTAAATGGTCACCCGCCTGCGCCTCATGTTTGTACTCAGTGCCTGTTTGCTACTGAGTGGCTGTCCTACCCTGCGTGACTACAACGCCGAACTGAACGAGACCCTCGATTATTTCAAGGCCGGTCAGCTCGATGGTGCGGTTGCCGTACTCGACCGCAACAACCCCATTCCTCCGGGCGACCTGCTTTACCACTTCGAAAAAGGCGAATTGCTGCGCCTCAGCGGTAATTTCCCCGACAGTTATCAACATTGGGACTACGCCGACCGGTTGATTGAAGGCTGGGACAATTCGCCTATGTTCGTCCCCTTCAAAAAATTCACCGAGTTCAACAGTTACAGCGCCAACGACAAGGTGCGCTTATACGATGGCTACGATTTCGAGAGAGTCGCCCTCACCACGCAAATGGCCCTGATGCTGCTCTCCGGCTCCGAAACGGAACTGGCGCGCGTCATGATCAAGAAAACCCACGAGCGCGAAGCAACCATTGCCGACAAACGTGACAAGCAATACCTGGAACTGGAAACCCAGGCCAAAGAGCAAGGGGTCGCGATGAAACTCCAGGACCTTCAGGGCTACCCGGTAGCAACCCTCGACGCCCCCGAAGTGATCGCACTGAAAAACAGCTACCAGAGTGCGTTCAGCCATTACCTCGCCGGTTTCATCTATGAAACGCTGGACGAGAAAGACCTCGCCGCACCGGGCTATCGCCAGGCCATTGAACTGCGCCCGGATACGCCGCTGCTTGAACAATCATTGCGCAACCTGGCCAAATCCCCACTCAAGGCGGACGAAAGTGATTTTCTGTTGATCGTGCAAACCGGGCTGGCGCCGGCTCGCAGTTCGGTGCGCGTGCCGATTTCGGTGGATGTCGAGGGTGAAACCTACATCACCAACATGTCGTTCCCGATCATCGTCCCCGACACCTCCACGCCCCCCGTGGACTTCGTTATGGTGGACGGCAAGAAACACAAGCTGACGCTGCTCAACAGCTTCGGCGACATGTCACGGCGCACCTTGCGTGACGACATGCCGGGCATTATTCAACGCACGCTCCATCGCGCCCGATCCAATGTCGAATACCTGGCTTATCTGAAAAAGCACAGGCCCGAGAAGCTTGAAGAAACACTCCTGCTGCAGACGCAACGCGAGGATGCCGACACCCGCGTCTGGCGCACACTGCCGGACAAGACGCTGGTCGCCCGCCTGCGCCTCAAGAAAGGCGTGCATCAACTGACCGTGCCCAATGCGCCGGACGCAAAACCGGTCAGCTTCAAGGTGGAACAGACACATCAAGCCTTCAGCTTGCGCGCAGTGGGTAACCGCAGATTCGCCGCTGATGTTGCCTTGCAACTCGCGCCCCATCCCGCACCGCAGTCTGCAGCCAGCCCTGCCCACCCCTGAACGGAGAATTTCATGGGATTGAAACGCTTCGCTATTGTCGCGCTGGCCCTGTTGGCTGGTTGCGCCACCCAACCGCCGCCGGAGCCGGGCAGTGCCGCCAGCAAAGTGCTGGCCACGGGACCGATTGAGGCCGTGGCAATCGGTCCGATGCGCATGGCCAGGGAGAACGGTTTCCTGACAGTCAACGCGCAGTTGAGCAACAACGACACCCACAATCGAACGCTCTATTACCGCTATTTGTGGATGGGGCCAGAAGGTTTTCCCGTGGCCGAAGCCGACACCTGGAAAAGCTTGACCCTGTACGCAGGGCAAACCAGTTTTGTGCCGGCCATCGCCCCCGTGCCACAAGCCGTGGATTTCCGTCTGGAGATCAATACGCCGTGAACCGTCCCCTTGAGACCTTGCCCATGTTTTTACGCGTTTCGTTGCTGACCCTGGCCGCGCTGCTGATCGGTGGCTGCGCTGAGAATCGCTCGCCTGTGCTGGGCAGTGGCAACATCAGCTACGGCGACCCGAAAGCTGTTGAACTGGTGACCAACGAATTCGGCTCGACTGACCTGCAGATGATCGCTGAAAGCATGACCCGCTCGCTCGCGCAGTCGGGCGTTCTGAAAGGACGGCCGGTGGTTCAGGTCTACGACGTGATGAACAAGACCAGCGAGTACATCGATACCCGCGAAATCACCACGTCGATCAAGACCCAACTGATGCGCTCCGGCACCGCGCGCTTTGCCAGCGACAACACGGACATGCAGAGCCAGGTCGACCACCTCAAACTGCAGAACCAGAGCGGTCTGTACAAAAAAAGTACGGTGGCCAAAACCGGCAACATGATCGCTGCACGCTATCGTCTGGAAGGCTCGATCAGTTCGATCATCAAGCGCAGCAACGACTACAAGGACGTCTTCTACAAATTCAGCCTGCAATTGGTCGACGTCGAAAGCGGGCTGGCCGAGTGGATGGACGAGAAAGAAATCCGCAAAACCACGGAGCGCTAAGCAATGCGTGCATGGATTGGCATCATGGCCCTGGCCTGCGCCGTTAGCGCCCAGGCGGCCCCGAAAATCGCCGTTACCGACCTTGCCTATGAAGCCAGCGTGGATCAATACGTCCACGTGATCTCGGCCCGGGACAACCATCAGCAGGATTATTACGGGGTCAGCGGCTTGTCCAGATATGACGAGTACACGACGCAGAACAGCTATCTGGAACAGTCCGAAATCCGTCGTTTCAGTGGCGACATCAAAGGCCAGATGCTCAAGACCGGTAGGTTCCAGTTGATTCAGGGCACGCCCTACACCGCCAGCGCCAAAAGCGATGTGTACGACGTGATCAGACGCATCAAGGCTGGCCAATTCGAAGGGGCCGAATACGTGTTGTTCGGCACACTGTCGGACATCGATTTCACCGATGACATGAATGAACTGGCCATTACCGACGGCTATTCGGCAGTGCTGGCACTCACTCTGGTCGCGGACTTCAGCCTGATCAACACCAGGACGTACGAGATCACCTCGGCGTTCACCGCCATGGGTGAAGCCCAGGACACTAAACTGGTGAATGATCGTGATATCCACGTATCGGTGAACCGCCCGCGAGTGGTGCGGGACGTGTCGAGGTCCTTGGGCGAGGACGTGGTTCGCCAATTGATCGAACAGCTCGGGGATGGCAGGTATGTGCCGTCGGGGCAACCAGAACCACGCAATGACCTGCCGCCGGATACCGCGCCAGTCATTCTGCGCTGAAACCTGAAACGAAAAAGGCGACCTCGAGGGTCGCCTTTTTTTGTACCTGAGCCTTTTAGACTGCCGCTTTGCGCAGGGTCGCCATAAACGCCGCCGCACCGATAAACAGCCCGGCAAACGTGCGGTTCATGCGTTTTTGCTGTTTGGGCGTGCGCAACAGACGCAGCACCTTCGACGCCAATCCGGTGTAACCGGCCATGACGATCAGGTCAACGCAGACCATGGTCACGCCAATGATCAGGTACTGAGCCAGTAGCGGCGCATGCGGATCAATGAATTGCGGCAACACCGCCAGCATGAACACCAGCGCCTTGGGGTTGCTGATGTTGACCAGGAAGCCCCGGAACACCAACGCCATCGGCTTGCCAATCTGGCGCACGGCTGCGTCGTCGCTCATGTCGCTGGGCAGCGCGCGCCATTGCTTGACCGCGAGGTACACCAGGTACGCCACGCCGAACCATTTGATCGCATAAAAAGCTGAAGCAGACGCCGTGAGAATCGCGCCAACACCGGCGCCAACAATCGCGATCTGTACCGCCAGACCCAATTGCAGGCCCAGCGCATTCCAGTAACCACGCCAGAAACCGTATTGCAGACCGCTGGACATCGACGCAATGGCGCCGGCACCGGGAGACAAACTGATCACCCAACAGGCGGCAAAAAATGCCAGCCATGTTTGAAGCTCCATCGCACACCTCGACTCAGACTCGTATCAGACGTCTAAGCTAATGCGGCTTTGGGCCGATGACCACCGATTTTTTGCAGGATGTTGCTGCTACCGACCAGCGTTTACGGCATCAGGCTCGCGAAAGCGGTCTATCGGAAGATTTACTTCTCAAACCCGCTCGAAGGAATCACGTCACTGCCGCGCCAGCGTCGTACCGAGCGCTGGAAGAACAGGCTGTTGGGCACTTGCACCATGGCGCTACCAGTGCCGAGCTCTTGCGCTTCGATCAGTGTGGTGTAAAGCAGATTGATCGCCACCACCCGACCTTTGACGCCAGGCTTGTCGGTGGTGTCCACCAGTTCGACCACATCGCCGAGGCGGAACGGGCCGACGGTGAAGATCAAAACGGCGCACAGCAGATTGGAGAGCACGCTCCACATGGCGAAGAATGCCACCGCCGCGACGGCCACAAACCCGGACAACGCCGTCCAGAGCACTGTCGCCGAGACGCCAAGGCGTTCCAGCACGAAAATCAGCGCGCTGCCCATGATCAGCCAGCGCAACCCACCGCGCAGCGGCATGAGCAACTGCGGCGGAAACGGGTAACGATCACCCAGGCGGGTCAGGCATTTAGCGACGAAGCGCTGGGCGAAGTAGCCGGCCAGCAGGATCAACAGGATTTGCGCAACGAGCCAGATCGGCTCGATCCACACCGCTGGCAGCGGCAGCTTGAAGGCGTCCATCAGGACAGCGCCTCCAGCTCCGCCTGCATGCTTTCCAGCAGTTCCAGGGCTTCCATCCAGGCTTCTTCCAGCTCGGCTTCACGCACTTTCAGCTTGGCCTGTTCGGCCAGCAGGTCACGTAAATCGTTCTTGCGCGCCGGTTCGTAAATGTCGCTGTCGCCAAGACTTGTGTCGATCTTCGCCAGCTTCTCGTGCAGCTTGCCCAGCTCGGCTTCAAGCTTGTCAGCTTCGCGCTTGTGCGGCGCCAGTTGCTGACGCAACGCAGCAGCGGCCTGACGCTGGGCTTTCTTGTCGGTCTTGTCCGGATTGACCGGGGTGTTGCTGACCGGGGCATTGCGCTGACGATACTCGACCAGCCAACGGGCGTAGTCTTCCAGGTCACCGTCGAACTCCTCGACCTTGCCGTCGGCCACCAGATAGAAATTGTCAGTGGTGCTTTTGAGCAGATGGCGATCGTGGGAGACCACCAATACCGCGCCACTGAATTCCTGCAGGGCCATGGTCAGCGCCAGGCGCATTTCCAGGTCCAGGTGGTTGGTCGGTTCGTCGAGCAGCAACAGGTTCGGCCGATCCCAGGCAATCAAGGCCAGGGCCAGACGGGCCTTTTCGCCCCCGGAGAAATTCAGCACCGGCTCATCGATACGTGCGCCACGGAAATCGAAACCACCGAGGAAGTCGCGCAATGTCTGCTCGCGTTCGGTCGGAGCCAAGCGCTGCAAGTGCAGCAACGGGCTGGCTTTGGAATCCAGAGAGTCCAGCTGATGCTGGGCAAAGTAGCCCACGACGGTGTTCTCACCGCGCGTCAGGCGACCAGCCAACGGCTCGAGTTCGCCGGCGAGGTTTTTGATCAGGGTCGATTTACCCGCACCGTTTGGCCCGAGCAAACCGATCCGCGCGCCCGGAGTCAGTTGCAGCTTGACCTTCTCCAGCACCGCTTTGTCGCCGTAACCCAGACGAGCGTCCGACAAATCGATCAATGGGCTGGAGATTTTCTGCGATTCGCGGAAGACGAAGTCGAACGGCGAATCGACGTGGGCGGCAGACAGTTCTTCCATCCGCTCCAGCGCCTTGATCCGGCTCTGCGCCTGACGGGCCTTGGTGGCCTGGGCCTTGAAGCGGGCGATGTAGCTTTCCATGTGCGCACGTTGCGCCTGTTGCTTCTCGTAGGCCTGCTGTTGCTGCGCCAGACGTTCGGCACGGGCGCGTTCAAAGGCGCTGTAACCACCGCGATACAGGGTGATCTTGCGCTGATCGACATGGGCGACGTGATCGACCACGGCATCGAGGAAATCCCGGTCGTGGGAAATCAGCAGCAAGGTGCCGGGGTAGCTTTTGAGCCACTCTTCGAGCCAGATGATGGCGTCGAGGTCCAAGTGGTTGGTCGGTTCGTCGAGCAGCAGCAAGTCCGATGGGCACATCAAAGCCTGCGCCAGGTTCAGACGCATCCTCCAGCCACCAGAGAAATCTCCTACCGGGCGATCCATCTGCTCGTTGGTGAACCCGAGGCCGGCCAGCAGTTTGCGGGCACGGGCGTCGGCGGTGTAACCGTCGGCGCTGTCGAGTTCCGAGTGCAGGCGGGCCTGAGCCGCGCCGTCATGCGCCGCTTCGGCCGCAGCGAGGTCACGTTGCACCTCACGCAGGCGCAGGTCGCCATCGAGCACGTAGTCGACCGCCAGGCGTTCGAGCGTCTCGATTTCCTGGCGCATGTGGGCGATGCGCCAGTCGGCCGGCAGGAAGCAGTCACCCGAGTCCGGGTGCAGTTCGCCCCGGATCAAGGCGAACAGGCTCGATTTGCCGGCGCCGTTGGCACCGATGAGGCCGGCTTTGTGGCCGGCGTGCAGGGTCAGCTCAGCGTCTTCTAGCAGACGTTGAGGGCCACGCTGTAAAGTCAGGTTCTGAAGTCGAATCATAATGGCGGCGGAGTCTACCAGCTTCGCTCGCAACTGGCGCGAGTAGCACTATGTCCTCTGACCTGTGGAGCTTTTCCCTGACCGCCTACGCCCGACCTGGGGTTGAACGTTCGTGCCTGCACTTGCAGTCGGCGGGGGTGAACGTGTGCCTGCTGCTGTGCGGGTTGTGGCTGGAAGAACGTGGCGTGACCTGTAACGAACAACGCTTGCAGCAGCTTCGCGATGTAGCCGAGCCTTGGGACGCGGATGTCGTGCAACCGTTGCGCGCTTTACGCCAGCAATGGAAAGCTGCCGCGAGCGAGGACGCCGGGTTGGATGGTTTACGCGAAAAAGTGAAGTCACTTGAGATGGAAGCCGAACGGCATTTGTTGTCGCGGCTGGAGCGTTTGGCGCAGCGTTGGCCGCAGTATGAGGCGACCGATCTAACGGCCTGGCTGGAAGGTGTAGCGGCAGGCGCCGCACACCTGGACCGCGACGCGCTGCATCAGCTGCGCGTCGCGGTAACCGGCACTTAGGAAGCGCTGGTTGGGGTGGTGCTGGTGCTCGACGGGGCAGCTGGCGTTGGCGCAGGCGCAGTTGTCGAGGTTGTGGCTGGCGCCGAAGCAGCCGATGCAGCAGGTGCCGGAGCCGAAGTCGCTGGCTTTGCAACTGGCGCAGTGGCTGGCTTGGCAGTAGCAACCGGTTTTTTCACGGCTGGTTTGGCAGCAGGTTTTGCAGCTGGCTTCGCAGCGGCGGGTTTGGCTGCAGCAGGTTTTGCGGCGGCTGGTTTTACCGCAGCTTTTGCAGCCGGTTTCGCTGCAGCGGTTTTTGCCGCGGCTGGCTTGGCAGCAGGTTTGGCAGCGGCAGTTCTGGCAGCCGGTTTGGCAACTGCAGTTTTAGCAGCTGGTTTTGCAGCGGCAGTTTTAGCAGCTGGCTTGGCAGCAACAGTTTTAGCGGCTGGCTTTGCGGCCGATTTAGCAGCTGGTTTTGCCGCTGCGGTTTTCGCCACAGCCGGTTTGGCAGCAGCGGTTTTTGCAGCAGGTTTAGCGGCAGCTGTTTTCGCAGCAACTGGCTTGGCAGCAGGTTTGGCAGCGGCAGTTCTTGCAGCTGGTTTTGCAGCGGCAGTTTTAGCAGCTGGCTTGGCTGCAGCTTTCACCGGTGCCTTGGCAGCAGGCTTGGCCGGTGCTTTTACAGCAGCCGGTTTGGCAACAGCTTTCTTGGCAGGTGCCGCAGCAGGCTTGGCCGAACGCAGGGACAACGCCTTGACGACAGCCTCTTGTACACGACCGACGCCCTGGGCCAGTTTCAGGCTTTCTTGAGCATCGCGCTTGAGTTGCAGAATGTAGCTGCGCGTTTCGGATTGACGATCCTTGAGGGCATCGAGCAAGTCCTCAAGTTCTTTCACCGCATCCTTGGCTTTGGTTTGCGCCTTGGCTTTTCCAGCTGCTGCGGCGTCCTGCAATTTGGTACGGGACTTGTGCAATTTCTCCTGCGCTTTTCCGCGCTGCTTTTCCAGTTTGGCGAGCAGTTTTTCAGCATCAGCCAAGGCTTGCGAACAAGCGGTTTCCAAATGCTCGAGCAGACTGCCCGAGAGTTGTTGGAGTAAGTGCAACGGGGTATTTACTGGCTTCTTGGTGGCCGACATGGTTTACCTCCTGGCTGACGTGGGTGCGGGTCATACTAGACCTCTGTAGACACCGCCGCTAGGGCATGTTGACAGTATCGAAAGCGCTGCGTTGCAACGGATCGAAAATCTTCTGCACTTGCGCAAAACCAGTTCACCTTCGAGCGCTTTCACACTGGCATAATCCACCGCATCTCAGGTCGGAGAGTGCCCATGTCGCGCTACCTTTTTTTATCGCTGTGCGTGTTTTTTTCCGTTGCCCAGGCCGCTGAAAAAACCACTGCAAATGACGCTCACGATCTCGCTTACAGCCTGGGTGCGAGCCTGGGCGAACGCTTGCGCCAAGAGGTACCGGACCTGCAAATCCAGGCACTGCTCGACGGCTTGCAGCAAGCTTACCAAGGCAAACCGCTGGCGTTGAAAGACGAGCAGATCGAACAGATTCTTGCCCAGCATGAAGCGCAAGTCGCCGAGCAGTCCTCCGTCCCGCAAAGTGAAGTTGCGCTTGAAAAAGAGCAACATTTTCTCGCCGAGGAAAAAGCCAGGCCGGGTGTTCGCGAACTCGCGGATGGAATTTTACTGACGGAGTTGGCGCCGGGCACTGGAGCGAAGGCTGGCCCAAATGGCAAGGTCGAAGTGGTGTACATCGGGCGCCTTCCGGACGGCACCGTGTTCGACCAGAACAGCAAGCCGCAATGGTTCAGTCTCGACAGTGTAATCAGCGGCTGGCGCAGCGCCTTGCAAAACATGCCGGTCGGCGCGAAATGGCGACTGGTGATTCCATCGTCTCAAGCCTACGGCGCAGAAGGTGCCGGCGACCTGATCGCGCCGTTCACGCCGCTGGTGTTTGAAGTCGAATTGCGCGGCGTCACGAGCTGATAGCCAGAAACGAAAACGGCGCGCATGGCGCACCGTTTTCAGCTTCCCTTTGGGAGGGAGGATCTTGCAGGGAAGACTCAGGCCTGAACCGAGTCCTCTTCCTTGTGAGCGGTGTGCAGCACTTCGATCAGACAATCTTCCAGCTCGAAGCGCTCGTGTAACAACCCGCCCAGCTCCTTGAATTTCTCCGCGACACATTTGCCTGCATCACACAGGTCGTTGAACGCGAGCAGCTTCTCGGTGATGACGTCGATGCGCGGGTAGATGGTCTCGGCGAGTTCCAGACCACGCTTGTCGTTGAAGGCTTTGGCCTCCCCGGTCAGCTGTTCGTAGATCTCGAAATGCCCGGCAGACACGTAGTCAACCAGCACTCCGCAGAATTCCTGCAAAGGCTTTCGATTTTCGCCCAAAGCCTCTGGCTTGGCACCGAGAGCATCGTAGGCTCGAACCAGTTCGTGACGCTCCTGCAACCAGCGATCGATCAGCAGATGCACTCCACCCCAACGTTCCTGAGCATTCTGACAACTTTCGAGCATGGTGATCTCTCTTCCCTTGTGGGTCATGCTGCCCTACACCTGTCGCAGACTTGAAATCAAGAAACGACCAGGCAGAGCGTCATCGAGCAACATAATTCCAATGACACGTGCGGGCCAGATTATGCCCGCGCGACAATGGCTTCAAGGTACGCAGGAGATAAAGTTCATACAAGTGTTTAATCTCCCGCCGGTGCCCGGTGCGACGACGTGCCGCTGAGCGGTCGTTTGCAGGCAAGCCAGACAATGCGCAGCAGCTGATAGATCCCCAGGATCGTCATCGCCATGAACAGCAGCAGACTCCATTCCGGGAGACTCAAATCGAATAGCGTCCAGGAGATTTCTGCGCAATCCGCGTCTCCGCTGAACATTTTCGTCACTCGACACAACCACGGCACGTCCTCATACAGCGCCCCGGAATTTGCCGAACAAGCCGAGAGCTGCAACGGATCGCTCTGCAATAAAACCTGTCGCCATGCGGTGACCGTACCCGCAAGACTGCAGAACAGGCCGAGCAGCCAATAGAGGAAGTTCCCGAAGCGGCCAGGGCCATGTACCGAAGCCACCAGGCAGACACCGGCGAACAATGCCAGGCAAAGCCGCTGCAAAAGGCACAATCCGCAAGGCTTGAGACCGACCGCATATTCCAGGTAATAGGAAACACCCAAGGCCAGGGCACCTGCAATGAAAGCCATGAAAAACAAGGAGCGTGAGCAGGCCAAAAACATGGCTTATCCGTAACAGTAGAGACAGGCTGTTACGGTAGAGGAAAGCGCGCCAGCCTTTCAAGGCAGGCCAGCACGGACACTTCACCAAAAGTGTAGGGAATTCCCGACAGGAGCTAGAGGACTTGGTGTAGTCCCGTGTAGGACGATGCCTATAAGGGACTACAACGCCTAACATCCAACCCATTTTGGGCGACAGAATAGCGCCAAAAATCAGCTTCGGCCCCCGAAGTGACTGCGCAACGCTACAGCCACTGAGGACCGGTTTCAGGCATAAACAGGCGCCGGCAGCGGTGCTGCCAACAAGCGTTCATCCAGCAGTCCCAGACCTTCCTGAAACAACTGATTGCTGCGTTCCGTGTCGCCCAGTTGCGCGAGCAACCGTGCCAGTTCGGCACACGCCTCGGGATTGCGCTGCACCCGCAAACTGCTTTCCAGATAGTCCCGCGCCTTACCCCAAAGACTGCTTTGCAGACACAAGCGGCCCAGTGTCAGTAACAGGCTCGGGTCTGCGGGGTGATCCTTGAGCCAACCTTCGGCAGTGTGCAACTGACGCGCCGGATCGCTACCGCGAACCAAGCCGTAGAGACGCGCCAGGTGACTGTTGTACTCACGCTTGAGGGCCGTGCGCAGAACCTCTTCAGCTTCGACTTGTGCACCCAATTGCCGCAACTGTTCGGCGTAGGCCAGGACCAGCTGTGGCTCTTGGCGCTGAGCGGAAGTGAGCTGCTGCCAGGCGCGGTTAAGCGATTGCAGTCCGACCGTGCCGTCCTCTTCCTGACGCGCCGCCAGCGTAAGGTTTTCGCCCCAGGCCCGGCGTTCCAGTTCGGTCAGTTCGGCGGGTGGCAATACTTTATCCTTGCGCAGCTCCGGCAGCAGACGAATCACTGCCGACCAATCGCCGCGCTGCTGGTGCAGGCGCTGCAACTGGCGCAAGGTCTGGACGTTATGAGGATGGCGTTCGTGCATCGCTTGCAGCGTCGCCAGGGCGCCCTCGGTGTCACCCCGATCGGTCTGCAACTGGGCATGGCTCAACGCAATGGCCAGTTCAGCCTGGGGCTGACGCTCAAGGGCGCGTTCCAGCAAGTTGTCGCTTTCTTCGTAAAGGCCTTGTTCGTTGGCGGCACGCGCCGCACCGAGGTAGTAAAGCAGCGGTTGGCGCTCGGCTTCGGCGGCGCGATGCAGATGACGCTGCGCACTGGCCCAGCGTCCCTCGGCCAGGTCCAGTTGGCCGTGCTCGATCGCCACTTGCACCCGACGACTACGATTGCGCCGCGACCAGGGATTGACCACGCCACTGGAGGTCGCGACCAGCTCGATCAGCGCCTTGATGCCCCAGAACACCAGCCAGAGCACCGCGACCAGCGCCAGGGTTGCCCACAGGCTCGCTTCATAGCGAAAGGTTTTGTAGGCGATCAACACGTAACCGGAATGCTCGGCGATCGCCAGGCCCAGCGCGGCGGCCGCCGCGATGACCAGAAACACGATCACATAGAGACGCTTCATGGCGTGGCCTCCGGCGCAGTGTTCGCAGCAGGTTTGGCCATTGGTTTGATCGAATCTTCGGCGTTCACATTACGGCGCTCCAGATAACCCTGAACCGTGCTCAACGTTGCGGTCAGGTCCGGTGTGATGACCGTCACCGGCTGCGTGCTCAACTCGGCCACCTGTTCAAGCATGACTTTGCTTTGCGGGTTGTCCGGGTTGAAATTGCCTTTCAATACGTCACGCGCCTCGGCCAGCGCCTGGGTATAAACAGCGGCCTGACCGTTGAGCGCGGCCCATTGCGCTTGTTCAAGTGTCAGGCTCAGGGCCAGACGTACCTGACTCAGACTCTGCCCAGCCAGCAACGGACGAACATTCTTGTCGGCATTGAAATCGATACGGATGTAGCGCGAAATCTGGTCCCACCACTGCGCCCAACGACTGGCGCCATCGCCATCGGCGGTCAGGCCCAACAGCGACTCACCGCGATCCTTGTACTCAGGCGCCAGTTCAGTGAGGTTAATGACCTGATCACGCAAAGCGCCCAGTCGCAAGAACAGTCCGGTGCGATCCGGTTGTTCGGTGCTGCGCAGAGCCACCAGGGTTTTGGCCACTTGCTCGCGAGCGGCAAAGGAACCCGGGTCGTTCTGTTCGCGAAGAATTTCATCGGCACCCTGCACCAGGGCCTGAGCGCTGCTGATGTCCTGCAACGCGGAAAGGCGCAGGCTGGCCAGACGCAACAAGTGCTCGGCTTCGGCCAGACGCCAATCCTTGCGACTGGCACCGAGGACGGTTTCCAGACGCTGGTTCAGGCGTTGCTGATCAGCTTGAAGCTGAATCACCAGACGGCTGCGAGCGTCCAGTTCCTCGGCCGCGGGCAGTTGCTCAAGGCGCGCGCTCAGTCGTTGTTCGTTAAGTTTCAGACTTTGCGCCTGATCGCTCAACGCCTGGACCTGGCTCAATTGCTGCTGGGTATTGGCTTGCAGGTGACGCACCTGCCAGACACCCCAACCGCCTACGGCAACACCGGCAGCGCCCAACAGCAGCGCGACGATTGCCAGCCCATTGCCCCGGCGCTGCACAGCAGCGGGTGGTGGTGTTTGAACCGGTGCATCAACCGGTGCATCGAGCACCGGCTGGACGTCATCTTTAGGCAAGGCTGTTTCGCTCACGTATCCATCCTTTGCATTAAAAAACGGGTTCGGGATGCTCCCGTAACACCGTCAGCAAAGCCGCGGCACTGGCGCCACGACAATCCACAACTGTCAGGGCCCCGGCGGCACGTGCCAGCTCGGCGACCCTGGGGCTTGGAACAAACAACGGCAACCGCGCCAGCGCAGGCCAGGCATCACCCGCCAATTGGCGCAGGTGCTCAAAACCCTGCCCACTGCTGACCACCAGCCCGTTCAAGCGTTCCGCTTCAATCCGGCCAGGCAATGCCGTCGGCGGGTACTGAGGCAGCTCCCGACGGTACAACTCCAGATACTCGACACTAGCACCAAGCTCGCGCAAACGCTCAGCCAGCAACTCACGACCGCCCTCCCCGCGCATGATCAACACGCGTGAAAAGGGTCGAGCGACAGCCTCGCGCAACGAGGGAAGTTCAAGCAAGGCTTCACTGTCATCGCCCTCGACAGGAAAACTCACATTTACCCCGTTATCCGCGAGGACCTGCGCGGTCGCCGCCCCCACGCTGAACCAGCTTGGGGACGATGGCTGCGGCCCATATCGATTGAGCAGGTCAACACCTATGCGAGCGGCCGGCTTGCTGACCACGATCACCGCGTCAAACCGGTTCAGCCCCTGAATGACGTCGCGCATTGTGTCAGATACCGGGATCGGGGCTATTTCCAAAAGCGGCAAGCTGCTGCTGAAAATCCCCACTTGCGCCAACGCGCCACTCAACGCCGCTGACTCATCCGCAGGGCGTGTCAGCAGCAGGCGCCAACCCGTCACTCGTGACCTGCTTCGCCGTAGACCGCCTTGAGGATGTCGTTGGCACCCTGACTCAGCAAGTCTTCGGCGACTTGTACGCCCAAGGCTTCTGCGTCACCGCGCGGCGCACGGGCCTCAGCGCTGAGCAGCAAGCCGCCGCTCGGATCGCCGACCAGACCACGCAACCAGAGCTGTTCGCCTTCAAGCACGGCGTAGCAGGCGATCGGCACTTGGCAGCCGCCATTCAGATGTTTGTTGAGAGCACGTTCAGCGATCACCCGAGTGGCAGTGTCCTGGTGATGCAGCGGCGCCAGCAACCCGTGGATTTCGCTGTCGGCGCTGCGGCATTCAATACCGACTGCGCCCTGGCCACCGGCCGGCAGGCTATCGTCGACGCTGATCGGCGAGGTGATGCGATCTTCAAAGCCGAGGCGAATCAGGCCGGCCGCCGCCAGAATGATGGCGTCGTACTCGCCAGCATCGAGCTTGGCCAGACGGGTGTTGACGTTGCCGCGCAGGAAACGGATTTCCAGGTCCGGGCGACGGGTCAACAATTGGGCCTGGCGACGCAGGCTCGACGTCCCGACGATGCTGCCCGGTGGTAACGCATCCAGGCTGGCATATGTGTTGGAAACGAAGGCATCACGTGGGTCTTCGCGCTCGCAGATACAAAACAGGCCGAGGCCTTCGGGGAAGTCCATCGGCACGTCTTTCATGGAGTGCACCGCGATGTCGGCTTCGTTTTCCAGCAGCGCGGTTTCCAGCTCCTTGACGAACAGGCCCTTGCCACCGATTTTCGACAGCGGCGAGTCGAGCAGTTTGTCGCCGCGACTGACCATGGGCACCAGCGTCACGAGCAGACCCGGATGGGCCTCGATCAGACGGGCTTTGACGTATTCGGCCTGCCACAGGGCGAGAGCACTTTTGCGGGTGGCGATGCGGATTTCGCGAGAGGACATGGATCAATCCGTACTGAATAGATACGGCGGATAATAACAGCTCAGCCAAATCCACTTTGACTTGTATCAGACACTGCGCGGCCTCCCTGGCCTCGAATCTCCAGCAATCGGGTATGAAATCCGCCTGCAAACAGCGTATTAAAGCTGTTGCATCATTTTTCGCACGCCGGCCACATGACGGCGGCTGACGATCAGGGCGTCACCGTTCAGGCCTTTGAGGAACAGCTGAAAATGCCCCAGAGGCGTGCGTTGCAAGCGCTCGATACGCTCGCGAGCGACCAATGCATTACGGTGGATTCGCACGAATCGATCGCCGAACTCATCTTCAAGGGCCTTGAGCGGTTCATCCAGCAGCACTTCGCCGCCTTCGTGGCGCAAGGTCACGTACTTATGGTCGGCAATAAAGTAAACCACTTGACCCAAGGGGATCAGTTCAATGCCTTTACGGGTACGGGCACTGATATGGCTACGCGGGCCGCTGCCGGTTTCGGCGGCGGGACGGGTCAGGGCTGCGAGCTGGACACGATTGGGCCGCTCGGCTTTTTTCAATGCTTCATGTAAATGTTCAGTTCGCACAGGCTTCACCAGATAGCCCACGGCGCTGGCCTGCAGGGCTTCCACGGCAAATTCATCGGGCCCGGTGCAAAACACCACGGCGGGCGGGGTTTCGCGTTCGCACAACCGGGCAGCCACTTGCAGGCCATCAAGGCCTGGCATACGGATATCGAGCAGCACGATATCCGGCTTGTGGCTGTCGATCAGTGCCAACGCCTCTTCGCCGTTCGTGGCGCTGGGCTCCAGGACACTGTATCCCTCAAGTTCGCCAACCATTCGGCTCAGGCGCTCGCGGGCTAGGGGTTCGTCATCAACGATCAGGACATTCATATTGCGCTGGATTCCTGCGTGAGTCTCGCACAAGGATAGCGTAGACAGGGGAAGTGACGTCCGTCACCGCGATCCACGCTAAGACTGGCGCGAGGGCCAAAAAGTGCCGCGAGACCGCCGGCTAAATTTTCAACTGCCGAATGTTTGGAGGCTCTGGCCCGCGTTAGCGAGGTATCGCCGTAGGGTTTGCCGATACACAATATGAACACCCCCTCTTTTTATAGTCAGCGGCAGCGCCCAGAAGTGCGCTGATCCTACTGTCCAACTGTAGACGGTTGCCGAGACGATATTGCTCAATTGAAAAATATCGTTGTGCAATTTCCCACAAGGCCTGCCCTGAGTATGGACCGGGGGATGAGAAAAAAACGTGTCGACCAGTGTCAGCGACAGGATTGGCAACCCTGTTATTATCCGCGGCAGCTTCCAACGACATTTTTCTCCAGCCGATACGAGCGAATTCATGAGCACTGACAAGACCAATCAGTCCTGGGGCGGCCGCTTCAGTGAACCCGTCGACGCCTTCGTCGCCCGCTTCACCGCCTCCGTCACTTTCGACCAGCGCCTGTATCGCCACGACATCATGGGTTCGATCGCCCACGCCACCATGCTGGCCAAGGTCGGCGTGCTGACCGATGCCGAGCGCGACAGCATCACCGATGGCCTGAAGACCATCCAGAGCGAAATCGAGGCCGGCCAGTTCGACTGGCGCATCGACCTCGAAGACGTGCATATGAACATCGAGGCGCGCCTGACCGACCGCATCGGCGTCACCGGCAAAAAGCTGCACACCGGCCGTAGCCGTAACGACCAGGTGGCCACCGACATCCGCCTGTGGCTGCGTGACGAGATCGACCTGATCCTGAGCGAAATCACCCGCCTGCAAAAAGGCTTGCTGGAACAGGCCGAGCGCGAAGCGGGCAGCATCATGCCGGGCTTCACTCACCTGCAAACCGCACAGCCGGTGACCTTCGGGCACCACATGCTGGCCTGGTTCGAAATGCTCAGCCGCGACTACGAACGCCTGGTCGACTGCCGCAAGCGCACCAACCGCATGCCACTGGGCAGTGCTGCACTGGCCGGCACCACCTACCCGATCGACCGTGAATACACCGCTCAGCTTTTGGGCTTCGACGCGGTCGGCGGCAACTCACTGGACAACGTCTCCGATCGCGACTTCGCCATCGAGTTCTGCTCGGCCGCGAGCATCGCGATGATGCACCTGTCGCGCTTCTCCGAAGAGCTGGTGCTGTGGACCAGCGCACAATTCCAGTTCATCGACCTGCCGGACCGTTTCTGCACCGGCAGCTCGATCATGCCGCAAAAGAAAAACCCGGACGTGCCAGAACTGGTTCGCGGCAAGACCGGCCGTGTGTTCGGCGCCTTGATGGGCCTGCTGACCTTGATGAAAGGCCAGCCACTGGCCTACAACAAGGACAACCAGGAAGACAAGGAACCGCTGTTCGACGCCGCCGACACCTTGCGCGACTCGCTGCGGGCCTTTGCCGACATGATCCCGGCGATCAAACCCAAGCACGCGATGATGCGCGAAGCGGCCCTGCGCGGTTTCTCCACCGCCACCGACCTGGCCGATTATCTGGTGCGTCGTGGCCTGCCGTTCCGTGACTGCCACGAAATCGTTGGTCATGCCGTGAAGTACGGCGTGGAAAGCGGTAAAGACCTGGCGGAAATGAGCCTCGAAGAGCTGCGCAAGTTCAGCGACCAGATCGATCAGGACGTGTTTGCCGTGTTGACCCTGGAAGGCTCGGTCAATGCCCGCGACCATATCGGCGGCACTGCGCCGGCGCAGGTCAAGAAGGCAGTGGCACGCGGCCAGGCGCTGCTCGCCAGCCGCTAAAAAGCATCGCGAGCAGGCTCGCTCCCACAAGGATCACACTGAACCTGTGGGAGCGAGCCTGCTCGCGATGACTGACTTCAGAACCTTATAAAGCTCACTTCTTGGACGCGACCATCGCCATAAACGCTGGCATCGCCGCTTCCTTGTCCGCTGCAATTCTCTTCACGTTCGGATTCTGTTCCAGACGCTCCAGCAGCGCCTTGGCCGCCGGCATTTCGGCCAGCAGATCGATATCGAACAGCTTCTGCCCAACCGCACAGGCCAACGGCACGCTGTACAGGAAATACAAATCGGCAAGGCTCAGACGCTCACCCGCCACATAAGGGGCGAATTTGCCGTGCCGGCCCAAGGACGCAAACCCCAGCAACAGCTCCGCCCTGGTCTTTTCCTTGATCGCGTCCGGCACCTGCATGCCGAAAAACGCCTGGGGAAAACAGGCCCGAGCAGGCAGCTCGATGTACAGCTCGATTTCCTTGGCCAGCGCCAGCACTTGCGCCCGCTCGAACGGATCGCTCGGCAATAGCGGCGTGCCGGCCTGGCTTTGCTCGATGTATTCAAGAATTACAGCGGTTTCGTTGATAAAACCTTGCTCGACGCCCAGCACCGGCACTTTGCCGCGTGGACTGATGGCCAGCGCCTCGGGGCTATTGCCGGCATAAAAAGGCACTTCTTCGAACGGCAGTCCCTTCTCCAGCAGCGCCAGTTTCACCATGTTGTAGTAGTTACTGACGGAAAAACCATAAAGCTTGAGCATCACATAGCCTCCAGGCCGTGCGGGGTTGGCAGTCCTGTTTTATAGAATGCCAAGGCGATTCTTGCCAGCAGCATCACAGCGCTGAATGCAGGTAAACTGGCCGCCTTAACTTGAGGAGCCTGCCATGAGCGAGCCAACTGATATCGAGATCGACGAAGAAGAGTTCGCCGAAAACACACTGATCGAAGCCATCGAAAACCAGATTGAAAGCGACAACCCTCCAGCGGCCAAGGCCACCTTCAACAAGCTGACACTGGTGGGTTACGAACGTGAAGAAATCCTCAACCTGATGGCTCACGTTTTAGCGGTAGAAATCGACGCGATCCTGGAAGAAGACCGCGCGTTCAATACCGAATGGTACGAAACAGCGCTGCGTGCGCTGCCGGAATTGCCGCCGGAAAAGAAGTAAATCGAACACCGTCGGGAGCGTGCAACGCGCTCCCAACACAGATTGTCACGAAACATTCCTGCCTTCCCCCAGCCCCTGACTACACTGGTACGCACCCCGCTGCCGCACCACCCGCCGGGGAATGCTTCCCAAGGCGAAAAAACCCTGATGCCGGCACTGGACATGCCGCACGAGTGGGCTCACCTTAGGGGCGCTGTCGTCCAATTCCTAGAAAGTCTGGAGTCCTTATGTCGCTTACCCCTGAGTTGGTTGCCGAACTGGAAATCCTTGCCCTCTTCAACCTGGACAGTTCCCAGGAAGGTTTGAAAATTCATCAGACCGCTGCCCCGAAAGCCATTGCTGCCGCTCAACGCCTGTACGAAAAAGAACTGATCGACCAGCCCGATGGCGGTTATCTGACCAGTCTGGGTCGTGACGCCGCACAAAACGTACAAACCGTTCTGACGATTCTGAGCGTCCAGGAAACAGCCTGAGCATCAACGCATCGCCCACGGAAACCCCTGCCACGGGATTTCCGCGGGCACACTTCGCTTCCTGCCGTCGCCGCACGATAAGAATCTGACGTCAAACATACAAAATCAGCTTAAAAGTCCCGGGCACGAGGCGCTAAACTGCCCCTCATCCGCAGACCCCACGTCCGAGCTACGCGAGCCGGTTTGAGCTGACATGACCCGCACCCATGAAATCCGACCCGATCTGGACGAGGGAATCGACCGCAAGGTTCTCAGCCAACTGCGCGCACGTTTTCTGAAACTCAACGAAGGCCGCATGGCCCGCGCCATGGAAGGGCTGTCGACCCGCCAACAAACAGTGCTGACGCTGCTGCCACTGTTTTTCCACGTCAATCATCCGCTGTTGCCAGGTTACGTTTCGGGCAGCACGCCGGCGGGGCTGGCGAATTTCGAGCCTGACGCCAACGCCCTCGCTGAAGCCCAACGCCTGACCCGATCGTTTTCCTATAAGCCGCGCCACGGCAGCAATCCGCCGCGACCGATTCACGGCCTGTTCCTGATGGGCAGCCTGGGCACTTTGGCCCAGGCCGATCAGAGCGACATGGATATGTGGGTCTGTCACGCGCCGGACCTGAGCGAAAATGAACTCGGCGAACTGCGTAAAAAGTGCCAGTTGCTTGAAGTCTGGGCCGCCAGCCAAGGCGCCGAGGCGCATTTCTTTCTGATCGACCCGACGCGCTTCGTGCTCGGCGAGCGCGACACGCAGCTGAGTTCGGAAGACTGCGGCACCACTCAGCACTACCTGTTACTGGACGAGTTCTACCGCACCGCCATCTGGCTGGCCGGACGCACGCCCATCTGGTGGCTGGTGCCGGTCTACGAGGAAGCGGCCTACGACCGTTACACCCACACGCTGCTGTCCAAGCGTTTCATCCGGGCTGATGAGTCACTGGATCTGGGGCATCTGGCCTACATCCCGCCCGGCGAATTCATCGGCGCCGGGCTCTGGCAGTTGTTCAAAGGCATCGAGTCGCCGTACAAGTCCGTGCTCAAGCTGTTACTGACCGAGGTCTACGCCAGCGAACATCCCAAGGTGCATTGCCTGAGCCTGCGCTTCAAGCAAGCGGTGTTCGCCAATCAGCTGGACCTCGATGAGCTCGATCCCTACATCGTGGTTTATCGGCGCATCGAGGAATACCTCACGGCCCGTGGCGAGCCTGAGCGGCTGGAACTGGTCCGCCGCGCGCTGTACCTGAAGGTCAACCGCAAGCTCACCGGCAGCAGTCGCACCCAGAGTTGGCAGCGCTCACTGCTTGAGCGGCTGGCTCATGAATGGAATTGGGATCAGCGACAACTCGCGCTGCTCGACAGCCGCAGCCAATGGAAGGTCCGCCAGGTCAGCGCAGAACGCCGCGCCCTGGTCAACGAGCTGAACTACAGCTACCGCTTCCTGACCCAGTTTGCCCGCAACGAACGAACCGTCAGCCTGATCAACAAACGCGACCTCAATGTGCTGGGTCGGCGGCTGTACGCGGCGTTTGAGCGCAAAGCGGACAAAGTCGAGTTCATCAACCCTGGCATCGCCCCGGACCTGGCCGAAGACACCCTGACGCTGGTTCAGGCGCCCAACAAGAAAGAGCCGGGGAACATTCAGTGGTGTTTGTACAACGGCAGCCTGGCCGCCCACGAGTGGGAACATTTCGCGCCGATCAAGCGCAGCCGCCAGTTGCTGGAGTTGCTGACCTGGTGCCATCGTAACGGTGTGATCGACAGCAGCACCCGTCTCGCCTTGCACCCCGGCACCAGCGACTTGAGCGAGTTTGAACTGTTCAACCTGCTTGGCAGCCTGCAACAGACCATCGTCCTGCCCTTGGTAACGGTTGCCGAAGAACCGTTGCTGCGCCCCAGCGTGCCAAGTGAAGTGCTGATTCTGGTGAACGTCGGCGTCGATCCGCTCAAGCATCACCGCGACCTGAACATCCTGATGACCACCGAACGCACCGACTCCTTGAGCTACGCCGGGGTCCGCGAAAATCTGGTGCTGACCCTGGACCAGGTCACGCTTAATAGCTGGAACGAAGTGTTGGTCAGCCGCTATGACGGCCCCCATGCGCTACTCGACTGCCTGCGCAACTACCTCAACAACCTCCCTGGCGGAGCACAACAACCCAAGTTGCGGGTTCGCTGCTTTTGCCACAACCGCGCGCAGTTCATCGCACGCCGGGTCGAAGAAGTCCTCGATACCGCACAGAACCTGCTGTTGAGTAACCTCAATCATCGCTACCTGATTCAGGTCCAACAGCATTACCACGTGCTGGAGCTGGTGCCCGGCCAGGTCAATCACGTCGCCCTCGCCACGCTGCCAGCGCTGCTGGATTACCTCGGTGAAGAACTGGCGAGCTACAGCCCGCTGCAGCTGGACCCGATGGCGCTGGAGGATCACGACCTGGCGCTGCTTCTGCCCATGGGCCAGCCCGAGTGCATTCAGGTGTTCTACCGCGTCTATGAACAGCAGGCCGATGTCTACGTTCTGGATGAGTTCAATGCCTTGTGGCAGCAGCGTTTGCCTTATCACGACGAACAAAGCCTGTTGGTGCCACTGCAACGGTTCCTGCAATCGATTCAGTACCGACGCGACGCTTTGCTACCCATGAACAGCACCCAGCCCCTGAGCCTGGACACGCTGTACTACCAGCTATTGCCGTCAGGCCTAGGACGCGCTCGCCGGGTCGAGGCCCGACCCGTGCCGCAAACCCCGATCAACAAGCCGTTCTATGACGTACAGGCAATCGTCGGCAAAGCCGCACCGGGGCAGGTACAGGTCACGTTGTATTGCAATCAGCGGGAGTTTTCTGAGCTTGAATATGGCGACCAACTGTTCAGCGTGGTCGCCCAGGAGATCGTCGAGCAGCGCCGTGAAATCGAGCGCTATCGCTGCTACATCACCGACTTGGACCTGTCGGGCCTGATCGGTGATGGACATGGCTCAAGCAATTTGTACCTGCGCTACAAGGCTGACCTGGAGCGCGCACTGAACGAGGCGCTCGAGCAGGTCTGAGGGGTTCTATTCCGGGAAATCGCCGCCATTGGCAGGCTGTGATTCAACTTCCAGCAGGGTCAGTTTCAGGGTTTTGCCCCCCGGAGCCGGCCAGTCGATGTGCTGCCCGACCTTGAGGCCCAGCAGCGCGCTGCCAACCGGCGCCAGAATGGAAATCTTGCCTTCATCGGCGTTGGCATGTTTGGGATAAACCAGCGTGAGGTGATAGTCCTTGCCGCTGATTTCTTCACGGCAATGCACACGTGAATTCATGGTCACGACATCGGCGGGCACTTCATCGTGACCGACCACGGTATCGGCGCGGTCCAGTTCGGTTTGCAGCGCGATAACGCCCGGCAGCGTGTCATCCAGGCTGTCGATCAGGCGCTCCAGACGTTGCACGTCCAGACGAGTAAGGGTGATGGAAGGTACGGTCATGATAGAGGCAGACTCCTTTCTTCTGCGCAAAAAAAGCAAAACCCCGCCAGAAAAAGGCGGGGTTTTCACGAACCTCGATGGGTTGAGGCGTTTCTGGACACTATCACAGCTCAATAAATATACAAGTCAGGCCGACCAAGCCCCGATATGACCTTTGCAAGCTGAGTCAGAGGAGCCCCTGTGGGAGCGAGCCAGCTCGCGATAGCGGCGTGTCAGACACCATCAATGTTGAATGTCAGACCGATATCGCGAGCAGGCTCGCTCCTACAGTTAAGTGTCAGGCGCAGGATTTGCGCTGGGTCGCCTGGGCGCAGATCGCTCGCCGGCGATCATCATCGGCCGAGCGCCATTCGCGGATGTCTTCGACATGGCGAAAACAGCCGAGGCAGACCTTTTGCTCGTCCAGCCGACAGACACCGCTGCACGGCGAAGGCACCGCCGGGCTGACATTGCTGTAAAGCGGCTTGGGAGGACGAACGGGCTGAGTCACGAGCTCACAGACCTTCGAAATCGAGTTCGACATCAGCCTGCTGCTTGACGATGCGTTCGAGCATCTCGCCCAGCTGCTCTTCGCTCTTGTCGCACATCCAGCGCTCGCTCTCTTCGTCATAGTCGAAGTGGAAGCCACCGGATACCGCCGCAAGCCATAGCTGGCGCAACGGCTCCTGGCGGCTGAAGATCAACTGACTGCCATTTTCGAACTTGACGGTGAGCACACCGGCCGAGCTCTCCAGATCGATATCCAGATCACTCTCGTCGAAAATATCTTCCAGCATTTGCTGGGTGGTATCGACCAGGTCGTGGAAACGGGCTTCGGTCAAACTCATTGCGGCAACCTCAAAAAATGTCTGTTCACGCTCAAGCGCCGCAAGATACGGGCGAGCCCCGACGATTGCAAAGGATAACGATCAAGCGCCGATATAGGTACATCAAACACAGTACATGGGGGAGCGGGCTTGCCCGCGAAGGGGCCAGCAGATTCAACATCTTTGTTGACCGAACCACCGTCTTCCCGGGCAAGCCCGCTCCCACAGGGATTACGCTTGGTCGAGAGCATCGCGCGAAGCCCCGCCGGACGGGAGCTCCGTTACATAGGCAAGCTGCCGGGTGGCCGGTATACTCCGGCGCAATTAACGCATTTTCAAGGATTTCGCCATGAAGCGCCTGATCTCTTCCCTTGCTGCGCTCGCAGCGATTGCTTGTCTTGTGTCGGCCTGCGGTCAAAAAGGCCCGCTGTACCTGCCTGACGATTCCCAGGATCCAGCCGAGCAAGCCCAATCCTCGCAAAAGAGCCCGTCGAAAGCACACAAGCACGACGTCTACCAATAAGGGAACGCCATGGACGCTTTTAACTACCGTGACGGCGAGCTGTTCGCGGAAGGTGTTGCCCTGTCCGCCATCGCCGAACGCTTTGGCACACCGACTTATGTCTACTCCCGTGCCCACATCGAAGCCCAGTATCTGGCGTATGCCGATGCACTGGTCGGCATGCCACACCTCGTCTGCTTCGCGGTCAAGGCCAACTCCAACCTGGGTGTGCTGAATGTCCTGGCGCGATTGGGCGCTGGTTTCGACATCGTCTCCCGTGGTGAGCTGGAACGTGTCCTGGCCGCTGGCGGCAGCCCCGACAAGATCGTGTTCTCCGGCGTCGGCAAGACCCGTGACGACATGCGTCGCGCCCTGGAAGTCGGCGTGCATTGCTTCAACGTCGAATCCACCGACGAGCTGGAACGCCTGCAAGTGGTCGCCGCCGAGCTGGGTGTTCGCGCCCCGATCTCGCTGCGTGTGAACCCGGACGTCGATGCCGGCACCCACCCGTACATTTCCACCGGTCTTAAAGAGAACAAGTTCGGCATTGCCATCGCCGACGCCGAAGACGTGTACGTCCGCGCCGCGCAGCTGCCGAACCTGGAAGTGGTCGGTGTCGATTGCCACATCGGTTCGCAACTGACCACCCTGCCGCCGTTCATCGATGCCCTCGACCGTCTGCTGGGCCTGGTCGACCGCCTTGGCGATTGCGGCATTTACCTGCGTCACATCGATCTCGGCGGTGGTTTGGGCGTGCGTTATCGCGATGAAGAGCCGCCGCTGGCTGCCGACTACATCAAAGCTGTGCGCGAGCGTCTCGACGGTCGTGACCTGGCACTGGTGTTCGAGCCGGGCCGCTTTATCGTCGCCAACGCCGGCGTGCTACTGACTCAGGTCGAATACCTCAAGCACACCGAACACAAAGACTTCGCCATCGTCGACGCGGCGATGAATGACCTGATCCGCCCGGCGCTGTACCAGGCCTGGATGGACGTCACCGCCGTGCGCCCGCGCACTACTGCCGCGCGTGCCTACGACATCGTCGGCCCGATCTGCGAGACCGGCGACTTCCTCGCCAAGGACCGTGAACTGGCCCTGGAAGAAGGCGACCTGTTGGCCGTGCATTCGGCCGGTGCCTATGGGTTTGTCATGAGTTCCAACTACAACACCCGTGGCCGCGCCGCTGAAGTGTTGGTGGACGGTGATCAGGCAATCGAAGTGCGTCGCCGTGAGACGGTAGCCGAGTTGTTTGCTGGCGAAAGCCTGCTGCCGGAGTAACCCCATGCTGCTGCGTTTTACCAAGATGCACGGCCTGGGCAACGACTTCATGGTCCTCGACCTGGTCAGCCAGCACGCGCACATCCTGCCCAAGCACGCAAAGCTTTGGGGCGATCGGCACACGGGCATCGGTTTCGACCAGTTGCTGATCGTCGAAGCGCCGAGCAACCCGGACGTTGATTTCCGTTACCGAATCTTCAACTCCGACGGCTCCGAAGTGGAACAGTGCGGCAACGGTGCGCGCTGTTTTGCCCGCTTCGTGCTCGACAAGCGCCTGACCGCCAAGCGGCAGATTCGCGTCGAGACCAAAAGCGGCATCATCGAGCTGGATATCCGCAGCGACGGCCAGATCGGTGTCAACATGGGCGCACCACGCCTGGTGCCGGCCGAGATTCCATTCGAGGCGCCAGAACAGGCGCTGAGCTATAAGCTCGACGTCGATGGCACCCCGGTCGAACTGGCCGCCGTGTCCATGGGCAACCCTCATGCCGTGCTCCGGGTCAGCGACATCAACAACGCACCGGTGCATGAACTGGGGCCGAAAATCGAACACCATCCGCGTTTCCCGGCGCGGGTCAATGTCGGTTTTCTCCAGGTCATCGACCGGAACCGCGCGCAGTTGCGCGTCTGGGAGCGTGGCGCCGGGGAAACCCAGGCCTGCGGCACCGGCGCTTGCGCAGCTGCAGTGGCTGCGATCAGCCAGGGGTGGATGGATTCGCCGCTATTGATCGACCTGCCCGGCGGGCGTCTGTCCATTGAATGGGCAGGCCCAGGCCAACCGGTCATGATGACCGGCCCGGCAGTGCGCGTTTATGAAGGACAAGTGCGTCTTTGAGAGAGTCGAATCCATGAAAGATAAGCCCCAGGTTCCCGCCCTACAGCCCGACGAATCCCCTTCCGAAAGCCTTGAGGCGGCGGCAATTGCCGCGTACCTGGAGGCTCATCCGGATTTCTTCGTCGAGCACGAAGAACTGCTCCCGGCCTTGCGCATTCCGCACCAGCGTGGCGATACCGTCTCGCTGGTCGAGCGCCAGATGAAGATCCTGCGCGACCGCAACATCGAGTTGCGTCATCGCCTCTCGCACTTGATGGACGTGGCCCGCGACAACGACCGCCTGTTCGACAAGACCCGCCGCCTGATTCTCGCGCTGATGGACGCCAACAGCCTGGAAGACGTGGTCATCAGCGTCGAAGACAGTCTGCGCCAGGACTTCCAGGTGCCTTTCGTCAGCCTGATCCTGCTAGGTGACAATCCCATGCCGGTCGGCCGCTGGGTGACCCATGCCGAAGCACAGACGGCCATTGGCGGTTTGCTCTCGGAGGACAAAAGCGTCAGCGGCAGCCTGCGCGATCACGAACTGGACTTCCTGTTCGGCGAAGAACAGCGCAAGCAGATCGGCTCCACCGCCGTCGTCGCCATCAGCTATCAAGGCATCCACGGCGTCCTGGCCATCGCCAGTCGCGATCCGCAGCACTATAAAAGCTCGGTTGGCACGCTGTTCCTGAGCTACATCGCCGAAGTCATGGGCCGGGTGCTGCCACGGGTCAACAGTTCCCTGCGCTCGGTACGCTGATCGTGGAACGGCAACTGGACGCTTACTGCGAACACCTGCGCAGTGAGCGACAGGTGTCGCCCCACACGCTGTATGCCTACCGCCGCGACCTCGACAAAGTGCTCGGCTGGTGCGTCAAACAGAACATCAGCAGCTGGGCCGCCCTGGACATTCAACGCTTGCGCAGCCTGATCGCGCGCCTGCATTCACAGGGTCAATCGTCCCGCAGCCTGGCGCGCCTGCTCTCCGCAGTGCGCGGGCTCTATCACTATCTGAACCGCGAAGGCCTGTGCGATCACGACCCGGCCAACGGTCTGGCTCCGCCCAAAGGCGAACGCCGGCTGCCTAAAACCCTCGATACCGACCGTGCGCTGCAACTGCTTGAAGGCGCGGTGGAAGATGATTTCCTTGCGCGCCGGGATCAGGCCATTCTGGAGTTGTTCTATTCCTCGGGCTTGCGGCTTTCGGAACTGACTGGACTCAATCTGGATCAGCTGGATCTGGCCGACGGCATGGTTCAAGTACTCGGCAAGGGCAGCAAGACCCGACTGCTTCCGGTGGGTAAAAAGGCTCGTGAAGCCCTGGAATTGTGGCTGCCGTTGCGGGCCATGACCAACCCGACGGACGACGCAGTGTTTGTCAGCCAGCAAGGCCGGCGCCTGGGGCCACGGGCCATTCAGGTACGGGTCAAGGCGGCCGGCGAGCGCGAACTGGGACAGAACCTGCACCCGCACATGCTGCGACATTCCTTCGCCAGCCACTTGTTGGAGTCCTCTCAGGACCTGCGAGCGGTGCAGGAACTGCTTGGCCACTCGGACATCAAGACCACCCAGATCTATACCCACCTGGACTTCCAGCACCTGGCAACGGTCTACGACAGCGCCCATCCACGGGCCAAACGCATTAAGGGCGATGATTAATGACCATCCAACTGATCACCTTCGATCTCGACGACACCCTGTGGGACACCGCCCCGGTGATCGTCAGCGCCGAAGCCGTATTGCGTGAATGGCTGACCGAGCACGCACCCAACCTGGGCGCGGTGCCGGTGGAGCATTTGTGGACGATTCGCGAGCGTATCCTGGGGAGCGAACCGGGCCTCAAACACCGCATCAGCGCGCTACGCCGCCGGGTGCTGTTCCATGCGCTGGAAGAAGCCGGCTACGACCATGACCTGGCTTCTGATCTGGCCGACAAGAGTTTTGAAGTGTTTCTGCACGCGCGGCACCAGATCGATGTGTTCCCTGACGTCGAGCCGACGTTGGGCACGCTGGCCAAACACTACGCCCTCGGCGTGGTCACCAACGGCAACGCCGATGTGCGCCGGTTGGGGCTGGCGGACTACTTCAAATTTGCGTTGTGCGCCGAAGACATCGGCATCGCCAAACCCGATGCGCGACTGTTTCACGAGGCGTTGCAGCGTGGCGGGGCGACGCCGGAGACGGCGGTGCATATCGGTGATCATCCGGGAGATGACATTGCCGGAGCACAGCAGGCGGGATTGCGGGCGATCTGGTTTAACCCGGCGGGCAAGGCCTGGGAAGCCGAGAAGGCACCGGATGCCGAGATTCGCAGTTTGACCGAGTTGCCAGCGCTGTTGGCTCTGTGGAACTCCGCCTCGGCCTGACGCAAAACCTGTGGGAGCGGGCTTGCCCGCGATCGCTGTGTGACATTCAACATTGATATTGGCTGACACTCCGCTATCGCGAGCAAGCTCGCTCCCACAGGGGATCACCGCAGACCCACGATTTGTATCACCCATGAAAAAGCCCGCAGCGACGGCGGGCTTTTTCAGCAAGCAGGTAGCAGGCGCTTAGATAGGCCGGCTGCCGTACTTGTTGTCAGGCTTCTTGGGAGGATCGGCGACCACATTGGCCTCCACTTCCTGCACCTTGCCGCCCCGCGCCAGAAACTCTTCCATGGCCTTGGCCAGGGCGTCGCGTTCCTTGTTCTTGGCTTCAACGCTCGGCAGCTCATCGACCGATACCGCTGCCTTGGCTTTGCCTTTGGCGGTCGGAACGGGCGTATCACCGCCGTCGTCTTCAGCGACGTCTTCGGCCGCTGCTTCCAGACCTTCTTCGGTTTCGTCGTCGTCGCCTACTTCGAGGTCGTCGTTTTCCAGATCATCGTCGCTCATGTTCTACCTCATGACTTGCGAAAAGCAGATTAGTTATAGCCCAGCTTCGCCATCTGTCGAAGGCCGCCGGAAAAATTCAATAGCCGCTGGTGACCAGCGGCTCATGCCTCTTCACCGTGCACGGTGGCGAGGACTTTACGAGCACCGCCAAAATCACGGTGCTCGCCCAGATAAACGCCTTGCCAGGTTCCCAGCGCCAGTCGGCCCGCCGAAATCGGCAAACTGAGCTGACAGCCAAGCACGCTGGCCTTGAAGTGCGCCGGGAGGTCGTCCAGGCCTTCGTCGTTATGCTCATAGCCGTCTGTTCCTTGTGGGATCAGACGATTGAAGAATCGTTCGAAGTCGCGACGTACCGCCGGATCGGCGTTTTCGTTGATGGTCAACGACGCCGAGGTATGCTGCAGCCACAAATGCAACAGACCGACCCGGCACGCCTTGATTTCAGGCAAGCCGGCGAGTAACTCGTCCGTTACCAGATGAAAGCCCCGAGGCCTTGCCCGCAGGGTTATCAGAGTCTGTTGCCACATACAGTTCTCCGCACGTTCGGGGCGCATTCTAGCGCGCTCTGGGAAAAAACAAAGGCCCTAATATTCCTTCAATCATGTAAGCCATTGGCCGCAGAAAAACGCCCGCCGTAAACACCACCAAACATGTAGGAAAAAACCTTTCAGCAGCTCCTTCATGGACAAATCCTGGACAAAAAAATGCCCGGCAAGCCGGGCAAGTTTTTTATGCGCGTGCTTACAAGTTGTAGCCGCGTTCGTTGTGCAGTGCCAGGTCGATGCCGACAGCCTCTTCTTCTTCCGTGATACGCAGGCCCATGACAGCGTCCAGGACCTTGAGAATGATAAAGGTGGCGATTGCGGTGTAGATCACCGTGAAGCCCACGCCTTTGCACTGAATCCAGACTTGTGCGGCGATGTCGGTCACGGTGCCGAAGCCACCCAGGGACGGTGCAGCGAAGACACCGGTCAGGATCGCGCCGAGGATACCGCCGATACCGTGCACACCGAAGGCGTCCAGGGAATCGTCATAACCGAGTTTGCGTTTCAGGGTGGTGGCGCAGAAGAAGCACACCACGCCCGCTGCCAGACCGATGATCATCGAACCCATTGGGCCAACGGTACCCGCCGCCGGAGTGATCGCAACCAGACCGGCAACCACGCCCGAAGCGATACCCAGTGCGCTAGGTTTACCGTGGGTCAACCACTCGGCAAACATCCAGCCCAAGGCTGCTGCGGCAGTAGCGATCTGAGTCACCAGCATCGCCATGCCGGCAGTGCCGTTGGCAGCAGCAGCGGAACCTGCGTTGAAACCGAACCAGCCGACCCACAACATCGCGGCGCCCATCAGGGTATAGCCGAGGTTGTGCGGAGCCATCGGGGTGGTCGGGAAACCTTTACGCTTGCCCAATACCAGGCAGGCAACCAGGCCGGCCACACCGGCGTTGATATGCACCACGGTGCCGCCGGCGAAGTCGAGCACGCCCCAGTCGCCCAACAGCGAACCCGGACCGCTCCAGACCATGTGCGCAATCGGCGCGTAAACCACGGTGAACCAGATCCCCATGAACACCAGCATCGCGGAGAACTTCATCCGTTCTGCAAACGCACCGACGATCAGCGCCGGAGTGATGATGGCAAACGTCATCTGGTAGGTGACAAACACCGCCTCAGGGAACAGCGCCGTCGGGCCAGTAATGCTGGCAGGCGTGATGCCCGCGAGGAAGGCCTTGGCAAAGCTGCCGACAAAGGAGTTGAGGTTGACGACGTTGGCTTCCATCCCCGTGGTATCGAACGCCATGCTGTAGCCATAAATGAACCACAGGATGGTGACCAGGCCGGTAATGGCGAAGCATTGCATCATCAACGAAAGAACGTTTTTGGAACGAACCATGCCACCGTAGAACAGCGCGAGGCCGGGGATGGTCATGAACAGCACAAGGGCTGTCGAGGTCATCATCCAGGCGGTATCGCCGGAATTGAGGACTGGAGGCGCCACCGGATCTGCCGCCATAGCCAGGCCGGGCATTACGAGGGACAACAGGGCTCCTAGCCCTGCGAATTTACGCAGAGTCATATTGTTTTCTCCTGGGGCGTTGGGTTTGTGGCGGCTTTTAAATCGCGTCGGTATCGGTTTCGCCGGTACGGATGCGAATCGCCTGTTCCAGATTGACCACGAAGATCTTGCCGTCACCGATCTTGCCGGTGTTGGCAGCCTTGGTTATCGCCTCGATAACCCGGTCCAGATCCTTGTCGTCAATGGCGACATCGATCTTCACCTTGGGCAGAAAATCGACCACGTACTCCGCGCCGCGGTACAGCTCGGTGTGACCCTTCTGCCGACCGAAGCCTTTGACTTCAGTAACGGTAATGCCCTGCACGCCGATCTCGGACAGCGATTCGCGCACGTCGTCCAGTTTGAACGGCTTGATGATGGCAGTGACTAGCTTCATGAAAACTCTCTCCCGAATTGGTGGACTTGCCCCAGGAAAACAAACCCGACTCAAGTCTAAGCGCAGTGCCTGGCTTTGTAACGCATCGTCGGCCTTACCTGCCCGTCCGACGCCAGCTAACCGCTCCTCACGAAACAACTCCCCGTTCCGCTCGGCGCACTGCATTCGTCACAGCGACTGCATCAGTGCATGGGTTACTACTGACTAAGCAGAAAGCTTGCCATCTCCACAAAACCTACTGTTTTCAAGCCTTTGGCCGCAGATACCCACCACATCACTGCAACACCTGACGCGTTACGCACAACAACGGTGCGATGCCGTCCGTCCGCATGCGCGAAAAGCGTGCATCCCTGCCGCCGGAATTGACTATAGACACTGCGTGATACACTGCCCGCCATTGTTGACAGGACATTTGCCATGCTCGCACCCAAAGACTTCCTCGACGCCCTGACCGGCACCGCCTCCCGCCTCTTCAGCGGCGAAACCCCATTGCCGAAAAGCGAAATCGAAAGCCAGTTCAAGGCTTTGTTGCAGAGTGGCTTCAGCAAGCTGGATCTGGTGAGTCGTGAAGAGTTCGATAGCCAGATGGTCGTGCTCGCACGCACCCGGGCACGGCTGGAGAGTCTTGAGGCGAAGGTGGCGGAGCTTGAAGCGAAGCTCAATCCGCCTGCCGAGTAACACTGCAAATCCCTGTGGGAGCGGGCTTGCCCGCGAATAGCGTCACCTCGGTCTACCAGCTCTCCCACACTGGATAGACCACCCCCTGTAGGATCTGCCGCAGGCTGCGATCTTTTGATCTTCCGCCCCGCCACCATCTCGGCAACGTCCTACAAAGATCACACCGCCGTCCGATAGCGCCGCGAAGCCCAGGTTTCTAAGCTCATCCCCAGCTGAATATTCAGCACTGGGTTTGGCGACCTGGATAGCATGTGACGCACCGCAACCACGTTCGACTCTGGGCATTATTCCCCTTTCGAATTATGGCGGCTGGGCGTGGGAGACCTTCGGGTCTGCCGGTTTTTCGCATGCACCGGTTCGCCAACCCGCGCACAGCTGCCACCCTTTTCGTTTGGCGACGATCAGCGGCAGTTTCCTTCATGCGAGTTTGAGTGATGCTCTATGGACGACAACTATCTGATCCCACACACCTTCACCCGCCACAAACTTCATCTCCACGCTCTGCTGTTGGAAAACCAAGCCTGGTTTAGCGCCCGAGATCTAGGCCGTCTTTTGCGCCTCTTCCTCGACGAACGCGCCGTCCGCAAACTCGATCCCGACCAGCACCAGACTTTGCGGATACTCATCCACGGCACCCTCGAAAACACCCTGCTGGTCAGCGAATCCGGCGTCTACGCCCTGCTCGTCTACCACTACTGCCCCGAATACCGAGGCCTGCGCGAATGGCTGACCCACGACGTAGTGCCAGCCCTCAGAGATGCTCAACTACCGGCAACAAGCGAACGCCCTGTCCTGAGTCTGTTGAACTGGCCGGAGATGTCGTTGAGTTTGCTGCACTGGAATAACCAACCGTGGATACGGCTGCAGGATGTTCCGCAGATGCTGGCGGAGAGTGAACGGCCGCAGACTGTGGTCAATGCACCGTGGTGGAAACGTGCTTCACGAATACTCCAGGCATTCTGAACGATAAAAAAAACCCCACGTTATAGCGTGGGGTTCGTCCAGGAATTGAGGATCAGGCGCAGTGCGGAAGCCGCTCAACCTGATCCCGGATCACTGCCCCTCGCTCAATCTCGGCTTTGCGCAAATCGTAAGTCGACTGCAGGTTCAGCCAAAATTCCGGGGTCGTGTCCAGACAGATAGATAGCCTTAAAGCCATATCAGCGCTGACACCCCGGCGCTGGAGCACGATATCGTTCACCGTTGGTGTCGAAACGCTCAATGCTCTAGCCAAGGCTGCCGCCGTAAGGCTCAGAGGCTCCAGGTATTCCTCTTTGAGGATCTCGCCGGGGTGAACCGGACGCATACCATTCTTAGTCATTACTCACCTCAGTGATAATCGACGATTTCGACATTCTCTGGCCCGTTAAGACCCCAAACAAAGCAAATTCGCCATTGAGCGTTGATACGGATGCTGTGCTGACCTTTTCGATTCCCCCCCAGCGCCTCCAAGCGATTACCCGGCGGCGATCGAAGGTCAATCAGTACGGCAGCAGCATCAAGCATCGTCAGCTTTCGTTCCACGACACTCATAATGGCTGACCACATACGGGTCTTACCGTTGCGAAACAGGTACTCGGTCTCAGAACACTTAAAGCTAACGATCATAATTTAAAGCTTAACGTTATGCATTAATCTTGAGTGTATAACCTGAATTCACTTATGCAAATGCGCCAATGCGACTCTTGACCATCCCTTCAAAGCTTTGGGAAAAGGACTACCAAAGGCCTTCAGAACTCCTTTTAAACACAGACATTTCCTACGAAAAGGAGCACCTATTCTCATTGCATCACCACCGCGCTTACCTCTTAAGCTGACCGACCTGTAAAGCCATCTTCAAATCCAAAAAAAGAGATCGCTATGAAACCCGGAAAACGAAAAGCCAAACTTCTACTCATCGCTGGATATCATGCGGAGGCACTCCGGCTGGCCGGGAACGTATCGGCTACTCAACGTCGCTTTTGCGAGGTCGCTGCGGCTTGCGGTAAAGAATTGGAACCAAGCGGTTGGCTTGCCGGCTACAGGGCACCCGCTACGCTTGATTCGACAAAAAAAGGTGAATAATCTCAGCACCGTCAATGTGTCCGTTGAGGATGCGCAGGTCTTGGCCTCACCGAAGCCTGCACATAAAAACCGCTTTTTCAGGCGGTTTTTTTCGCCCTCGATTCAGCTTCGCCGCCGTCCTTCACTAATCCAGGCAACGTCCTACAACAACCTCATCCTGCGACTGATTACGTCGCAAATCCCCACTCCCTTACGCTTCACCCATCAGAAAGACACTCGCAACATCCTGCGAAAATTTGGCGCCTGCGCCGTCACGCGTCCACGACTACCCTTCAAAAAACCGCAGGAAGCGGTTCCCGTAAAGCTCAAGGAACGACCATGTCCCTCTCCATCGTCCACAGCCGCGCCCAGATTGGCGTGGATGCGCCCGCCGTCACCGTCGAAGTCCATCTGGCCAACGGCTTGCCATCGCTGACGATGGTCGGTTTACCCGAAGCGGCGGTAAAGGAAAGCAAGGATCGGGTACGCAGCGCGATCATCAACTCGGGTCTGCAATTCCCGGCGCGGCGCATCACGCTGAATCTCGCGCCTGCGGACTTACCGAAGGACGGCGGCCGATTCGATCTGGCGATTGCCTTGGGGATTCTGTCCGCCAGCGTGCAGGTGCCAACGTTGACGCTGGATGACATTGAATGCCTGGGAGAGTTGGCATTGTCTGGCGCGGTACGGGCCGTGAGAGGTGTGTTGCCGGCTGCGCTGGCCGCACGCAAGGCCGGACGCTCGTTGATGGTGCCACGGGCGAACGCCGAGGAAGCGTGCCTGGCGTCCGGGTTGAAGGTGTTTGCCGTGGACCACCTGCTGGAAGCCGTTGCGCACTTCAATGGACATACGCCGGTTGAACCCTACGTTTCCAATGGCTTGCTCTATGCCAGCAAACCCTATCCGGACTTGAATGAGGTGCAGGGGCAAATCTCTGCCAAGCGCGCATTGCTGATTGCGGCGGCCGGGGCTCACAACTTGCTATTTAGCGGACCGCCAGGAACCGGGAAAACACTGTTGGCGAGTCGGTTACCGGGGCTGCTTCCTCCGTTAGCCGAAAATGAGGCGCTGGAGGTCGCTGCCATTCAATCCGTCACCAGTTGCGTGCCCTTGAGCCACTGGCCGCAAAGACCCTTCCGTCAGCCCCATCACTCCGCCTCGGGCCCTGCATTGGTGGGTGGCGGATCGAAGCCGCAACCCGGCGAAATCACCCTCGCCCATCATGGCGTGCTGTTCCTCGACGAACTTCAAGTTTTGCTGTGATACACATATTGTCAAGCATGCATATCTAATTGATTTATATCTGTTTTTTTTATGATATTTCGCAATCGAATTATCTGACAACTATCGCTCCAACGCAGTCCTTGACAAACCAAGTCCAGCGCACCAAATAAACAGTGTTGAGCCGTGTGATACGGCCCACGGAGTGACCACCACCCAAGCTCGCCGTTTCCAATTCTAAATCGGACCAACCAGCTGAACACCTCAAGACCTCCATACCCCAACGGGCGCATGCTAATTGGCTGCATCACAATCGTTACAGTATCTACGCACCACATCGAAGGTCGTGAGGTGCAGTACCTTATAGCCCCCAGAAGCAAACGGAATCTCAAAGTTGAATCTCAGAAATCACTACCTTTGAATATCCTTACTCATGTATGACACTAGCTACATCCCAGGCAGTTGCGGCGCGGCCCACCCCAAAACCGAACTCAACACGACCACCAGCAGAAAAAAATCTTATTGAACTTTATCATTTATTATTTGCAAAACTTGTAAAGCACATAATAAACAAAAATATAAAATCTTTTAAAATACATAGAGATACAAACCTGCACAAAATTTTGATTGATACACTTTTTTCATTTAACAAAAAATAAAGAACACGACACCATGAGCAATATTTTTTTTACTGTTGCAGGCCGCTGAAACTTATGTAATCTGAAAGAACCTCATCTCTATCAGATACTCTACATGCCGCATCTAATCCCATCACCGACGAGCTACTTGAACAAAATGCCGCTTACGCGGGTGAGTCCGTGCTTCGTCGCTCATGTGATGTACATCGCTGACTCCAATAAGTACGTCTGCAAGGATGATTTATCATTAGGGAAATTTTTTAAGCTCCTTGAGTGTGTTTTGCTGATAGCCAGCATAGATCTATCACGCGAAAAAATAGATTCACCTGAGTTTATGAAAATTATGAATCTACTCATAGGAGCACTTGCATCCAAAAAATTTGCAGGCTGGACCAATCGACACCGATATTCAGTAACTGAACAATGTAAAGTTTTGATCCAGCTAATCTATGACCATCATCGCCTGGATCATAAACTACCGGACATCGGATTTTATCTTAATAGCGAAGATCTAAACGCTTTAGTTAATAACTTTGAAAAACTATCAATTCGACCAGAAGTAAAACTATATCTGAATGGCTGGAAATGTAGAAACGCCAAAGGTAAAACCGTAAGCATCGAACTCTACGAGTTATACGCATCTCATGGCGCAGAGTTCACCATCGGCATTTATAATGTTTGCCAAAGTTATTTGGCCACAAGAGCTTCATGCTACATCTATGCAATTAGGCCTCTTATAAACCTCCTAACCAACGAATATAAAGACTCTACGGCACTGGAACTTAACGACCCAGATTTTACCGAAAGACTGTTTTCGGATATGCGAAAAAAGTACTTTTTGGAAAATCATGACGAGAACAGTCCGACACGATTTCGTACATTATGCAAACATTGGCGCGGACCTATCTCATTCTTTCTGGAGAATAAATTATTTCCTTCAGGTCTGATAGCTAAACCACGACGTGGCTTGCCTACAAACACCCCGCCAAAACACTTGGCTGAAACACATATGGGGAAGAACGAAGACGGCAAAAATATAAGTAGCAAGCTTACTTTTGACGTTCCGCTGGAAGTCACTGACGACGAAGCCATCGAACTTATATTCGGCCAAGTTAGCAAAGACATTACCACAATTACTAGCTGGGCGAAATATTCAATAGCAAGACACTATAAAACATTCGACACGGCACTTAAACACGGCCAAATAGGCAGCATCACGCCAGTAGCGAACATTGTAAAGAAAGTAGACAGCATGGCAGAGTTATCGCCACAGCAGATACAATATGTAGTTCATAAATTTCGCGAGTTTGGCTACCAAACCTACCCAGACTCACTTGCTGGAACGCAACACTTCAGGGTCCCCCTCACAGCGGCGGCTGAAATCTTAGGGCTACCGAATCGAGAGATCCTGACCGCTTATGCAGCATACCTTATTGTCGTCCATCCGGAGGTGACCCCATCGTTTCTATCGACCCTGGAGCTATACGATGTACACGGTAGATACTCCGGCTATATTGAAGTGGATAATGTAGTTTATCTAAAAGGCTACAAGCGTAGAAAAGGAAAAAAGAAAGCTGAACAGATTGTATTTCTAACGCCTGAAACTAATGACGCCGTGAAAAAGCTCATTGAAATGGCTCGGCCACTTAGAGAGTTTCTACGAAGAAACGGGGATGATAACTGGAGACTTTTATTTCTTAGTCGCGGTCGACTTTTCTCATACCCTAGCCCCGTCAAATTCGAAATGGGCAGCCAATATAGATCCACCCTAGAAAAAGAACTTATTGAATCAACTAATATAAGTTCAAATTACGCGAGAACTCTTGCAAAACGGATAACACTCACGGCGATCAGGGCTACTTCTGCAATCAAACTTTATATAGAAGATAGAGATCTTGCTGGGGTTTCCAAGCGATTAGGGCACGATGAGTTTTCTATAAAGCTCCTTAAAAGGTACGTTCCTAGCGCACTCATTCGCTTCTTTGCGGTACGCTGGATTCGAATTGTACAACACCTAATTATATTCGAAGCGGTTAGCGATACGGATTACTTATCGCCAGCAACGGGAATGACGATTGATCAGGCTAATCAGTTCATCAAAAATCATGTCGTGAACTTCAGAAAACACTTCAATACTGAATGCGAGAATGCAGGTTCTATACAGGCTAATGACAACGATACTGAGATCATTATTTCGGTGGGCATTAGCTCCTTAAGACTGCTGCTAGACTTTAGCAATCGCGATTTAAATAGAGAAAACAACGACTCGACGGACTCATATTGGATAAGAATAAGTAGGCTATTAATTGATCATATTGGAGATGAAAATTTCAACCGACCAGACATTAAGGCGATGCTCGCATCCGCACGACTGATAACACCAGTGGTGAGCACATGATTGACACTCGCCGCGTAAGTAATTCAACCATCCCGTCATTAAGCTTTCTAGACGATGGCTATGAACCATCAAAAACCAACCCGTTACTGAAAGGCTTGACCTCTGATGTTGGCTCAACGCTATGGATAATCGAAGGGTTAGCAACGCCAATTGATTTCAATGTGTTGCTTTCGGACGGGTCAAAATTAACCGATTACCGTAATTCAAAAATTTTGAGCAGCATTAAAACATGGCTTTTGATGCAAGGTGCGGATTGTGCTACGAATATCCCCTATAAAACCAATGTGAGAACGCGCAGATTAACTTTAGTCTTAAAACAGGCTGACTTTATTCTTCAGCACATACCTATTTCGCGCCTTCGCAGAGACGGGTTTGCAGCAATTTCAGAAAGCTTCTATAGCATGCTCGTATATAGAGTTAACAATTACAACTCAGATGATGACATTTACTACAATTGGACCGAGCGTTTCTCGACATTAGTGAAATGCAAAATTGAGGAAAATACTAAAGAGCTGGATAATGGCGGCCTATATCCTGTTTGCGTAGAACAGTCCGACCTCGATCTAGCATCGTATACTTGCGATCTCACCAAAAGCCAAGCTAGATCGGCTCGAATTTTTTTCCACCATGAACGCCGACAACTTTCAAGTACAAAAAGGTCCTTCCCAAACTATTCGGCAAGAGAGTTGTCGCGGTCAATATTTCTGAACTGCCTATTCAAAGGTTCGAAATTTTCTTGCCCGCCAGAAATTGACATACAACCGCTCAAAAAAAAGAAGTCTATAAATAGAGTACCAACGAGAACAAACCGCAACACGCCCTCAACACAGACTATCTCCAGGCACCTTTCCTGCTTTAAGGATATTCTCGAACTAGGTCGCTTTGATTTACCTACGCCAATTGAAACGTTTGAAACTGATAGAGCACAACTCATCTCGGATGAATCAACAATTACAGGGAATTTCTCTAGCATTCCGTACCCTCTCGTAATAAGTGCCCTAAAGGAAGCGATCAGTTATGTCTCAAGGTACGCCGACGGCCTCTTTGAAGCCTGTTTGGAATACTACCAAGAATGCGGCGATTTAACGCCGATAGATTTGACTTGCCAGCAGCGATTGCCAACCTGCATACCAGCATCTCTATCCGAATTAGGAATTACACGCTGGAAGACACCTAATTGGGAGTCCCGAGAGGCCCAGAATGCGCAGGAAAAAAGCGAGCTATATTGGCATATAAAGATTCTCTATGGATCGTTCGAACTAATTCTTGGGGCGCTTACAGCAAGACGCCAAGAAGAATTAATAAGAATAACTCGCAAAGATATAGATATTTTGTCAGGACAGATTATTTTCCAGAACGGTAAGTCTGGAGAGGGTGATATAAGACAACCTCTTCCCTGCCCAATCCCAAAGATATGCGTAGACATCTTCGCAAAGCTGATAAAATTTCATTCCAACATTGAGACGTTGGGATTTTGTTGTAAGAATAGGTCATTATTATCCCCTCCATACACTAAAACACTGGGGATAAAAAAATATTTTGGTAGCGTTGTTTATAATGATGCACTAGACAAGCTTTGCCTTAAATTCAATTACACCAACAACGAAGGACAAATCTACCTTTTCCGGGAACATCAATTCAGGCGGTTCTTTGCGCAGATGTTTTTTTGGGGAGGTTTTGGCGACATGGAAGCTCTTCGACAATTCCTAGGCCATAGCAACTACCGCCATTTGTTTCACTACATCACGGACACAGTATCAGGGGACACTATTAATAGCGTAAAAGCCGAAGTACTTTCCGAGATTACACGACGCGGAGACCTAACATACCTTCCTCTCGCTAGACTTATAGAGAAAAGATTTTGCACGTCCAATATCAGGGTGATTCAAGAGGCTGAATTGCGGCCATACTTAAACTATTTAATTTCCAGAAACCAGATAACAACCGAACCCGTTTTTAGTATGTCAAATAACAATGAAAACTTTACGATCATTACGGCGGTGAAGCATGCTTGAGAGCGAGAGAATTAAGCAGACATCGATTTTAAAACTTAAACAATTACTTCTCGATACAATCGAAGGAAACTACATACATTGGGGAGGAGCAAAACCAAGCATTTATTTGGCAAGCCAAAAATCGCTTTCGAGCTACGTTAATCCTGAATTAGAAATTATTCAAACTACTATAAATAGCCTCAAACGCTCAGCAGATCTCTACCTCAAAGGAGGTTACAGCTACCTCGATAAATTGCGAAAGGCAGCGCAAAAAAAAGTCAATACAACGCCTAGTCAAAAACGACCACGCAAGCAGTCGAAAAGTGGCCTCGAAGTCAGACTTAAAGAAGTCGAGCATTTAAGTGAAACGCAACGTGAAGACCTCATTGTTTTAAGCTACGCGCTGACCCTATCACTGAATAAAAGCTGGAAACTCATAACCGAGTCTGGCCGCGCTGACTTAATTGATCTTTGCAGAGAGCATCATCATGAAATTTATCAAATGCTCTCCCCTCTGAAAAACATAGAATTAGGAATTGATAAAAATGGCAAAGTTATATTTCCTGACTTCCGCTGAATTTCAGCTATTTCATTCTCTCAGCTTCGACAAAAAGCCTCAACTGGTAAACGCTCCAAATTTGGTTTCGATGCGCTGGCCCAACGGCGTTTGGTGTTACGATGCAAACCAATACTTAATTTCTAAATTTTTTAATCGTGCATCGACGCACTCTGACGGAGGCACTCTTAAACAATACGCCACGCAACTGTCACACATCATAAGGTTTTGCTTCGACAAGAAACGAAACCTAGACCAACTAGTAGATTCAGATTTTATAGAATTTATAAAACTACAAAGCACCCCCCGCCCTAATGGGAAAATTATAACAACTAAGACTTCTGTTTCTATTCTGCGCAGAACTCTAGAGTTTCTTGACTTCGTAGGTAGATCCCGGCATCGATCAGACTATGTTGCAATTGATGGAGACATCAAGGGGTTCAAAAAGAAAATTGAACTATCAAAACAGGTCCACCATTCACATGATGCAGCGCCTAGGTGGTACTGGGATCATTCTGAGATGCCGATTGAGAGTGAGACGACAACTAGGGATTCAATTTCTGCTATTGCGATAGATAAACTGAGGACAGCAGCAGCGAACGGCGACACCAATTTTTTCCTTATGAAACGCAGGCTAGCTATGTTACTGGTATTGGAAGTTACCGGTGGACGGCGTTCAGAGGTAGCGGAATTACAGCGTAGCGCAGTTTATAAAGCGCTAGCAATGACGCAACCGGTGCTTGAAATGCGGAACTTGAAGAAAGGCGGTAATACCTATGTGACGCGGAGAATTCGTATTTCGCACAGTGACCTTCGCTTTCTTAAAGATTTTATTGAGATGAATTTGGAGCCTTTGCTTTCTATTAAAAAAGCTCGTCATGATTATGTTTTTGTAAGTGAACGGACTGGTCAATCGGTAAGACCTAACACCATAACTCAAGAGATACATTATCTACGAAACCTAGCAGGAGTTCTAGGTCGTGCTCATCCACACATGTTCAGACACCGCTACGTCACCAAGCACTTGATCGCTTTAATTGAAAGTTTCAAATTTGCTAACGAATCCGACTTCCGCAACAAACTTTTAGATCTAGAGTTTTTCAAGGTCCAGGTTTTAGATTTTACGGGGCATAAATCTCCAAAATCTATAGAACCATATATAAAACTAGCATACGCAGAGCATTTAAAATTAAAAGAGACGCTAGATGCTCTAAATAAATTTAAAGAAGTTGATGCAGCAAAGCGAGCAATTATAAATTATTCGGCAGAATTACAAGCACGTGGTGGTCCAAGGCATATCGTTGACGGCCTCTTAGAACTATCCAAAAATTTTCCGTTTCTGCCACCCCCATTAGTAACGACCGATGAATGAGGCATCTAAGTATTTTTTTCTAAACAAGTTATTAACCACAGGTGGATGAGTTTCACCAGTTGCATATCCCAGCCAAGGCCACGAGATGCTGGTCGATGCCTATACCCGCTCAGCTGGTGCGTTAGGTGGAATGCCGCGTCGCGGTATCTACGACAACATGAAGACCGCTGTCGATAAGGGGCAACAGGGGCTAGGGGCGCACGGTCATACCCGGTTTGCCGTAATTTGAGCCCACTACCTGTTCGACCCAGATTTTTGCAACGCGCCCTCGGATTAGGAAAAGGCATCGTTGTAAAGAATCTCCACGACAGCCGACGGCGCATTTGGCTCGATGCTCAAATCTGCATGTTCCACCCCTTCGACGAACTGAATGCCTGCCTAGGCTAACACCGCCGTGCTCTTCGGAGCGACCTGGTGCACCCGCAGTACAACGGGCTAACGGTGGTGGCTCCGGAGCTTGAACGAGCTGAAATGATGTCAATGCTGACCGCCTTTGATGGTTAGGTCGAATGCACGGTGAGGGCCTCCACTACCTGCTTGATCAGCGTGGACCGAAATCGTCACTCGGTACCTTGCGAGCGGGTCGGCCAGTGGGTCAGCAGCCGCCTGTATCCCTCTTGGGTGGTGGTCATTACCGATGAAACGATGATTGCCAGTCACAAACGACTCAATGATCGAGACTAGGTCAGCTGCGACCGGCAGCACTACGTCCCGCTTATCAAACGGAGGCCTGGCGCACTCCGCAATAGCGCTACATTTGATGATCTGCCGATGCCATTGATGTTTTTTACGCGTCGACCTGAGACGTCACACAAACCCTGATCGAGTCATGACGCAGGTACGGCTGCGGTTCCCATCGCCGGGCGTGATGCCCTGCTGGTGACGGTGGAGTTAGTACTTTAATCAGGCAGCTTGAGCGCTGACCACATCCTGAATGTTCCAGCTCGGCTAACATCGACAGCAGCCCCTCCGTCCGCCTAGACCAGTCTTCAACTCAAGGTAGCGCCTGTCGCCGATACGGCGCGCTACTACCGGCTCCGGACCACCGATGAACACCACATGCTGCGCCATATCTGTACGATTCCGGCCCTTCGCAACAGGCAGCTAACTGCGTAAAGTTCCCTCTGAATCTCTGAATCATTGCTCCCGTAAATTTTTGACGCAGCAGATGGCAATAGCAAAAACTTGAATCATACTGTATAAAAACACAGTTAGATCATCTATTCCGGCTTAATCAATCCTAGCGCAGTGGAGCCCATAGAAGCATCACTGGTGACGCCACGAGTCGCGGGAGTCAAAACGCGCCGAGGGCGGTCGAAATAGCTTGGATAACTAAGGACAAAAAGATTCATTTTGTCCAATGTGGTGTTATCCTTTTGCGGTACGGCGCGGGATTGCGCCGTTTGTTTTGCATCGAAGATTGGACAAAATGATCGAGCCCCGAAAACACCTGACGCAGATCGAAGTCGATCGATTGATTGCGGCGACCAAAGAGAGTCGCCACGAAATGCGTGATCGCTGTCTACTGCTGCTCATGTTCCGTCATGGCCTACGCGTCTCTGAAGCCTGTGGCATGACATTGGCGCAAGTTGACCTTGAGTCTCGTGTTCTACACGTTTTTCGCTTGAAAAAAGGCCTTTCTACAACGCATCCGCTACGTACAGATGAGCTGAAGTATATAAAAGCCTGGCTTCGGGTTAGGGCTCAAATGAAACCTGAAAATGATGCTTTTTTCATTTCAGAGAGACTGAATCCTTTGAATCGGCGTACCGCTTGGGATGCCATTCGTCGATATGGCGAGAAGGCTCATTTACCTCTGGCTACCCATCCGCACATGCTGCGCCACGCTTGCGGGTACGAACTGGCCAACCAAGGTGCAGATACACGGTTAATCCAGGACTATTTAGGGCACAAGAACATTCAGCACACCGTGCAATACACGGCAGCTAAACCAACAAGGTTTGATAGGTTGTGGCCAGCAGCGCCACGCCGCTGAGCTGAACAGAAGATAACGGTGCGACCAGGGATTGCGACCCTGGCCACACCTGACCAATGTCTACTGAAAGGAGTAGAAGCAATGGCTAATGAGTATGGTATGACAATCGAAGCAAACAGCGAAATCTACGTAGGTACAGGCGGCAGCTCCATCGACACTCCTGTGCCCAAAAAAGCTCGTGGATCGCGGAAGAAAAAAAAGCCGCTGCGCACAATCGATTTGTTTTGTGGTGCAGGTGGAATCACCGAGGGCTTTAGACAAGCTGGTTATGTCAGCCTCTATGGCAACGATGTGATGCCAGAGGCCATCGAGACGTTTAAGCTCAATCATCCAGAAGCCATTGCAGACTGCCGGACTATCGAAGAGGTGGATCCAGCAGAGGTTAGAAATCTTCTCGGCCTGGAGCCTGGTGAGCTAGACGTTCTAGTCGGAGGCCCACCCTGCCAAGGTTTCTCGATTAACGCCCCAGAGCGTTTTCTCAGTGATCCCCGGAATGCTTTGTTCAGGCACTATGAGCGTTTCCTAGAAGAGTTCCTGCCCAAGGCGTTCGTATTCGAGAACGTTCCTGGCTTGCTATCTCTAGATGACGGAAAAGTGTTCCGTCAGATCATCGATATTTTTACCAATCTGGGATACCACGTAACGGCCAAGATTCTGTTCGCAGCTCATTACGGTGTTCCGCAAGAACGCTGGCGGCTAATTCTTCTCGGCTCCCGCTTCAGTGAAGTTCAGCATCCTGAACCTACACATTACGCAGTTGGGCGCGCCAATTTCCGTGGCGGTAGCACGATGACATTCCAGCTATCTGAGAGTGACCGTTCCCGCCTCAACCCATGGGTGAACGTTAACGAAGCCATTGGCGATCTCCCACGCTTAGAGATGGGGGAAGGGGCTGAAATTGTCCAATATCAGGCAGCCGCTCACAGCGCCTACGCTCAAAAAATGCGTAATGGTGCGCAAGAAACTTTTAACCACATTGCCGCCAAGCTTTCTAAGCAGAATGCTGAGCGTATGAAGCATGTAAAGCCCGGTGGATCATGGCGTGATATCCCCCACGATCTTCTGCCTAAAGGTATGCAGCGCGCCCGCAAGTCTGATCATACAAAACGTTATGGTCGACTCCATAACGATGGTTTGTCTGGGACTATGTTGACCAAGTGCGACCCACACTGGGGAACAGTTTTTCTGCCAGATCAAGACCGAACTCTGACAGTGCGCGAAGCAGCACGTTTCCAGTCTTTTCCTGACACCTATCGTTTTGTAGGTTCTCGCGTATCACAGTACGAGCAGGTCGGAAATGCAGTACCGGTGTTGATGGCAAAAGCCATTGCTGATCAACTGGTAAATCACCTGGCTGACCAAAAAGACATGTTTATTGAAGTAGTACAGGCGCAAGAAGAAATCTGCGCCTGACGGTCTTAATCCGACTCAGGTAAAGGTGCTTCGAAATCACCAAAAGCAAGCAGGTCAGATCCACTGACCTGCTCTATTGGCACAGGCCAGACAAATTTATCACTGATCCGACCTTCAAAAGTCGAAAGGGGCACCGCCTTTCCACCTGTTAAACCTTCTACTGAGCGCTCAAGGGTCGTGTATCGGACTTCGTCAGGCACAATTCGTGTACGGTTTTGGCCTTCGACTTCCTCGAATCGCACGACAAACCATGCGATATCAGCATTCGAGATGTCTTTTACGTTGTCCATTTCACCGATAGAGTCAAAGAAGGCGCGATCTACAACGACGGCCATCTTCTTCCCCCACCGCCGAAGCGTTGGAACTTTGATTTGGAGCTGAGGCATGAGACGTTTCGGCCCGCTACTTCGGTAATCTGGGCGACGACGCCCTGCTGGAAATACTACCCAATCTACCGCAGTGTCGCTAAAAGCCTCGAACTCGCCTCGCATTGCGTCACCAGAGAAATACACCGCTTGAATTTCCAGCGCCGCCCACTCCATAGGCGCTCCTGGCGGTGTCTTCGTGCTGACAAGAACCATATCAATTCGGCCAACGTCTTCACCGCCTTCATTGTCGGTTGTCGCGCCGGCCTCTAAAAAACCTACCTCAGCAACAAGTTTCGGGTCAGAGTCGCCGAGGATGGTTTCACCTACCCACTTAAAAATTTCTAGGTCTTCATGGAAGCGATTTGGGCACGTAGCCCTAAGATCGCCCTGTTTACCGTCAACCGGGACACCCATGGCCCGCCCAGTTCCTGGATGCGCTGCATATGAGTAGAGACGTAATGAGCAGACGCCTCCATCTTTTGAGCAAAGAGCATCTTGCTTGCGCGCTTGAAATGGGCACAGCTGCTTGGCTCTAGCTTTCTTCGGTTTCAGTGTTTCAGCCGCGAGGAGCTGTCTTTCTGTACTCGATAGCTGGGTCAGGTTGTACCCATACCACTCTCCGATTCCAAAGCGAGCTGTCTGATCTTTTAGTTTTCTAGGTAATTTGGCCATAGCGTACAAAGTTATCAGATAGACACATATCGGCCGAGAGCTTTGTAAAACGCTCAAGAACGTACGCCCCAGGCGGTACGAGTCACTCCGCTTGTGAACTGAGCGAGAGGCACCTCGCTAGGGACATGGCGCGGGTGCATCTGTGCCTTCAGCTTGCCGTCCTCTCGTAGGCGAACCAACTAGTGGCGCTGGTAAGCATGCAGTGGCTCATCACGCACCATCGAACGCCTGGCCCAAAGTTTAACCGCTGCGTCGACATCCTCGACGGTTACTACTCCCTCATTAACGAGGAGAGTCAAGGTGGGCGGGCGAACCATGGCTGGTGCGGACTCGACCGTTATGGAATTTGTGAAGCCTCGCAGCCATCAGATGGTATCGATAGGTCCCCAAAATCGCCATACTCGTCAGCGCCTTGAGGGCAAGTCATACCTCATTTTGAACATGGGAACGCAGGTCATACGGAATGAAATTTCTTGACGATATATTGCAGTCAATCTCCGGAAACACGAAAACAAAGGTCGACGATCCTTTCATTGGCGCGTTCATAGGGTCATGGATTGTCTGTAATTGGAGTCACTTGGCAATACTAATATGGGGCGACGGAACCACTACAGAAAGGATTAACACGCTCAGTAAATACATAAAAGAAACCGACGTAGTAGCGTTCAATACAATAATTGTCATCCCTTTATTAATGACGACTCTCTTTTTGTTCGCTTTCCCTTGGGTTTCATTATTGCTGAAATCGATACAGAAATTTGCAAATGATCGACTACACCAGCAAGCAATATCAATTGAATTGAGCAAAACTAAGCAACAAGAAGCCTTGAATAGACAAAAGCTGCTTGCGGATCCAGACAAGAAATTTCTGGAGCAGAACGTCCAATTAGATATTGATCGCCGAAAAGAAATAGCTGAACAGTTAAAGCTAAGGAGTGCAAAATTCAAAGAAAAAGCCGAAGCGGCAGCAGCTGCATCGGAAGCGGCGATAGCCGCAGCGACAGAAGCTAAAAGCCGAGCGAATCAAGCTCAATTAGAAGAAGAGAAAAAACAGCAGAATGCCACAATCGAAAGACAACGATTTACTGTGGCAAATGCTAGATTAAAGTCGGCACAGGCATCAAATCGTTTTCCCTCGTCGTATAGCTTCATGCTGGCTATCGAAGAAAGCCTGAAAGCAGACGGTATTCAGCTATCCCTGGCCGGACTAGGTGAGGTCGTAGCAACGACATTTGGGTATAAAGACTTCCAGTCGTTGATACTCGATGAAAATTTCAATAACGAAAAACTATCACAAGTTATATATATTTACTATGACCCTACAGATCTTGCCTCAAGCCTTGACAATATTGTACAAGCTGAAGGGTCAGACAACGAGGAATTAGGGTCCGACCTATTATTCGACCATGTCATTTCAGCCTTCGAAAACTTAGAATATAAATTGATCACCAAGGATCAAGTAGAAGAAGTGTGCAGAGACATCTGCGAAAAGCACAAGTATGACTTACTGCAAGGTGAAGAGCTATCAGGCCCCATCACAGAATCAGATACTATATACGATGAAGTCGAGATTGGCGATTTAGACTCTATTACGTTTGATAATGGCTTAAAGGTTCTTTTTGCCGGTTCAGCAAGCGGCGATCATCGAAAGGAACACGATGTACCCGGTCGTGATATTGAGTTTAGCGTCGAAATAAAAAACACCTTGTTGCTCGGCACCAAAGCTTTGGGCGAGTTTGAGGTTGGTGAAGTGACGGGGAACTTGGTTGACTACTACGATGAGGGTGAAGACGAAGTTGAAGCACATTAGAGAACAAGCACTGTGCTCCAGGTCGCCGAGAGCACACCGTGAGCAACCCGTACGCAAGTGCAGATTGGTATGACGCACAACCTATCCGCAAGGCGAGCAGCTATCCGTCTTAGCGCCCGTGACAGTCCGCTTGGCCGATTGTTATCCGTTGCGAAGGGCTGAAAACGACCCGAAGCAGCCGTTCATCATCGGCAATTACCAGGTGTGTACTATTTCGGCTGACTACGAAGCAGGAAAACGTGTCACCTAGCCTCAAGGTGAACATGCCTGTCATAATACTCATGGGCAGGGATGAATCCATCAAAAACAATTTATCTTATGTTTCCAATTCTATATCTTTTTTTGCTAAGGAATGACAAATTGAGAAAAGACAAAATAACCATCGAGGATATTGAAACTTTTGACGACTACAAGATGGAGTATGTCTGGGAAAGAACGAAGCTAGATATGGAGTCGAGGGAAGGGTGGCTGTATTTAGGTGCTGACGCCAGCAATCCTACTTTCGCGAAAGTAGGACTGACTATGGGGGATCTATCATCTAGATCCTACAGCTCAGGCAATCCGAATTATTATTTGTTTTGTGCATTCAAATGCAGGCATGACCTATCAATAAGCGAACTGAAAATGGTAGAGAGCGATATATTGGCTCGCTTAGAAGATCGCTACAGATATAGCGATGGCACGACCAAAAGAAAAAGATTCCATGAGTCAAAATCAGTTTCTGAATGTTTTTATGATGTGGACTTTATAGACTTCTTTCAAACCCTGCACTATGAAATCTATGAAAATTATAGAAGCTGCTTTGTACTAAGCGGTATGGATGATGGTTTTGGAGGGACTGACGGTGAATTCATTGACTGTCTGTTTAGCCCCACGATAAATGACCCTCACTTCTATAGGAAGATGATTATTCAGTACTAATTAATCAGTACGTCTATTGACGGCGCCTCCAGTATTGCAGGCACGATAAATGCCTGCTGCGCTTGGGGCTCGTCAGTGGAGTGACGTGCTGACTGTCTCTATCTGGCCGTTCTCTTTCGGTCGTCACTACGGCGCTTGTTGGCCAAGTCGAATGCAAACGGTTGGGCAGCCCAGAATTCCATTACTCTCGCATTAAATCGGGATTCGCTCTTCAAGGAGGGGCAGGGAAGTTAGATATGCCTACGACTTGCGTATCCGCATGATGGCATCTGTGATCGCTTGTGCATTCGTGTCCAGCGTTTCCATGGCAGTCATTGCATTATCGGCGACACTCCCTACTCCGCTCTCTGAGAGCCACTTAGTAACCTCTTCGATGGCAGCAGCTAAGGCGTGCTGGTTGTGCAGGAGCAATGTCAGTGCGTCCGCTGTGGCGATGTGGGCCTCTGAATTATCTGACATGGCTAACGTCCTTGAGTGATGGTGCGGGAAGCCTAGATCATCTCGCCGCTGGTTGGGGACCACTTTTCCAGATCCGCTGACACCTGGGTACTTGCACTGACTTGACCACCCATTTGAATCGGAATTGACCAGCGCACTTAGCAATCATGACCGGCATTGAACGGCCAATTGCTGCCGTTCACGTCCAGCAGCTTTCGGCCAGTACAGACGGGCTATTCACTTACTCTGAGATTCGGCCATATGATCCCACCAACCCAGCAATGCGCCTCTAACGAAGTGTCGGAAGATATGGAGTGTGATTGGAGCATCCTCAGGCACCCATTGAGCACCTTCCAGTGGTTAAATAAACCCGATATGCGCCCTGATATCTACGCAAACTTTCTCCGATTGAGATTTAATGACAGCCAGGTTCTTTTTCGCTTCTTTGCGAGCTTTGTCGTAATTATAGTGCTTCTCGTAATAGTCAATTTTCTCTGATAACGAAGCGTCCCTACCGATAGCCAGCTCCTCTTCTTTTTTAGCTTGTATACAAGCTCGAAATGCTCGTGCTTCAACATATGCATCATTACATATTGATATACACTTTTCGTAGAAAGCATCCGAAAAATAAAATGGTCGGTTTTTTCTCAGATGATCCGCGCAGGAAATAATAGACTCCTCCGCCTTAAGCGCTAAGTCATCGTCTTGGGCGGAGTAGTAGGTAGAGTATAAATTACTGAGTCTAGCAGTGTCATCCAAGACCGCATCTAGATTTTTCCATAAGGACTTATATATTGAAGTCTCTACATTTTTGATATTGACTTGATAACTGTGATCTAGCTTATTGAAAAGCAGATTATGCGCTAAAGAAAGTGCTATCAGCACCACTCCCGCGATGTAGGCTTGAGTGTCAGGAACTTCAATTCCCAGATCTATTCCGAAAAAATGTTTTAACACAGCATTGAAGATCAGGTGCTCTAAAAGTGGGGTGGCGACTATTCCAGATCCTAAAAATAGCACAAATTTTGTGGCAAAATTTGAAAATGGGCTTCGAATTCTCTTAGAAGCCCATGCGAGCGCTAGTGTCCATACTTGATTGAGTTTGCTCACAATACTTCCTTGAATTAAACAGTGGGTTGGCATATTTCCGGTATCAATCCGAATGCTGCGGCATCACATCGTACCAGCCTGGTCGCTAAGCGTTAGCGCGATTATAAGCTGGTTGGGCCCCGTGAACTGCCTTCATTCTGTTGGATGGGTAAAGAATAACGCATTTTCTCTATAGTCAGGTCGGAATCCACCAGGCCTCCTGCAAGTGGCTATATCTTGTCTGACCATTTGCGCTTAATGTAAGTAGATGCAAATTCTATTTCTGGAAATAAGGAGCGCGAATTAATATTTAACGTATCTAACTGCTTAATAATTTTAGGTTTGCTTGCGGCTGGAATAATAATTTTGTTATGCGTCAGACCCAAGGCGCGCTGTATTGCTCGATACTGCAAAAGCCCTCCAGCAATGAAGGCTCCGGATTGCGCAATGACGCGCTTATTATTTTTTAATGGATATACGAAATAATACCTGAATAAGTCAGATGGCCTAACGGCGTCCAGAAAATAAGGCTTTTCGACTCTGACGAATTGCATAAGGCGTTTAACTTCCGGGGTGGATTGAAAAGCGCTTATCTTTCCCTTTGTCCAGTCAGAGATTTTTGTCCCGACTTTTCGGTAGTTGTCTGATATTTCTGTCCGCTCTTCGTCGGACAACCTGGCTAGGTTGCAGATAATACTTATAGTATCACTATCGGCAAATTTCACATTGTTCTTAGGAAAGTTGAAAACGTGCACTACACCGTCGACAGAAAACATTTTCTCATCGCTACAGGCAAAATATAAACCTACGAGCGGGTTTAAAGTTACATCTAGCAACCGTGTAGGTAGGCTGTAGTGTTGTGCGCGCACAAGCTTGTCGAACATGTTTCTATCAGAGCCAAACTCGCTCGGTGCTTCGACTAAAAGTTCGCTTAAAATATTATTTTCTGCGTCCGCCTTTAGACTACGCATCACCGAAGGTTTCACAATCCAAGATTTGTCATCTTGTCCACGATAGCAGCTTAAAGCGGAGTTGCTGTTTGGGAAACCATAAATTAAATCCAGATAGGAAATTAAATCTGTGGCCTCGTCGATTTTTTTTGATCTTGTCGAACGTGTCATGGAGCAGCCTTGGTGATTGATTCAGCGGTACTGTAGGTGCGAGTTGCAGTGTCAGCATGATCCAGGCGAGGTCAGCGTGTCTATAAAGGCACAGGTCATGAGTGGCTGCTTTTGGCCGATTCTGTTGAAAAAGTCGGCTTCGGTTTCCACGGCAGAAAAGCTCGCGCCTGAGAATGAAATCTGTGCTTTGGGCAGAAGGTTCACGACTTGGATTTCACTTAGCAGCACGCAAAAGAGGTGTTTGTACCCATCAATATTTGAGCGTTTTGGGCAAACCGACTTTTTCAACAGGATCGGCCGGTTCTTGCCTGCCATGAGAGCAGAAAACGGCCAACCCGAGTCTTATCCACTCACGTGACCAAAACGATGTACTTCGGGAGAATGATCCATGGGTGTGTATGACTCTGCACCTTGGAGACATGATGGATTATTCTAAAAAGGTGCTCCTGGCCCCCGGCGATACCGGAGCTTCATCATCGGGGGCGCTATGGGTGTTGGTATGCGTGCGGGGTTCAATCCCATAATCGTCATAAGCCTTGAGCTAGGCTGATGTGGTCACTACTGAATTTGCCAATCACCCTCAAGAAGCTCATGCATGGAAGACATTCCAAACTCCTTAGCCACCACTGCTGATTCGTTGGAGGACACCATTACTCGGGAGTCTCTTTACGAACAGGCTTGGTCTGCACCCATGACCAAAATAGCTGAGCGGTATGGCGTTTCCTCCAGTTACCTAGCACGCATTTTTACAAACCTTAATATACCCCGCCCTCCGGTGGGATATTGGGCCCAAGTGGCTGTAGGGAAGCGTAAAACGCCGCCGGCACTCCCTGAGGCCCAACCAGGCGCGCTCGTTGCCTGGAGCAGGAATGGAGCGCCTGAGCAAATCTCCCGATCTCTTCCAAAAGCCCCTATAAGGAGCCGCGGGAAGCTGGCTGATCGCCTTGAACTACTTCCTCGTCGGCATCCGCTATTGATAGACATCGAGGAGCATTTTAAGAAAGCCCACGAAACAGATGAAGGTTACCTTCGTCCATCGAAACGCTCCATGGCAGACCTGATAGTAAGCCGCTCTGGAGTAAGCCATGCCGTCGACTTTGCTAATCAGCTGTACTTGGCGTTCATGGGAAAAGGCTTCGCGGTTGCGCTGTCCGATCCAACCTCGCATATGGGTCGCGCTTCCGTAGACCATCGAGAGCAAGAGTCTAAGAGGTACGTGCACCCTGCCCTATGGCGACCCCAACGGCCTACGGTGGTTCACATAGGGACCGTCGTCTTTGGCCTGTCCATCTATGAGATCAGCGAATACGTTCACGTTAAGCGACCGGATAAAAAATACATCAGGGTGGCGGATCTGCCGGTGACTAAACGGCGTTCCGATTACCGAGATGGTTGGATGATGAGCGCGGATATGCCGACGGGCAGACTTTGCTTGCAGGTGTATTCACCGTACTACGGCGTGGACTGGATTCAACGCTGGACTGAGAACAAGCCTGGAGACTTGGTCAGCAAAATTCCAAGTGTAGTGAAGTCACTGAAAGCCGAAGCTCCCATTCTCGCCGGTAAGGTTGAGATCGAGCGAGTGCGGAGCGAACAGGAACGCCATCGGCATGAGTTGCAGATGGAAGAATGGAGAAGAAAGGAAGCCGAGAAGCGTCGGCTGAAGGCGATTCAGGACAGCCGAGATAGTCTTGAAGTGGTCATTCAGACCTGGGCGAAGGTGAACAGCATTCGTTCTTTCTTCGACGACATAGCACTCAGCGCCGACCGTCTTGGTCCGGAGCAGCGGCAAAGCGTCTTAGATCGGTTGGAAAAAGCGAAGGATCTGATCGGTGACTTGGACGCGCTCAAGCATTTTGAGGGCTGGGAACCTCCGGAACTCTAGGAGTTTCCATCACGGGTTGGTACGCCGGAGTGTCATGCCCTGGCGCGTGAATGATATTTCAAGATCCTTCCGTGTTCATCGACGACTTTTCGACTGGAAAATCCCTCTTCTATAAGGCAGCCGAGAGAAATGGGTTCTACGCTCCACCTCCTAAGCCCCGCCCCCCCAGAGTTAGGGCAAATCAGGAGAAAGTGAAATGCATGGACTGACCCAGATCCACATTCAGAATTTTCGGGCGTGTAAAAACGTTTCTTTATCCCTAGGCAGCTTCACCCCTCTGGTGGGACAAAATAACGTTGGCAAATCCACGGTACTAGACGCAATCCGTATAGTTCTGGCGCCGAAAGCGTTCGCAAAAAATGATGCTTCTGACCCGGCGTTGCCAATAGTCCTCAGCGCCTGTATTTCTGGAATAACTCCGGAATTGATCGCGTTAATTCCAGAGCCAAGACACCGCCTAGCTATTGAACCCTATTGCGTTAATGGAGAGCTATGGATCCGCACCACCGGCACTGGCACCTCCAAGCCAGTTCAGGAGGTTTGGCAACCTGATGAGAAGGATGCCAATGGCATTCCTACAACCTGGCGCGCATACCCGACAGGACTGCCGTCAGTTGTTTCTGCTCTGCTTCCTGAAGCTCTTCATATTCAAGCCATGGACGATGTGCCGGAGGATTTAGGAAAAGGAAAAGCTGGCAGCACTATTCGCGGGCTGCTCGATGAAATCATGACGCCAATCCTCACAGCACATGTCGAAGTCACACAAGCCTTGGAAGCAGTTCGACGCATATTGACGGTTGATGGCGATCAGAGATCTCCTGTATTGGCAGGCTTTGACAGTAGCGCTACCGCTGCCCTCGGAGAGTTCTTCCCGGGATTGCGCTTGGATTTAGATGTCCCCTCAATCGATGTAAAAGAATTCTTTAAATCGGGAGACCTACACGTTACCGACGAGGCGTCCGGTGACCGTCGACGATTTGATCAGGTGGGAAGTGGCGCACAACGAGCAATTCAGATGGCGCTCATCCGGTTGCTGGCGGATTTGCGCCAAGCCACCGCCCAGGGAATTTCTAGGCGGATGCTGCTGATTGATGAGCCGGAACTGTTCTTACACCCACAAGGAGTCCGCAAGCTTCGAGAAGCGCTTAAACAACTTTCGGTGGTGGGCTTTCAGGTTGTGTTCACTACCCACTCTCCCCTAATGCTCAGCAGGGATAACGCTCCAGATACAGTCATCGTTCGTAGGCATCCCGTTGATGGCTCTGTCGTCCGCGCGCAGTTACGCGAAGCTGTAGCTGCTGCAATGGAGGAGGCTCAGGCTCAATCGCGAACTCTTTTCGAGTTAGGCAACGTTGCTGACATCTACTTCGCAGAGAAGGTAATTCTTTGTGAAGGTAAAACCGATCAGCGTCTGCTGCCGTTAGTGTACGAAAGGCTTTATGGATCGAGGCCAGAACTTGATCGCATCTGCTTTGTGGCGCTTGGCAGTTGCTCCAGCATCCCTAAAGGCGTTTCGGTGCTCTCAGCTATGGGTATCACCTGTGGAGTGATAGCAGACTTGGATTTTGCTTTCACACACGCCAGGAGTGGTGCCGAGTCTTGGTTATCAAAAGACGGAGAGGATATGGCCAAAGCAAGAAACGTGTTGGCCAGAATTGGAGCAGAGCAAGGTGTGCCGCTGGGTGGGAACGGTCTGCCCGTTAATGCTGATGGATTGAGAGCGGCGGATACCTGGGCGCTTTTCGCACAGGACGCGGAGGGCCTCAAATTAGCGGAGGCAGTTCACCAAGAGCTTCTGGCCCGAACTACGTGGGTATGGCCTATCGGCTGTATCGAGGATGTATTCGGTATTCACGAAAAAGGCGAAGAAGCCATTCTTGAACAAGAGGATTTTCTACGTGGTGCTGATGGTGCATCAACTGAGGCGAGGGCGCCGTTGCTGAAGGCCTGCTTGGAATGGTTGAGAGCAATTTGATCGGCTAATGAGTAAATTTAAGGAGGCCACGTATCAGTGGCCTTACCAATAGAAGCATGCGGCACCCCTGCTCAAAACCGGACCTAGGCGGGCGCGGTGCCAGTCCTGAGAGCCTTGGGTAATTGCACAGATTTGCCCACCCGTTTGTATTCGACCTGACCAATCATTTGCATCAGATTTGACTAGAATGATTCGCGTACATGACGGGGCAGAAAACGACCCAATATAAACGGTGACCATAGTCAGAGATCGGCCACAAGCTGTCATCCGAATCATTGAGCTGGATGCGCCGGATCCTGCTTGCCAGGTCTCTGTAATCGTTATCAAAGAAATGAAATTCGTCAATCTTGGTCAATCCACTAGCCACCAGAGATGGCTAGTGGCTATTCTGAGATTGCTCATTGAGGGAGACTGAGATCCTTGACGAACCCGTCATGTGCCCGCCCCTCGCTCAGCAGGCATAAAAACACTAGGGAGCGCATATGAGCGATTATGATAAGTATAAAGACGATGTGACGGATGATATCAAAACATGTATTGAGGCGATGGGCTGCCAGCCTATACTTTTCGTGGGATCAGGCCTAACTAAAAGGTACCTTAACGGCCCGAATTGGGAGGAGTTACTGCACTCACTTAGTGAAATGTGTCCCGAGATCGATAAAAAATTTGCATATTATTTGCAGCGTTATCCTAATCTCGTCGACATCGGAACCGTCTTCTCAGAAAAATTCAATGACTGGGCTTGGAGTGGCGGCGAAGACGAGTTTCCCGGTGAATTATTTGGCTCAGGTAATGAGTCCGATATTTATTTCAAACATGCAGTATGTGAAATTTTTAAGAAATTATTGAGTGAAACAGTTGCCACGGACAACGATGAAATTGAACTCCTGAAAAAGATTCACCCTCATTCGATAATCACTACCAACTATGATTGTTTACTAGAGAGCATTTTTCCTGACTACGCCCCGATCATTGGGCAGCAAATTCTCTATGCGAATCATTCAAGCATAGGTGAAATATTCAAGATACATGGATGTGCTTCGGATTCTAGGAGCGTAGTCATCACACGAGAGGACTATGATAACTTTCTGAAAAAGAAAAAGTATCTAAGTGCCAAAATGCTTGCTTTTTTTGCGGAGCATCCTCTTATTTTTGTTGGCTACAGCGCCGAAGATCCAAACATTAGAGCTATACTGTCAGACATTGATGAGATTCTTTCCGAAAATGGCGCGTTAATTCCAAATATTTATCATTTGGAGTGGTCAAGTAAGGAAGTCACCGAATATCCTAGGCGTGAACGCCTGATATCGGTATCAGAGAATAAAAGCATACGTATTAAAAGTATCGTCGCCCATGACTATAGCTGGGTATACAAGGCTTTTGGTGCTAACCAAGCATTGGACAATGTCAACCCAAAGCTGCTGCGTGCGCTACTGGCAAGAACCTATGAACTAGTGCGTTCTGACATCCCTAAAAATCCCATTCAGGTTGATTACACTGTACTTGCAAACGTTTCTGAGTCAGAGGGGGCATTAGCTAAACTTTACGGAATAGCTGACGCCTCTGACGGCCTAGCTTTCAACGTCAATTTTCCACATACGCCATCCACTTTAGGAGTAAGCTTAGGTTTCAAAGGATGGCACGACGCGAATAAGCTGCTTGAAATTTTGAAGAATACTACTGGTGTAGATATAAAATCGTTCGACAATAAGTATCATTGCGCTGTAATGAACGGCAATGAAGTTCAGGCGCATAGATACTCTAACTTATTGCGACAGTTACTTGAGAAGATAAAAAACGGAGATGAATATACTATGGATTTGCCAGCATAACCTTTTATGCTTAACTAAATGTCTTGTCATAGGTCTTAAAGTGCTATCAATATCCTTGGAGCCTTAACAGCCTATCTGGAGTGGCTGAAATCACTGTCATTACTTCATTTGTCAAGAACTGCTAGACTTTTCAACAAGGAGGAAAATTGAATCTATTAAGCCTTTCCCCAGAACAATTTGAAAGTATGACATTTGATATTGTTAATGCTCTTGGGTTGAGGAATACAGTATGGAGAACTCCTGGGAGCGATGTCGGAAGAGACATTGAAGGAGATTATTTTATTTCGGATTTATCCGGTCAGTATCAACGCCAAAGGTGGTATGTTGAATGCAAGAGGTATACAGGTTCTGTTGACTGGCCTACAGTGTGGAATAAAATATCGTATGCAGAAGCGCAAAGCGCTGATATGCTTTTATTTGTAACAAGCTCTTCCCTCACGCCGCAAGCAGTGGATCAAGTTAGAGCTTGGAATGAATCAAGAAAAAAACCAATTATTAGATTCTGGGGAGCAGTTGAGGTTACTACGAAATTAAATCTTTATCCCCAGCTTGCGAGGAAGTACGGGCTGAGATCAGAAGCGGCATCTAAACTCGATCTATTTTACCCTTCCATATTGCTCCTTATTAAAATATCTAATACTCTTTCGCCGGACACCGGACCGATACCTGAAGTCAAACTATGGCTAGCTCATTCTGTCAGCGAACTGGTATCGACTAGGATGTCAGACATAAAAGTTTCAGATGAATTCTATTTTCGAACTCACAAGATTGAAGATCAATTCGAATGGATAGAATATTCAGGGTTGTGCGTTAAATATTTTGATCGGTTCTCTATTCGAGCGCTATTTGCGTACTTATTCTTTATTTTTAAGAAAGCTCCAGTTATCACGCAAGGCCAAGAACTTAACTTGGCAATTGAGTTGCCGAGAGCGTTAATTGAGTCGGAAGAAAATCACATCCAAGCGCTTTCAGGCCTGTCAAATTTTAGCGTTCAGTTGGGAACTGAAAGTATTAGGTTGTCAATAATTAAAAGGGCCGTATAAATGGATAACAAAGAAACTTTATTCCTTATTCAAAATATTACTCATCAAGCAATTAACCCAATGAGTGGTGTAATTGGAACACTCGACAATTTAATAAATGACGTAATCCCAGACAATAAAAAGGCTCAGCGATTAGCACGCGCTAGGGCGCAATTAGAGTATACGGTTTCGTTGATAAGAAACCTTTCATATTTTGCAGAGTACGCATCGGGAAATACTGAGTCAATTTCGAACTCCTCTATCAAAACTACCGTCATACCGCAGGCCATTATCGAGTCTGCGCAATTCTTTCAAGAGCAAGGGACGAGTAGTAAGGTAAAGGTAGAGCTAGAGGATAGAAACACTCAAAACTGCGTGAAGGGTGATCCGAATTTACTTAAGCAGGTTTTCATGAATCTCATCGATAATGGAGTTAAATACGGCAAGGCCGGCTCGACTTTGACAATAAAAAATTGGATACAGAAAAAAACTGATGACCTGATCATTACATTTGAAGGACAAAGCGAACCATTTTCTAACCAAGACGATATTTTTGCAATCGGGTATAGAGCAAAAAGTGCAAAAGAAAGAACATCTTCAGGGTCCGGCTTGGGTCTTCATATTTGTAAGCTAATCGTCGAGAATGCATTTCAGGGGACGATTGAGGGGAGTCATTCATCTTCTGGAGTTACGAAATTTGAAATCAGAATTCCAAATGGGTTTTTAAAATGAGCGCAAAAATTCTAATTCTTGATGATGAACCTATGTTTTTGGATTGGCTAGAGGACTATGTCGAGTCACTAGGTTTCAGCGTGGATTTTTCAACCTCGATAGATGAAGCAAATAAAAAGCTATTGGACGCCAGCGTAGATGACTATGCAGCACTGATTTTTGATCTCAATGTGCCGGCCTCTTCTGAGTTTGAAAGCGTATTGGAGCAGAGGGGCAAACTGTTTCAAGAGTTCAGAGGGCTTTTTGTAGCGCAGCAAGCTCGAACTAAAGGGATTAACGGCAACAAAATAATAGTTTACTCGGTTCACGACAAGCCAGAAGTCGAAGAGATGTGTCAAAGATTAAATGTTTCATATATACCTAAAGGCAGAGCGAGAGCATTAAAAGAAAAACTTTCGTCAATATTAACGAGAGCGTGAATAGACGTTGTCGAAATATTTTATTGTTCTGAGGTCGCAATTTAATGCAGCTTAGCCGGTCGCATGACAGATAGGACGCGAGAGGATTTACGGTTTGTAATCCAGTAAGCCGACCACTTTCAGACTACCTACACCTCCACGCCGGTCGCACGGAGTGAAAAATTTCGGACGAAAACACTCTTCTGCGACAGTCTTCTTATGGCCGATTTCTGCCTGACACTAACGCTGGTTTTGGGCCCACTCGTTTGTCACGACTGACGGAAATCGACCAAAGCAGTCGATCTGGTCCGTCGATGTACAGACACTACTCTCTAGTCGCCTGCCGCTGTTCGTCCACTTAATAGCGTTCGCTGACAATTCCAAAACCTAACCCTTCGAGCACCTCGTTCAGGGCCCCTACTATGCGTGATTCAGCCCGGAGTTCTCCGGTGGTATAAGACAGTGCTATTGCGATTTTTAAGTGCTCATCACTTAAACTCATCGGATCAAACGGCCATATCTGAAGCACTGAAATACTCGCGTCGTCGAAATGATATTTTTCGACTCGGCCAGCTGTCTTCTCTAATACTGCCCATGCTTTTAGAGATATACCGACCGTTTTTTGACGCTTATCTGCCAGCATTGTTATTTGATCTAGATAGCTGTCACCAACAAAACTTGGAGTTTCAATCACGGCTTCGCGGACATAGATATCCATGATTCGGGGCGATGAAACGAAGTTTCTAACAAGATCGAAATCGATCAAGCCAAGTTTTCTTTCGTAAGAAAGCTCAGAATATAAATAATCTAACAGGTAGGGGTGATCAGCCGACACATACGTCATAGATCTATGTGCTCATCGCATCTTGGGAAATGATAGTGCATTCGACGATTTTTTACGTTTCTACCGCATATCTCGCATACATGAACAGATATGGCTTCCGCCAAATTTATTGCACCATGAACAAAGTCGTCTCCTCCACGATAATATATCCGTAGCGTTCCATTTTTTTCTTTCACCTCCTCAATGATCACGGAGCCACATCCAGGTGAGATTTCACTTCGTACTGTAACCAGTGCAAAGGCATGCCGGAGGAGGTTAAACCAGCCGTCATTGCATTCGAACCCCCAAAACATTTTGCCATTGATCAGAGTTGCGCTAGGAAAGAGGGTAGGATTTTCTTTGCACAATTGTTCATCAAGGTCAGGACTCACTGACGCCTCCTTTGGTGGGCCAAACCACTGTTCCTTTTTCTGCGGCTAGTCGTGCGAACGCTGCGGGATACAGGTCACCATTTTTTAGTTGGTAGCAGTACCGCTCACTAGCATGAGAAGGCAAGCACATGATCTGTTGAATTGGCTGCATCCGCCACTCATCGGACCCGTTCATCCAGCTAGGTGAGACGAGTTGGATAGACGCCACGTATGTGTCTGCGGTATCAGATCGAATCAGCCCCAACAGGCAAAGCATGGAGGGGATCAAATACTGTTGTTGGCAGATCTCGTCTGTTTCTCCGTTCTGTACGCAGTTGAGCGTTACATAGAACCACCTGTCATTCGCTGACAGCATCACAAACGCCCAGCGAGAGGTGTCTCGCTGGATGAAGGGAGACGCTGGTATACGAGCCGCCTCGTAGGTTTCGAACATGTTTAATCAGCCATTAACGTGGGATGTGAACTATAGTTCATAGAAATACAGATCACAACCGGGCTTCATCGTCCCTTTTGACGGGACGACGTAATGGAGCTAAATCCAGCCTTCGCTGAAGCCTTGCGTGAGCTGCGCATACGCAAGGGAAAGACTCAGGACCAGTTTGCGTCGGTAATGAGTCGTGAGTACGTAAGCATGCTGGAGCATGGGAAAAAGTCCCCGACGCTTGAGAAGGTGGACGGGCTAGCTTCTGTGCTTGGAGTACATGCCGTCAGCCTTATGGTGAGCTGCTACATGAAAAAGGAGGGAATTGAGAGTTTGAGCGAGATGTTCGCCTTGGTGGAAAGGGATCTCACCAGTGCCCGATGAGCATTAACCTGTGAGTAGCAACCTATTCTGGATATTAATGCTCGCCGCCTCACGGAACCTCGTTCAATCTACGGTTCCTGACGCCGTTTATCATCGCCGTTAGGGCATTCGTTCATCCTACAACTCCATGCTCGATGCGACCGATATGGGCTTTAACCAGGTTGATGCCAACATGGGTAGTCAGAAGGGCTGCTGGCTGTATTTGATTCAAAGCCGTCGCGGGCGTACGGAGCCACATTATTGCGGAACTCACATCGCCCTCGAAAAGGCTAAGAGAGTCCCGAAAAACTTCAGCAATTCGATATAGGAGATCACTTTCAGTACGGCTCAGTTGTCCTGATTTGCTCCACCGACGACGCATGCTGAGTTTTATCGATAGCATTTCAGCCAATGCGCCTTCCCGAAGCCCTAGAAGGTTTGCCATTCGAAAGAAAAATACGGCTGATAGTCCGACGTGAATTGCCTTCCAGAGCCCTGGCCCGCTTTCGTAAAAAGCCATCTCTCTCCAAAACGTCTCGGCAGGTAGTACCTTAGGTTTGCGCGTTTCTTCAAGCTGCCTCATTGGTCATACGCTCGTATTGATGATCCTCTCTACCAATAGACGATAGCGGCACGGAGAAGCAATCTCCAAGCGTTCATCTCGGAGCTGTTCATCACTGATGTGGAGAGGCTCTCAGACGCTCTCTTACACATCCAGTGTCGCTGCTGGCCCATGAACGGCTCATGGAGGCACACCCTGTCCGAACGAATACTGATTGGGTATCAGTGCTGGAAGCGAACCTCAGAAGCATCTGAACGCCTGACAACTTGGCACACTGCACGTGTCATACAGCAAATTTCCGGAATTCGATCGCAAGGTACTGGAGGTTTTAAGGGAGCCGCTGGAGTCCGGGCACATCGTGATTTCCCGCGCCAAGGATCGCGTGAGGTTTCCGGCGCGCTTTCAACTGGTGGCCGCGATGAACCCGTGTCCCTGTGGATATCTTGGCGAACCCAGCGGCAAATGCAGTTGTACACCGGACATGGTCCAGCGTTATCGCAACAAATTATCGGGGCCGCTGCTGGATCGGATCGACCTGCACCTGACTGTCGCCCGAGAAGCCACGGCTTTGAATCCTGCGCTCAAACCCGGCGATGACACCGCCACCGCTGCGGTACTGGTCGCCGACGCCCGGGAGCTTCAAAACAAACGCCAAGGCTGTGCCAACGCCTTCCTTGATTTGCCCGGGCTGCGTCGACACTGCAAGTTATCCACAACCGACGAGGCGTGGCTGGAAACTGCTTGCGAGCGTTTGACCTTGTCACTCAGGTCAGCCCATCGACTGCTCAAGGTCGCACGCACGTTGGCGGATCTTGAACAGATCGATGGGATCACCCGCGAACATCTGGCGGAGGCATTGCAGTATCGGCCAAGCACAAACTGATGAAAGTCATTCCTTGGAGAGATCCACCAACGGCGCCTGTCTTACCTCAATCTCCCGCCCACCCTGAATCTCGCTCACCCGCTTCAGCGCCTTATCCACAGCCCCTTTATCCGCCAGCAAGCTATACCGGATCTGAAACTGCTTTTGCTCTTTAACCCCAATCATCGGTACCAGACCAAGCGGCCGCTGATACCGGCGGTTGTAGGAAAAACTCGTCCCGGGCTCCAATCCGGTGACATAACCCTGGCCTTGCGTGTCCGTGTTTTTCCACAGCGAAAACACTGGCAACTGCTGGGTATTAAACCCAACCGACACCCCAAGGCTCCCGGCCTTGTTATGCAGCACGGTCAGCGTATCGCCCTTGGCGTCGCCGTAAGGCACGACGTTGTAAACCGTCTCGTCGTAGTCCTTGGTCGGCGCACGGTAAGTCTGCCAATCCGGCAAATCCCCTTTGGCCTTGTCGTTGAATGGCGAAACCTGTTTCACCGGGGCCACAAACCGTGCGCCCTGTTCCAGGAACGGCGTGCTGAAGTTGCTGTGGTACAGCGCCTGGTATTCCTTCGGATAGTCGCCGTTGTTGGTCAGCGTGTCGTTGAGGGCAAACGCGACGCTGCCGGGTTCGGTGACCAGTTCGGTGGCGACGGAGAAGTCGACTTTCTTGAACGCCTGCTCTTTCAGCTCGCCACGCAGGCTGATGGCATAAGGCGGTTTTTCGTCGATGTGCAGGGTGACTTTGCTGGCGGGGATGTTGGCAGCGCGGCCGTGCAGGGTCAGGAGTTCGCCGTTGTCGATGCCGGGGTGGCCGACCCACTCGTAACCACAGCGGGCGACCAGTTCGTTGAAGCCTTCGAGCCAGCCCAGTCCGCCTCGGCCGTTGAGCTCGATGAAGGACGGATTGACCACGTCCTTGACCGGCGAATCCCAGCCCATGCGCACATCGCCGACAGATGCTTGCAGGACGTTCATCCCGCGAGTCGGTACCACCGAAAGTTTCAGCGCGCCGTTATCGATGTCGACGATGCTGACGCCCTCCTGCCGGCCACCGTGCAAAGTGCGCAGGGTCACGGAGAAGGGTTTGTCGGTTTTCACGCCGAGTTGCTGGCTGGTGATCTGCCAGTTCTGGGCGGCTTTGTCGCTGTCGAGCAGCACGTAATCCCAAGCCATGGCGTGGGAGGCAGCGGTCAGAGCACCGAGAGCGATGGCAAGTTTGAGCGGGGTCATGGGGAAGCCTTTCTTGGAGTTGTGCTTTTTTATAACGCTGATGAAACGATTCAGCAAGACTAAAAAGCCTACGCTCTAGCCTTCCCAAGCGAATTTAAATTGACCCCATGCAACCTCGGCACGCTTACGCTAGTCTCATACGGTTTTGGACCTCCAGTTGATTGACGGCGACATCACTATGACATTAAGGTCGCCTGCTAATTGCAGGAGCAAGCGCAGACAACTTTGTCTGTCATTTTTGCGCAACGAAACATATGGAGTTTGAATGCGCGGGGCACTATTACGCAGCGGTAAGAGCGGGTCATTCACAGCCCTGGGCGAGACAGGTCAACCGGTCTACCGGGCGGCCCTGCAATTGCGCGAAGCCATTCGCCGCAAGAACCCTGAAATGGTCGATCATCTGGCCATCCCTCAAAGCGATGAACTCGGCAACCAGATCGACTGGTACAGCGGCCTCGACGGCGATGTGATCCCGTGGAGCAGCGCGACCGAAGAAGAACGTGCTCCGGCCCGTCGCCAACTTGAATCGCTGAAAACCGCGCTCGAGGAATTGAGCCAGCGTTTTCTGGTCACTGACTCCGGCGAACAGCAGCAAGGCGACAAAGCCGTGTTCGGCAAACTGCTCAAGCGCGTGATTCATTTCCCCGATGAGAATTTCGTTTACCTGGTGCAAGGCAAGCCGGTGTTGACCTTTTGGGGTTTCGAGCATGCCGGCACTGGCAACCTCGATCCCCTGCACTGCCTCTATCAGGTTCCGCCCGCGTTTACGCTGCCCCCTGTGGTCGAAGCCGCGCCTATGGTTGCGCCCGTCGTGCCGGTGGTTGCTCGTCCGTGGTGGCGTCGCTGGTGGTGGCTGTTGCTGCTGCCGTTCCTGCTGCTGCTTTTGTGGCTGTTGCTCGGTTTGCGCGGTTGCGTGCCGATTCCGTTGGTCGCGGTAGACCTGCTGCCTGAGGGCATTGTGCCGGTGGAAAAACAGCGGGAAGAGCCGCAACTGACCGGCAATGCCACGACGTTGAACGGCGTTCCGGTGACGGGCACCGTTGTAGGCTCCACCACTGGAACCGGCACCGGTACCGCTGTGACCGAAACCCGTGACGTGGAAGCGCCGGCGGTCGATGGCAACGAGGCTGATGCAGCGCCTGCCGACCAGGCCAAAGACCCTGCCAAAGACGCAGCCAATGACCCGGCAGCCGAAACCCCAACGGCGCCACCCGAAAACAAAACTGCGCCGCCGGATATCACATCGCCCGAGGCCGAAAAATCCGCCGCCGCAAAACCCGGCCCTCCCCTGAGCATTCCGCCAGACGCCGCCGACGGTGCCGCCAAGTTCCTCGACGGTCAGTTCCGCGCCGGTGCCGGTATTCAGGATCGTCGAACCGGCAAACCCCTGCGTCTGGAATACCAGCTCAAGGACGGTAAGGGCGAAGTCACCGTACACCAGGCCGACGGCACGAAATGCACCGGGCCGGTGAGCGCTACTATGAAGGGTGGCAGCCTGGCCATCGACAGTCAGGGCCAAGCCGTGTGTGGCGATGGCAGCACTTACGACATGCCCAAGGTCAACTGCCGCAAAGGGGCGACCACCGTCGCAGACTGCACCGGCGGTTATGGCAAAGAACAATTCCCCATGTCCATGCGGCACGTGGCCGAATAAAGACGGAATAACCCGACATGTTGCCTGAAGTCACCCAATTCGAAGACACCGTCACGCTGGTCAGCGACACCGGCATCCAGTTCATGGATTTCGCCCTGCGCCTGGATCCTCGCAAAGAACCGGCGGGCGAGTTCGCGCCGATGATCAGCGGGTTGATCTGCCGCCTGTCGTACAACGAAGAGAAAGACTTCTTTTTCTACGAGCCAGAGCCGGAAAAAATCGAGAAGGCCAAACCTGCGTTCAGCGTCGACATGAAAAGCAGCCTCGAGCTGCTCGACGGTGTCTGGCTGCCGACCCCGTTTTTCCGTTTCATGCCGCCGCACCGCTTCGACGAAGGCCCGACCAACTGGTCGCGCATGCGCCTGGTCAAACTGGCGACACCCGACATTGACGGCAACACCCACCGCCTGACGATGGCCTTCGACAGCCGCGTGATGCCCAAGCGTGACGGCACCGCTTACCTGGCGCCAAACGAAGAAGACATCAGCTCCGGCGTGTCCTTCAAACTGGCGACGAAGGCCAGCGAAACCCGCTGGTTCCTGGCCCAGCCGTGGGTCAACGAATGGCTGTTGGAAGTGTTCAACGAGGGCAATGCCCACCGCTCGCGCGCAGAGCTGGACACCGACATCCGCGCCAACTATCACTTGGCGCACTACCTCAACTTGCTGAGTCTGCTGAGCAATCCGTCCGCCGCCCAGCAGTCGACGACCCGTGCGAAAGTTGAAATTCCTGAGCTGAAAGTAGTCGCCAACGACAGCAATGGTCTGGTCAAACCGATTCCGGTGGACCTGGTGCTGGACGTCGGCAACTCGCGCACCTGCGGCATTCTGATCGAAAACCATGGTCAGGCCGGCTCCGGCCTGAAGCAGAATTACGTGCTGGAACTGCGCGACCTGATCACCCCCGAACACACCTACAACCTGCCGTTCGAAAGCCGCGTCGAATTCGCCCAGGCGTATTTCGGCAAGGACCACTGTTCGGTCAAGAGTGGCCGGCACGATGCCTTCCAGTGGGCGACGATCGCCCGGGTCGGCAACGAGGCCAGCCGTCTGGCCAGCCGTCGTCGCGGCACCGAAGGCTCCACCGGCCTGTCCAGTCCGAAACGTTACTTGTGGGATGAAAATGCCTACGGCCACGGCTGGCGCTTCAACTGCTCATACATCAAGACTGACAGCGAGCCGTACGCCACCGCCGCGCCGTTTTCGCACCTGATCAACGAAACCGGCGAGGCGCTTTACAGCCTCGAAGAAGATGATCGCCTGCCGGTGTTCATGCCGCGTTATTCGCGCAGCTCGCTGATGACCTTCATGCTCGCCGAAGTGCTGGCCCAGGCGCTGTCGCAAATCAACAGCCCGGCCCAGCGCTCGCGACAGGGGCATACCCGTGTGCCGCGCCAGCTCAACAGCATCACCCTGACCGTGCCGCCGGGCATGCCCCAGGCCGAGCGCAGCATTCTCAACGAACGCATGCTGCAAGCCATCGGTCTGGTCTGGAAAAGCCTCGGCTGGCACGTCGGCGAAGAAGACCCGCATCAGGATCAGGCCGTCAGCCCACGCACGCCGATCCCGAGCATCCGCGTGGAATGGGACGAGGCCTCGTGTGGCCAGTTGGTGTACCTGTACACCGAGGTCAACGAAAACTTCGCCGGTCACCCGGAAGAATTTTTCGACACCATCGCCCGGCCAGACAAGACTGACCGCGAACGCATCACCCTGGCGACCATCGACATCGGCGGCGGCACCACGGACCTGGTCATTACCGACTACCGCCTCGACCGCGCAGGCAATACCGGCAGCGGCAGCAATGCGCACATCGTGCCCGAGCAGCGTTTTCGCGATGGTTTCAAAGTGGCCGGCGACGACATCCTGCTGGACGTGATTCAGGACTTCATCCTGCCAAGCTTCGAGAAAGCCTTGCAGAACGCTGGCGTGAAAGCCCCGGACTCATTGATGTCGCGGCTCTGTGGCGATGAATCGGTCAGCGCCCAGGACATGATTCTGCGCCAGCAATTGAACCTGCAGGTGTTCGCACCGCTGGGCCTGGCGTTGCTCAAGGCTTACGAGCATTACGATCCGCAAGTACCGCAGGAAGTCAGCCCGCAAAGTTATCGCCAATTGCTGGGCGACAACGCGATCAGCAAGACCGTGCTCGACTACGTCAACGCCGCGGTGCGCCGCGATGTCGGTGGCCAGAGCGGTTTCGACCTGTATGAAGCGCTGATCGGCTTTGATCTGCAGAAGCTCCACGCTGCGTTCCTCAACGGCCAGATCAACATCACCAAAATCCTTGGTGCCCTGTGTGAAGTGGTCGCCTATTACCCGTGCGACGTCTTGCTGCTGACCGGCCGCCCTTCGCGTCTGCCCGGTATTCAGGCGTTCATTCGCAAGGTGCTGCCGCTGCCTCCGGGGCGCATTCTGGCGCTGCAAAACTACCGCACCGGCGGCTGGTATCCGTTCCACAAGAACGGCCGGATCGACGACCCGAAAAGCACCGCGTCGGTTGGCGCGATGCTGTGCCTGTTGTGCGCCAACCACAGCGTGCCGAACTTCTACTTCCGCTCTTCGGCGCTCAAACCGTATTCGACGGTCAAGCACATCGGCGTCATCGACCTGAACAACGTGATCAAGGATGCCGATGTGCTGTACCGCGACATCCAGTCCGAAGACTACAAAATCAAGCTGCCGGAAATCGGCAGCGGCGACGATGCCGACACGCCACAGCTGGAAATGCGCGGCGATCTGCGCCTCGGTTTCCGCCAGTTGGCCGCTGATCGCTGGGCTGCCTCGCCGCTGTACACCTTGCGGTTCACCAAGGCTGGCCGGGAGAAGTTTTCCCGCGCGATCGGTGAAAACGGCAGCGCGCCGCTGCTCAAGGTGCGCTTCGAGGTCAAGCCGGCGGACAAGTACACACGCAAGCAGGATCTGGTCAGCGACCGTCTCTCGGTCCGCGACATCGAATCCAACAGTAGCAATGTCAACTTCAACCCGCGCAGCGACCTCGAGCTGGAACTCAACACCATGCTCGACGCCGGCCTGAGCGAGACCAAGTACTGGCTCGACAGTGGAAGTGTGAAACGCAAATGAATGACCTGACCCCCGATCAAACTCAGCTCTCTGCCAGTTGGGCCGCTGTTTATGAAGGTGCCGGTCAGGCGCTGGAATGGATTGGCCAGACGCGCGGCAACGCGCCACGCCTGGACAGCGAAGCCGACAACCTGAACATCCGCCTGCACCGTGCCCGCAACCTGGCTCACAGCCTGGGTCGTGTGGCCTGCACGCCGATGACCATCGGCTTTTTCGGCTTGTCCCAGGCCGGCAAGTCCTACCTGATTTCGGCGCTGGCGGCCGGCCGGAACGGCAAACTGGAAACCGATTTCGGTGGCCAGCGCCTGGACTTCATCAAGCACATCAACCCGGTGGGTGGCGGCAAGGAAGCCACCGGCCTGGTGACGCGCTTCAGTCGTCGCGCCACGCCGAGCCAGGATCCGCAGTTCCCGGTCGAGTTGACACTGTTCAAGGAAATCGAGCTGGCGAAGATTCTCGCCAACTCCTGGTTCAAGGATTTCGACCTTGAACGAATCTCCTACGAGATCGACGAAGAGCGTATCCAGCGCGTGCTGAAACCGTTCGAAGGACGCGAGACCGGGCCGTTGCAGCCGGGCGTCAGCGCCGACGACCTGGTGTCGCTGTGGGATTACCTGCGGGACAACTTCCGTAATTCGGTGAAGAAGCTTGAGCACCTGTATTGGCCCACGGCGTTGCAACTGGCGCCGCGCCTGAACTTCCAGGAACGTGCCGAGCTGTTTTCCATCCTTTGGGGTGAGCAAAGCGAGCTTACGCGGGTGTACCAGCAACTGGCTGGCGCACTGCACAAGCTGGGCCTGCCCGAAACCGTATTCGCCCCGCTGCACGCCTTGGTGAGTTTCGAAAACGACACCTACAGCCAGCGTGACAGCATCATGAACGTCGACATCCTCGAGCGCTTCGGCAGCCCGCAGGACTTGCCAATCGACGTGCGTCCCCAGGTCGATGGCCGCCTGCAAAACAGTCAGGGCATCCCGGTTGCGCAACTGGCAGCACTGACTGCCGAGATGACCTTCGGCCTGATCGAGGCTCCAGCGGACGACATCGTCAACCAGGTCGACTTGCTGGACTTCCCCGGTTATCGCGGACGCAAGAAGCTGCACGAGATCGCCGACTCCAGCGACCCCGAATCAAGCACCAAGGACAACTCCGTCTCGCAGCTGATCCTGCGTGGCAAGGTCGCCTACCTGTTCGAACGCTACACCGACAACCAGGAAATGAACGCGCTGGTGGTCTGCACCGGCTCGACCAAGCAGAGCGACGTCAATGACGTCGGCCCGGTGCTGACGCGCTGGATCGAGAAGACGCAAGGCGCCGATGCCGCCGCTCGCAGTAAACGCGACACCGGCCTGATCTGGGCGCTGACCATGCTCGACCTGCGCATCACCAACTCCCTGAGCCTGACCCCTGATCAGTACGACGAGAGCTGGAACGGCATGGTCAAGCTGACCATGCTCGAGCGCTTCGGCAGCCTGAGCTGGATGAACGATTGGGCCGGCACACCGTTCCAGAACACCTTCCTGGTGCGCAAACCGCGCATGGACGCTGCGTTCATCGTGCAAGACGAAAGCGGCGCCGAGACCGGCCTCAATGCCAGCTACCAGGAACGTGTCGACGCCCTGGGCGTGAGCTTTGCCGAGAACGAACTGGTGTGCAAACACATCAACAATCCGGCCAATGCCTGGAAAGAAATGCTGCGCAACGATGACGGTGGCATCAGCCACTTCAGCAGCAGCTTCAAGGGCGTGGCCAACATCGAATTCAAGTTGCAGCGCATCCGCGAGCAATTGAGCGAATGCCTCGAAGGCCTGACCACTCATGGCTTGAGCACTTGGTATCACGCCGATGGCGATGGCGCAGCCGCCGCCAAGAAAGCCCAGGCACAGATGATTCTGACCGGCCTGGGCCGTCGTCCGGCGGTGCTGGGTGAGCTCATTGATCAACTCGACATGCCGAGCGAAGAGGTGCGCGACCTGTACCTCAGCGGCGTGTACGAAACCGAAGACGACCTCGTCGCCAACGATGAGCCAGTGGCCCCGACGCCGAGCCAGAGCCTGTATGGCAACGACGCCGGTTTCGATTTCGATTTTGGCGACGACCCGAGCCACGAATCGCCAGTCAGCAGCAAACCCCAAACGCCGGCTCCGGAGCTGCAAAGTAACGAGCACCGTTTTGCCAAAGCCGCTTTCAAGGCCTGGATCGCGCACCTGCGCGAGCTGACCGCCCGCCAAAGCCTGCTCAACCTGCTGGGCCTGGAAAAGGCCTTGCTCGAAGCCGTGGTCGACGAACTGATCACGGCCGGTTACCGCCAGGACCTGCCGGGCCAACTGAGCCGCGCGGTGCTCAAGCGTGCGCAAAGCGGCGCGCGACGCGATCAACTGGTCGAGCGCCAGGTGCTGGAAGTGCAACGCGTGCTGCGCGATTTCGTGTCGTGGTTCGGCTACCTGCAGAAACCGGTGAACGAGCGCCCGAATAGCCGCGCTGGCGCCAAGGCGCCATTGTTCTCGTTCTACACCGACATCGGTCCGGGACAAGTGCCTGAGCTGCCGCCGCATCCAGCGAACCAGGCGCAACGGTTTCTCGGCGACTGGCTCTCGGGCCTGGCCTACATCACCCAGGACAACGCCGGCCATGGCGCCGGCCGCGAAATCACCCCTGAACAGAATGAACGGCTGGGCCATGTGCTCGCAGCCTTCACAGCGAGATAAGCAATGCCAATTCGTGTCGACCTGCTCGCCTTAGAACCCAACGTGCCTGGCCAGGCATACCTCACCGTGAAGAAATGGCAGGGTGGCGAAGAACAGCTGGAGTTTTCCATTCAGCGCAACCAGGACGGTTTCTACCTCCAGGACCGCAAGGCCTGGAGCAACAATCCGTTCTGGTTCAAAGTCTCACGCTTCAATGTCACCGCCAGTGGCGAAGGCCTCCAGGCGCAGGTCGGCCCGGAAGTGGTCGACCCGCTGCTGGAAGGCAGCGCCAGCTCGCAATTCCAGATCGAACTGCGCGAACAGAGTCTGGGCCACGCTGACAAAGGCGTGGTTCGGCCCGGTGTAGGTTTGCTCGCATCCACCGCTGGCGGCCAGACGCGCTCGACGTATGGCGGTGCGGACCTGACAGCGCCCAGTGCGCCGGAGCCAGAGATTCCAGAGTTGCCGGAGCTGGTCCTGCACACTGCCGAGCCGGAAATCGTACTGGAATCGGTGCCCAACGAACCTGCCTACAACCCGCCACCGCCCCCGGTGAAGAAAAGCAAAAAAGGCCTGATCGGCCTGGCGCTCGTGGTGCTCTTGCTGGTGGCCGCCGCCGTCGGGTTCTGGCTGATGAAACGCACCCCGGCCGCCGTCCCGGTTGTTGCAGCCGCTGCACCTGCAGGTGCCGATGCACAAGCCTGCACCCTGGAAAGCATGAACAGCCTGCCCGAACTGACCTTCGTCCAGACCTGCATCAAGGCGGCGCCGGACAGCGCCAAGTTGCTGGAGATCATCAACGAAGCCAAGGCCGGCAAGCATTGCGGCGTCGCCCAGCGTCTGTACGCCAACCGTGCCCAGGCCGGTGATGCGCTGATCGCCAACGCCTATGCCCGCGAATATGACCCGAAATACTTGAAAGCCAGTGAGTGCTTCCCGGTCGCGGACAACGCCACCGCCGCCTACTGGTATGAAACCATCCTGACCCAGGACCCAAACAACGCCGAAGCCAAGCAGCGTTTTGAGGAGTTGCAGAAGTGATGCGCTCTCCCGTGAGTCGATTCCTGCTGAGCGGCGCCGCCCTCTTGGCGTTGTGCATCAGCCCGCTGTCCCAGGCCGATGACAAGCCGCTGATCCAGACCGGCAAGAAAACCTTGTTCCAGCGCGTTCTGACCACGCCGGGCTGCAAAATCAGCCCGAGCGCAGGTGGGACGGCGGGCGATGAGCAACCAGTCTTCAGCCGTTTTTATGTGTACGAACGCGCGCAAGCGGCCAACGCCGAATGGCTGAAAGTCGGCCCCGACAGCTATGGCAAAACCATTGGCTGGCTACCGGCGAGCTGCACCACCGACTGGAAAATGCAGCTGACGCTGGCCTTCACCAACCCGGCCAACCGCGACCGCCTGTTGTTCTTCAAGGACCGCGCCACGGTCGAAGGCATCCTTGATGCGCCGGACCCGGTCAGCAAAGTTGCTCCGCTGCGGGCCTCCCTGAAAAAAAGCCAGCAAGCCCCGGGCGTGCTGGCCCAGGAACCTGAATACTTCGTCGACCTGCAAAAGCAGTTCTACCTGCTGCCCATTTTGAGCGGCGAAGAAGTCATGACCGAAAGCGGTTTCCGTACGCGCCTGCTCAACGTCGCCTCGGTCAGCAAACCGGATGAAAAGAACGCCAAGGGCGGTGCAGCCAACAACGCGGCCGGTGGCAAGGGTCCCGAGGACAAAACGTCCAGTCAGTTGAAGGAATTCAGCGCGGCGGTGGTGTTTGTCATCGACTCGACCATCTCCATGGACCCGTACATCGATCGCACCCGCGAGGCGATCCGCAAGGTCTATCAACAGATCGAGTCGCAGAACCTCGGCAAGCAGGTCAAGTTCGGCATGGTTGCGTTCCGCTCCAACACCCAAGCGGTGCCGGGGCTGGAATACACCACCAAGATGTACGCCGACCCTACCAAGGTGAAAGACAGCGCCGACTTCCTTGCCAAGGTCGCTGACCTCAAGCAGGCCAAAGTCTCCAGCAGCAGCTTTGATGAAGACGCCTTTGCCGGCGTCATGGAGAGCATCGACAAGGTCGACTGGAGCCAGTTCGGCGCACGCTATGTGGTGCTGATCACCGACGCGGGCGCCATCGAAGGCGACGACAAGTTGTCCAAGACCGGTTTGAGCGCCTCGCAGGTTCGCCTCGAAGCGGCCAATCCGGGCGTGGCGATTTACACGTTGCACCTGAAAACCCCGGCCGGGGTCAAAGACCACGCCAAGGCCGAAGCCCAGTACCGGAACCTGTCGACCTACCCGGGCACCAACACCTCGCTGTATTACCCGGTGAACGCCGGTGACGTTCAGGAGTTCGGGCGCAAGGTCGACGCCTTGGCCACCGCGATCACCTCCCAGGTGAAAGCCGCCTACATGGGTGAAGACGCCATCGGCAGCGCCGCGAACGCCAAGCAGGACCCGGCCGAGAAGAAAATGCTCGAGGACGCGGCCCTGATCGGCCACGCCATGCAACTCGCCTATCTGGGCGAGAAGACCAACAGCAAGGCGCCGCCAGTGTTCAAGGCGTGGATCACCGACCGCGACCTGATCAAGCAGAACATCCCCACCACCGATGTGCGGGTGCTGCTGACCAAATCCCAGCTCAGCGACTTGAGCGACGTGATGAAGAAAATTCTCGACGCGGCCAACGAAGGCCTGATTTCGCCGACGGAAATGTTCGATCGCCTGCGTTCGGTTGCCGCGACCATGGGCGCCGATCCCAATCAGCTCAAGCAGAACAGCAACGCCAAACTGGCGGACATGGGCGTGCTCGGCGAGTACCTCGAAGACCTGCCCTATCAGAGCGAAGTGCTGAACCTGGATGAAGAAACCTGGAAGAGCTGGGACGGCCTGGCGCAGGAGAAATTCATCCGCACGCTCAATACCAAACTGCGGCACTACCAGCGTTACAACGCTGACGTCGACCGTTGGGTGGCTTTAGCCAAGGACAGTGATGCGCGGGACAACGTGTATCCGGTGCCACTGGAAATGATGCCTTAACGAGACGCTGATGCTCGATATCAAGAACCTGCTGGTGCGCCGTGGTGAAGGCGCGCTCGCCCATCTCGTGCGCTTGCCGCACTTGCAGGTCGGGGCCGGGGAAATCCTCGCCATCACCGGCGAGAGCGGCAGCGGCAAAAGCACGCTGCTCGAAGCCATCGGCCTGTTGCTGGCGCCGGTCGAGCTGGAACGCTTTCGACTGGGCCCGGCGCGGACGGGCGCGCAAGCCACACCGGTTCAAGACATCGCGCAACTGCTGGCCTGCGACGACCAGCAGGCCTTGGCCGCTGTGCGCTCGCGGCATTTGGGGTTCATTTTGCAGAGCGGCGGCTTGTTGCCGTTCCTCAGTGTGCGCGACAACATCAGCCTGCCGCGCCGCTTGCTCGGCATGCCGGCGAAGAGCGCGCACATTGACCACGCAGTTGAGGTGTTGCGCTTGCAAGGGCTGCTGGATAAACACCCTCAGGCGCTGTCCATCGGCGAACGCCAGCGCGTGGCCTGCGTGCGAGCGATTGCCCATGAGCCGCTGCTGCTGTTGGCCGACGAACCCACCGCTGCTCTCGATCCGCACAGTGCCCGGCGTTTGTTCGAATTGCTGCTGAGCCTGGTGTCGAGCATGGGCCTGAGTGCGCTCGTCGTGTCCCATGACTGGGCCTTGCTGAAGGATTTCGGCTTGCCGCGCCTCGGCGCGATCAGCCGTGAGGGAGAGACATCGTTTGAACCGATGGATTGAACGACTGCGCCTGCTGGGCTCACTTGCCCTGCAAGACCTCTGGCACGACCGCAAGGTGTCGCTGTGCATCGCCGCCTCCCTGGTGGCGGTGATCGCGCCGTTGCTGTTGCTGTTCGGTCTCAAGCACGGCGTGGTCAGCCAGTTGCAGGACGAACTGCTGCGCGACCCGCGCAACCTTGAAGTGAAGATGCTCAGCAACGGCAATTACGACAGCGCCTGGATCGAACGTGTGCGCCAGCGTCCCGAGACCGGTTTTGCCCTCGGCCAGACCCGTTCGCTCAACACCCAGGCGGACTTGTCGATCGGCCTGCAGCGCTTTGTCGAAGGCGCGGAAATCATCGCCACCGAACCCGGCGATCCGCAGCTCAACCTGCCGCAACTCAATCCCACCGGCAACCAGGTGATCCTCAGTGAGCGCGCCGCGCAACGCTTGCAGGCCAAGGCCGGCGACAGTGTGCAAATGCGCGTGCTGCGCCGGCTCGACGGGGTCAATGAGCGCGGCGAGATGACGTTGACGGTGCTGGCAGTGCTCGACGGTGCTCGCTTCGGCCGCGCGGCCGGGTTTGTCGCCCCACCGCTGCTGCTGAGCCTGGAGCGCTTTCGTGATGGCTATCAAGTTCGCGAGTTCAATGTCGATACCGGTAAGCCTCTTGGCGATTTGCAACCGCTGTATGCCCGCGCCCGCCTGTATGCTCGCGACATCGATCAGGTTGCGCCGCTGGAGCGCTGGCTCAATGAACAAAACATCGAAACCTCGAGTCGGCTGGCCGATATCGACAACGTCAAAGCCATCAACCATGTACTGGGGCTGATCTTCGGGGTGATTGCCCTGGCGGCGTTGATCGGTTGTGTGGCGTCGATGGTCGGGGCGTTTCTGGCCAACATCGACCGCAAACGCAAAAGTCTCGCGGTCCTGCGCCTGCTGGGTTTCAAACGCAGGGCAGTCGGCGGTTTCGTGGTCATGCAGGCCCTGCTGCTGAGCCTGGCCGGTTACCTTGGCGGATTGGGGTTTTATGCCGTCGGCAGTCATTTGTTCGATTCCCTGCTCGGCAGCAGCCAGGCCACCGGCAGTTTCGTTTGCCACATCACAATCTGGCATGGCCTTGCCGCCCTGCTCCTGACCTTTGTGGTCGCTGCACTGGTGGCCGTGATCGGCGCCGTGCGGGCGATCAACATCCAACCTGCGGAGAGTCTGCGTGAGCTATAAACGTTTTGGCTTGCTGTTACCCCTGAGCCTCGGCTACCTGCTCGACGCCTCGGCAGCGGGCTGGGAAGAGAAGTATTACAACCCGATGCCCGAGGCCAACGACGTCGTGCTGCCGATGCCGTGCGAAGGCTCGATGGTGTTTCGCAAGGTGTTCATTCCGGTGGCCGGACCGCTCGACGACTACCCGATCAACATCGGTCAGGACGGCGCGGAGTACGGCTACGTCGAACAGACCCGGCCAACCTTCATTGCGGGCAGCTTCACCGGCGCCAAGAACGACAAATCCCGCTACTACTTGATGGCCAAGTACGAGATGAGTCAGTTGCAATACGCTGCGCTGACCGAACAAACCTGCCCCACCGCTGCGACCAAAATGCGCCTGCCGCAAGTGGCCGTAAGCTGGGTGGAAGCCGTCGAGGCGGCAGACAAGTACAACCTGTGGCTGCGTAAAAACGCCGCCGACAAACTGCCGAAAGAAGACGGCTCGCTGGGCTTCCTGCGCCTGCCGACGGAAGTCGAGTGGGAGTTCGCGGCGCGCGGCGGCCTGGAAGTCGGCGCGGCGGAATTCCGTGATACGCGTTACCCGATGCCCGACGGCATCAATGCCTACGAGTGGTTTGCCGGGGCGCAATCGTCCAACGGCAAACTGCAGTTGTCGGGCCTGCAAAAGCCCAATCCGTTGGGCTTGCACGACATGCTCGGCAACGTCGACGAGATGATGTTCGAGCCGTTTCGCCTGAATAAACTTGACCGCCAGCACGGTCAGGCCGGCGGCTATGTGGTGCGCGGTGGCAACTACCTGACCGCCCAGGCCGACCTGCGCACCGCGCTGCGCAAGGAAGAGCCGTATTACAACGCCGAAGGCCAAGTGAAAAACAAAACCACCGGCCTGCGCCTGGTGCTGGTCTCGCCAACCCTGACTTCGCGCGAACGTGTCGCCAGCATCGAAAGCAGTTGGAAGAAACTTGGCACCGGCAGCAAGGAAACCGAATCGGCCGACAAAGGCACGGTGCAATCCCTGAACTCGCTGGCCTCAGGCGTGGAAGACAAGGCGCTCAAGGAAAAACTCCAGGCCCTGGAAAACCAATTGCGCGCCAGTAACCAGCAACAGGAAGAAACCCGCGATCAGGCGATCCGCGCAAGCCTCAACCTGGGTGCGTTCCTGTGCACTAAAATGCTCGACGACGGCCAGTACCTGGACTTCCTGCAAAAGAACTACAAGCTCAATTGCGAAAGCGCTGAAAAAGACGCCAGTTGCGACATGCGCAAAGGCAAGCTCGAGGAGCAGAAGGATCGCCTGCACAAGCTCAGCCGTTACTACGCCAGCAGCCTGGTGGAATCAGCGACCTTGTACGGCCAGCCGCTGCTTGAAGCGCAGGTCCCGGTGATGGAAGAAATCATCACCCGCAACAAACAGCTGCAAGAACTCAAACCCTATTTGCGCACCCACTGGGCCAATCAGAAGACCTTCCTGCAAAAGCAGAAGATCGACACGGACGCCTGGCTGACCAGCTGCAAGACCGTCACTCAATAACTCACCTCAACAAAAACAGTCAACACCGTCACCAAGGAGTCTCACCATGTCGCGCAGCCTTTGGACTCGCTTCAAGCTACAGATCGCTTTCGTTGTCGCCGGCAGCCTGCTGCTGACGGGGTGCGCCAACACCGGTAGCTCCATGCTCGGCGACAGCGACGGAACCGACCCCCGCCTGACCCAGGGCCAGGACGCTGAGTTCTTCAGCAAGTCCGGCTACCAGGCCTGCGCCGTCGGTGCCGGTGTCGGCATCCTCGCTTGCGCACTGTCCAACAGCAACAACAAGGGTGTGTGCGCCATCGCCGCCGGTATTACCGCGTGTGGCGTAGCCATGGGCGCGAACTACTACCTGGATCAGCGTCGCAGCGAATACGCCGACACCTCAACCCGCTTGGCTAAAATGAACAGCGACGTCGAACAAGACACCCAGAACGTGATCGCCCGTACCGCGACCGCTCAGCAAGTGATCAATGACGATCAGGCAAAGATTGCCCAGATCAAAAAGGACATCGCCAACAAGAAAGTCGACAAGAGCCAGGCCCAGGCGCAAATCGCCGAGATCGATTCCAACATCGCGCGCCTGCGTAAAGACCTCGGCAACATGCGCGTCAAAGTCACCGAGTACACCAAGGTGGCAGACGCCGAGCGTGCACAAGGTGCCACCGGCGCCGAGATCAAGCAGGTGGACATGAACATTAAGAAAATGAACCAGAAAGTCGCCACCCTGCAAAAGGAAGTCGACGGTCTGTACTCCCAGCGCTCCGCGATCACCTTGGGCTAAGCACATGACGTTACGACCACTGGCGGTCCTCACCGCCGTCCTGGCTTTGAGCGGTTGCGCGACCAAGCCCGGCGAATGCGATGCGACCAATCGCGACAGCAGCATGCTGACCAAAATGAACTGCGACTACTCCGGTGGCTACAGCGATCAGGTCAAGCAGAAAGAACAGGCCCTGTCTGCCTCTCGCCAGGAAAACGCCATGTTCCGCCAGGTCTACGAGAACATTCAGGCCCAGCAACTCAGCACCAAGACCGACCTGGCCAGCCAGCAGAAATCCCAGGCGGCGCTGAACCAGTCGCTGAGTCAGTTGCTGTCCTCGCTAAAGACCCGGCATGCCAATGAAAGCCAGGTGCAGAAGCAGATCGCCGGGCTTGAGCAGCAGCTCAAGGCCTCGCAGGCAGCGCCCGTGACCAAGGCCTCGCCCGCGACGCTGGCCGCCAAGAAGGAGCAGCTGAAGGTCTTGCAGAAAAAGGTCAACCAACTGCAATTCAGCCTCGGTTACGAAGAGTAACTTTTCACCCCGCCGGCTTCCCGAGGGAGGCCTGCACCTTTTTCAGGAATTGTCGTCATGCAGCGGGTCATCAGGGATGCGCAAGCCACACCGGAGGGGATGAGTGCACTGCAAGCCAAAGTTGCCCTCATCCAGAAACACTTTCCGCCGACCGTCGCCAGCCTCTTCGCCATTCCGCGGATGGGCAGCGGTGACGTGCTGGAATGGTGGACCGAACTGGGTGGCCAACCCACGCCCTATGCCGACCTCAACGAGGACGCGCGACGACGCTTGCTGGAAACCTATGAAGTGCGTCAGACGTCCCTCGAGCAGCTGGCGGACGAACTGCAAAGACGCGGTCAAGCAACGGAAGCGCAAGACCTGCGCAGCCTGCTCGGCACGCCTGAACTGGACAAGCTGTACAGCCTCAATGGCGAGCCGCTGGTGGTGCGCTGGAACCAGCGTCCGCCCAAACCGATCGTGCCGCCGGTGGTTCCGGTGGTGCCGCCTTCGCGCCGTGGCTGGTGGATCGCGGCGGCCTTGCTGGCGCTGCTGTTGCTGCTTCTGGCGCTGTGGCTCTGGTGGTTCCTGCACCGTGAACCGGTTGTCGTGGTTCCACCGGTAGCGCCGGTGGTGACGCCAGTGGAGAAACCGGTAGAGAAACCGGTAGAACCGGTTCCCGAGCCTGTCGTAGAACCGGAGCCTGCTCCGAAACCAGAACCCGCGCCAGAACCGGTACCACCACCCAAGCCGGTCCCACCACCAAAACCGGTCGTGGCCGCGCCACCACCGCCGCCACCTCCACCTCCAGCCCCGACGCTGGATAACTACGCATGCCGCAAAAAAACGCCGGATGCCGTGCCCCCGCAATTTGTGGTGGTACTCGACACTTCGGGCTCGATGGATTTGAACATCAAGTCGGTGAAAGCCGACGAGGACTGGTTCTTCGGCAATGAGATGAACAAGTACCTGGACCCGAACCGCACCATGCAGATCTTCGCCAAGCCCAGCCGCATGGACGTCGCCAAGGAATCGCTGGCCGGCATGATCAATGGGCTGGACCCGAAAATCGACACGCGCCTGATCACCTTCGCCGGTTGCGAAAGAACACCGGACCAGGGCGTGTTCAAGCTGGGCGACCGCCCGCGGCTGATCAACGGAATTCGCGGCCTGGTGCCCAACGATGGCACACCACTGGCTGACAGCCTGGCCTACGCCGCCAGCAAGGTCGACGGGCGCAATAACGATGCAGTGATCGTGATGTTTGTCGACGGCGAGGACGGTTGCAATAAAGACGCCTGCGCGGTATCCCGCCGAATCGCCAGGGAACAACCACGCCTGCGGGTCAACGTGGTGAAAATCGGTGCCGGTGGCCCGTCACGTTGCATCGCTGAAAACACCGGCGGCCGGGTTTACAACAGCACCAATGCGGCGGAGTTGGGCAAGCAGTTGAAACAGGCGAGCAAGGAAGTGTCGAGCAATGCCAAGTGTGATTAGTCACTCGGTTTAGGTATTGAGGTAAACCTGATCGCGAGCAAGCTCGCTCCCACAGGATTTGTGTCGTTCACAAAAGGACGGAACGACACACAACCCTGTGGGAGCGAGCTTGCGCGCGAAGGCGATTTCAGCCGCTACTCAACGAAACCGGTCAACCTCTTGGCGCAAGTCCGCTGCCAGCTTCTCCAGCTCTTTGGCGGTAACGGCCAGGTTCGACACCACTTCACGCTGCTCGCTGTTGGCCAGCGCAATGCTTTGCAGGTTGCTGCTGAGCAAGGTCGCGGTGCTGCTCTGTTCCTGAGTCGCCGTGGTGATCGCCGCAAATTGCTCGCCGGCCGAGCGGCTCTGTTCGTCGATGCGCGCCAGGGCCGAGGCCACGTTGGCGTTACGCGACAGGCCTTCCTGCATTAACAGGTTGCCTTGCTCCATGGTGCTGATCGCGTTGCCGGTTTCCTGCTGGATGCTTTGAATCATCCCGGAAATTTCATCGGTGGCCTGGCGGGTGCGCGAAGCAAGGTTGCGCACCTCATCGGCCACCACCGCAAAGCCGCGACCCTGCTCGCCGGCACGGGCCGCTTCGATGGCCGCGTTCAACGCCAGCAGGTTGGTTTGTTCGGCGATCGAGGTAATCACGCCGACGATGCCGCCGATTTCCTGGGAGCGCTGACCGAGGGTGTTGATCACGGTAGCGGTGCTGTTCAGTGCGCCAGCAATTTGCTCCAGAGACGAGGACGCTTCGTCCATCGACGTGCGACCGATCTGGGTTTGTTGTGCGTTTTCCTGGGCCAGGCGCTGGGTGCTGCCCATGTTGTCGGCGATGTTCAGCGAAGTTGCGCTGAACTCTTCCACGGCGCCGGCCATGCTGGTGATTTCGCCGGACTGCTGCTCCATCCCTTCATAGGCACCACCGGACAGGCCGGACAACGCCTGGGCACGACTGTTGACCTCACCCGAGGCCTTGCGGATGTGCTCGACCATTGTCGACAGCGCTTGGCTCATCTGGTTGAAGGCGCGGGCCAGTTGACCAATCTCGTCATTGCTCGACACGTTCAGGCGCACGCTCAGATCACCGGCGCCCAGCGCTTCAGCCTGGCGCACCAGATCACCCAGCGGCGCGAGTTTGCTGCGCAGCAACCAGACTGCCGAACCCACGGCAATCAACATCGCCAGCAAACTGCCGATCGCCAATTGAATACCAACGCTCCAGGTCACCGCGCTGATTTCGGTTTGCGGCATGCTCGCCACCACCGACCATGGGCCGCCGTCGAACGGCACGGCCACGCTGTAGAAGTCTTCGGACTTGTCGCTCCAGAAATCGCCCTTGCCCGGGGTTTTCGCCAGGCTGGTGATGGCCGGGACCGCTTTATCGAGCGCTTGCACGCCTGCAATCGGCACCAGCCACTTGTTCTGCTCATCCAGCAGCGCCAGCGAGCCCGTCTGGCCGATGCGGAAGCGTTTGAGGTTTTCGAACTGCGCGTTCTGCGCATCGGTGTAATCGAACCCTACGAACAACACGGCGATCACCTTGCCGCTGCTGTCGCGCACAGGGGTGTACTGGGTCATGTAGGAGCGATCGAACAGCAAGGCGCGACCGACGTAGCTCTGCCCCGCTATCAAGCGCGCATAGGCCGGATTCGCGTGGTCCAGCAAGGTGCCGATGGCCCGGTTGCCATCCTGCTTGGTCAGGGAGGTACTGACCCGGACAAAGTCTTCGCCACTGCGCACGAACACCGTCGCGACGCCCGCCGTCATTTGCTTGAACTCGTCGACTTCCTTGAAGTTGTTGTTCAACACTTCGCTGCCCAGGTGCAAGCCCGGCGTCTGCGCGCCCGCCACGGCCACCGGCTCATCCGGGTGCACGCTCAGACCCGCACTGAAGCGTTTCTCGAACAGGCCGGCCAGGCGCTGGGTGCTTTCACGCAACGTGCCGTGAAAGGTGCTCAATTGGTCGGCCAGCAACCGGGCTTCGCTGGCCAGGTGCTCCTCGCGGGTGGCGAGGTTGGCGCTGTCCAGCGAACGCAGGGCGAATACGGTACTGCCAGTGATGACAATCGCCAGAATCACGGCAAGCGCAAGACCAAGTTGTGAGGCGATCCGGGCACGGGGTTGAGACATGACAGCTCCTGGCCGAGCGACCAGACATCCTGATCACGATGCACACTCGGCAATATTCAAAGGGAATTGCGACAAACCTGCACGAAGGTTCCATGTGCAGATTCTCGGCGGCAAACTTGAATACTTGAGTAAAAAGCGAGGATATGGCTCAAGGCCTCTACCGCAGGGGCTCTATCGATTCAGCAAAGGTGTTCGACATCGGGTAAATCCATGGCCCGAACCTCCCCGAGCAGGAAATCGCTGAGGCGGCGCAAACGTTCACCTCCCGGGCGGGTTTTCGGCCAGACCAGGTAATAATTCTCACCACTGGCCACGGCGGTCGGCCACGGCAAACTCAAACGACCCTGCGCGACATCCTCCGCCACCATCAGCAAATCGCCCATGGACACGCCATACCCCCGGGCTGCCGCGATCATGCCCAGCTCCAGTGTGTCGAAGACCTGACCGCCCTTGAGTGACACCCGATCATCCACGCCCATGCGCACCAGCCACGTGCGCCAGTCGCGGCGGTCCGGCGTCGGGTGCAGCAGTTCGGTACTGGCCAGACGCGCAACGTCCCACGGCTGATCCTTCAACAGATTGGGCGCGCCCACGGGAATCAGCTCCTCGGGAAACAACAGCGTCGCCTCCCAGTCCGGCGGGAAATGCCCGTTGCTGAGGATCACGGCGCAGTCGAACGGTTCTTGATTGAAGTCCACCGAGTCGATGTCCATCCAGGCGCTGGTCAGTTGCACTTCGTTGCCCGGCTGCAAGTGCCGAAAACGGCTGAGCCGCGCCAGCAGCCAGCGCATGGTCAACGTCGACGGGGCTTTCATGCGCAGGATGTCGTCTTCGGCGCGCAAGGTATTGCAGGCACGTTCCAGGGCGGTAAAACCTTCACGAATGCCGGGGAGGATCAGGCGCGCCGACTCGGTCAATTGCAGGTTGCGTCCGCTGCGGTGAAACAGACGACAGGCGAAATGCTCTTCGAGCGTACGAATATGCCGACTGACCGCGCTTTGGGTGATCGACAATTCTTCCGCCGCACGGGTAAACGAGCTATGCCGCGCCGCCGCTTCAAATGCGCGCAGGGCATACAAGGGTGGAAGACGACGGGACATCGGGAAAGCTCCTAAGGCGCGGTTGCGCAACGTTAGCAGAAACCTGCCAGCATGAGTTTGACTCATGCCACCCATCCTTTTTATCCCTTTGTGCAATCCCCGTGAAGCGCCGAGAATCGGCGTTCTCCTGTTTTCCTTGGGGTTTCCTTTTTCTCTTCAATAATCGAGCGTGATGACCATGCAGCATCCAGCACGTACCGAACTCTGGGCCATCCTGCGGCTGGCGGGGCCGTTGATTGCCTCGCAGTTGGCGCACATGTTGATGGTCCTCACCGACACCTTGATGATGGCGCGCCTGAGTCCCGAAGCGCTGGCCGGTGGCGGCCTGGGTGCAGCGACGTATTCGTTTGTGTCGATCTTCTGCATCGGCGTGATTGCCGCAGTCGGCACCCTGGTGGCGATCCGTCAGGGCGCTGGCGATATCGTCGGTGCTGCGCGACTGACCCAGGCCGGGTTGTGGCTGGCCTGGCTGATGGCGCTGGTGGCCGGGTTGCTGCTGTGGAACCTCAAACCGGTGCTGCTGCTGTTTGGCCAGACCGAAACCAACGTCCACGCCGCCGGCCAGTTCCTGCTGATCCTGCCGTTCGCCCTGCCCGGCTATCTGAGCTTCATGGCCCTGCGTGGTTTCACCAGCGCCATCGGCCGGGCGACGCCGGTGATGGTCATTAGCCTGGGCGGCACCGTGGCCAACTTCCTGCTCAACTATGCGTTGATCACCGGGATGTTCGGGCTGCCAAAACTGGGCCTGATGGGAATCGGCCTGGTCACGGCCATTGTCGCCAACCTGATGGCCGTGGCGCTAGCGCTGCACATCCGTCGCCATCCAGCCTACGACGCTTATCCGCTGCGCCAGGGGCTGTCGCGGCCTAACCGTCAGTACTTGAAAGAGCTGTGGCGCCTCGGCCTGCCCATCGGTGGCACCTACGCGGTGGAAGTCGGGTTGTTTGCGTTTGCGGCGCTGTGCATGGGCACCATGGGCAGCACGCAACTGGCCGCGCACCAGATCGCCCTGCAGATTGTTTCCGTGGCGTTCATGGTACCGGCGGGGATTTCCTACGCGATCACCATGCGCATCGGCCAGCATTACGGCGCCGGGCAGTTGCTGGATGCGCGGCTGGCGGGTCGGGTCGGGATCGCGTTCGGAGCCGTGTCGATGCTCGGGTTCGCGATGGTGTTCTGGTTCCTGCCCAATCAGTTGATCGGCCTGTTCCTGGACCACAACGACCCGGCGTTTCGCGACGTCATCAACCTCGCTGTGAGCCTGCTGGCGGTCGCCGCATGGTTCGAGCTGTTCGACGGTACGCAAACCATCGCCATGGGCTGCATTCGCGGGCTCAAGGACGCCAAGACCACCTTCCTGGTCGGGCTCGGCTGCTATTGGCTGATCGGGGCACCGGCGGCATGGTGGATGGCGTTCAATTTGAACGGGGGGCCAACGGGCGTCTGGTGGGGGTTGGCGCTTGGCCTGGCGTGCTCGGCGGTGAGTCTGACGCTGGCGTTCGAGTGGAAGATGAAAGGAATGATTCGGCGCGAGCCTGCGTCGCAGCGTTTCGAGGCCATTCAGACCGAATGATGTCCCTGTGGGAGCGAGCCTGCTCGCGATGAGGCCGTGTCAGTTAACATTGATGTTGACTGATACTGCGCTATCGTCGGAGCGCCGCCCGGAGCAGGCTCACTCCTACAGGGGTTTTGGTTCAGCTCACGATGCCCAGCGCTGGCTGCTGGTCGCTGTCAAACGTCAAATACTCAACCAGTTCCATCAGCGGCAACGGCTTGCTGATCAGATAACCCTGCACCTGATCGCAACCAAACCCACGCAACAAATCCAGTTGTTCTGTCGTTTCCACGCCCTCAGCGACCACTTCAAGATTGAGGTTGTGCGCCAGGTTGATCATCGCGTGCACCAGTTTGCGATTCTCTTCGCGCTCCTCCATGCCGCCGACGAAGCTCTTGTCGACCTTGAGCAAGGCAATCGGCAGGCTGTTGAGGTGCACGAACGACGAGAACCCGGTGCCGAAGTCATCCAGAGAAAAGCGCACGCCCAGTCGTCCGAGCGCATCCATGGTCTGCTTCACCAGATCGCTGCGGCGCATCACCGCGGTTTCGGTCAGCTCGAACTCCAGCCATTGCGCCTCAACGCCGCGCTCGGCAATCAGCCGGCTCAGGGTCGACAACAATTGGCTGTCCTGAAACTGCCGGAACGACAGGTTGATCGCCATGTGCAGCGCCGGCAAACCGCGCTCGCGCAGCGCCTGCATGTCCCGCAGGGCACGGGAAATCACCCAGTAACCGAGCGGCACGATCAAACCGCTTTGCTCGGCCAGCGGCACGAATTCGCTGGGCGCCAGCAAACCACGCTCGGCATGGCGCCAGCGCACCAGGGCTTCAAGGCCGACGATTTTGCCGTCCTCAAGGTTCAGGCGTGGCTGGTAATGCAGCTCCAGTTCGTCACGACGCAAGGCCCGGCGCAGCTCGCTTTCGAGATCGGCCATGCTGCGGGCGTTGCGGTTGATGCGTTCATTGAAGATGTGAAAAGTGCAGCCCTGAGTGCTTTTGGCTTGCTGCATGGCGATGTGCGCGTGCCACATCAGAGGATCAGCGCCTGCCTGGGCCCGGGCATGGGCGATGCCCAGGCTGGAACCGATCAACAGGCTTTCGCCATCGACCCAATAAGGTTCGGCCAGGGCTTCGGTGATGCGTTCGGCCATCCATTCGGCGCGTTGCGGCGCACGACGGGTGTCGATCAGCAGAGCGAATTCGTCGCTGCCCAGTCGTGCCAGTTGATCGCTGGCCTCAAGCTGACTTTTCAGGCGCGCGACCACTTGCAGGATCAACCGGTCTCCGGCCTGGTGGCCGAGGGCATCGTTGGCGTGACGGAAGTTGTCGAGATCCAGGTGACCGAGGGCCAGGCCGCGGCCGTCGTTTTCCGCCAGACGCGCTGCCAGCAAGGTCTGGAAACCCTGCCGGTTGGCGATGCCGGTAAGCGGGTCTTGCTCGGCCAGACGCTGCAAGGTGTTTTCCAGCACACCGCGCTCACGCACGTGGCGCAGGCAACGACGCAACATGCCGGGATCGAGATGATCGCGCACCAGCCAGTCGCTCACACCATCGGGCGGCGACGTCGGCTCGTGCTCGAGCAGCAACACCGTCGGCAGGTTACAACGGCCGGGCGCAGGCTGAAGGGCAGGAATCGTCAACAACACCGCACCGCGGTTGTCATCGAACAGACTGCTGACCGAGTCCCAACTCGGAGCGCTGATGAGCACGGCCGAGCTCCCCATCGGAGCCAGACACTCGCGCAACAACGCTGCCCACGCTGGCTCTTCGGCCAGTAGCAGCAAACGCAAGGGTTCGACAGGCGTAGACAAGCTAGCTCCCTAGACTCTGCAAAGATGTAGGCGGCAGGCATTATGCCGCGCCGCCAACCAATGACCAACTGACATCAGTTTTCAAGCGAGGCTTTGTGTCTGGAATACGAACATTAGCCGCAAATTCACCGCGCATCCTGCTTGAAAGTATCAAAACCGGCAAATAGAGATAGCGCAGTACGTCACAAGTCGGAGAGAGCAGCACAATTCGCTGAGCCTGTTAAAATGCCGGCCCATTTCACAAATGACTCCCTGACTACGCATGTCCCGACTCAATCCCCGGCAGCAAGAAGCCGTGAGCTACGTCGGCGGCCCTCTTTTGGTGCTCGCCGGTGCAGGCTCCGGCAAGACCAGCGTGATCACGCGCAAAATTGCGCACTTGGTCCAGAACTGCGGCATCCGCGCCCAGTACATCGTCGCCATGACCTTCACCAACAAGGCCGCGCGCGAGATGAAGGAACGGGTCGGCACCCTGCTCAAGGGCGGCGAAGGCCGTGGCCTGACCGTGTGCACCTTCCACAACCTGGGCCTGAACATCATCCGCAAGGAACACGTGCGGCTGGGCTACAAACCGGGCTTCTCGATCTTCGACGAGACCGACGTCAAAGCCCTCATGACTGACATCATGCAGAAGGAATACGCCGGCGACGACGGCGTCGACGAGATCAAGAACATGATCGGCTCGTGGAAAAACGACCTGATCCTGCCGGCCGAAGCCCTGGAAAACGCACGCAACCCCAAGGAGCAGACCGCCGCCATCGTCTACACCCACTATCAGCGCACGCTCAAGGCGTTCAACGCGGTGGACTTCGACGACCTGATCCTGCTGCCGGTGAAGCTGTTCCAGGAACACGCCGACATCCTCGAAAAATGGCAGAACAAAGTCCGCTACCTGCTGGTGGACGAATACCAGGACACCAACGCCAGCCAGTATTTGCTGGTGAAGTTGCTGATCGGCACGCGCAACCAGTTCACCGTGGTGGGCGACGATGACCAGTCGATTTACGCCTGGCGCGGGGCGCGGCCGGAAAACCTGATGCTGCTCAAGGACGACTATCCGTCCCTGAAAGTGGTGATGCTGGAGCAGAACTATCGCTCCACCAGCCGCATCCTGCGGTGCGCCAACGTGCTGATCTCCAACAACCCGCACGAATTCGAAAAGCAGCTGTGGAGCGAAATGGGCCACGGCGACGAAATCCGCGTGATCCGCTGCCGCAACGAAGACGCCGAAGCCGAGCGCGTGGCCGTGGAACTGCTGACCCTGCACTTGCGCACGGACCGGCCGTACAGCGATTTCGCGATCCTGTATCGCGGTAACTACCAGGCCAAGTTGATCGAGCTGAAGCTGCAACACCACCAGATTCCGTATCGACTGTCCGGTGGCAACAGCTTTTTCGGCCGCCAGGAAGTGAAAGACCTGATGGCCTACTTCCGCCTGATCGTGAACCCGGATGACGACAACGCCTTCCTGCGAGTGATCAACGTTCCGCGCCGGGAGATCGGTTCGACGACGCTGGAGAAGCTGGGCAACTACGCCACCGAACGCAAGATCTCGATGTACGCCGCCACCGACGAAATCGGCCTGGGCGAACACCTGGATGCGCGCTTCACCGATCGCCTGTCGCGCTTCAAGCGCTTCATGGACAAGGTGCGCGAACAGTGCGCCGGCGAAGACCCGATCTCGGCGCTGCGCAGCATGGTCATGGACATCGACTACGAGAACTGGCTGCGCACCAACAGCTCCAGCGACAAGGCCGCCGATTACCGCATGGGCAACGTCTGGTTCCTGATCGAAGCGTTGAAGAACACGCTGGAGAAAGACGAAGAAGGCGATATGACCGTCGAGGACGCCATCGGCAAACTGGTGCTGCGCGACATGCTGGAACGTCAGCAGGAAGAGGAAGACGGTGCCGAAGGTGTGCAGATGATGACCTTGCACGCGTCCAAAGGCCTGGAATTCCCGTACGTGTTCATCATGGGCATGGAAGAGGAAATCCTCCCGCACCGTTCCAGCATCGAAGCCGACACCATCGAAGAAGAACGCCGGCTGGCCTACGTAGGGATTACCCGGGCGCGTCAGACCCTGGCCTTCACCTTCGCCGCCAAGCGCAAGCAATACGGCGAGATCATCGATTGCGCGCCGAGCCGCTTCCTCGATGAGTTGCCGCCGGACGATCTGGCCTGGGAAGGCACCGACGACACGCCCGTCGAGGTCAAAGCCGTTCGCGGCAATACCGCATTGGCGGATATACGCGCGATGTTAAAGCGCTAGAATCGACTACTTTTTAACCAGCCTTAGACGCTCAGCCGTCCTTAGAGGAAAGCTTCATGGAAGCACTGCACAAGAAAATTCGCGAAGAAGGCATCGTGCTTTCCGACCAGGTCCTGAAAGTCGACGCCTTTCTGAACCACCAGATTGATCCGGCCCTGATGAAGCTGATCGGCGACGAATTCGCCACGCTGTTCAAGGACTCGGGGATCACCAAGATCGTCACCATCGAAGCCTCGGGCATTGCCCCGGCGATCATGACCGGTCTGAACCTGGGCGTCCCGGTGATTTTTGCGCGCAAGCATCAGTCCCTGACCCTGACCGAAAACCTGCTGTCGGCGACCGTCTACTCGTTCACCAAGCAGACCGAAAGCACCGTGGCGATCTCCCCGCGCCATCTGACCAGCAGCGACCGCGTGCTGATCATCGATGACTTCCTGGCCAACGGTAAGGCATCGCAAGCGCTGATCTCGATCATCAAACAGGCTGGCGCCACCGTTGCCGGTCTGGGAATCGTGATCGAGAAGTCGTTCCAGGGCGGCCGTGCGGAACTGGATGCGCAGGGTTATCGGGTTGAATCCCTGGCTCGCGTTCAGTCGCTGGCCGGCGGCGTCGTCACCTTCATCGAATAACCAGCAGCAAACGCATTTCCCCTGTGGGAGCCAGCCTGCTGGCGATGACGTCGTGTCAGTCAAAACCTTCATGACTGACAGATAGCCATCGCCAGCAGGCTGGCTCCCACAGTTGTTTTGTGTTGGCTGTTATTGCGTGGTGGCCTTCAGGCCAGTGAGCAACAGTCGCTGAAACAAATCCTCTTTCAAACCTTCCGGCTTCGTCAGCTCCATCCGCTCCAGATGCTCGGGAAACGATGAAGGTTCTGGCGCATCCAGCGCGGCCTTGCCAAGCTCCAGAATCTCCGTCAGCTTGAATTTGCTCTTCAGCCAGTTCAGCGCCCGCAACAGATCCCGCTCCACCTCAGTGAAATCGCACCCCAGCGGATACTCCGGAAACAAGTTCGGATGCTGTGCCTGGATCGCCTGCAAACGCTGCGGACTGTTGTCGGCAAAACGCGGATCGATACGGAAATTCTTCGGCAACTTGCCAACGCTCTGTGCCTGCTCGATCAATCCCGGCTGGAAGCGAGAGTCGCTGATGTTGAGTAACGCCTCGATCACCGCCGCGTCAGTCTTGCCGCGCAAATCGGCGATGCCGTATTCGGTGACAACGATGTCACGCAAATGCCGCGGGATCGTGCAGTGGCCATATTCCCAGACGATGTTCGAACTGACTTCGCCCCCCGCCTCGCGCCAGCTGCGCAGGATCAACACCGAACGCGCGCCTTCCAGCGCATGGCCCTGGGCGACGAAGTTGTATTGCCCGCCAACGCCGCTGAGCACCCGACCGTCTTCCAATTGATCGGCCACGCCGGCACCGAGCAGCGTCATGGTAAACGCGGTGTTGATGAAACGCGCATCGAGGCGCTGCAAGCGTTTGAGTTCTTCCTGACCGTAGAGCTCGTTGATGTAGCTGATGCGGGTCATGTTGAATTCGAGCCGCTTGTTTTGCGGCAGTTCGCGCAAGCGCTCGTAGAAACTGCGTGGCCCGAGGAAGAACCCGCCGTGCACCGAGATGCCGTCACTTTGCGCGGCCTCGTCCAGGGTGCCGGCATTCGCCTGTTGCTGGGTCGGCACGTCCGGGTAGACCTTGCGCCGCACGATCCCGGCGTCGGCCAACACCAGCAAACCGTTGACGAACATTTCGCTGCAACCGTAGAGGCCTTTGGCGAAGGGCTCGACACCGCCTTCGCGGTCAATCAATTGCGCCCACTGGCTGAGATTGATATCTGCCAGCAAGGCCTTGTAACCGACATTGTCAGCCTGCCGCGCCAACAAGGCGGCGGTCAGGGCATCGCCCATGGAGCCAATGCCGATCTGCAACGTGCCGCCATCGCGCACCAGGGTGCTGGCGTGCAAGCCGATGAAGTGATCCTGGAATCCGACGGGCATGTTCGGCGTCGAGAACAATGTGGTGTTGTCCTTCTCGTCGATCAACAGGTCGAAAGCGTCGATGCCGACTTCCGCATCCCCCGGCATATAGGGCAGATCGTTGTGCACCTGACCAACCAGCAGGATCGTCTCACCCGCCGCCCGCCGTTTGGCGATCATTGGAAACAGGTCGAGGGTGATGTCCGAGTTGCAGCTCAGACTGAGGCGATCGGGGTGCTCGCCATGGCTGGCCACCAATTGCGCCACCAGGTTCAAACCGGCGGCATTGATGTCCCGCGCGGCATGGCTGTAGTTGCTGCTGACGTAATCCTGCTGGGCCGACGCGCTATGCAGAAGGCTGCCCGGTTGCATGAAGAATTGATGCACATGAATGTTGCTCGGCAGGCTGTCGCGCTGCAGTCCCGCAAGGAAATCCAGTTCCGGATAATCGCCAAACACCCGCTCGATGAAGGGTTCGAGAAAGCGCTTTTGCAAACCGTCGCCCAAGGCAGGACGACCCAGGCACAGGGCGGTGTAGATCGTCAGCTGCCGCTCGGGCAATTGCGCGACACGCTGGAACAGCGCATTGACGAAATGGTTGGGTTTACCCAGACCGAGTGGCAGACCCATGTGGATATGCGCTGGCAACCGCGCCAACACATCATCGACCGCTTGCTCGATAGAACACAGCTGCACCATCAGATCTTCCCTTACATTCCGTGAATTGGGGTTGGACCGAGCTTGCCGTGTCTTTGCTGCAATGAATAGCCTGCGAGGGTAAATCGCGGGCACAAAAAAGCCGCTCGCAAGCGGCTTTTTGTTGAAGAGACAGGCTTATTTCAGGCCGGACATCTTCTCGATCGCGCCTTTCAGCTCGGGATCGGAGCAATCGGCACAGGTGCCTTTTGGCGGCATGGAATTGATACCGGTGATGGCTTTGGCCAACAGACCGTCAAGGCCGCCTTGTTCTTTGGCACGTTTGCCCCAGTCCGCCGCGTCGCCGATTTTCGGCGAGCCCAACAGGCCGGTGCCGTGGCAAGCGTTGCAATGTTTTGCAATCACTTCATCAGGGGTTTTGGCACCGCCGCCGCCAGCAGAGGCAGCCACTTCCATCCCCTTGCACTCTTGACCTGTCACACAGACCTGGCCGACAGGCTCAAGGCGCTTGGCAATATCGTCGTTCGTCGCAGCTTGAGCGCTGACAGCCCATAGGGCCAATACGGTTGCTGGTGCAGCCAGCATTTTCATAATTAGATTCACGCGTTCACCCTCAATGGTGGCTAGTCACGCCCACGGCCACGGTTCGCAGGCGGGCGCAAGTATAACGGTAAGCCCGCCGCACTGAAACAACCCCAAAGTCGAAGGGGTCTTGTGACGCGGCGGAAAAACACTTCGGGTGCCGCCGCCATACTGGCAGGACGCCTCTTCTCTTAGAAATTGGCTGGCGTGGCTGCGCTGATTAGTCGCGCCGGCGCATCGAACGGATTACGGAAACGGTGTGGCTTGGTACTTTCAAAGTAGTAGCTGTCGCCGGCTTCGAGCACAAAAGTTTCGAGCCCGACCACCAATTCCAGTCGCCCTTCTACCAAAATCCCGGTTTCCTCGCCCTCATGGGTGAGCATTTCGTCACCGGTGTCGGCGCCAGGCGGGTAGATTTCATTGAGGAATGCGATAGCCCGGCTCGGATGAGCCCGGCCGACGAGTTTCATGGTCACTGCGCCATCGGAAATATCGATCAGTTCGTTGGCTTTGTAGACGATCTGCGTCGGTTTTTCCTGCAGGATTTCTTCGGAAAAGAACTCGACCATGGACATGGGAATCCCGCCCAGGACTTTCCTCAGCGAACTGATCGAGGGACTGACGCTGTTCTTCTCGATCATCGAAATCGTGCTGTTGGTCACACCCGCGCGCTTGGCGAGCTCACGCTGGGAAAGTCCTTTGAGCTTACGGATGGATTGCAGTCGTTCACCGACGTCCAATGCTAGCGCCTCCAGGGATTCAGGTTGTTTGAATATTGAGCGTTATCATGGCGAGAGCGTTCAGTATTTACAACACTTGGACCTGAATCCTGTTCAGCGAGGCGACTTCCGGTGCGTAGCGTTTGGCCTTAACCCTCGCAATAGAGCATTGGCACCCGACGCAGGTTGCAGAAGATTTGGTAAGGAATCGTCCCGGCAGCCGCCGCGACATCACTGGCGAGGATGTTTTTACCCCACAACTCGACAGTGGAACCCAGACCGGCCTGCGGCACATCGGTCAGGTCGATGCAGAGCATGTCCATCGACACCCGGCCGATCAACTGACTGCGTTGTCCGGCGACCAACACCGGCGTACCGGTCGGCGCCTGGCGCGGGTAACCATCGGCGTAACCCATGGCCACCACGCCGACACGCATCGGCTTGGGCGTAATGAATTTGGCACCGTAACCAATCGGCTCACCAGCCGGCAGTTCCCGCACGCAGATCACTTTCGATTCCAGCGTCATCACCGGTTGCAGGCGCGATGCTACGGCGTTGGCTTCCTCAAACGGCGTCGCGCCGTAGAGCATGATGCCGGGACGAACCCAATCGCTCGGAATCTGCGGCCAACCCAGCACTGCTGGCGAGTTGCGCAGACTGATCTCGGCCGACAAACCTTTACGCGCGGCTTCAAACACCGCGACTTGCTCGGCGCTAGCCTGATCGTGCAGCTCATCGGCCCGGGCGAAGTGGCTCATCAGCACAATCTTCGCCACCTTGCCGCTGGCCAGCAGCCGTTGATAGGCCGCCTGATAATCCTTGGGATGCAGCCCCACGCGGTGCATGCCCGAATCGAGCTTGAGCCAGACCGTGATCGGCTTGCTCAACGTGGCTTTCTCGATGGCTTCGAGCTGCCACAACGAATGCACCACGCACCAGAAATCATGCTCGACGATCAGCGACAGCTCATCGGCTTCGAAAAAACCTTCGAGCAACAATACCGGCGCACGAATACCGGCGGCACGCAGCTCCAACGCCTCTTCGATACACGCCACGGCGAATCCGTCCGCCTCGGCTTCCAGCGCCTGGGCGCAACGCACCGCGCCATGGCCGTAGGCATCGGCCTTGATGACCGCGAGGGCCTTGGCCCCAGTGATTTCACGGGCGATCTGGTAGTTGTGACGCAGGGCTTGAAGGTCGATCAGGGCACGGGCTGGACGCATGGCGGCAGGCTTCTAGGCGGTCATTGGAATAAAAACCGGCGCTGGCGGGCGGCGTGAACCGCCGACAGCACCGGAAGAGGGATCTTTCTGACAGGCTTATGGCAGAGCGGCGACAACCGACAGCTCAACCAGAATTTCCGGTTCACACAGCTTCGACTCAACAGTCGCGCGGGCCGGGGCGACGCCTTTTGGCAGCCACTTGTCCCATACCGCATTCATGCCTTCGAAGTGCGCATCAATGTCTTTCAAGTAAATCGTCACCGACAGCAAATGGTGCTTGTCGGTCCCCGCCAGATCCAGCAAACGCTCGATGTTGGCAAGGCTTTCACGGGTCTGCTGTTCAATCCCGGCGTTCATATCGTCGCCGACTTGCCCTGCCAGATACACGGTGCCGTTATGGCTGACGATCTGGCTCATGCGCTCATTGGTGAGCTGGCGCTGGATTGACATGTTTTGCGGACTCCTGGGTTTTTTTACCGTAACGGGAAATATCGAGACCTTCGGCGCTGATCTGCGGCGTTTTCTTCGCCATCAGGTCAGCCAGCAAGCGACCGGAGCCACAAGCCATGGTCCAGCCGAGTGTGCCGTGACCGGTGTTCAGGAACAGATTCTTGAACGGTGTGGCGCCAACAATTGGCGTGCCATCAGGAGTGGTCGGGCGCAGACCGGTCCAGAAACTGGCCTCGGCCAGATCGCCGCCCTGAGGATAGAGGTCGTTGACGATCATCTCCAGGGTTTCGCGCCGACGCGGGTTCAGCGACAGGTCAAAACCGGCGATTTCAGCCATGCCGCCGACGCGGATGCGGTTGTCGAAACGGGTGATCGCGACCTTGTAGGTCTCGTCGAGAATGGTCGACGTCGGGGCCATCGCCGGGTTGGTGATCGGCACGGTCAGCGAGTAACCCTTGAGCGGGTACACCGGCGCCTTGATCCCCAGTGGCTTGAGCAGTTGCGGCGAGTAGCTGCCGAGGGCCAGCACGTAGCGGTCAGCGGTTTCCAGCTTACCGTCGATCCACACGCCGTTGATGCGGTCACCGGCGAAATCGAGCTTCTGGATATCCTGGCCGAAACGGAATTCCACGCCCATCTTGACGGCCATTTCGGCCAGGCGAGTAGTGAACATCTGGCAGTCGCCCGTCTGATCGTTCGGCAGACGCAAGGCACCGGCGAGGATGTCGGTGACGCCGGCCAGCGCCGGCTCAACGCGGGCAATGCCGGCGCGGTCGAGCAGTTCGAACGGTACGCCAGACTCTTTCAGCACGGAGATGTCTTTCGCCGCGCCATCGAGCTGGGCCTGAGTGCGGAACAGCTGGGTCGTCCCAAGGCTGCGGCCTTCGTAGGCAATGCCGGTTTCAGCGCGCAATTCGTCGAGGCAGTCACGGCTGTACTCGGACAGACGGACCATGCGCTCCTTGTTCACCGCATAACGGTTGGCGGTGCAGTTGCGCAGCATCTGCGCCATCCACAAGTATTGGTCGATATCGGCAGTCGCCTTGATCGCCAGCGGTGCGTGGCGCTGCAGCAGCCACTTGATGGCCTTGAGCGGCACACCCGGCGCGGCCCACGGCGAGGCATAACCCGGCGAGACCTGCCCGGCGTTGGCGAAACTGGTCTCCATGGCAGCGGCTGGCTGACGGTCCACCACCACCACTTCGAATCCGGCACGCGCCAGATAATAAGCACTGGTGGTACCGATGACGCCGCTACCCAAGACCATAACGCGCATTTTCATATCCCTCATCGCGGCTTGCCGCTGACGTTCGTAGTTGTAGAGCATTGATGTGCGCAGTGTAAAAAAGATTAGGCAGTGCTTTTCACTATATAACTGCCTATATTTGGCGAGAATTCTCGGCAAAAACCCTTTTGACGGAGGCGCATCCCCTATGCGTACCAACACTCAAACCAAACGTGAGCTGGACAAGATCGACCGCAACATCCTGCGGATCCTGCAAGCGGACGGCCGCATCTCCTTCACCGAGCTTGGGGAAAAGGTCGGGCTCTCGACCACGCCGTGTACCGAGCGGGTGCGGCGCCTGGAGCGTGAAGGGATCATCATGGGCTACAACGCCCGGCTCAATCCGCAGCACCTCAAGGGCAGTCTTCTGGTGTTCGTGGAAATCAGTCTGGATTACAAATCGGGCGATACTTTCGAGGAGTTCCGACGCGCGGTGCTCAAACTGCCCCATGTGCTGGAGTGTCACCTGGTGTCAGGGGATTTCGACTACCTGGTGAAGGCGCGGATTTCCGAGATGGCCTCGTACCGCAAGCTGCTGGGCGACATTCTGCTCAAGCTGCCGCATGTGCGCGAATCCAAGAGCTATATCGTGATGGAAGAGGTGAAAGAGAGCCTGAGCCTGCCGATTCCGGATTGAGCCGACACTGATCGTTCCTACGCTCCGCGCAGGAACGCCTCAACGGACGCTCCGCGTTCGGCTCGTTGGGACGCAGAGCGTCCCGGGCTGCATTCCCACGCAGAGCGTGGGAACGATCAAACCAGGACTTGGCGGGTGGACGCCATGTACTCATGAATCTGCTTCTCCACCCGCGGATGAATCAGCTCCACCGGCCCGCGCCCATTGGGGCAAGGCAACGTCTTGGTCGTGCCGAACAGCCGGCAAATCAGCGGCCGTTCGTCATACACCGTGCAGCCGTCGGGCCCCAGGTGTACGCAGTTGAGTTCATCCATCGCCGCATCCTGCTCGGCCCGGGTCTTGCGCGGCAGGCGCGACATTTCTTCCGGTGACGTGGTGACCGGGCCACAGCAGTCATGACAGCCGGGGACGCACTCGAACGAGGGAATCTGTTGGCGCAACGTGCGGATTTTCTGACTGTTGCAACTCATCGAAGCGCTAACCAATGGCGGGATAGACCGGGATTCTGACGCAAAAGCCCCGATCCAGACAGCGGCAACCGACCAATGTTGCCCGTGTTGGAGTGCCCGGCTTATGCTCCGTCAAATTTTCTAGACACAAAAATCAGGACGACGCACATGACTGCCCGTGCCCAGCAACCTGCACCAAACCACCGGCACGCTGCCTCCTATTACGCGGCCAGCAGCCTGCCGCAACCCGATCATCCGGTGTTGCAAGGAGAGCTGGTGGCGGATGTGTGCGTGGTCGGCGGCGGATTTTCAGGGCTGAACACGGCACTGGAGCTGGCCGAACGCGGCTTCAGCGTGGTGCTGCTGGAAGCGCACAAGATCGGCTGGGGCGCCAGCGGACGCAATGGCGGCCAGTTGATTCGCGGCGTCGGTCACGGCCTTGATCAGTTCGCCAATGTCATCGGTGCGGACGGCGTGCGTCAGTTGAAACTCATGGGCCTGGAAGCGGTGGACATCGTCCGGCAACGGGTCGAGCGCTTTCAGATTCCCTGCGACCTGACCTGGGGCTATTGCGATCTGGCGAACAAGCCTCGCGATCTCGAAGGTTTTGCCGAAGACGCCGAAGAACTGCGCAGCCTCGGTTACCGCTACGAGACCCGTCTGCTGCAAGCCAATGAAATGCACTCGGTGGTGGGTTCCGACCGCTACGTCGGTGGCTTGATCGACATGGGCTCCGGCCATTTGCACCCCCTGAACCTGGCACTGGGCGAAGCGGCGGCCGCGCAGCAGTTGGGGGTGAAACTGTTCGAACAATCCGCCGTGACCCGCATCGAGTACGGCCCCGAGGTCAAGGTCCATACCGCCCAAGGCTCGGTGCGTGCCAAAACACTGGTGTTGGGCTGCAACGCTTACCTCAATGAACTCAATCCCGAACTCAGCGGCAAAGTGCTGCCCGCCGGCAGCTACATCATCGCCACCGAGCCGTTGAGTGAGGAATTGGCCCACTCGCTGCTGCCGCAAAACATGGCGGTCTGCGATCAGCGGGTGGCGCTGGATTACTACCGGCTCTCGGCGGATCGGCGCTTGCTGTTCGGCGGCGCTTGCCACTATTCGGGCCGCGATCCGAAGGACATCGGCGCCTACATGCGCCCGAAAATGCTGGAAGTTTTCCCGCAACTGGCCGAGGTAAAGATCGATTATCAATGGGGCGGGATGATCGGCATTGGTGCGAATCGATTGCCGCAGATCGGTCGGCTCAAGGATCAGCCGAATGTGTATTACGCCCAGGCGTATTCCGGCCATGGAGTAAATGCCACGCACTTGGCGGGCAAGTTGTTGGCTGAAGCGATCAGTGGGCAGCAGAGTGGAGGGTTTGATCTGTTCGCCCTGGTTCCCCATGTCACCTTCCCCGGCGGCAAGCATTTGCGCTCGCCGTTGTTGGCGTTGGGGATGTTGTGGCATCGGCTTAAAGAGTTGGTCTGAGAGTTTTGTTGCGCCCTTGCGGACGCCATCGCGGGCAAGCCCACTCCCACAGGGTTGGGTGGTGAACACAAAATTTGCGGATACCAAAAACCACTGTGGGAGCGGGCTTGCCCGCGAAGAGGCCCTTAAGAGCGCCACAAAACTCAGATCCGCCAGAAAGGCTTGAGCCCCTCCTCCCGCGCCTGCTCGCGACTCAATCCCACATCCCTGAGTTGCTCCGGCGTCAGCTCAAGCAACGCCTTGCGCGTGTGCAGGCGGTGCCAGAACAGACCCCAGCGACTCAGGCCGGACGGTGCGTTGCGCATGACCGCCTCGCGAGCACCGTTGCATTGCCCTGCCGCCAGTTCCTGACTGTGTAACGTCAGCCGCACATCGCTCAAGCCGTTCATTTTGATTGCTCCTGTTTACTTGGGTAGCCAGAGCTTTCATGATGCGCGGACGGCAAAAAGCATTACAGATTCAACGTAACTGTATTAATTCCATACAGATTAGGTGCTTCTGCCACTGAATCCTGTATTTTTGCCCCATCTGTACTGGTTAACCGAATCACCCAAACCGAGACTGCGCCATGACCCTTTACGTCAACCTCGCCGAATTGCTCGGCACACGTATCGAACAGGGCTTCTATCGCCCCGGTGACCGGCTGCCCTCGGTGCGGGCATTGAGTGTTGAACATGGCGTCAGCCTGAGCACGGTCCAGCAGGCGTACCGCATGCTGGAAGACAGCGGGCTGGCGACGCCCAAACCAAAGTCCGGCTATTTCGTGCCGGTGGGTCGCGAACTGCCGGAGTTGCCGGCGATTGGCCGCCCGGCCCAGCGCCCGGTGGATATTTCGCAATGGGATCAAGTGCTGGAGTTGATCCGCGCCGTGCCGCGCAAGGATGTTGTGCAACTGGGCCGCGGCATGCCGGACATCACCACGCCGACCATGAAACCGCTGCTGCGCAACCTTGCGCGAATCAGTCGACGCCAGGACATGCCCGGTCTGTATTACGACAACATCTACGGCACCCTCGAACTGCGCGAACAGATCGCCCGCCTGATGCTCGATTCCGGCTGCCAATTGACTGCCAGCGATCTGGTGATTACCACGGGTTGCCACGAAGCGCTGTCCACCAGCATTCGCTCCATTTGTGAGCCCGGCGATATCGTGGCCGTGGACTCGCCGAGCTTTCACGGCGCCATGCAGACGCTCAAGGGCCTGGGCATGAAGGCCCTGGAAATCCCGACCGACCCGATCACCGGAATCAGCCTCGATGCGCTCGAACTGGCCCTGGAACAATGGCCGATCAAGGCCATACAGTTGACCCCAAACTGCAACAACCCTCTGGGCTACATCATGCCGGAGTCGCGAAAACGCGCGTTGTTGACGCTCGCACAGCGTTTCGACGTGGCGATCATCGAAGACGATGTGTATGGCGAACTCTCCTACAGCTATCCGCGCCCGCGCACGATCAAATCCTTCGACGAAGACGGTCGCGTCCTGCTTTGCAGCTCTTTTTCCAAGACACTGGCGCCTGGCTTGCGCATTGGCTGGGTTGCTCCCGGCCGGTATCTGGAGCGGGTGCTGCACATGAAATACATCAGCACCGGTTCGACCGCGCCGCAGCCGCAGATTGCCATTGCCGAATTTCTCAAGGCCGGGCATTTCGAACCGCATTTGCGGCGGATGCGCACCCAATACCAGCGTAATCGCGACCTGATGATCGACTGGGTTACCCGCTACTTCCCCGCTGGCACCCGCGCCAGCCGTCCGCAAGGCAGCTTCATGCTGTGGGTTGAACTGCCGGAAAGCTTCGACACCCTGAAACTGAATCGTGCCCTGCACGATCAAGGCGTACAGATTGCAGTCGGCAGTATCTTTTCCGCCTCGGGCAAATACCGTAATTGCCTGCGCATGAACTACGCTGCCAAGCCCACACCGCAGATCGAAGACGCGGTGCGCAAGGTCGGCGCAGCCGCCATCCAGCTACTGGCGCAAAACGACTGAACGCCAGACTGACCTTTCTCAAGAATCCAGCGTCCATATGCCGATAACTGCCGCCACTCGGAACGATCTCACGTGAGATTCAGACAGCTACTGCCCGCTCTTCTGTTACTCACCTCGTTTCTTGGTGGCTGCGCAACCCTCGACGTTCCTCGCGAACCGAGCCAGGCGTTGCCTGCCAGCGACTCGGCGTTCGGCCGCTCGATCCAGGCCCAGGCCGCGCCTCACCAAGGGCAGTCCGGCTTTCGCCTGCTGTCCAACAGCACCGAAGCCTTCACGGCCCGTGCCGAGTTGATCCGCAATGCTCAAAGCAGCCTCGATTTGCAGTACTACATCGTTCATGACGGCATCAGCACGCGGATGCTGGTTGAGGAGTTGCTGAAGGCTGCCGACCGTGGCGTACGAGTACGGATCCTGCTCGATGACACCACCAGCGATGGCCTTGACCAGGTCATCGCCACGCTGGCAGCGCACCCGTACATCCAGATACGTCTGTTCAATCCGCTGCACCTTGGCCGCAGCACCGGCGTGACACGCACCGCCGGACGAATACTCAACCTCTCGCAGCAACACCGACGCATGCACAACAAGCTGTGGCTGGCAGACAACAGCGTGGCCATTGTGGGCGGACGCAATCTGGGGGACGAGTATTTCGACGCTGAACCGAATCTGAATTTCACCGACATCGACATGCTCAGCGTCGGGCCGGTCGCCGAACAGCTCGGACACAGCTTCGACCAATACTGGAACAGCGCGCTGAGCAAGCCGATCGACGAATTTCTCTCCAGCAAACCGACCGCCAAGGACCTGGAGAACACCCGCACGCGGCTGGAAGAGTCACTGCAAGAAACCCGCAAACAGAATCACGCGCTCTATAAGCAACTCATGAGGTTCACCACCCATCCGCGCCTGGACATTTGGCGCCGGGAACTGATCTGGGCATGGAACCAGGCGCTATGGGACGCGCCGAGCAAGGTATTGGCCAAGGACGAACCCGATCCGCATTTGCTGCTGACCACGCAGTTGGCGCCCGAGCTCAAAGGTGTCAGTAAAGAGCTGATCATGATCTCGGCGTACTTCGTCCCCGGACAGCCGGGGCTGGTGTACCTGACAGGCCGCGCCGACGCCGGGGTGTCGGTGAAGTTGCTGACCAACTCGCTGGAAGCCACTGACGTGCCGGCCGTGCATGGCGGTTATGCGCCGTATCGCAAGGCGTTGCTGGAACACGGCGTGCAGTTGTTCGAACTGCGGCGCCAGCCGGGTGCGGGTGGAGGCAGCGGTCCGCATGTGTTTCACAGCAAGGCCTACCGTGGCTCCGATTCCAGCCTGCACAGCAAGGCAATGATTTTCGACCAGCAGAAATCCTTTGTCGGCTCGTTCAATTTCGACCCGCGCTCGGTACTGTGGAACACCGAAGTCGGGGTGCTGGTGGACAGCCCCGAGCTGGCAGCCCGTGTTCGCGAACTGGCGATGCAAGGCATGGCACCCCCCCTGAGTTATCAGGCGAAACTGGAAAACGGCAAGGTGGTCTGGGTCACCGAAGACAACGGCAAGCTGCACACCCTGACCACCGAGCCGGGAAGCTGGTGGCGGCGGTTCGGGGCATGGATGAGCACGACCGTAGGCCTGGAGCGGATGCTTTGACAGGGACGATTGGCTGACTGGACGTTCAGCTTCAAGCCAGTTCAGTCACCGCGCCAAACGCGCCTTGTCGCGACAATAGAATCACCAGGCCCAAGGCACCCGCCGCCATCAGCAACGGCAACGCATGCCCGCTGATCCATTGGCTGCCAGCCCCGGCCGCCAGCGGTCCGACCAGGCAGCCAATCCCCCACAACTGCGCGATATGCGCATTGGCCCGCACCAGCGCATCGTCGCGATAGCGCTCGCCGATCAGGATCAGTGACAAGGTGAACAGCCCGCCGGCACTGGCACCGAACAACACCCACAGCGGCCAGATCAGCAACGTATCGATGAGCAACGGAATCGCCAGGCTCGATACCAGCAACACGACTGCGCACCCGGTGAACAGCGTGCGACGGGACAAGCGATCCGCCAGCGCGCCAATCGGCAGTTGCAACAAGGCATCGCCGATCACCACGGTGCTGACCATCGCCAACGCGATGTCCGTGGTGAAACCCTGGCGCAGGCAATAAACCGGCAACAAAGTCAGGATCATGGCTTCAAACGCCGCGAACAACGACACCGCCCAGGCAATCGCCGGCAAGCCACGGCAAAAGCCCAGCAAGTCGCTGAAGGTCACGCTGCAGGCTTCGCTGGTGGGCGCGCCGCTGCGACCCAGCAACAGGAGCGGCGCGGCCGTGAGCAAGCCGACGCCGACCCAGAATCCGTAATCGTGGTCCGTGCCCAACACACCAAGCAGCAGTGGCCCGGCCAACTGGCTCAACGCATAACTGCTGCCGTACAACGCCACCAGTCGCCCGCGCCATTGCTCGACCACCAGTTGATTGATCCAGCTCTCACCGAGGATAAAGACCAGCGTCAGGATCACCCCGATCATCAACCGCAACAGCAACCAGATCGGATAGCTTGGCAACAGCGCCAGTAAACCAATGGACAACGCCCCGCCCCACAGGCACATGCGCATCAGATTGGCCGTGCCCAGACGCGCCGCCAGATGGCTGGAAATTTTCGCGCCCAGCAACACGCCAATGGCCGGCATCGCCGCCATCACACCAATGGCAAATGACCCGTAACCCCAGCTTTCCAGGCGAAACGACACCAGCGGCATGCTGACGCCCAGGGCCAGGCCGACACTCAAGACAGACGCCAACACGGCGAAATAAGTCGCCCAACGCATGTTCCACGCTCCTGTGGATATTTTTATGTACAACACAAAACACTGTGGGAGCGAGCTTGCTCGCGATAACGGTTTCACATTCAACAATGACGTCGACTGTCAGACCGCTATCGCGAGCAAGCTCGCTCCCACAGGGGATCTTCGTTGAGCCGGGCCCCGGTCTCGGGGCCCGCTACAGATTACAACTTGATCCAGGTCGCCTTCAGCTCGGTGTACTTGTCGAACGCATGCAGCGACTTGTCACGGCCGTTGCCCGACTGTTTGAAGCCACCGAACGGTGCAGTCATGTCGCCACCGTCGTACTGGTTGACCCAAACGCTACCGGCACGCAGCGCACGGGCAGTCAGGTGGGCCTTGGAGATGTCCTTGGTCCACACCGCTGCAGCCAGGCCATACGGCGTGTCGTTGGCAATCGCGATGGCTTCTTCGGCTGTGTCGAATGCGATCACCGACAGTACCGGACCAAAAATCTCTTCCTGGGCGATTTTCATCGCGTTGTTCACACCGTCGAAAATCGTCGGCTCAACGTAAGTGCCACCGGTTTCCTGAAGCGTGCGCTTGCCGCCCGCCACCAGTTTGGCACCGTCGGCATGGCCAGACTCGATGTAGGACAGCACGGTGTTCATCTGCTGGGTATCGACCAGAGCGCCGACGTTGGTCGCAGGATCCAGCGGATTACCCGGCTTCCAGGTTTTCAGCGCTTCGATCACCAGCGGCAGGAAAGTGTCCTTGATCGAACGCTCGACCAGCAGGCGCGAACCGGCGGTGCAGACTTCGCCCTGGTTGAAGGCAATGGCGCCTGCAGCGGCTTCGGCTGCGGCTTGCAGGTCCGGGGCATCGGCGAACACGATGTTCGGGCTCTTGCCGCCGGCTTCAAGCCAGACGCGCTTCATGTTCGATTCGCCCGAGTAGATCAGCAGTTGCTTGGCGATCTTGGTCGAACCGGTGAACACCAGGGTGTCGACATCGTTGTGCAGGGCCAGGGCCTTGCCGACGGTGTGACCGTAACCTGGCAGCACGTTCAGCACGCCTTTCGGGATGCCGGCTTCAACGGCCAGGGCCGCGATGCGAATAGCCGTCAGCGGCGATTTTTCGGACGGCTTGAGGATTACCGAGTTGCCGGTGGACAGCGCCGGGCCGAGTTTCCAGCAAGCCATCATCAGCGGGAAGTTCCACGGCACGATGGCGCCAACCACGCCGACCGGTTCGCGAGTCACCAGACCCAACTGATCGTGCGGGGTGGCGGCAACTTCGTCGTAAATCTTGTCGATGGCTTCACCGCTCCAGCTCAGGGCTTGCGCCGCGCCGGGAACGTCGATGTACAGGGAGTCGCTGATCGGCTTACCCATGTCCAGGGTTTCAAGCAGGGCCAGCTCTTCGGCGTGCTGTTTCAGCAGGCCGGCGAAACGGATCATGGTGGCTTTGCGTTTGGTCGGCGCCAGGCGCGACCAGACGCCGGAATTGAAGGTGGCGCGGGCGTTTTCAACAGCGCGCTGGGCGTCGGCGGCGTCACAGCTGGCAATCTTGCCCAGCAGACGGCCATCGACCGGGCTGATGCACTCGAAGGTCTCGCTGGAGACGGCATCGGTGTATTCGCCATTGATGTAGGCGCGGCCTTCGATCTTCAGATCGCGAGCCCGTTGTTCCCAATCGGCACGAGTCAGGGTGGTCATTCGAGTGTCCTCCTCTTGTTGAATACGAGCGCCCCGCGTTCTTCGCGGGCGTCCTCAGGAATTCTGCCCGGCCAGCCTGCATTTTCGGCCCAAGGCAACTGCCACCCTAAACCAGCCACCCCTCATGTTTCAATATATTTGACATAAGGCCGGCAAACGGCCTTGCGATGTTCATTTTAATAAACATAGACTTTGGGCTTTCCAGCCACAGCGCCGCAATCACGGGGGATTAGAACAATGAATATCCAGGATGTCGTCGACTTCAGCCAAGCCAAAACCGAGCCCGAACGCTATAAACCGGACCAGGCAAAAATCCTCAAAGGCGACCCGGAACAAGTGGTTTACAACCACTACAACAGCCCTTGCGGCCAGTTGAACGCAGGCGTTTGGGAAGGCGCTGTTGGCCAGTGGCTGGTGAATTTCACCGAGCACGAATACTGCGAGATCGTTCAGGGCGTCTCAGTGCTGCGCGACAATGACGGCAACAGCAAAACCGTGCGCGCGGGTGATCGCTTCGTGATTCCGGCCGGGTTCCGGGGCACCTGGGAAGTGCTGGAAACGTGCCGCAAGATCTATGTGGCGTTTGAACAGAAGGCCTGAAGATTTTTGCTGTTTGGGCTCGCCCCTTCGCGAGCAAGCCCGCTCCCACACTTGATCTGCGTCGTTCACAAATCCAATGTGGGAGCGGGCTTGCTCGCGAAGAGGCCCTGACAGGCAACACATAACCCGCAGGCAACAAAAAAGGCCCGTATCTCGCGATACGGGCCTTTTTCGTAAGAGGGAAAAATCAATTACTTGATTTTGCCTTCTTTGTAGATCACGTGCTTACGAACAACCGGATCAAATTTCTTGATCTCGATTTTGTCCGGAGTAGTGCGCTTGTTCTTGTCGGTAGTGTAGAAGTGACCAGTACCGGCGCTCGAAATCAAACGAATCAATTCACGCATGATTAGCTCCCTTAGATCTTGCCAGCGGCGCGGATTTCGGCCAGCACGACAGTGATGCCGCGCTTGTCGATGATACGCATGCCTTTGGCAGATACGCGCAGACGCACGAAACGTTTCTCTTCTTCAACCCAGAAGCGGTGATGCTGCAGGTTCGGCAGGAAACGACGACGGGTTTTGTTGTTTGCGTGGGAAATGTTATTCCCAGTCACCGGACCCTTACCGGTAACTTGACATACTCTCGACATGCCTCAGCCCTCTAAAACCACATGCCCAACCCGGCATGGGTTGGCCGCTTAATCTCTCAGTCATTTGGCGCCAGGCGCCGCGTTTCTTTAGAGGTCTTACCGGCTACACCTACAAGTGAAGGAACCGGGCCCCTAGAAAAGAGCGCTGCTTTATACCAGAAAGACTAGAGAGCAACAACTTTCCGTGTGCACGGACTTTATAAAAACCCGGTTTTTCTGGCTTCAAGCGCCTTGGATAAAGGCTATCGTCGACAAAGACCGCTCGTCGCAGAGAATCGGCCAACAGGCCAATCCAGGGTTTCCTCGGTCCGCACGCACCGAAAACAATCGCACATACTCCCCTTAAAATGAAAAAGGGGATAGTCATTTGCAAAAGAGCCCTCTAGGGTAAGCCTTTTCCAGACTGCACTTGCAGATGGGCCTTCGATCTGTAAAGGAATCCGACCATGCGCCTCGCTGCCCTACCGCTGCTGCTTGCCCCGCTTCTATTGAGCCCGCTGGCCCATGCCGCCGCCCTGACCGTCTGCACCGAGGCCAGCCCTGAAGGGTTTGACGTGGTGCAATACAACTCGCTGACCACCACCAATGCCTCGGCCGATGTGCTGATGAATCGCCTGGTGGACTTCGATACCGCCAGCGGCAAAGTGGTCGCCAGCCTCGCAGACAGCTGGGAAGTCACGCCCGACGGCCTGACCTACGTATTCAAACTGCACCCGCAAGTGAAATTCCACCGCACTGAATATTTCAGCCCGACGCGTGAGCTGACCGCCGAAGACGTGAAGTTCAGTTTCGACCGCATGCTCGACCCGGCACATCCTTGGCACCAGGTGGCTCAAAGTGGCTTCCCGCACGCCCAGTCGATGCAGTTGCCAGCGTTGATCAAGAAGATCGATGCTCTGGACCCGCTGACCATACGCTTCACCCTCGACCACCCGGACTCGACCTTCCTCGCAACCCTGAGCATGGGCTTTGCTTCGATCTATTCAGCTGAATACGCTGACAAGCTGCTCAAGGCCGGCACCCCGGAGAAATTTAACAGCCAGCCGATCGGCAGCGGTCCATTCGTGTTCACGCGGTTCCAGAAAGACGCTTCGATTCGCTACAAGGCCAACCCGGACTACTTCCGCGGCAAGCCTTCGGTGGACCCGCTGATCTTCGCCATTACCCCGGATGCCAACGTGCGGCTGCAGAAGCTGCGCCGCAACGAATGCCAGATCGCCTTGTCACCCAAGCCTCTTGACGTACAGGCCGCGCTGAAAGAGCCGACGTTGAAAGTCGAAAAGACCGAGGCCTTCATGACCGCGTTCGTCGGCATCAACAGCCAACATCCGCCGCTCGATAAACCTGAAGTGCGCCAGGCCATCAACCTCGCGTTCGACAAGGCCAACTACGTCAAAGCCGTTTTCGAAGACACCGCCGAGCCCGCCAACGGCCCGTACCCGCCCAACACCTGGAGCTACGCCAAAGGTTTGCCGGGCTATCCCCATGACGTCGAGAAAGCCAAGGCATTGATGGCCAAGGCCGGACTCAAGGACGGCTTCCAGACCACCATCTGGACCCGCCCGTCGGGCAGCTTGCTGAATCCGAACCCGAGCCTGGGCGCCCAATTGCTGCAGTCCGACCTCGCGGAAATCGGCATTCAGGCGGAGATCCGCGTGATCGAGTGGGGCGAGCTGATTCGCCGCGCCAAGGCCGGCGAGCACGACTTGCTGTTCATGGGCTGGGCCGGCGATAACGGCGACCCGGACAACTTCCTGACGCCGCAGTTTTCCTGCGCCGCGGTCAAGTCAGGCACCAATTTCGCGCGCTACTGCAACCAGGACCTGGACAAGCTGATCAGCGCTGGCAAGACCACCGGCGAGCAAGGTGTGCGCACCAAACTCTACGAACAGGCGCAGGCGCAGATCCAACAGCAGGCGCTGTGGCTGCCGCTGGCTCACCCGACAGCCTTCGCGCTAACGCGCAAGGATGTCGAGGGTTATGCGGTGAGCCCGTTTGGTCGCCAGGACTACTCCAAGGTCAACCTCAAGTAATCCGCGCCACCACCAATCCCTGTGGGAGCGAGCTTGCTCGCGATGGCATCGTGTCAGTCATCCTATTCAGTGACTGAAGGGACGCTATCGCGAGCAAGCTCGCTCCCACATGGACTCAATTAATTCCGGCACCCAGTCACATCCACCCGTACTCAGCCATCGACAGCGGCTCCCCGTCCCCGATGATGAAATGGTCAAGCACCCGCACATCAATCAACTCCAACGCCTCTTGCAGGCGCTTGGTCAGTGTTCGGTCGGCTTGACTGGGGTTGGTATTACCTGACGGATGGTTGTGGCAGAGGATCAGCGCGGCGGCGTTGTGGGCCAGGGCGCGCTTGACCACTTGCCTGGGATACACGCTGGTGTTGTCGATGGAGCCGCGAAACAACACTTCAAAGGTCAGGACTTGATGCCTGGAATCCAGAAACAGACAGCCAAACACCTCGTGGGGCTCGTGGCGCAGCATTGATTTCAGGTAATCACGAACGGCCTGTGGGTTTTCCAGCGCCGATTTTTGCCGTGCGCGCTCGGCCAGATGCCGCCGGCCCATTTCCTGGGCCGCTTGCAACTGCGCAAATTTCGCAGGCCCCAGTCCCAACTGACTGCTGAATGCAGCTTGATCGGCCTCAAGTAATGAGCGCAGGCTGCCAAACTGATTCAACAGATGTCGCGCCAGATCCACCGCGCTTTTACCCGATACGCCGGTTCGTAAAAAAATCGCCAGCAGCTCGGCGTCCGAAAGGCTCCCGGAGCCCAACTCAAGCAACCTCTCCCGCGGCCGCTCGGCCGCCGGCCAATCACGAATACTCATAGCACCTCCCTGGAATGTGGGCGCCGCTGTTCCATAGCGGTCGCTGTGATATCGTAGCCCATCTTTTTTGCGGGCGATTTCATCCCTGGGGAGGGGGTATCGCCATGCAGCCACCATCGAAATGAAAGGCAGACCTATGCAGCGGCTGTATCGGAAACGCATCGTTCTGGGCGTCGGCGGCGGCATCGCTGCCTACAAGAGCGCCGACCTGGTTCGCCGCCTGATCGACCAGGGCGCTGAAGTGCGCGTGGTCATGACCCGTGGCGGCAGCGAGTTCATCACTCCGTTGACCATGCAGGCGCTGTCCGGCCACCCGGTTCACCTCGACCTGCTGGACCCGGCAGCTGAAGCCGCAATGGGCCACATCGAGCTGGCCAAATGGGCCGACATGGTGCTGATCGCCCCTGCCACCGCGGACCTGATTGCCCGCCTGGCCCAAGGCATCGCCGACGACCTGCTGACCACGCTGGTGCTGGCCACCGACGCCGTGGTCGCCATTGCCCCGGCGATGAACCAGGCCATGTGGCGCGACCCGGCGACCCAGGCCAACCTGAAAACCCTCGAGAGCCGCGACATCAAGGCTTTCGGCCCGGCCTCTGGTAGCCAGGCCTGTGGCGATGTAGGCCTGGGCCGCATGCTCGAAGCCGTCGAACTTGCCCAATGCGCGGCGGACTGCTTCAAGCGTCAGGCATTGACCGGCAAACACGTGCTGATCACCGCCGGCCCGACCCAGGAAAACATTGACCCGGTGCGCTACATCACCAACCACAGCTCCGGGAAAATGGGTTTTGCCCTGGCCGAAGCCGCTGTGGAAGCTGGCGCCCGTGTGACATTGATCACCGGCCCCGTGCACCTGCCGACCCCGGACCGCGTCACCCGCATCGACGTGGTCAGCGCTCGTGACATGCTCGCTGCCTGTGAAGCCGCGATCCCTTGCGACCTGTTCATCGCCTCGGCAGCGGTCGCGGACTACCGCCCGGAAGTCGTCGCCCCACAGAAACTCAAGAAAGACCCTACGAACGGCGACGGCTTGTTGCTACAGATGGTGCGTAACCCGGACATCCTGGCCACCATCGCCACGCGCCCCGACCGCCCGTTCAGTGTCGGTTTCGCCGCCGAAACCGAACACCTGCTCGACTACGCTGCCCGCAAGTTGAAAGACAAGAACCTCGATTTGATCGTCGCCAACGACGTCGCCAACCCGAGCATTGGCTTCAACAGTGAAGAAAACGCCTGCAGCGTGATCGACCGTGAGCTTCACGCCACACTCTTCGCCCAGACCAGCAAGAGCAAGATTGCTCGCCAGCTGATCACTTTTATCGCCGAACGTCTGAACCAGGTTTAATTTACATGCACGCTTTGCAAGCCAAGATCCTCGACCCTCGCATCGGTACCGAATTTCCGTTGCCGCAATACGCCACTCCAGGCTCCGCCGGCCTGGACCTGCGCGCCATGCTGGAAAAAGACACCGTGATCAAGCCGGGCCAAACCGTGCTGATCCCGACAGGCCTGTCCGTTTACATTGGCGATCCCGGTTTGGCGGCGCTGATTCTGCCGCGCTCCGGCCTGGGCCATAAGCACGGCATCGTGCTGGGCAACCTGGTCGGCTTGATCGACTCCGACTACCAGGGCCCCCTGATGGTGTCGTGCTGGAACCGTGGCCAGACCGATTTCAACATGGTGGTGGGCGAGCGCCTGGCCCAACTGGTACTTGTGCCCGTGGTTCAAGCGCACTTCGAAATGGTCGAAGAGTTCGTTGAAACCGAACGTGGCGCGGGCGGTTTCGGGCATTCCGGCAGCCATTGATCCCAAGTGCTCAGGCTGGGCGCCCTGCCCGGCCTGAACCTTGTCTTCGGTCTACCAGGACAACATTCTCACAAAGTTCATCTGGAAGGTTTACCGCCCAAAATCAAGGCATTGATCGGTCATTACCTCGTAAATGCAGGTGGCATGGCCTTTACACACCACGAACTCTCAGTGGAAAACGCCGTCATACCCTTCAGTTTGAGCCGGCCGACGCATTTTTCGCAGGCCTGTCCAGTCACTTTCGAGATGGAGCATTCCTACAGATGAGCAACCCAGCCCAAGTCCCACCCAAGTTTCCGGACAGCATTTTCCGCGCCTACGACATTCGCGGCACCGTCCCGGAGTTCTTGAACGCTGAAACCGCTTATTGGCTCGGTCGCGCCATCGGCGCCCAGAGCCTGGCCCAAGACGAACCGAACGTTTCAGTCGGCCGCGACGGACGCCTGTCCGGCCCTGAGCTGGTCGAGCAGCTGATCAAGGGCCTGGCGGAAAGTGGTTGCCATGTCAGCGACGTCGGCCTGGTGCCAACGCCTGCGCTGTATTACGCCGCCAACGTGTTGGCCGGCAAATCGGGCGTGATGCTCACCGGCAGCCACAACCCGTCGAACTACAACGGCTTCAAGATCGTGATCGCTGGCGATACCCTGGCCAACGAACAGATCCAGGCCCTGCATGACCGCCTCAAGACCAACAACTTGAGCAGCGGCAAGGGCAGCATCACCCAGGTCGAGATTCTCGATCGCTACAACACTGAAATCGTCCAGGACATCAAACTCGCTCGCCGCCTCAAAGTGGTGGTCGACTGCGGCAACGGCGCGGCCGGCGTGATCGCCCCGCAGCTGATCGAAGCGCTGAACTGCGAAGTCATTCCGCTGTTCTGCGACGTCGACGGCAACTTCCCCAATCACCACCCGGACCCGGGCAAGCCTGAAAACCTCGTCGACCTGATCGCCAAGGTCAAGGAAACCAACGCCGACCTGGGCCTGGCTTTCGATGGCGACGGCGACCGCGTGGGTGTTGTGACCAACACTGGCAGCATCGTCTACCCGGACCGCTTGCTAATGCTGTTTGCTCGCGACGTACTGGCGCGCAACGCCAACGCGGAAATCATCTTCGACGTCAAATGCACCCGCCGCCTGACGCCGCTGATCAAGGAATACGGTGGTCGTCCGCTTATGTGGAAGACTGGTCACTCGTTGATCAAAAAGAAAATGAAGCAAACCGGCGCCCTGTTGGCCGGCGAAATGAGCGGGCACATCTTCTTCAAGGAGCGCTGGTTCGGTTTTGACGACGGCATTTACAGCGCCGCGCGTCTGCTGGAGATCCTCAGCAAGGAAAAATCCACCGCGGAAGAGCTGTTTGCGACCTTCCCGAACGATATTTCTACGCCGGAAATCAATATCCATGTGACCGAAGAGAGCAAATTCAGCATCATTGATGCATTGCACGATGCGACGTGGGGCGAAGGCGCCGACCTGACCACCATTGACGGCGTGCGAGTCGACTACGCCAAAGGCTGGGGCCTGGTGCGCGCATCCAACACCACACCGGTGCTGGTGCTGCGTTTCGAGGCCGATGACGAGGCTGAACTGCAGCGCATCAAGGACGTATTCAAAGTCCAGTTGAAGCGTGTTGCACCTGATCTCCAATTACCGTTCTGATTTGACGAAACACCCGGAGCCCTGAATGACCCTCGAACGCGAAGCCGCCGCCAACACCGCCAAGGTCCTGTCCGAAGCGCTGCCTTACATTCGCCGCTATGTCGGCAAGACGCTGGTGATCAAATACGGCGGCAACGCGATGGAAAGCGAGGAGCTGAAAACCGGCTTCGCCCGCGACATCGTGCTGATGAAAGCCGTGGGCATCAACCCGGTGGTGGTTCATGGCGGCGGCCCGCAAATCGGCGATCTGCTCAAGCGTCTGTCGATCGAGAGCCACTTCATCGATGGCATGCGCGTGACTGACGCGCAGACCATGGACGTGGTGGAAATGGTCCTTGGCGGCCAGGTCAACAAGGACATCGTCAACCTGATCAACCGTCATGGCGGCAGCGCTATCGGCCTGACCGGTAAAGATGCCGAGCTGATTCGTGCGAAAAAACTCACCGTGACCCGCCAGACGCCGGAGATGACCCAACCGGAAATCATCGACATCGGCCAAGTGGGCGAAGTGGTCGGCATCAACACCGACCTGCTGAACCTGCTGGTCAAAGGCGACTTCATCCCGGTAATCGCGCCGATCGGCGTCGGCGCCAATGGCGAGTCGTACAACATCAACGCTGATCTGGTAGCCGGTAAGGTCGCCGAAGCGCTGAAGGCCGAGAAACTGATGCTGCTGACCAACATCGCCGGCCTGATGGACAAGTCGGGCACGGTCCTCACCGGCCTAACCACCCAACAGGTCGACGAACTGATCGCCGACGGTACGATCTACGGCGGCATGCTGCCGAAGATCCGTTGCGCACTGGAAGCGGTACAGGGCGGCGTGGGCAGCTCGCTGATCATCGATGGTCGGGTGCCAAATGCGATTCTGCTGGAGATCTTCACCGATACCGGCGTGGGTACTTTGATCAGTAATCGCAAGCGTCCCTGATTCAAGAACGACAAAAGACCGCAGCCTTCGCCGGCACCTACAGAAGTACGAATATTCTGTAGGCGCTGGCGAAGACTGCGGTCTTTTTTATGCGTGCCGGAAACCTCCTACCAGACTCAGCGAAACTTCCGACATCGTGCCAGCATCAATCCGCATAGGATCTTCCCTGTATCCACAGGAGAGTTACCCATGCAAAAAGATTACGTTCCTTACGGCAGTGATGTTTCAGCAGGCACCTTTGAATGTGTGGACTGCGGGCATCGGTATTCGAATCAGGCAAAGACCTCGATTCCACCCTGCCCTCAGCGCCTTAAATCAACGCACACGCGAAACGGATGGAAAGTTCTGACCGGTCAGGGCGACGCGGTGAAAGACCCATATCCAAACAGGTAAAGCGAAGTTTCGTTTTTCCAATGAAAAAAAGGCCCTGTTCTCACAGGGCCTTTTCTTTAGACGCCGAACTGTGCTCGGTAGGCTTCTACAGCAGGCAGGTGCTGCTTGAGCTGCGGATCATCCGCCAGGAATTCCAGCACCTGGTTCAGCGACACAATACTGATCACCGGAATGCCAAAGTCGCGCTCCACTTCCTGGATCGCGGACAGCTCGCCATTGCCACGCTCTTGACGGTTCAAGGCGATCAGCACGCCCGCCGCCTTGGCGCCATCCTGGGAAGCGATGATCTGCATCACTTCACGGATCGCGGTGCCGGCGGTAATCACGTCGTCGATGATCAGCACATCGCCGGTCAATGGCGCGCCAACCAGGCTGCCGCCTTCGCCGTGGGCCTTGGCCTCTTTGCGGTTGAAGCACCAAGGCAAATCACGGTCATGATGCTCGGCCAACGCCACCGCGGTGGTCGCCGCCAACGGGATGCCTTTGTACGCCGGGCCAAACAGAACATCGAACGAAATACCACTTTCGACGATGGCCGCCGCGTAGAAACGACCCAGCTGTGCAAGGGCCTTTCCTGTGTTGAACAGGCCGGCATTGAAGAAGTAAGGACTGGTGCGTCCGGACTTCAGGGTGAACTCACCGAAGCGCAAAACGCCGCGATCGATGGCAAAACGAATGAAATCGCGCTGATACGCTTGCATGAAAAAAACCCCAAATACCACGGATTTAGCTAATTAGGTTGACGCCGTGTATCATACACGCACGCGATTTTTGGGGCCATTTATGCGGATCATCAGTGTGAACGTCAATGGTATTCAGGCTGCAGTGGAGCGAGGGTTGCTCAGTTGGCTGCAAGCACAGAATGCCGACGTCATCTGCCTGCAGGACACCCGCGCCTCCGCCTTTGAACTGGACGATCCAGCCTTCCAACTGGATGGCTACTTCCTTTATGCCTGCGAAGCCGAAGTTCCCGCCCAGGGTGGCGTGGCTTTGTATTCGCGGTTGCAACCGAAGGCAGTCATCAGCGGTCTCGGGTTCGAGACGGCCGACCGCTACGGGCGCTACCTGCAAGCCGATTTCGATAAGGTCAGCATCGCGACCTTGCTGCTCCCTTCGGGGCAGAATGGCGATGAAGACTTGAACCAGAAGTTCAAGCTAATGGACGACTTCGCCCGTTATCTGGATAAACAGCGGCGCAAACGTCGCGAGTACATTTACTGTGGCTCGCTGTACGTGGCGCAACAGAAGCTGGATATCAAGAACTGGCGCGACAGCCAGCAATCCCCGGGCTTCCTGGCACCTGAACGCGCCTGGATGGACGAGATTGTCGGCAACATGGGTTATGTCGATGCCCTGCGCGAAGTCAGCCGTGAAGGCGACCAGTACAGCTGGTGGCCGGACAACGAACAGGCAGAAATGCTCAATCTCGGCTGGCGTTTCGACTATCAGCTGCTGACCCCAGGCTTGCGCCGTTTTGTTCGCAGCGCACGCCTGCCACGTCAGCCGCGGTTCTCGCAGCACGCGCCGCTGATCGTGGACTACGACTGGACGCTGACGATCTAAGCGTCGTTTCGCAGACACAAAAAAGCCGACATCGCTGTCGGCTTTTTTGTGCGCAATGATTTGCTTTCTGTGGGAGCGGGCTTGCCCGCGATGAGGCCGTCAAAGTCAACAGATGTGCTGCCTGCCAGATCGCTATCGCGGGCAAGCCCGCTCCCACAGGGAATCTTTGCTGGCTATTATTTGATCAATCGCCAGGTGAACGGATACCGATACGGCACCCCTTCATTGGCTTTCACGCCTGCGATGATCGTCAGCACCAACGCGCCAATCGCCACCAGACCAAACAGGAAGAACCCGATGATCACCACCATCAGCAGGAAGCAGATGGCGGAGGCAATGGCGACGGTGATCTGAAAGTTCAGCGCCTCCTTGCCCTGTGCATCGACAAACGGGTCCATCTCGCGCTTCATCTGCCAGAGAATCAGCGGGCCGATCAACGTGCCAAATGGAATCCAGATCCCCAGCAAGGCGGACAGGTGACAAAACATCGCCCACTGCCGAACATCTTTGCTCGGGATGGGAAGCAGCTGCTGCTCGTCACTCATGGTGTCCTCCTTGCGTGGAACATCCGATCAGTCGGCCAGTGCGGCCTTTTGCAGTTCGAAGATCTCGGTCATGCCTTTCTTCGCCAGCTCCAGCATAGCGTTCAGCTCTTCCGGCTGGAACGGTGCGCCTTCGGCAGTGCCCTGGACTTCGATGAAGCCGCCGGTGCTGGTCATCACCACGTTCAGGTCGGTCTCGGCAGCCGAGTCTTCCAGATAGTCGAGGTCGAGGACCGGCTCGCCCTGGTACATGCCAACCGAAACGGCAGCGATCATTTGCTTGAGCGGGTCGCCGCCTTTCAGGCCGCCACGCTTCTTGATCACTTTCAAGGCATCGACCAGCGCAACCATGGCGCCGGTGATGGACGCGGTGCGGGTGCCGCCGTCTGCCTGAATCACGTCACAGTCGACGTACAGGGTGACGTCGCCCAGCTTGGACATGTCCAGGGAAGCGCGCAGGGAACGACCGATCAGACGCTGGATTTCCAGGGTACGGCCGCCTTGCTTGCCGCGACTGGCTTCACGCTGGTTACGCTCGCCGGTGGCGCGCGGCAGCATGCCGTATTCGGCGGTCAACCAGCCCTGGCCCTGGCCTTTGAGGAAACGCGGCACGCCATTTTCAACACTGACGGTGCAGATGACTTTGGTATCACCGAACTCGACCAGCACAGAACCCTCGGCGTGTTTGGTGTAGTTGCGGGTAATGCGGATCGAGCGGAGCTGATCGGCAGCGCGACCACTTGGACGTTTCATAGGGAATACCTGTACTGGGGACGGAAAACTGCCGAGCATTATAGAGCCGCCGGCGAAGACTGGGCACGTCTAAAAAATCTGCCCGACGATTGAAGGCCCTGATCAGAGCTTAGGACACCGCTTTACCGACGGCCTGCAGCCCTTTGTCACGCCGTGTGTTTGGGCGCATCCGCCCCACTGCGCTACAATCCTGCGCCTTTGCTGCCTCTGGGCTTAAATTCATTTAGATCGGGTCTGCGAAACCTTTGGTAACGCATGAACCTGCATTGCGAGGTACCTCCATGGTGCACAGCATGACCGCCTTCGCCCGTGTCGAAAAAGCCGGCGCCCAAGGCACGCTGAGCTGGGAACTGCGCTCGGTCAACAGTCGCTACCTGGAGCCGCACTTGCGTCTGCCGGAGTCGTTTCGCGACCTCGAGGGCGCCGTACGCGAAGCGCTGCGCCAGGGTATATCCCGAGGCAAACTCGAATGCACCCTGCGCTTCACCGAAGAAAACACTGACAAGCCACTGCAAGTGGACCGCGAGCGCGCCGCCCAATTGGTCGCCGCCGCCGAGACGATCGCCGGCCTGATCAAGAACCCGGCCGCGCTCAATCCACTGGAAGTCCTGGCCTGGCCTGGCGTGCTGGTAGGCGATGCGACCGACCCGCAAGCCTTGAACGCCGAGGCACTGGCACTGTTCAACGAAGGTTTGAAAGAACTCAAGGCCGGCCGCGAGCGCGAAGGCGCGGAGCTGGCACGGCTGATCAGCGATCGACTGACCGCCATCGAAGCAGACGTTGTCACCTTGCGTGAACTGGTCCCGCAAATGCTCGCGACCCAACGCCAGAAAGTCCTCGACCGCTTTGCCGACATGAAGGCCGAGATGGACCCGCAGCGGCTAGAACAGGAAATGGTCATGCTCGCGCAAAAGAGCGACGTCGCCGAAGAACTGGATCGCCTGAGCACTCACATCATCGAAGTTCGCCGGGTGCTCAAGTCCGGTGGCGCTGCCGGTCGGCGCCTGGACTTCCTGATGCAGGAACTCAACCGTGAAGCCAACACACTGGGCTCCAAAGCCTTCGACCCGCGCAGCACCCAAGCGGCGGTCAACCTCAAAGTGTTGATCGAGCAGATGCGCGAACAAGTGCAGAATATTGAGTAAGGCAAACAGACATGACCCACAGCACCGGCACCCTGTACATCATTTCCGCCCCTTCGGGCGCGGGCAAGAGCAGCCTGGTCAAGGCCCTGACCGACACCAATCCGGAGATCCGCGTATCGATTTCCCACACCACCCGCGCCATGCGTCCGGGTGAAGTGGACGGTGTGAACTACCATTTCGTGAGCCGCGAAGCGTTTGTGAAAATGGGCGAACACGGCGATTTCCTGGAACGCGCCGAAGTATTTGGCAACTTCTACGGCACCTCGCAAAGCCATCTGCAGCAGACGCTGGACGAAGGCCACGACCTGATTCTGGAAATCGACTGGCAAGGCGCCGAGCAAGTGCGCAAGCTGATGCCTCAGGCGCGTTCGATCTTCATTCTGCCGCCATCGCTGCAAGCGTTGCACCAGCGCCTGACCAACCGTGGCCAGGACAGCGACGAGATCATTGCCGGCCGGATGCGTGAAGCCGTCAACGAAATGAGCCACTATGTCGAGTACGACTACCTGATCATCAATGACGATTTCTCCCACGCACTGGATGATCTGAAGGCGATTTTCCGCGCCAATCAATTGCAACAGAAGCGCCAACAGGTGCGTTTCGGCATGTTGCTGGCTGAATTGCTGGGCTGAAACAGCGCTTCCCAAAACCGCTGCAAGGGCTTTACATTGGCACTTGCAGCGCGTTGAAGAGCCTGGTCAAAAAATCAGCGCTTCCCTAAACGCTGGTGATTTTTTAAACTGTTGAGTCCGCTCGCCCAACCGGGCAGCGCGCATATTGCATTCGCTCCGAGGAATACCATGGCCCGCGTAACCGTTGAAGATTGCCTAAACCACGTGGAAAACCGCTTTGAGCTGGTCATGCTGTCTACCAAGCGTGCCCGTCAATTGGCCACCGGCGGCAAAGAGCCCCTGGTTCAGTGGGAAAACGACAAGCCTACCGTTGTAGCGCTGCGTGAAATCGCTGAAGGCCTGATGAGCTACGAGTTCATCGCCAATGCTGAAATCGTCGAAGACGAACCGCTGTTCGCAGCGTTCGAGGACGAGTCCAACGAGGCCGTCTAAGCCATGCCTGGTCGACGTAGCACGGCGCGGGGTCACAGCGAACGGCAGGATTCATCATGCCGAGCATAGACGCCCTCGCCGATCGCTTATCGACCTACCTCGGCAAGGACCAGGTCAATCTGGTCCGCCGAGCGTACTTCTACGCCGAACAAGCCCACGACGGCCAACGCCGCCGCAGCGGTGAGGCGTACGTCACGCATCCTCTTGCGGTGGCGAACATTCTTGCCGACATGCACATGGACCATCAGAGTTTGATGGCTGCGATGCTGCATGACGTGATCGAAGACACCGGTATTGCCAAAGAAGCGCTGCAAGCGCAGTTCGGTGAAACCGTGGCCGAACTGGTCGATGGGGTCAGCAAACTGACCCAGATGAACTTCGAGACCAAAGCCGAAGCTCAAGCCGAAAACTTCCAGAAAATGGCCATGGCCATGGCCCGCGACATTCGCGTGATCCTGGTCAAGCTGGCTGACCGCCTGCACAACATGCGCACGCTGGAAGTCCTGTCTGGCGAAAAACGCCGCCGGATCGCCAAGGAAACCCTGGAAATCTATGCGCCCATCGCCAACCGGCTGGGCATGCACGCCATCCGCATAGAGTTCGAAGACCTCGGTTTCAAGGCCATGCACCCGATGCGTTCCGCGCGGATCAACCAGGCGGTCAAACGCGCCCGGGGCAACCGCAAGGAAATCGTCAACAAGATCGAGGAATCCCTCAGCCACTGCCTGGCCATCGATGGCATTCAAGGCGAGGTCAGCGGTCGTCAGAAACACCTCTACGGCATCTACAAGAAAATGCGCGGCAAGCGTCGGGCCTTCAACGAGATCATGGACGTTTATGCGTTCCGGATCATCGTCGACAAGGTCGATACCTGCTATCGCGTGCTGGGTGCTGTGCATAATTTGTACAAACCGTTGCCGGGGCGTTTCAAGGATTACATCGCCATCCCCAAGGCCAACGGCTACCAGTCGCTGCACACCACGCTGTTCGGCATGCACGGTGTTCCGATCGAGATCCAGATCCGCACCCGTGAAATGGAAGAGATGGCCAACAACGGCATCGCTGCCCATTGGCTGTATAAATCCAGCGGTGACGAGCAGCCCAAAGGCACTCACGCTCGCGCCCGGCAGTGGGTCAAGGGCGTGCTGGAAATGCAGCAACGCGCCGGCAACTCGCTGGAATTCATCGAGAGCGTGAAGATCGACCTGTTCCCGGACGAGGTCTACGTGTTTACCCCCAAAGGCCGGATCATGGAGCTGCCAAAAGGCTCCACGGCGGTCGACTTCGCTTACGCGGTGCACACCGACGTGGGCAACAGCTGCATCGCCTGTCGGATCAACCGTCGTCTCGCACCGCTGTCCGAACCGCTGCAAAGCGGCTCCACGGTCGAGATCGTCAGCGCACCTGGCGCACGGCCGAACCCGGCGTGGCTCAACTTTGTGGTCACCGGCAAGGCGCGCACGCACATCCGCCACGCGCTGAAACTGCAACGCCGTTCCGAATCCATCAGCCTGGGCGAACGCCTGTTGAACAAGGTGCTGAATGGCTTCGACAGCTCGCTGGAGAAAGTCCCGGCCGAGCGCGTCAAGGCGATGCTCACCGAATACCGCCTGGAACTGATCGAAGACCTGCTCGAAGACATCGGCCTGGGCAATCGCATGGCTTATGTGGTCGCCCGCCGCCTGCTCGGCGAAGGCGAACAGTTGCCAAGCCCGGAGGGCCCGCTGGCGATTCGCGGCACCGAAGGTTTGGTGCTCAGCTACGCCAAGTGCTGCACGCCGATCCCGGGCGACCCGATTGTCGGTCACCTGTCGGCAGGCAAAGGCATGGTTGTGCACCTAGACAACTGCCGCAACATCAGCGAAATCCGCCACAACCCGGAAAAATGCATCCAGCTCTCGTGGGCCAAGGATGTCACCGGCGAATTCAACGTCGAGCTGCGCGTCGAGCTGGAGCACCAGCGTGGCCTGATCGCCCTGTTGGCCAGCAGCGTCAACGCGGCCGACGGCAATATCGAAAAAATCAGCATGGACGAACGCGATGGTCGTATCAGCGTGGTCCAACTGGTAGTCAGCGTGCACGACCGCGTGCACCTGGCCCGCGTGATCAAGAAACTGCGCGCACTGACCGGGGTGATTCGCATCACCCGCATGCGCGCGTAAGCCAACCTATTACAAGGAGTCATTCATGACCAAGACTGTTATCACCAGCGACAAGGCCCCGGCCGCTATCGGTACTTACTCCCAGGCGATCAAGGCTGGCAACACCGTTTACATGTCGGGTCAGATTCCTCTGGACCCAAAAACCATGGAACTGGTTGAAGGCTTCGAAGCCCAGACCGTCCAGGTGTTCGAGAACCTCAAAGCGGTCGCCGAAGCGGCTGGCGGTTCGTTCAAGGACATCGTCAAACTGAACATCTTCCTCACCGACCTGAGCCACTTCGCCAAGGTCAACGAGATCATGGGCAAATACTTCGACCAACCTTACCCTGCCCGCGCCGCAATCGGCGTAGCAGCCCTGCCAAAGGGTTCGCAGGTCGAGATGGATGCCATTCTGGTCATCGAGTAAATGCGTACGGCGCAGCCTTTTGAGGTTGCGCCTACCGATCTTGTAAAAAAAGGGTTCTGAAAGGATTCCAAAATGCGCAAAGCGCTAGCTCTCTCGCTGGTTGCCCTGTTCTTGGGCGGCTGTGCCAGCAATCCGGCCGATCGTGATATCAGCGGCACCTGGATCAATCAGGCCGCAATCGACGCTGCGGCCAAAGGCGGTCCCCTGCGTGAAGCGCTCCAGGCCTATGGTCCGAACCTTGAGTGGAACGTCAACACCAAGGCCGCTCAGGCTCGCTACACCAACGGTTTTGAAAATGTCGAAGGCAAGCTGCTGGGCGAAGAGTCCGGCGGATGGAAAGTCGACTTTTATGGCAGCTCCGCGAGCGAGCTCAAGCGAGACGGCAAGCGACTGAACCAGGCCGCCAACGACAACGAACCGGAGCAGGTCTTTGAACGTGCGCTGATTCAGGTGCCGGACGGCGCACCGATTGGCGCCAGCTTCGAACGTGCGCTGTACACCGCCTACATGGGCGGCAGCTGGAAAATCGTCAGCGGTCCGGGCGAAGGCAGCTCCGTGCAATTCCAGGCCGATGGCCAGGTTGCCGGTCTTCCGGGGGCCGATCGTTACGCCTTGTGCCTGGCGGGCGACTGCGCCTCGATGAGCGGCGGCAACGACAACATGTGGCTGCAACTCAGTGGCCAGGGCAATACCTGGATCTTTGCGCGCAAGGGCAAGGAGCTGGAAATTCTGCAGGCTGTGAATACCGCACAGGCAGATGAAATGCCTCAGTTCACACCCGGCGAGCGCAAGTGGTTGCTGGAAAAGCAGTAACCCGGCCCTGAAGCCAATAGATAACCCTGTGGGAGCAGGCTTGCCCGCGATAGCGATGCATCAGCCACCGTTGATAGTGACTGGTCTGACGCCATCGCGGGCAAGCCCGCTCCCACAGTTGTTTTAGGGTGTATCGAAGTCAGCAGCGCCCTTCGATAATCGCAGCGTAACCTTCGCGATAACTCGGATACTTCGGAGCCCACCCCAAGGCCTTCGCCCGTGCGTTACTGCACTGCTTGCTGCCAGTACGGCGCACGCTTGCATCTTCAGCCCATTCGGTGACACCCAGATATTCGCGCAACCAGCCCACCACTTCCGCCAGTGGCGCAGGCGCATCGTCGACACCGATATAGACATCATCCAGCGCCACGCCGCGTCGATCCGCCTCAAGCAGAAACGCCATGAGTCCCGCCGCGTCATCGGCGTGAATGCGATTGCCGTACAGCGGCGGATCAACGGCCACGCGATAACCGCGCCGAACCTGGGTCAGCAGCCATTCGCGGCCAGGGCCGTAAATGCCGGTCAAGCGCACGATGCTGGCCGGGATGCCGCTGTTGAGCGCAATTTGCTCGGCCTCCAGCATCAAGCGACCGGAATAGCCGGTCCCCGCCTCAGCCGGCGAAGTCTCGTCCACCCACTCGCCATCCTGCTGGCCATACACACTGCTGCTGGAAACAAACAGCAGACGATTGGGCACCTGACCATAGTCGTCCAGCCACTCCAGCACATGTTGCAAACCTTCGACATAAGCGGCGCGGTAACCGGCTTCATCGTGATCCGTAGCGGCCGCGCAATACACGAGGTAATCCACCGCACCAATGGGCCAAGTCTCGGGACAGTCCTTATTGAACAAGTCGCCGGCAACGCCAATGACCCCCTCGGGCAGACGTGAGATGTCACGCCTCAAGCCATGAACCTCCCACCCGGAGGCCAGCAATTGCGTGGCCAGACGACTGCCGACATCACCACAGCCGGCAATCAAAACAGAAGGCGCGGACATCAAGAAACTCCTCTTGGAAAGCCACAGACTAGCGCCAGCAATGGACGAGCGGCTAGCGATGAAAGAAAAAAGAGACGCTTTCACTTTTGTTAACAAGAATTAATTGCAATAATACCCGCCACTTTTGTTCTCGGCCTCACGAGGCCTGGAAGAACATTTACCCTATTTTCTCTCTCAGGTCCGGCCAGCATGACACGCAATCAATTCTCCGCTTCGCCAACCAAACGACCTCGCGCCTGGAGCGTTGCGGCCGCCCTGTTGCTCAGCCTGATGCTGGCGCCCATAGCCGCATTCGCTGACGTACAAGCGCCTGCAACTCCGGCCACCAGTACCGCAGCTCCAGCGCCCTCCGATCACGCCGCCCCGACTGTAACGCCTGCCGCGACCGACCCGGCGCAGGCAGTAGTCCCCCAGGACGCTCCTGAAGTCCTTGAAGCCGACAACAGCCTGGGCATGGCCCACGACCTGTCGCCATGGGGCATGTACCAGAACGCCGACATCATCGTGAAAATCGTGATGATCGGCCTGGCCATCGCGTCGATCATCACCTGGACCATCTGGATCGCCAAGGGTTTCGAGCTGTTAGGCGCCAAGCGTCGTCTGCGCAGCGAAATCGTCCACCTGAAAAAAGCCACCACCCTTAGAGAAGCCAGTGCGACCGCCACCAAGCCTGGCACCCTCGCCAACCTGCTGGTACATGACGCCCTCGAAGAGATGCGCCTGTCGGTCAACAGCCGCGAGAAAGAGGGTATCAAGGAACGTGTTGCCTTCCGTCTCGAGCGTCTGGTTGCAGCCTGCGGTCGCAACATGAGCAGCGGTACCGGCGTCCTCGCCACCATCGGTTCTACCGCGCCATTCGTGGGTCTGTTCGGTACCGTGTGGGGCATCATGAACAGCTTCATCGGCATTGCCAAAACCCAGACCACCAACCTCGCCGTCGTCGCCCCCGGCATCGCTGAAGCCCTGCTGGCCACTGCGTTGGGCCTGGTCGCGGCGATTCCTGCGGTAGTGATCTACAACGTCTTCGCCCGCTCGATTGCCGGTTACAAGGCGCAAGTGTCCGATGCCTCGGCTGAAGTCCTGCTGCTGGTCAGCCGTGACCTCGATCACCTGCCGACCGCCGAGCGCACCACGCAACCCCACATGGTCAAAGTAGGGTAATCCGCCATGGGCTTGCATTTGAAAGAAGGCGCAGACGACGATCTGGCCGAGAACCACGAAATCAACGTCACCCCGTTTATCGACGTGATGCTGGTGCTGCTGATCATCTTCATGGTGGCGGCACCATTGGCCACCGTGGACATCAAGGTCGACCTGCCAGCGTCGAGCGCCAAACCGGCGCCGCGGCCAGAGAAACCGGTGTTCCTCAGCGTTAAGGCCGACCAGCGCCTGTACCTCGGCGAAGAAGAAGTGAAGGCCGAAGCACTCGGCGCCACCCTCGACGCCAGGACCCAGGGCAAGAAAGACACGACGATCTTCTTCCAGGCCGATAAAGGCGTGGATTATGGCGACCTCATGAGCGTGATGGACAACCTGCGCTCTGCCGGCTACCTGAAGGTGGGCCTGGTCGGACTCGAGACGGCAGCCAAGAAATGATCACGACGCGCCATAAGCTGACGCGTTATAGCGCGAGCCTGGCCGTGGTGCTGGGCGTCCATGCGCTGGCCATTGCGCTGGCGATGAACTGGACTGCGCGACCACCCGTCGAGCTGCCTCCGCAGGCGATGATGGTCGAGCTGGCACCGGTTCCCGCGCCGCCACCGCCGGCACCGCCGAAGGTCGTCACGCCGCCACAGCCACCGGCCCCGGTGGAAGAACTGCCGATCCCGAAACTGGCAGAAGTGCCGAAGGCCGAGATCGCCGTGCCGAAACCGGTCAAACCCAAGCCCAAGCCGCAACCGCCCAAGCCTGTGGAGAAAAAGCCGGAGCCGCCGAAGGAGAAACCGTCCGAGGAAAAGCCTAGCGACGCGCAACCGACCCAGGCGCCGACGGAGAAATCCGCCCAACCGGCACCCGGTCCATCGCCAGCACAACAGGCCGCCAAAGCCAGTTGGGAAGGCACTTTGCTTGCGCACTTGGGCAAGTACAAAAAGTATCCAGCCAGCGCACAGTCGCGGGGCAAGGAAGGTTTGAACCGTCTGCGCTTCGTGGTGGATGGTGAAGGTAATGTGTTGTCATTCGAACTGGTGGGCCTCTCTGGCAATGCCGATCTGGACCGGGCCACCCTGGAAATGATCCGACGCGCACAGCCGCTGCCCAAGCCCCCGGCCGACATGCTGAAAAACGGCCCGATCGAAATCGTTGCACCGTTTGTTTATTCGCTGGAAAAACGCCGCCGCTAAACGCAACACCAACCCAATGTGGGAGTGAGCCTGCTCGCGATAGCGGTCTAACAGTCAACGATGATGTTGAATGTGATGACTTCATCGCGAGCAGGCTCGCTCCCACAGGGGTTATGTGCAAAGCCAATAAAGGCACCGAAAGGTGCCTTATTCATACCTGCCAGCGGCAAACCGGCATTACCCAGTGTCACTCACCACACCCAGTCTGATAACGTGCGTCTATCGATTGCAGCCGGTATGCTTGGCCCGCAACTTCATGGACGCTTGCTATGACCCTCACAGAATTACGCTACATCGTTACCCTCGCCCAAGAGCAGCACTTTGGCCATGCGGCCGAGCGTTGCCACGTCAGTCAACCGACCCTGTCGGTGGGCGTGAAAAAGCTTGAAGACGAACTCGGTGTGCTGATTTTCGAGCGCAGCAAGAGTGCCGTGCGCCTGACCCCGGTCGGCGAAGGCATCGTGGCTCAGGCACAGAAAGTCCTGGAACAAGCCCAAGGCATTCGCGAACTGGCCCAGGCCGGCAAGAACCAGCTGACCGCCCCGCTGAAAGTCGGCGCGATCTACACCGTCGGCCCGTACCTGTTCCCGCACCTGATTCCGCAACTGCACCGGGTCGCCCCGCAGATGCCGTTGTACATCGAAGAAAACTTCACCCATGTGCTGCGCGACAAACTGCGCAACGGCGAGCTGGACGCGATCATCATCGCCCTGCCGTTCAACGAAGCCGACGTCCTGACCCTGCAGCTCTATGACGAGCCGTTCTACGTCCTGATGCCGGCCCAGCACCCGTGGACGCAAAAAGAATCCATCGACGCCGCCCTGCTCAACGACAAGAGCCTGCTGCTGCTCGGCGAAGGCCACTGCTTCCGCGATCAAGTGCTCGAAGCCTGCCCGACCCTGGCCAAAGGCAACGACGGCGCCAAGCACACCACAGTGGAGTCCAGCTCGCTGGAAACCATCCGCCACATGGTTGCGTCCGGCCTCGGCATTTCGATCCTGCCGCTGTCGGCCGTGGACAGCCACCACTACGCCCCCGGCGTGATTGAAGTGCGCCCACTGTCGCCGCCGGTGCCGTTCCGCACCGTGGCAATCGCCTGGCGCGCGAGCTTCCCGCGACCGAAAGCGATTGAAATCCTCGCTGACTCCATTCGCCTGTGCTCGGTGGCCAAGCCGTCCGCGCCGGTGGTTGCGGCGTAAGTCGCGATGACCGAGTTGTCGCAAGTGTCGGTGACGGCACTCAAGGGCGTCGGCGAGGCCATGGCCGAGAAACTGGCCAAGGTCGGCCTGGAAAATCTCCAGGACGTGCTGTTTCACCTGCCCCTGCGCTATCAGGACCGCACTCGCGTGGTCCCGATCGGCCATTTGCGACCGGGGCAAGACGCCGTGATCGAAGGCACCGTCAGCGGCGCCGACGTGGTCATGGGCCGGCGCCGCAGTCTCGTCGTTCGCTTGCAGGACGGCACCGGCGGGCTCAGCCTGCGCTTCTACCATTTCAGCAACGCCCAGAAAGAAGGCCTCAAGCGTGGCACGCGGATTCGCTGCTACGGCGAAGCACGGCCCGGCGCGTCAGGGCTGGAAATCTACCACCCGGAATACCGTGCCATCAGCGGCGACGAACCGCCTCCGGTGGATGAAACCCTGACTCCGGTCTACCCGCTCACCGAAGGCCTGACCCAACAACGCTTGCGCCAACTGTGCATGCAAACCCTGACGCTGCTCGGCCCCACCAGCCTGCCCGACTGGTTGCCGACAGAACTGGCCCGCGACTATCAACTCGCGCCACTGGCCGATGCGATCCGCTACCTGCATCACCCGCCCGCCGATGCCGACGTCGATGAACTCGCCCTCGGTCATCACTGGGCGCAGCACCGTTTGGCGTTCGAAGAACTGCTGACCCATCAACTGTCCCAGCAACGCCTGCGCGAAAGCATGCGCTCTCTGCGCGCGCCAGCGATGCCGAAAGCCACCAGGCTGCCGGCGCAATACCTCGCCAACCTGGGCTTTACGCCAACCGGCGCCCAGCAACGGGTCGGTAACGAAATCGCCTACGACCTCAGCCAGCACGAACCAATGCTGCGCCTGATTCAGGGCGACGTCGGCGCGGGCAAAACCGTGGTCGCCGCCCTCGCCGCGCTTCAGGCGCTCGAGGCGGGTTACCAAGTGGCGCTGATGGCGCCCACCGAAATTCTCGCCGAACAGCACTTCATCACCTTCAAGCGCTGGCTCGAACCGCTGGGCATCGAAGTCGCGTGGCTGGCCGGCAAGCTCAAGGGCAAGAATCGCGTGGCCGCGCTGGAACAGATCGCCAATGGCGCACCGATGGTGGTCGGCACGCACGCGCTGTTCCAGGAAGAAGTGCAGTTCAAAAACCTCGCACTGGCGATCATCGACGAACAACACCGCTTCGGCGTGCAGCAGCGTCTGGCGTTGCGACAGAAAGGCGTCGGCGGGCGGATGTGTCCGCATCAGCTGATCATGACCGCCACGCCGATCCCACGGACGCTGGCCATGAGCGCCTACGCCGACCTCGACACCTCGATCCTCGACGAACTGCCGCCCGGCCGAACCCCGGTCAACACCGTGTTGGTCACCGATACACGGCGCGTGGAAGTCATCGAACGCGTGCGCGGTGCGTGTGCCGAAGGGCGCCAGGCCTATTGGGTGTGCACGCTGATCGAAGAGTCGGAAGAGCTGACCTGCCAGGCGGCGGAAACCACTTACGAAGACCTCACCGCCGCTCTCGGCGAGCTGAAGGTCGGCTTGATCCACGGGCGTATGAAGCCCGCCGAAAAAGCCGCTGTCATGGCTGAATTCAAGGCCGGCAACCTGCAGCTGCTGGTCGCCACCACGGTGATCGAAGTCGGTGTCGACGTACCGAACGCCAGCCTGATGATCATTGAAAACCCTGAGCGCCTGGGTCTTGCACAATTGCACCAGCTACGCGGACGTGTCGGTCGAGGCAGCGCCGCCAGCCATTGCGTGCTGCTCTACCATCCGCCGCTGTCGCAGATCGGTCGTCAACGACTGGGCATCATGCGTGAAACCAACGATGGTTTTGTCATCGCCGAAAAAGACCTCGAACTGCGCGGCCCCGGCGAAATGCTCGGCACGCGCCAGACCGGCCTGCTGCAATTCAAGGTCGCTGACCTGATGCGCGACGCTGATTTGCTACCCGCCGTACGCGACGCCGCCCAAGCATTGCTGGAGCGCTGGCCGGATCACGTCAGCCCGTTGCTCGACCGCTGGCTGCGTCATGGGCAGCAATACGGCCAAGTGTGAGCACCGTCGCAGTTTGTGGACGATGCTTTTAAACAAGCTGGTTATACTCCTGCAATTGTTTGAATACGGATACAGACCATGACTGAAGCTGCCCTCGCCCCGGAACCCCTGCACGCTCCGTCTGTTATTCGGCTGCTGCTGGGCAAAATGGGCATTGCCTACGAAGAAGTTCTCGACCACCACGGTCTGAACCCCGCGCGTAAAGTGCAGGCGGTGCTGGTGGACGACGCGGTCGGCGCCTTGATGGTGCTGTTCCCACAAAGCCAATTGCTGGACCTTAATCGCCTCGCCGAACTGACGGGCCGACGCCTCACTGCCGTGCCCACCGAACGCCTGGTCAAAATGCTCGGCAAACACAACCTGAGCCTGCTGCCCGGCCTGCCGGCGCTGACCAGCTCGCCATGCCTGTACGAAGAAAGCCTGCTGCGCGAACCGAAGCTGCTGATCAACTCGGGCGAACCAGGCGTACTGCTGGAAATCACCAGCGAAGACTTCAAGAGAATGCTGACCAAGGCCAGCGCCGCCAACTTCGGCGAGAACCTGACCCGCATCCGCCCCAACCTCGACCGCCCCGACGATGACCGCGAGGAAATCACCCAGGCCGTCCAGGCGTTCACCGCGCGACGTATCCAGCAACGCCTGGAAGCCACCATCGAAATTCCGCCGCTGGCCGAGACCGCGCAGAAAATCATCAAACTGCGCGTCGACCCCAACGCCACCATCGACGACATCACCGGCGTCGTTGAAACCGACCCAGCGCTGGCCGCCCAAGTCGTCAGCTGGGCCGCATCGCCGTACTACGCCTCGCCGGGCAAGATTCGTTCAGTGGAAGACGCCATCGTGCGCGTGCTGGGTTTCGACCTGGTGATCAACCTCGCGCTGGGCCTGGCCTTGGGAAAAACCCTGAGTCTGCCCAAAGACCACCCGCAACAAACCACGCCGTACTGGCAGCAATCGATCTACACCGCCGCCGTCATCGAAGGCCTGACCCGCGCCATGCCCCGCGCCCAGCGCCCGGAAGCCGGCCTGACCTACCTCGCCGGCCTGTTGCACAACTTCGGCTACTTGCTGCTGGCGCACGTCTTCCCGCCGCACTTCTCGCTGATCTGCCGCCACCTGGAAGTCAACCCGCATCTGTGCCACAGCTATGTCGAGCAACACCTGCTCGGCATCAGCCGCGAACAGATCGGCTCCTGGCTGATGCGCTACTGGGACATGCCCGAAGAGCTGGCTGCCGCGCTGCGCTTCCAGCATGACCCGGGCTACGACGGTGACTACGCCGAATACCCAAACCTCGTGTGCCTGGCCGTGCGCTTGTTGCGTAGTCGCGGGATTGGCTCGGGGCCCGACGAGGACATCCCTGACGCATTGCTGGAGCGCCTTGGACTGAGTCGCGACAAAGCCAACGACGTCGTCAGCAAAGTGCTTGAGGCTGAAGTGCTGCTGCGCGAACTGGCTTCGCAGTTCACTCAGAGCTAAAAGCAATCGCGAGCAAGCTCGCTCCCACAGGGATCACCTAAATCCTGTGGGAGCGGGCTTGCCCGCAATAAATCCAACTCGGTCTTTCAGCTTTAGATCGTTCCCACGCTCTGCGTGGGAATGCATCCCGTGACGCTCCGCGTCACCCCCTCACACGAAACTCAAGCCTTAGCCTTGCGCGGCTTAAAATACTTGGTCAATCCCTGAAACCAGATCACCAGCGCCGGATTCCCCTTGATCTGAATCGACTTGTCCTGAATCCCCGTCATAAACGCCAGTTGCTTGTTCTTCGCCTGCATCGTGGCGAAGCCATACGCTGCGTCCTTGAACGCAATCGCAAACGCCGGCTCGGTGATATGGAAGGCACACTTTTCATCTGATCGTTGGCTATGAGCCAGCGAGGACAATAGGCAGGCGCCCTGCTATGATTTGACGGCAAATAGAGGGCTTTCCGATGACCCAATCAGCTGCTGTCAGTGTTGCAAGCCAAGTCCGTAAGCTTGCGAAAGAAAACAAGGTCACCGCCGAACGTGATGGCATGAGTCGTATGGCCGTGAGCATTACCCGTTTGGCTGGCGACGTCGTCGAGCTAGATGGCATCGAGCAGTTGCTCGTCAATCTCAAGAGAAAAGGCGTTCTGAGCAAAGCTGAAATCCTGGCGCTCCAAGGGCGTTATCTTCAGGAAAGGCGTGCACAGAAACGTAGCGCATGACTTTTGATCCGTTCGGCGACTTTGAAGCTGCTGGATATCTTCAAAACTCGCTGCAACTGAAAGATCCCACTGAAGTAAAAGAATCAGAGCATCTTTCGTTCGAATTGAGTATCGAAGAAGCGCTTGCCTATTTAGCCAAGAAAAAGCCCATCGATTACAAGACTGTACTCAAAGTTCACGAAATCCTGTTCTCCGGCTTCTATCACTGGGCAGGAAAAGACCGGAACGAGCTTGTCCCTCATCTGGCAGTCTTCAAGGGCTCCCTCGACGATCCCCGCAGCACCGTTTTCGAGCGCCCGGACTCCATCAAAATGTCTGTCGACTATGCGCTTAAGCTAGCCGCTGACAAGAAACGCTTCAGAGACCACCCCGGCGGGGTGATGGGTCAGCTGGCTTTCGCACACCCATTCCTGGACGGCAATGGGCGCACGATTCTATTAGTCTTCATGGAACTCTGTTATCGCGCCGAGTTCGCCATCGACTGGTCAAGGACGAGCAAAGACGACTACCTGCGGGCACTCAGCGCCGAGATACGAGAGCCTCGCGAGAGGCATCTCGATAATTACCTCAACCCGTTCGTAGTCGATATATCCAGTCGTGACGAGTGGCCAGAGACCATCGGTGGTATCAGAGGCCTGGATGGCCTGGACAAGGAAGACATCACCTACGAGAACCTGGACAACCCGCAAGTCCAGCAAATCTACAAGTCATACCGAGGCCAGCCACTTGGCGCCCGCAAGCCTCATGAGTCGAGTGGCTGAAGAGGCTCCACAGGGGATCACCTAAACCCTGTGGGAGCGAGCCTGCTCGCGATGAATCCAACCCGATCTACCTGAAAGACTTCATACCTTGGCTTTAGCCTTGCGCGGCTTCAAATACTTGGTCAGTCCCTGAAACCAGATCACCAGCGCCGGATTCCCCTTGATCTGAATCGACTTGTCCTGAATCCCCGTCATGAACGCCAGTTGCTTGTTCTTCGCCTGCATCGTGGCAAAGCCATACGCCGCATCTTTGAACGCAATCGCAAACGCCGGCTCGGCATACACGCCCGACTTGCTGGTAATACGCTGATCCTTCACAAAGAAATGTCGAGCCACTTTCCCGTCCAGGGTCTGTAGCTGGAACACCAATTCCTTGTCACCCAACTGCTGCTGAAACGCAGGATTAGTCCGACTGGCCTTACCCATCAACAAACCCAGCATCCACAGAAGAAAACGAAATTTCATGCGCACAGCCTCAAGAGAAAAGTGAACGGCCGGCGCAGTGTAGCGGCTTCAAGCGAGAACGCCACTGTTGTGCAGTGATAGAAGAAGATGCCGTAGTTTTTGACGCTGATGACTACCAAGTCATTGTCGAAATACTTTCACCTGATCGTTCCAACGCTCCGCGTGGGAATGCATCCCGTGACGCTCCGCGTCACACCATCCACTGCAAATGCTCCCGACGAAACGCGCCTCACACCCTTCCGTCTTGCGACCCACAAACCTCTCGGACATTTCCTTCAAAAAGAAGGGCTGTTCATGAACTAGGCGATTCTTGGCTTTACCGATAACCTTTTGTTCGTCACCGCAAAACGGTGACACGGATGTGCAAGTCCGTAACCGGGAGAGTATTTATTAACTCCGAGGATTTACACCTATGACCACTTCAAAAGCTAACCCACCAGAACACGAAGACACATCCCCCTACGAATCCAGCGATTCGAAGAAATTCCACGAAGCCGCCGAACGCGCCCTCGACCACCACTTCGCCCCATCAAGCGAAAAACCCAAGCCTCGTAAAGGCAACCTCTTCGCCGTCTCCCCCAACATAGACACCGAAGCCCTCCTGGCCAACGCCTCGGAAGACCTGCTGTCCATCAGCGCCATCGCCGTTAACCTGGCGGACGATGTTGACGGCGCACGACGCTCCTTAGCCTTGGCGCTAAGCAGATTGGCGGATGGGGTTCGGTTGTTGGTGGAGCGAGCGCTGGATCACATTGATTCGCCGAATCCGGCGGAGCACCGGGCGAAGGTGTAGCCCACAAAAAAGGGCGGCTCATTCAGAGTCGCCCTTTTATCGTTTTGCAATTACACGTTCTTTTCAGACGACTTCAAGTTACCGGCCTGATCGGCCACCAAGTCGAGCCAGCCGCCGGGCTTGTCCTCATCGTTAGCCGCTTTCGCCACCATACTGGCCAAAGCACCAGCGTCCTTCTTGCGAGCCGCTTCCACTGCTTCAAGCGCCTGATGGGCTACCAGGATTTTCTGCAGGGCCGGGGTGTTAGCGGTGGCTGCAGTCAACGGCTTCAGCGGTGGCAAGGCTGCGACTTTGGCGACCATGTCTCCAGGCTCTTTAGTGAACTCTCGTAACGAGTTGAGGCTATCGAGCATTGGCAGTGCAATCCCGGTCAGCGGATCGAAGGCACTGATTTGCGGCAACTCTGAAATACCCACGCCTACTTTGCCGCTGAGCACTGGAAGTGCTAACGACGGCAAGAAAAGACCCAACAGCATGCGAGGGTCTTTTTTCTTGATGCTCAGGCCGACACTGGCGACAGCAATACCGAGTCCAATCACTCGACCCGCTGTGGCTACCAGAGACAATTGTTTGTTCGACTCATTATCGAAATGCACCAGACGAATACGGAAATAATCCGTAAAGGGTTCGCGGGGCACAACGCCGGAAGTGTTCATAAACCAAGCACGAGAGTCGTGAACCTGATCATCGAAGAGTGCTACGAGTTCTTCCTGACCTGTTCTCGGTTTGTTCGGTGAGCTGAACATTTTTTCGTAACTAGCCGTCCCTTCTTTGTAAAGGTACGCATACTCCTCGGCTTCGTCTTCTTCGTTGATCAGATACACCGTACCGCCAAGCAACATATCGATAACGGCCACATCCGTATGACCGTCGCCCACCAGGCCCCACTCTCTTCGATAATCATGACGGAATTCCGCCGCCGCACCGAGCAACTGCCGGTGGTCTAGTGGTGGCTCGAACGCCTTTTCCCAACGCGCATTTTCATACTTGTCTTTGCCGACAATTTGAATATTCAGTTGGTGCTCTTTTTCCTGCGCCTCTGTGTATGTTGGCGCTGGCTTGCCCTGTGCAGCCGCAGTAGTTTCAGCATTGTGGCGTTTTTCGAGATCCTCCCAAGCATCAATCTTGGCCTGTGGCATATCCGGAGCGGCATTCTTCAAGAACGATTGTTTTTCCACACCGCCAGCATATCGATCAATTCGCCAGCCAGTGATTAGAGAGTGCTCACGCTTCATCATTTCTTCTAACGGACCACTTTGGCCTTGCGCTTGCCATGCATTGAATCGATTGATGAGAGTTTCCGAGACTGAAAATTCAAGTTCAACCGCCGAACTCATCGCTCGCCATTTCTCGTGAACCCCTTGCTTCACTGCTGTTTCGGGCACCAATAATGGTGCACCAGCCATGAATGCTTCTGCGTACATGTGCTGTAAAGCTATTTGCGATAACACGTGATCCGAGCCGGCAGTGGCCTTACCCTGATCATTCGGAGAGTAGCCCCCGCCCACGTCCGAGTGAACACCTGGATAGATGTATTCAATCGTTCCTTTCCGATAACCTGAAGCTTTACATTTATCACGGTTACCATCAGGCGATTTGGGTCGCCGTCTGATTGAATCCAGAGGAAAGCTTGCTCTCTGTTCATGTCCAGAAACCAGATGAACGCAGCGCTTTAGAAAAGAACAGTCATCGGGCAAGGCCGTGTTTTGGCAAACGGATGCAGCCTCATCAGGTAACCGCATGGTGCCATCAGCCCAGTCCATATGCCCCGCGGCAAATGGAGCACTGTCGGCAAGACCAACTGCCGCAACGGTATCAAATACACCTAGAAAGTTTACGGAAATCGGCAATCCTGCAAAGCGATATTCAACTTCACCACCCTCACCTTGACAACGAACCAGTGTCTGCAGCCAATTGACGAAAGTCCTTGCTTCGGCGGCCCCCCGCGAGAAGCCATAGACATAGAGCCGCATAGCCAATATGTATGGTTTTTCCTCGGAATCGACTTTCTGTTTTATCTTGTTCTCCAGCTTTTGGATTTCTGGACGCAACGTGGCTTCACGTTTTTTTTCACCATCCTCTAAAAGACCTGCACTAAAAACATTTCCAAGCCAATTAGTTGCCATGCCTTTCAGCAAAGCTTTCGTCGCATTGATATCTAGCCTGTCCTCTCCTAAATTTTGTTGCAACGCATCAAGCAATCTCGTAAGAGCCCAGTTGATACGGTTTTCGCCACCACTTGCTGCAATAAGACCATTTTGATTTGGAATATATTCATCGACATCAGGAAAAACTGTACCCACGCCGGGACAGTAATATTTTTGGAACCCTTCCTCCTCCATATCGGGGGTCGACCCTAAACTTGCGAGAAAAAGGCGAGCAATATTACTCCGACAATTAGGTGTTGATGAACTGTCTGCTTGATCGTTATTATTTGTGCCATCAAAAGCTAGCGTAACATGTAACGTTTTGCAGCAGGGCACTCCACTATCTGCTTGCCCCTTAGCGAGGGCAAGCTTACGCTGCTTATTTCCGAATTTGGTTTCGTCTTTTTTTTGTTGTTGAATATTCTTCGACAACTGACCTGGTTCATTTGGAAGCCGTCGCATCAGGGGAAACTTTGGTGCCACCAAAGCACTCTCCGGAGAAGGAGCTTCGGCCCCTATCAATGATTCGAACATGAAGCCGGCTCCTTAACTTGAAAGTAAGCTTTATCTGGGTAATTTGGGTTTCCGGGTGTAAAGCAGGTTGTAGACACCTTCACTTTATCACAGGGAAGAAAGTGAACCTGTAATGCACAAACCTTCTCAGCGTACTTAGGAATTTCTACCGTAGCTGTATGGTGAGAATAACCAGCAGAATGGCGAACTGCAGACTCTTTTACAATTTGGCCGTACTGATCACGCTTAAGTTTTTCGTATGGATTTGGATCCTTGTCCCATTCGATAATAGCTCTAATACCCGGAGCCCACTGAACAGGAAGTACGCCGCAGCAAACCTCACCTCCCCCTTGATTTGCTGGAATACTAGGACCACCTGCACCATTGATACTAAATCGTATAATTTCTGCTGCGGTATGGTTATAACCAGTAATAGGTGCAGACACCATTTCTGGGCCAGCGTTACAAGCGCTTACGCAGATCACACTTACTGACAGGACTAATAATCTTCCGCTTATCTTATGGCTAATATTTTTTTGCCCTAAGCGCAGTTTTTGCATAAGCACCTTTAGCATCAATACGGTGCAACAGCTCAACTTCTTAACATCATCAACTATTACTGACATACCTTCGGCTCCTCCATGTTCATCGGGTAGTTGTAGGATAGGCAAGACATATAGTTTTTTTGCAAAGAGTCACACTTGATCAAATAGCCGAACATGTCATCGACTCCTTGATTTGGAAATAGGCTTTATCGGGATAATCCGGGTGCCCGGGGGTAAAGCAAGTGGTTGACACCCTTACTTGATCACAAGGAAGAAAGTGAACTTGCAAAGCACACAACCCCTTAGCGTATGCAGGGATGTCAACCGTCGCTGCATGATGAGAATAACCAGCAGCGTGACGAACAGCAGCCTCTTCTATAATTTGGCCGTTTTGATCACGCTCGAGTTTTTCGTATGGGTTTGGATCTTTGTCCCACTCAACAATTGCTCTGAGGCCTGAATTCCATTGAACAGGAAGTATGCTGCAACAAACTTGAGCCTCTCCGCCTTGATACGGAGGAATGTGCGGTCCACCGGAACCGTTAATGGTGAATCGAATAATGCTGACTGATGTGTGATTGAAGCCCGTTACAGGTGTTGACACCATTTCAGGGCCTGCATGGCAACCGCTCAATACCACCAAAACCAACATAACCCCCGCACACCTCCACCCAGCAGACAATGTCCTCCCGACAAGTGCTAATAATTCAGGATCTCGGGTGAAATTCAAATCAACGCCCTCACCGGCTCATCAATCACAAACGGCGAGTTCTCCACCAGCCACTGTTCAATAAACGGCTCCCGTTCCTCCGGCTCTTTTAACCCCTTCTGATTCGCCGCCAATTGGCTTCTGTACAAATGACGAATAAGGCTCTCATTGCGGCTCAAGCCATAGTTCTGTGGCACTGCGCAGCGATCAACCCGGTAAGCATCAGCCTCTGTCCAGGCCAGCAGGTTGGCCACTTGCGGGTGGTCGAACATGACGGGGCCGCTGGCCGGTGCCGGTGCGTGGCGCACGTAGTTGCCGGGCAGGCTTTGTGGGTGTTGGTCGCGGTCGAGCCAGTGCCAGGAAATCACGGCGGCGTGGAAGGCGTTGCTTTGCGTCGGAGTCAGGGTTTCGGCGACCGGTAGCAGCATGCGCGGGTCGTAGTAACGCAAAACGCCTTCGGACCGGCCTTGGTTCCATTGCGCCTGGAGGAAGCCTCGCAGATGATCGGCCAGCGCTTCGAATGCCCAAGGGCTGAACAGTGCGACGACGTGTTTGTTGCAGTCGATGGCGCTGATGAAGGTTTTCAGCCAGGGCCGTTGGGCGTTGTCTACGCGCAGCAGTAGGGGGCCGAAATCGGCGATGGCAACTTCCGGGGTGTTTTCGAACAGCTTGGCCAGTTTGGCCGCGTCGGGTCGTTCCGCCAGTTCTTGCAGCAGTGGGTAGTCGAGGCTGGTGGCGTCGATCAATAGGTCGAGGTGCTGATGTTGCAGTTGCTGGGCGTTGACCCATAACTCGTCGAGCCAGTGCACGTTGCTTGTGTACATAAAGTCGTCCTTTATCTCGCGGCCAGGGCTTGGGCGTTACGTTTGGCCCGGGCCAGGCATTCCTTGCAGACTGGCGGTGGTGGCATCGGCATCGGCGCATTGCCCAGCGCCTGAGGCGGTACCGCGCCGGCGATGTCTGAATCCGCAGCGCCCGGCAGACGCGGCGGTTTAATCCCAATCCCCGTCCCACTCCCCGCCGAACCACCCGCATTGATCTTCACCACCGGCCCAACAACCGTCACCCCACCGGCATCCAGCTTGATAAAGCTCCCTCCCCCCAAAATGGTGAGCTCACTACCAGCCTCAATAACAATCTTCGCCCCAGCCTTCAGATGAATCTCTTTCCCAACGCTCGTCAGCTGCGCAGTCCCCAGCTTCACATGCTGGTTCTGCCCAATCGTCAGGTGATCATCCATGCGCGCTTCAGTCTTGCGGTCGGCGATGGTGGTGCGGTGTTCTTCGGCTTTCAGTTCGGTGTAGGTGTTCTTGACCACTGTGTCGTGGCGTTCGTTACCTACTCGGATCTTCTGATCATGCTCAATGTTTTCATCCCAATCCCGCTGGGCATGGATGAAGATCTGCTCGGCGCCTTTCTTGTCTTCAATGCGCAGTTCGTTGAACCCGCCGCCCCCCGGGGAGCTGAGGGTTTTGAAGACGGTGCGAGTCTTGTTCGCCGGCAGTTCGTAGGGAACCTGGTTTTCCTTGTGGTACAGGCAACCGGTCACCAGCGGTTGGTCGGGGTCGCCTTCGAGGAAGGTGACGAGCACTTCCATGCCGATGCGCGGGATGACGATAGCGCCATAGCGATCCCCCGCCCAACTCGAAGAGACGCGCATCCAGCAGCTGGTTTTGTCGTCCGCCAACCCTTCGCGGTCCCAGTGGAACTGCACTTTGATGCGGCCGTATTGGTCGCAGTGGATTTCTTCGCCCTTGGGGCCGGTGACCATGGCGGTCTGGCTGCCGAGGACGCGGGGTTTGGGGTGTTGCAGCGCCGGGCGGTAGAACACGTTCCACGGGGTGGCGAGGAAGCGGTTGCGGTAGCCCTGGTGGAAGTCGTCTTTGTTGTCAGTGGTGTCGCTGGTCACGGACTCTTCGAGGACTTGCGGTTGTTTGCCTTCGTGGACGATTTCGGTGAGCAGCCAGAGGTCGTTCCACTCGGTGCGCGGGTGGTCGGACATTTCCAGGAAGTGGCCGCTGACGAGGGTGGTCTGGTCGCCACGGCCTTCGGCTTGCTGGTAGTCGGCGCGGTGGCGTTCGAGGGCGCGCTGGCTGAGGAATTTGCCGCGCGCGCGGTCGAGGAAGCGGCCGGGGTAGTCGTAATCTTCGAGGTCTGGCTCGGTGCTTTCGCCGTCGGGTTTATAGCCGGCTTCGAGTTGCAGGCGTGGTTTTTCGAAGTCGTAGTCGCGGCGGGTGACGCGGCCGGTTCGGGTTTCCAGGCGCAGTTTGAAGCCTTTGATCACTGGCTCGTCGGCGACCATGCCGCTGCCTTGGACGTAGGCGGTGGGCTGCCCGAGTTTAGGAAACACGGTCTGGTCATCGCCGAATACCAAAAGATGACCTTTGGAATTGTGCTGAAAGTGGTAATGAATGCCTTCCTCTTCACACAGGCGCTGGACGAAATGCAGGTCGGTTTCGTCGTATTGCACGCAGTAGTCGCGGTCCGGGCAGGGCTGGCTCAACTGGAATTTGTAGGCGTTGCCCTTGATGCCGTGCTCATCGAGGATCAGCGCGATGATTTTCGGCGCGGACATCTGCTGATAGATGCGCTGGTTGGTGCGGTGATGCAGGTATTGCAGTTGCGGCACCAGGGAAATTTTGTAGCGGGTCAGGCGCTTGCCAGCATCGCCTTGGGCGACGCGGTAGATTTGGCCGTGGATGCCGCTGCCTTTCGGGTCGAATGCGAGGAACGCCTGCTTGTGCAGGAGCTTTTCCAGGTCCAGGTCGGGGTTTTCGCTGACCAGTTCCAGGTCGAAGCGATACGGCTGGCTGATGCCTTCGGTGCCGTTGAACGACAGCACTTGCAGGTCGCCGGCATAGTCTTCGACTGTGAGGCTGAAATGCGTTTCGTTAGCTGAGTTGAACATTGCTTGCTCCCTGTTCGGTAGTCATCCGTTACGCCCGCAGTCGAAGGCGTTGCAGCAAAGACGAAGTGGCGCCCATGGCGTCACGCAATTGAGCGGCGGTGATGGTGCGCTTGGCCGCATCGAAAGCCAGCGCCGTTCGCAGGGCTGGCCAGCAGTGTTTCGGAAGATTGCGCGGTGCGTGCAGCTCGCGGTCGAGTTGACCGTCGCGGGCCTCGACCGACGACATGCGGCGGAAGGGGTGTTTGCCGCCCGCCAGTTCGTAGAGCACGCAGGCCACGCCATACACGTCGGCGCTGGCCGTCAGCGGTTGGCCTTCAAGCAGTTCCGGGGCGGCGTAGCCCGGGGTCCAGGCGTTGAAGCGGTCGCGACTCAGGTGCGGCAGGCCGGGCAGGATGCCCTCTTCGGCCTGGCCCAGGCCAAAGTCGAACAGGCGCACGCCGTCTTCGCTGAGCATCACGTTGCTCGGTTTCATGTCACCGTGCAGCACGCCGCGCGCGTGGGCGTAGGCCAGCGCGTCGAGCAGCGGCAGCGCGATGTCGAGCAGTTCTTTCCACGGCAGGCCCAGGGGCCGCTCGCAGAGGAGTTTGTCCAGGGTCAGCCCACGCATGAGTTCCATGGTGATGAAGGCACGCTGGCAGTCGGTGTCCACTTCAAAGCTGTGCAAGCGCAGCACGTTGTCGTGGCGCAGGCGCCGGATCAGGGCGAACTCGCTGTAGAGCAAGGCGCTGGCATCCGGCGATTCGGCAAATTCTTCGCTGAGGATTTTCAGCGCGATGTAAGGGTCGGGATCGCCGAACTGTTCGCTCAGCAAGTCTCGTGCGCGGTAAACCGCGCCCATGCCACCGGCACCGAGCAGACGCTCGATGCGGTAACGGCCCGCAAGCACGTTGGGCATTTCGCCGATGCTGGCCTTGGTTGGCGCCAGCGCGGGTTCGGCGTTGTGCGGCTTGTCGTTCAGAGACTTGGCGAACGCAAAATAAGTCAGGTTACTGTCTTGCTCTTCGCTCACCAGCAGGTCGTCGAGCGGCGGCATGAGTTCAGTCATTGGCGGATCACCACGGCAGTCAGGTTGTCCCGCGCCGAGCCACGCAGAGCGCCGTCGAACAGACGCTCCAGCGCAACATGCGGCGCGGTCAGGCTCAGGGCGTTGCCCAGGGCATCGCTGCTGAGCCCTTGGTACAAACCGTCGCTGCACAACAGGAACGTATCGCCGGGATAAACCTCGAGTTCGAGCACGTCCAGCGTCAACACATCGGCCGCGCCGACCGCGCGGGTCAGCGCATGGGCGGAAGGATGCGCACGGGCGTCTTCGAGGCTCATCCGTTTCTCGTCCATGAGTTGCTGTTGCAGCGAATGGTCCTTGGACAGCTGATACAAACGCTGGCCGCGCCACAGGTAGCAACGGCTGTCGCCGGCCCAGATGCAGGCCGCGCGATTGCCTTCCACCAGCAGCGCCACCACGGTGCTGCCCATGATGCTGTCGTGGCGCCCGGCGGTGACGGTCAACTCCTGGCCCAAGCGGCGGTTGAGCCAGTGCAGGCACTGGCGAATGCCTTTGAGTCGTTCGTCGAAGCCGTCCTGCACCGGCAATTCCGCCAGGCTGGCAACGATCAACTGGCTGGCGATGTCGCCTCCCTGATGACCGCCCATGCCGTCCGCGACCACCCACAGTCCCTGCTGTGGACAGTCGAGAAAAGCATCTTCGTTGCGCGCCCGAACCTTGCCGGCATCGGTACGCGCAGCGCTGCGCCAGGGACTGGCAACCAGCATCAGAGCTGCACCGGCATACGGAAGGTACGCAGCACACCCATGTCGAACGGGTTCGGCGTGCGCTGGCTGCTGAGCAGGTAATTGGCGCGCAGGCCGCCCACGTCCGCCTTGAGCACCATCACGTCGCGACCGTTCAGGTATTCGGTCTGCATCAGGTCGAACAAGCGGAACAGCGACCAAGGGCCCGTGTTCTTCTCGATGCCGATCGGGCGGCCGGCCATTTTGTCGAGGACCAGGCTGGTGCGACCGTCTTCAGCGTCGGTCGGCCATTTGAACGATACAGGCACGATCGGGCCGTGACGGTATTCGATGGTCTTGTCGCCAAACTTGAACTCGGAACGGCTGACAGCGGGGTCGAGGGTGTACGGCTCCAGCTTGAACTGCACTTGTGGCTCGGCCGGGTTGACCGAGAAGAAGCTCTGGCGAATCACTTGGGCCGCGGCCATCTGGTCGAGGTAGACCTTGGAGATCGGCATGCTGTGACCGTCAATGCTGCGCAGGCGGTAGTTGCCCGGATCGCCACTGACGAACGGACGCATGTAGGTCTCGAAGAAGCGATCGTTGATGCCCTGCGCCTTGAAGAACTCGCGGAAGTCGCTGATCGCAACGTCGCTGGTGCTGTGGGCGCTGAACGGATAACGCTTGTTGATCGCCTTGCCGTAGAAGCTGTACAGCTCGCTCTGATAACGCTGATTCAGGTACTGGTAGGAATCGTTGAGCACCAGACGCCAGGTGTCTTCAGCCAGCACGTTGAACCAGACGCTGACCGGACGCGGCAGACGATTGGAGGCATTGCGCAAGTTGCTCAGCGCATCACGCTGGCCGCTCATGCGGGTCTTGGCCATTTCGAACGCGGCCTGATCCGGCGAGCTGGCACGCGCCAGACTCGCCAGTTGCAGTTGCAGGTCGTTGAGCGCTGCGAGTGCCGGGGTCAAATCAGCGGCCGGGCCGTTATTGTCGTCCAGCAAACGGTGCAGCGGTTCGAAGCGACGTTGCAGGGATTTCTTCGCGGTGTCCGGCAGGTTTTTGATCGCCGCCATTTCCGAGGCCTGACCCGCTGCGGCAGACGCCAGTTTGCCGAGCTTGCCCAACTTGCCTTTCTGGTCTGCCAGCGCTGCAGCGGCATCCGCCGCTTGTTCAACCGGTTCGGCTTCAGCCGGGAAACGGGTGTTCTCGCGCACTTCCACCAGCAGTTGCAGCACTGGGGAATTGGCCGAGGTCAGGCCCGCCAATTGCTCGGCGCCCTCGCCCGCGTCGTTGATCGGAGGCAAGGCCACTTGGCCCACCGCTTCACTCCAGAAGTTGGCGTAGTCGCGGAAGTACAGTTGCTCGAGTTCGACCATCAGGCGACGCAAGTCCATGCCGCTGATGCCCGAGCCTTCGCCCAGCACCCAGTTGTCGCGCAGGATGTCGCTGACCAGCGCACTGCCCTGGATCGAGAAATACTGCTGGTAACCCTGTTGGGTGTAGAAACCCGGGATCAAGTAATCGGTGCCGACAAACAGCGAAGCCTGTGGCCCGATGTGTTGGCTCAAACGGTATTCCGGCAGGTTACGGGCCTGCTCGCGCAGCATCCGGTAAACCACGTTGGCCAGCGACTCGCTGCGCAGCACTTGGCGCGCTTGGGCCACGAGTTGATCGTTCAGCGGATAAATAAACGGCTGCTTGAGCAAACGCTCGAAGTGCGTGTTCAAACCGTTCTGCACCGCGGTGTTGCCGGCGTAACGCTGGGACCATTCGGTGGCGACCCAATCCTTGAGCCACGGACCGTCGCGGCGATCCTTCATGTTCAGCATCAGGTACGCGCGCAGGCTGTTGAGCAGGCGTTCGCGGTCATTCATGTTGGCCCGGATCTGCCCTTCCAGCAGCGTTGCGACCTTCGGCAGCAGTTGCGCTTCAAGCTCTCGCTCGTAGGCGTCCTTGACCACCGGATTGACCTCTTCGCCCTGATACAGACCACCGCGCTCGTGATACGACACGTCACCCTTTTTCGGGAAAACCTGGGTCGCCGCGTAGCTGCTGTCGAGGGGTTTGAGCACCGCCATGGAGTCATCACGCGCGGTCAGCGCCGAACGTTGTTGAGTCCAACTGGTGGCCAGGCTGCGCAGGTTTTCCAAGCGCTCGTAGTTGGCGGAGAAACCGCCCGCCCACAACATGCCGAACAGCGCCAATGCCGCCAGCGCGCCCACGTACAGCGCACGTTGGCCCCAATGGATGCGGCTGCGTTCGCGCTTGTCCAGACCGGCCAGATCGGCCTCGGGAAAAATCACTCGGCTGAGCAAATGGTGAATGAATCGCGAACGGCCGCTGCGCAAGGTCGGCAGCACGCCGGCGTTCATGCCCAGATTGGCGCCGATGCCAGCGGTGGTCTGGTCCATTTCCTGGTTCAGGTGCGGTGCGCTGGTCAGGTAGAAACCGCGCAACTGGCTGACACGCTGGTAGCGGTTGCCGGTGAACGCCATGTCGACGAACAGGCACAGGCGCTCACCGATCTGCCCCAGTTGATGCGGGAAGTCGAGGATGCGGCCACGGCGCTGGGTGTCGCGCTCCTGGTGCATGCGCATGATCACCTGGCTGTTCAGGCGACGCAGCAGCTCTTCGAACTCCGCGCGCAGGACAGCGACATCGGTGCCGCTCTGCTCTTTGCGGAAGCTGGTGCCGAGCACCTGATCGCTTTCTTCGCGGGTCAGCTGATCAAAGAACTCGTCGAAACCGAGCAGCTTGTCGGCCTTGCTCAATACCAGGTAAACCGGCACATCGACGTGCAGTTTCTGATGCACGTCCTGCAAGCGAGCACGCACCTGGCGCGCCAAGGTGTCGAGGTCCTGTTCGGTGTTGCCCAGCAGCATTTCCACCGGGATAGTCACCAGCACGCCGTTCAACGGACGGTTGCGGCGACGCTTGCGCAGCAGGTCGAGCAAAGTGCTCCAGGCGCTGCCATCGACTTCGGAATCCGGCTGGGTCAGGTAGCGCCCTGCGGTGTCGATCAGCACACCGTGATCAGCGAAATACCAGTCGCAATGGCGAGTGCCGAGGGTGTCGCGGGTCAGTTTGCGGTCGATCTTGTTGATCGGAAACTCAAGGCCCGAGAAGTCCAGCAAACTGGTCTTGCCGCTGCCCTGTGGGCCGATCAGCAAGTACCACGGCAAGTCATTGCGCCAGCGCTCGCTGCGACCGCGATACAGGCTCGACGTCTTCAGGGTTTTCAACGCATCCTTGAAGCGCACGCGAAGCTCTTTCTGCTCCTCGTCGATCAGCTCTTCACGACGGATGCGGTCCTGGCCGTCTTCGGTGTCTTCGAGAGCTTTTTTACGCACACCGGCGCGCCAGCTGACGAAGACCATGGTCAGACCCCAGATCAGGAACAGCACACTGATGGTCAGCAGGCGGGAGGTCGACCCTTCCCAGAATTTGTAGTCATCAACGGCCAGCAGCGGCCCGACGAACCACACCAGCAGCGCCAGAAACAGCACCACCAGCAAGGTCCAGACCCAGGTCTTGCGCAAGAATGCGCCGACTTTCTTGAAAAACTTTTTCATCACACGTCCCTGTTTACGGCTGCGACTGCGGCTGGACCGCGGCCGGATCTAGCTGCTGAAAAGGTTGCAGAACGGTTTCGCGTTGTTCGCCCAACACCCAGGCGAAACCCGAATACATCACCACCAGGCAGACCACGGTGAACAGCACTACCATCCACGCCGGCACGATACGCACCAGGCTGCGGCGCTGATCGTTCAAGCCTTCCCAATGCGGCGAAAGCTCGCGCGGCACGTCGCCGCGCAGCTGACGAATCTGGCGATACAAGGCGTCGCGGATGCCTTCAAGTTCGAGCATGCCGCGCGCTTGCACGCGGTACTTGCCTTCGAAACCGAGGGACAGGCACAGGTACATCAGCTCCAGCATCGGCAGGTGCTTGACCGGGTTTTTCGACAGGCGATCCAGCAGCTGGAAAAACTTCTCGCCGCCGAAGGTTTCGTTGTGAAAGCTGCTGAGCAGGCTCATCTGCGACCACTCGCTTTCGTTGCCCCACGGCGTGGTCACGACGGCTTCGTCGACCACGGTGCAGAGCACGTAACGCGCGGCCATCACCTGGCTGCTTTCGGCGCCGTTGTGCAGGGCGCGGACTTCAAACAGTTTCAGCCCGGAAGTCAGTCGCTCGTTGAGCGCGTACATGTCTTCGCGGGTGTCGCTGTGCTTGAGCCGTACCACTTCCGACAACAGGTCGGAGGCGGCGGCCACCAGCGAATTGAGGCTGATGTTGAACGCTTCGGCCGGACGCAGGCGCGCGGCGTAGATCATCCGTTCTTCGAGCTGTTCGAAGCGCGGCGGTGCGGCGAAATCTGTCAGCGGACTCTGCGCCGGGCCGTGGCCCTGGCGGTCGAGCAGGACGGTTTTGTCGTCCTGGTTATGTTCCATGTCCTTGATCATGTCGGTCAGTTCCTGATGGCCCAGAATTTCAGTTCAAGCTCGGCAAATTCGCCGGACACGTGGAACGCGAAGCCGCCGGAGCGCTCCAGCTGTGCCAGGTCTTCGGAACTGAGTTCGAGAATGAAATAGGTTTTGTTGGAGTGGAACGCGATCTGCCGCGGGGCCACCGGCAACGGTTTGACCTTGATGCCCGGCAGGTGCAGGTTGACCAGTTGGCGGATGCGCTCCACCGGGCCGACCTTGAGGTGCGCCGGCAAGCGGTGGCGCAGTTCTTCAGAATCGCAGTTGGCACTGGCAGCGAGCACGAACGAGGCCGAGCCCAGCAGTTTGTGGTCGTGCAACGGCGAAACGATGATCCCGTACTGGCGCGCTTGCAGGACCAGTTCGATGGCGTGCTGTTCGAGCACCATCGACAGCACCTGACGAATCGCTTCCATCAGTTTGCGGAAGCTCGCGCCCTGGTCGCTGTGCTGGTAACGGCTGTCCAGGCGCGGGCGTTTGGTGTCGCTGGAGAACGTCGCCAGATCGCCCAGCATGGTCAGCAGCGTGCGGTACAACTCTTCCGGGTGAACCTGCTCCAGACCGAGGTAGTGACGCAGCAGCATTTCGGTGCGGTTGATCAGTTGCAGCATCATGAAGTCGCCGACTTCGGCGCCACCGACCTTGCCGTTGGAACGAATCCGTTCGGCAATGGTGTCGCCCCGGTGGCCGAGCATGCTGATCACTTCTTTCAGGCACGACAGCAGGTAGCTGGAGGCATGTGCCTGAATGTAGGTCGGCACAAAGTCAGGGTCGAGGCTGATCACGCCATCGGGCGTGGTGTCGAGCACTTCGCAGACCTTGAGTTTCACGTAGGCCTGATCGCTTTGCTGTTCGCCGAGCAACAGTTTGAAGTCCGGGCGACCGCAGCTGACCTGACTGGCGGAATCGTCGCCGGCATTGGAGTCCGCGACTTCCACTTCATACGCGGTGTAGCGCGCCAGCACGTCAGATTGCTCCGGGCGACGGGCTTCGATGTGGTTGCCGGTGACCAGTGGCAGCGCCAGGTAAATCGGCGTGTGACCGGTGTTCGGCGGTACGTCCAGCGCCAGCGGCTCGGTGTTGCCGCCGAGTTCGAACAGGCTGCCGTCCGGCAGAATCCCCGAGGCCTGGCTGATCACCAGTTTGCCCATGTTGAGGAACTGCAAATCGATTTCCAGATTGAGAAAACCCCAGGTGTAGCTGCCCAGCAACTGGGTGAGGGTCTTCATCTGGTGTTCGTAATAGCGGTCGTTATGCTGGAAGTGCTGCGGACGCAGCAGCATGCCTTCCTGCCAAATGACTTTATGGGAATTCATGATCAGTCATCCGCCTTGGCGAGCTTTTCGTTGCTGTTGCGGATGCCGGCCTGGTCAAGGGTCAAATCAGCGTCGGTGACTTCCACCGGGGTCACTTGCACCGTGTAGCGCCACTTGGTTTCCGGCAGGTCGCGGTAAGCGGCGAGGATGCCGACGTAGCGACTGCCCTCCTCCACGCTGAGTTTCATTTCCACGGTTTCGCCCGGGCGCAGTTCGATTTCTTCGCTGGCCACCAGGTCCGGGGCCAGGGATTCCTTGGCGCGCTCGTACAGGCTGAAGAAGTCGGCGTTCTCGAAGGTCACCGGGTGCTTGAGTTCGAACAGACGCACGACAATCGGTGACGGACGCCCGTTGAGGTCCGGGTTCAACTGATCGCTGGCGGTGAGTTTGAGGTTGAGCTTGGTGACGTGAGAGTACGGCGACAGCGACGAGCAGCCGGCCAGCAGCACCAGGGCCGCGAACGCCGTCAGCGTCTTGAAAAAAGCGGTCGAGCAGCGAGACATGCGCATCATCCTTGGTGGTCGGTGTGAAGGGTGGAAATCAGGCGAATCTGTTCTTCGTAAGCCTGAGCAAAGTCGCGGGCCAGCAGGCGCTCGCTCCAGTCGTCGTCCTGACGCAGGGCCTGGTGATAACGACCGTAGGCTCTCCAGCGGCTGCCGGAGGTGGCCAGCAACGGCTTGTTGTCGCGCTCGAAACGCAAGGTCAATTGCTGTGGCGAGAAGTGTTCCAGCGTGCCGCGAACCGCGGCGCGGCTGGCGGTCAGCAACGCCACTTGATGCGCCTGCAAATCGCGGAATGCGCGGGAGATCGCTTGCTCGGCCGGCAACTGCCCCGGCTTGTTCGGCTGCAACAAGATGCCCAGCGCTTCACCGGCATCGACGGCGAACTTCAACGGGTTCTTTTGCGTGCCTTGCACGGTGGTCTGGGCCAGGCGCAGCTCGTTTTTCAGTTCGCTGCGGGTGCGCAGGCTCTGCTGCAAACCGCCGACGCTTTGCTTGAGCAAACGGGCAGCGTTCAGCGCCAGGGCTTCGCGGGCGTCGTGGTCGAGGCCTTTGAGGTCCACGCCCAGCGCCGCGCCGAAGTGCTCCCAGAAACCTTCGCTCTGACGCTCGACCGGTTTAGGTGGTGGCGCGGGCGCTGGCTCGGCCGGGGCGTTGATCAGCTCCGGGACCAGCAGGCTTTCCATGTCGATGCGTGCATAGTCGGCGCGCTGACGGGTGTCCTGTGGCGCGTTGTTTGGCGAGATCAGCTCATCGATTTCAGAGTACACGCGCTCTTGCTGATCGAGGGCGTTCAGCGGGTCGAGATCGAGGAACGCGTCATCCGGAATAATGCTGCCCGCCGCTTGCGGACGGCCGACTTCCACGTCGAAGGTCGCCGGGTCACGCACCAGCCGCGCACGAATCTCGAAATCACCCAGCACGTAGACGCTGCCGTGTTCGATGCGCATGGCTTCGCCCTTGCGCAGGCGTGCGCCGCTTTCGCTGTCCTGGATACCGTTGCTGCTGGTATCGGTCAGGAAAAAGGTACCTTCGCGGTAGCTGATCAACGCGTGGTGGTTGGACAGGTGACGCTTGCGGTCGGGAATGATCCAGTCGCAATCCTCGCCACGACCGATCACGCCACCGGCCTGCTTGAAGGTCTTCTGGCACAAATCCGTGGGCACGAACTGCTTGGTGTTGAGCATTTCGAAAACCAGTTCCATGGTGATACTCCTTGCGGTCACTTGCCGCGATTGACCGCCTGCGGATCACCCAATGGGCGATAGGTGTTGTCGTTGTATTTGTAATTGCCGCTACAGCCGCCGAGGCCGCATAGAACGACGAGGGTCAGCAGGACGGCTTGCCAGTGACGAACAGGCATCAGAGGGTCTCCAGGGATAGACAAAGCACAAAGCGCCGACCCGTTTGGGCGGCGCTGTTAAAAGCGGTTGAGGTGAAATCGACGGTCATTTGCCTACCCATCAAAGTCACCCAGGTTGATATTCAAGCGGCCGAGGCGGTACAGCAGCGTGCGGCGCGGCAGCCCGAGTTCGCGGGCGGCGAGGGTCTGGTTACCGTCGTTTTTGCGCAGGCAATCGAGCAACAGACTGCGCTCGACCTGCTCCAGGCGTTCGCGCAGGTTGAGGCTGTTGTCTTCCGGCATGGCTTCCATGCGCAGGGAGAAATGCTCGGCCAGCAACTCGCCGCCCTCGCACAACAGAACCGCACGCTCGACCAGGCCTTTGAGTTCGCGCACGTTGCCGGGGAAGGCGTAACCGGACAGGTGATCCAGCGCCGCATCGGACCAACGCACCGCGTCGCGCTGCAAAAACGAACACGCCTTGTCGGCGAAATGCCGCGCCAGATCGAGGATGTCGCCTTCGCGTTGACGCAAGGCCGGCAACTCGATCGGGAATTGCGCGAGGCGGTAGTACAAGTCCTCGCGGAATTTGCCTTCGCTGACCAGCACCGACAAATCCCGGTGCGTCGCGGCGATGATGCGCACGTCGATCTTGTGCGTGTCGTTGGAACCCAACGGACGAATCTCGCCTTCCTGCAACACGCGCAACAACTTGGCTTGCAGCGACAACGGCATGTCGCCGATTTCATCGAGCAACAAAGTGCCGCCGTTGGCCGCATCGAACAGCCCGGCACGGTCGCGGTCAGCGCCGGTGAAGGCGCCTTTGCGGTAGCCGAACAGTTCGCTTTCCAGCAGGTTCTCCGGGAACGCCGCGCAGTTCTGCACGATGAACGCCTGGGAACGGCGCGGGCCGCAGTCGTGAATCGCCCGCGCGACCACTTCCTTGCCAGTGCCCGTCTCGCCGCGCAGCAGCACGGTGTACGGGCTGTGCAGGACTTTGCTGATCAGCGAGTAGGTCTCGCGCATGGCCTTGCTCTTGCCGATCAAGCCGTAACCACTGGCGCTCGGAACACTGGCCTTCACCGGCCGAGACTCCCCGGTCGGCTGACGCAAACGCTGCAGCAAATGCAGTTGACCGAGCACGAACGAACCCAGTTGCCCGAGGGAATCGGCGAAGCCTTGCAGGTCGATGTGCCGGCGGCTGGCGCACAGCAGCAAGCCTTCGACGGCCTTCTGCTGATTGACCAGTGGCACGCACAGCAGCGACTGCCAAGGCGTGGCCTGGGGCGGCAGAAAACTGGTTTCGTGCAGGCTGCCGCTCAGTTCGCTGAGGCTCACCACGCGGTTCTGGCACAGGGCGAATTGCAGCAGTTGTTCACCGTTGTAATCCGCCGGCAGACTCGCCGCTTCCCGAGGTTGCAGGATGCCGTTGAGGCACTCGGCGTTCATCCCCAGGCATGTGTGAGTCGCGTCCAGCAGGTACAACTGCGTCAACTCGCAGCCACTGAGCTCGGCCAGCCCGCGCACGAAGTCACCCAGCAGCGCAGCGCCGTCCGCCGCTCGCGACAGGTTGGCGAATTGCGCCAGCAAGGCTTCGGCATAAACCAGCGGCTGTGGCACTTGAGTGAACATCACACCCACCTCAGGCGAACTCGCAATTCACGCTGGCGTTACCGTCGAGCGTCGCGTGGACACGCTTGAGGCTTTCACCGGTGGCCATCGCATCCAGCAAGCGGTCGGCCACCAGCGGCAGGACGTGCAGGTCGAGCAAATGGTCGATCAGGCGCGCGCCGCTGTCGCTTTGGGTGCAGCGCTCGGCCAAGTGATCGACAAGGTCTTGCGAGTAGGTGAATTCCAACTGACGACGGTTCAGGCGTTCGCCCAGACGACCGAGTTTGATTTCGATCAGCTCGCGCAGCACCGGGCCGCCGACCGGGTAGTAAGGCACCACGCGCATCCGCGCCAGCAACGCCGGTTTGAAATGCTTGCTGAGGACCGGGCGGATGGTTTCTTCGAGGACTTCGGCCGATGGACGTGCGCCGTTTTCACAGAGTTCGCTGATGCGGTCGCTGCCCAGGTTCGAGGTCATCAGGATCAGCGTGTTGCGGAAATCGATCTCGCGCCCTTCGCCGTCGTTGGCCACGCCTTTGTCGAAGATTTGGTAGAACAGGTTGAGCACGTCCGGGTCAGCCTTTTCGACTTCATCGAGCAGCACGACGGAGTACGGCTTCTGGCGCACCGCCTCGGTGAGCATGCCGCCCTCGCCGTAACCGACGTAGCCCGGCGGCGCACCGATCAGGCGCGAGACGGTGTGCTTCTCCTGGAACTCGGACATGTTGATGGTGGTGATGAAACGATCACCGCCGTACAGCAAGTCGGCCAGGGCCAGTGCGGTTTCGGTCTTGCCGACGCCGCTCGGACCCACCAGCAAGAACACGCCAACCGGCGCATCCGGTTTATTCAGGCCGGCAGCGGTGGCGCGCATCGAGCGGTCCAGGGCGTGAACGGCTTGTTCCTGACCACGGATGCGCGTGCGCAGGTCGGTGGCGAAACTGGCGACCTTGGCGTTGTGTTCGCGGGCCAGTTGCGCCAGCGGCACGCCGGTCCAGGCGCTGATCACCTCGGCGACCAGACGCGGGCAGACTTCGAAGCTCACCAGACGCTCTTTGACTTGCAGCTCGGTCAGGGCTTTGTGAGTTTCGTTGAGCGCCGCTTCCAGGGTTTCGACGCTCTGCGCTTCGTCTACCGGCAGCGATTCGATCACGGTGCCTTCGGCGTCTTCCTCAACCGTGAGGGTTGGCGGGGCGGCGGCCACTTCGCGAGCCTTGGCCAGTTGCTGACGCAGGTCCAGCAGGCGCTCGGCCAATTCTTTCTGTTCGGTCCACAGGGTTTCCAGCGCGGCCCTTTCGTCCTCAGCGGCGGCCAGGCGATCTTCCAAGGCGTCGAGCGCTTCGTGATCGATCAGCAAGCCGGCTTCGGCATCCCGGCGCAGGGCCTGGCGCTGACGACCACCTTCGGCCAGTTCGCCGCGTAGGCGCTCCAGGCTTTCCGGGGCGGCGGCGAGGCTGATGCGTACACGGGCGCAGGCCGTGTCGAGCACGTCGACGGCCTTGTCCGGCAGCTGACGACCAGCAAGGTAACGCGCGGACAACTCAGCCGCCGCCACCACGGCGTCATCGCGCAGGTAGATGCCGTGGCTCTTCTCATAAACCTGAGCCAGGCCACGAAGGATGGTCACCGCTTCGCTGACGGTCGGCTCATGCAATTGCACCGGCTGGAAACGACGAGCCAGGGCCGGGTCTTTTTCGAAGTATTTTTTGTACTCTGCCCAGGTGGTGGCGGCAATGGTGCGCAGCTCGCCACGAGCCAGGGCTGGCTTGAGCAGGTTGGCCGCGTCGGAACCGCCGGCATTGCCGCCCGCGCCGATCAACGTGTGAGCTTCGTCGATGAACAGAATGATTGGTTTCGGCGAGGCTTTGACCTCATCGATCACGCCTTTGAGACGACGTTCAAACTCACCTTTGACGCTGGCACCGGCCTGCAACAGGCCCATGTCCAAGGACAACAACTCGACGCCTTTCAACACGTGCGGCACTTCACCAGCGGCAATGCGCGAGGCCAGGCCTTCGACGATGGCGGTTTTGCCAACACCGGCTTCACCGACCACGATCGGGTTGTTCTTGCGGCGACGCGCGAGGATGTCGACCATCTGCCGAATCGCGCCATCGCGGCACAGCACCGGGTCGAGTTTGCCGTCGCGGGCCTGTTGGGTCAGGTTGTGGGTGAAGCGCCCCAGCAGCGACTCGCCCTGCACGCCCGGTTTGCCGGTGGCCGGTTGCTCTTTCTGCGACAAGGCAAATTCTTTCAGGCGCTCGATGTTCAGCTTGGCCAGCAACGACTGGTAGCGGCTGCCGGCGTAACGCATCGGGTTGCGCAACAGCGCGAGAATCAACGCGGCTTGCTCGACCTGGCTCTGGCCCAGTTCCAGGTTGGCCACCAGCAACGCATCTTGCAGCCACTGCACCAGTTCCGGGGCGAACACCGGGTTGCGCGAAGCGCTGTGCTCAACCCGCGATTGCAACGCGGCGCTCAGTTCACCGGCATCCACTTCGGCGTCTTGCAGTGCGCGTGCGAGCAAGCCTCGCGGGCGCTCCAGCAAACCGAGCAGCAAGTCTTCGACAAGGATTTTGCTGCCGCCACGGGCGACGCAGCGCTCGGCAGAACTTTCCAGATCACGACGGGTTTCGGCGTCCAGCGCCTGGATAAGTTGTTGCAGGTCTACGTTGATCATTGGTCATCTGTCCTTAATGAATTTTGCTGCCCAGGGTCACCACGCCGTCCGCTTTTTCGCGGCCCAGCCAACTGGTCCATCCCAGGCGACAGGCGTTCTGCTCACCGATGCGCAGTTCGCGGATTTCTTCCTGGCGCAACACCAGGCGAATGTCGTAATCGAGTGGGTCACGCAGGGTGAACCGCACCAGCGCGCACAACGGCTGGTAGCCGAAACCGATCGGCAGGAATTCGTGGAAGCGTTGCCAGTCGAGTTCGCGGATGTGGATGCGGAATTTGCCGCTGCGGTCGCGCACGTGTTCGCCCAGCACCAGGTCTTCGCCGAGCAGGCTGTTGGCGCGGCCCAGACGATTGCGCTGCTCGTCGAGAATCTCCACGCGGCGCTCGATGCACTGCTCGATGGTCAGTTCGGCGTGTTTGAAGTAGTAACGCAGCACTGCTTCGATCAGCGCCGCCGAGTGCGCCCGCAAGCTGAGCAGGCCGAGGTACGGCAGCAGGCGTTTCCAGTTCAGTTCCTGAGCCTTGCGGATCTCTTCGCCGCCCAGGCCGATCAGCGCAAACAGCTGCGAAGAGAACGGGTCGAGGGCGCCACTTTCGAAACTGGCGCGGTAGCGATACTTGCGCCAGATCGGCAGCATCAGCCGTTGCAGGCGATGGTGGAACAGGTCAAGGAAGTTGCGGGTCGGGTTGCCGTCTTCGCTGTCGCCCAGGGCTTGTTCGCCGTAGAACGCCGGCAGCGGCGAGCCAGAACCGACCAGGCCGATCAAGTTGAATCGCAGGCGCGCACGCATCTGCCCGTGCTCATGGAAAAACTCCACGCGATCGACGTCGCTGCCCGGGAAACCCAGGCTCGGGTTGGCCTGAAATTCCAGCTGGTCGTACAAATCGTCCTGGCTCAGGTGCGGGTGGGCCTCGCGCAGCCGGTCAACCACCAGCAGCACGGCCTGAAACAGCGAGTACTCGCGTATTCCTCGGGTCAGTCCGCTTAAAGAAGCGGCTGAAGGCCCATACGTGGTGTCCATTGGTACACCTCTCCCTGTGTGCTTTTTACCCGCAGCTCGTGGTACGAATTGAGACTGGCGTAAAGCGCGAAAAACTCGTTAAGAACCGAGGCGAAAACGAACAGGTCGCCCTCGCCGATATACCCTTCCGGGTCGATGGTCAGCTCGGTGCGCAACCCGCGAACCGGCAACCCTCGGTGCAATCTGTCGACATGCTGGTGCTTGATCGACTTGAGCCCGCCCAGCAAACGCTTACTGACTTTTTCCGCGTGTTGGTCGTAGTAGCGCGGCAGGTCGTAGGTTTCGAGAATCACCTTCAACGCATTGACGTCGGCCAGGGACAGGTAGTTGAGCGACATGTTGCTGATCAGCTTCCAGAGGAAGTCACGGTTCAGCGGCGGCGCATAACTTGGAGTGGCCGGGGTGATGTTGCGGAAACTCAGGAATTCTGGCGTGTCTTCGCATGCCTGGCTGATGTCGCCGAGCTTAAGTTTTTTGGGCAGATTCTGGTTGGTGCACATCAGCTCGATGGACAGGGTTTCATGCGCTTCGGTGTGGCGGATGCCGAAGCTCAGGTAGGTGTCGAGGCCGTTGTGCAACGAAGACGAACGCTGGCGGATGCTGTAATGCGGACGGCTGTTGGGCACGTCGAAACTCGGGTCGTGCTCGAAGGATTCGAACGGCACGTATTCCTGGTAACCGAGGCCGCCGGGCTTCCAGCCGGTGACGGTTTCCACCGAGAACACGCCGCAGTTTTGCAGATCGAATTCGGCGGGCAGCAGCAGGTATTCGTCTTGCTTGCCGTCGAGGCGGATCGGCAGTGCATCGTGCTTGAACAGGTTGACGATGGGCGTGCAGTAGAGCTTCACGTTGTCCAGCGTCGGACGCATGCGCAGGATGCCGCTCTTGCGGATATCGAAACGCAATTCGAGGCCGCGCACCTGCTTGAGCGTGTCTTCCGGCAGCGCCTTGAGCAGGTCCAGGCCGTTGATATCGACAAAGAGGAATTTGTCCTGGAAGGCGAAGTATTCCTGCAGGTAGCGATAGCCACGGAAGGTGTTCAGCGGATAGGGGATCAACGCTTCTTCTTCGGCAAAACCTACCGGCTGCACACGGTCGCCCGGCATCTTGAACGCCATCGGCGTGCCGTTCACGCCGTTGATGGGTTTGCCGGCGCCATCCAACGGAATCAGTTCGATGCCTTCCAGATTGCGCAGGAGGCTCAGGTAGAGCATCTGGCTGATGTAGCGCTCACCGGCGAAGTGCAGACGCAAACGGCTCAGTTCGAGTTCGCCGAGGTGACCGTCAGCACTCATCTCCAGACGCAGGCTCAACAACGAACCGTCGCCCTTCACCGAGTAATTCAGCGCGGCCAGATCCAGCGGCAACACCTCGGTCGGGTAGCAGGTGCGAAAGCGGCAACGCACGTCATCGATCGGCACGCTCTCAACGGGCGTGTCGCGTTCGACCATCAACGCAGGACCCGAACGCTTGAGCGGGTCGAACTGCAGAATGCTGAACGCCGGCAGCGGCCGCATGTAGTTGGGCCACAGCAGGTGCATCAACGAATGGCTCAGCTCCGGCAACTCGTCATCGAGCTTCTGGCGCAGGCGACCGGTCAGGAATGCAAAACCTTCCAGCAACCGCTCCACGTCCGGATCCCGCCCGGCCTGACCCAGGAAAGGCGCCAACGCCGGACTACGTTCGGCGAAACGGCGGCCTAACTGGCGCAGTGCGGTGAGTTCGCTTTGGTAGTAGTGGTTAAAGGACACGGTTTACCTGCCTGGTAGTGGAACTCATGAAAAAAACGTCCTGTAGAGCGCGACTGTCAGACCGGCAACTACGTAACCGGCGATGAGCAGGTACGGTAAAAAAGCCAGCCACCCAAACATCATCGGGAACCCGGCGAAGCTCCCCAAAAACACATGGGCCAATCCATAAATGACCCAAGGGGCGGCGTAAAAAGGGATGAACGTCAGCGGTGCGCACCACACATTTTTCAAAATTTGCTGTTCGGTTTTCCCGTTCATTACTCGCGTTGCCCACAGAGCAAAGGCGATGTAGGCAGGGATGCCAAATGTCAGGACGTAAATCGCCAAGAACTGCTCCCAGCCTGCAACCCTCGAATATCCCTCTGACCAATCGAGGAACAACAGAACCACGGACACGACAGCGGGGGCCCACAGGGCAATCTTCAAGAACCTGAAACGATTTAGGCTGATCAACGGCGATCACACCTAAAAGGGGTTTCTTGATTTACGAGCCTCAACGACATTCGGGAACCATCCAACTTTCCCAGCCATCTGCACCGGGGTACAACACCATCTCTCCTTGAAACTCAGGAGCAACTCCTGCATTGCCCTCTCTCATCCACAAATACCACTCAGAAGTCTTGAGTAGTTCTCCATTCTTCGTATACACACGATAAAAATACTGACTGCTAAACATTTCCAGAGCACGACCCACCATACCAACTGCCTGATAATTCGGAATATATCTGGCGATATAGCACTGCGCTGAAGGGCTCCAGTATTTTTTTACTGGCTGTGCTACCCACGAGCTTTGCAGCTTCAATCCAAAAAAAATCAAAGCCAGTATCATGACGACGAATAAACAAACCAGAATAAGCCTTCTAACTATAAGCTTCATGGCGATACCGGCGGGCGATTAGTTTTTTGCATATACTCAGCAAAATCTGCGGTAGATAAATAGATAAGAATGGAAGTCGGAATTTTTTTCACGTTGGAATAGACAAACAAATCCCCGCCTCTGCCATGCTGCGCCCGGTAGCAGTTAAAGCTATCGTTAGTAACCTTGAAGTATTTCTTTCCCTCACGCTCTACGCTAGCTGGCCCGCTGAGGTACTCGTAGTAGTCAGGCTTCACGACGCCTTCCGAATTCCAGTACCCCAGCAACTGATCCTTGCCATCTTCATTCAGGAAGTCGTAGGTATCACGGATATAGCAGCCGACCTCATGAATACGCAAACAAGCAGCACTATTTTTGGTTTTAGGTGCAGTAGAAAACTTGGTGATTGCAATTTTTACTATAAAACCACCGAGAGCACCGTATACATCGTCCATCGGATTATCTTTCTTCTCAGTGACCGTTAATCCGACGGGTCTAAAATTAGCCTGTGTAGTTGTTTCCAACCCTATCGCATCAAGCCCGCTAAAATCATGAAACCCCATAACGAGATCTTGATTTTGCTCATCAAATATTCCAAGTTTTCGCATGCGAGTCATAAACTGCAGAAGGCCGCGTGTCAGCTGACTCGGAAAACCATTTTTTCGACCAATAATCTCATTGTATTGACTTGCATTTGATAACTTTGCATTTAACTCATCAATAATCACGCCGGTGTGTGGAGATGCACTGGTTAGCCAATCAAAATCCAGATCCCCAAAGAGTTTTTCCGAAGTGATCTTGTCAAGTGCAAGACGTCCTTCTTTCTCGTCTGAACTCATGACGAATCCATCACCGTCGAACCAGCGCTGCATGATTCGAGCAGATTCCTTCCAGCCAAGCTTCGACATCACACCGGGAATGTCTGTAATTTTGAAATCTTCAACAGTCGCTTCCACGCATTTTGTATCAGACGAGGGAGTGAGTTGTGCCGTGACAGGGGCTGGAGCTGTCATGTGAGAATCCCTTATGCAATCACGAGAGAGGACTGTGGGTCGAACGTGAGCGTGACGCTTTCCGCCGAGTCAGAGGCCATCGCTGCCGTCTTGCCTTGCGCATCCGTGATCCCTTTAAGTTCCTTTCCAGAGGCTGTACGCAAGGTATAAGCACGCTCAGCTATGGGAACTCCCGTTTTGGGATCACGCACTATAAATTGCTGAGTGAAAGGCCACTGCAGCACTACCGGCAACGGCGCCACAAACGACGCCGGCGAATGCGAGTTCCCGATAATCACCGTGCCGGACCCAGCCGTAACCTTGTTGCCATGCGTCCCGACGGAATCCACCGTCGCAGCCGGTTTGCCGTTAATCAAAACCGTCGTCGCCAACCCGCCCGACATCGCACCACCACACGCCGAGGCATCGCCTTGGCGGGCGGCCGCGAGGCCGTCGAAGAAGACGTCGCCGGAACCGGCGACGATCGGGTTGGTGCCGTGGCCGGGGAGCGGGCAAGCGGTGGGGTCGGATACGCGGGCTGCGGGTTTGCCGGACATACGAATCTCCTTAGTTGACCTTTACTTGACCGCTGCCATCCAGGCGCGCGGCGAAACTGACCTGACGCTTGAAACCATCAACTTCCAGCAGGCCTTCGATGCTGAAGGACAGGCGAAGCTGATCGTGATCACGCGGCAGGGAGATGACATGCACATTGCTCAAGCGTGGCTCGTAGGCTTCGATGAAATTTTCGATGGCCAGACGGGCCTGACTCAGGGAGTCGTGCAGGCTCAGACGCATGTCATTGAGATCGGGTAGCCCGTAGTCGGACAGCGTTTGCACGCTGCCCGCACGGGTGCTGAGCATCTTGGCCAGATGGGCAGCCACGGACGCCATGGCGGAGACCTCGCGGCTCCAGCCGACGCGTTTTTCCGCGTCGCCACCCAGGCGTTCGAAAAGGCTGCCGTATCCAGTCATGACTTAGCTCCGCTTACTCTTTGTCCAGCTTGCCAACCAGCGACAGGGTGAAATCGGCACCCATGTACTTGAAGTGCGGGCGCACGTTCAGGCTGACGCGGTACCAGCCAGGCTCGCCTTCGACATCGCTGACGACGATCTGGGCAGCGCGCAGTGGACGACGGCCACGGACTTCGGCGCTTGGGTTTTCCTGGTCGGCCACGTACTGGCGGATCCACTTGTTGAGTTCCAGCTCGAGGTCGGTACGTTCTTTCCACGAACCGAGTTGCTCGCGCTGCAGCACTTTCAAGTAGTGAGCCAGGCGGTTGACGATCATCATGTATGGCAGTTGCGTGCCGAGCTTGTAGTTCAGCTCTGCGGCCTTGCCTTCTGCGCTGATGCCGAAGAACTTCGGCTTCTGCACCGAGCTGGCGGAGAAGAACGCCGCGTTGTCGGAGCCTTTGCGCATGGTCAGGGAAATGAAGCCTTCCTCGGCCAGTTCGTATTCACGACGGTCGCTGACCAGAACCTCGGTAGGGATCTTGGTTTCGATTTCGCCCATGCTTTCGAAATGGTGCAACGGCAGGTCTTCAACCGCGCCACCGCTCTGCGGGCCGATGATGTTCGGGCACCAGCGGAATTTGGCGAAGCTGTCGGTCAGCTTGGTGCCGAACGCGTAGGCCGTGTTGCCCCACAGGTAGTGCTCGTGGCTGTTGGCGACGGTTTCTTTGTACACGAACGATTTGACCGGGTTTTCTTCCGGGTCGTACGGGTTACGCAGCAGGAAACGCGGCACGGTCAGGCCAACGTAACGGGAGTCTTCCGACTGGCGGAAAGTCTGCCATTTGGCGAACTGCGGGCCTTCGAAGTGATCTTTCAGATCCTTCAGGTCCGGCAGGCCAGTGAAGCTTTCCAGGCCGAAGAATTTCGGACCGGCAGCCGCGATGAACGGCGCGTGAGACATGCAGGCGACGCTGGACACGTACTGCATCAGTTTCACGTCCGGCGAGCTTGGGGACATGAAGTAGTTAGCGATGATCGCGCCCACAGGCTGACCACCGAACTGACCGTATTCAGCGGTGTAGATGTGCTTGTACAGGCCCGACTGCATCACTTCCGGCGAATCTTCGAAGTCGTCCAGCAGGTCGTCCTTGGAGACGTTGAGGATTTCGATCTTGATGTTTTCGCGGAAGTTGGTGCGGTCGACCAGCAACTGCAGGCCACGCCACGACGATTCCAGGGACTGGAAGTCCGGGTGGTGCAGGATTTCGTCCATCTGGCGGCTGAGCTTGGCATCGATCTCGGCGATCATGCGATCAACCATTGCCTTCTTGACCGGCTCACCGTTGTTCTGCGGCTTGAGCAGCTCTTCGATGAAGGCCGACACACCGCGCTTGGCGATGTCGTAGGCTTCGTCGTCCGGCGTCAGGCGGGTTTCGGCGATGATGCTGTCGAGAATGCTGTATTCGCCGTTCTCTTTACTTTTTTGCTGCGCTGCACTCGTGCTCATGGTGTTGGCTTCCTTGGCTGATGGAGACTCAGGCGTCCTGGGCTGCGGCGTTCAGGCCCAGCTCACCCAGTACGCGACCGCGGGATTCGTCGTCGGCGAGAACGCCTTCGATGGCTTTGCGGAACGCAGGCGCGTTACCCAACGGGCCTTTGAGGGCCACCAGCGCGTCGCGCAGTTCCATCAGTTTTTTCAGCTCGGGCACTTGCTCGACCAGCGAGGCCGGGTTGAAGTCCTTCATCGAGTTGACGCGCAGTTGCACGCCCAACTCTTCAGTGCTGCCCTCTTCCTGAAGGCGGTTCGGCACGTTCAACGTCAGGCTCAGCTCTTGCTTGGCCAGCACTTCGTCAAAGGTCGTCTTGTCGATGCTGATCGGCTTGCGATCTTCGACTTTGCGTTCGTCCTTGCGGTGGGTGTAGTCACCGATTGCCAGTAGCTTCAACGGCAGTTCGATCTCTTCCTGTGCACCACCGGTGGCAGGTTTGAACGTGACGTTGATGCGTTCCTTGGGGGCTACCGAGCCTTCTTTGGCCATGGCTTTTCTCCTTGCGGTTGTGGCCCGGGGGCCTATTCGAGTACCACTTCGAGATCGAGGTGGCACAGCCTGCGATAAATCTCTTCCTTGCGTTCACGTACGGCATGGTTCTGCGGCAACAACTCGCAGCAGCTATGCAGTAAATGCAGCACTTCCAGCGCAAGATCGGGCTCCCAGGCGTTCAGGCCTGAGTCCTGTAATGTTTGGTCGAGGGTTTCGAGTTGGGTCTTGGCCAGTTCGTATTTCTTGGCCATGAAGCACAGCCGCGCGAGGGCGAACTGCCAGAAAAACCGTACGCGTCCGCCGTGGGCACTTTGCAGGCCCTGCTTGAGGATCTGCACGGCGGCCTTGAGGCCGTCCTTGCGCAAAATCGGCAGGACTTCTTCCAGGGCCACTTCCCAGGCCGGCTGGGAGTCGGCGACCTCGACCTTGCGCGGCGCAGTGGCGCTTTGCAGGTGTGGCATGACGTGGGCGCTGATCCAGGCGCGGGTGGCCGGATCGGCGAACGGCACGCCGTCATGGAAACGCAATTCGATGATGCCGGGCAGACGCTGAATCAGCAGCGCGAAGTGGATTTCAACTTCGCGCATGGCCATTTCGGCGTTCAGGCCCTGCAGGCATTCCCAGACGATGCGCTGGCCATCAAACCAGAACGGCGCCTTCGCCAGGCTCGCCTCCAGTTCCACCAGCAGGTCGGCGTACTTGGCCTGGTCGTAGCGATCCTGATAGGCCTTGAGCTTGTCGGCGGGCAAGCCGCGCAGAACGGTGATTTGTTCAGCGTTGCGCTCGGGAACAGCGTCGATGGGCAACCACAGTAGCGTGCGATTGAGGCGCAGGGCGCGCAGGTCGGTGGCTTTTTGCTTGAGCCACCAGGCACACAATGGCCGCGCGCTTTCCTGTTGGGCGCGCAGGGCTTTGTGGGCTTCTTTTTCGTTATCGATCGGTGCGCCAGGGGTGAACAACTGCGTGGCGGCTTGCTTGACTTGGGCTACTGCGGCGCCGACCACGCCGGGTTCCGGCTGGTTGTCAGCGGCGCGTTGCACCATGTTTTTCAGACGACGGGAGATCGGCAGCAGCAGCGGCGCATCGTCACCCAAGTGCTCGGTGCAGGCGGCGTCGAGGCCTTCAAGGTGTTCAACCAGGCGCCGGAACATCGGCAACTGCTCTTTGATCGCGATGTTTTCGGTCAACACCTGCTCGAGACGCGGCACCAGCCAACTGATCGCTGCGGAGCGGGTGCGGGCCTTGTTCGGGTGGACTTCGGCCCAGTGGCTTTCACACAGGTAGTGCAGCAAACCAAGGCCCGCCAGCAGTCCTTGAAAGGATTCGCGCTGGTACAACGCCCAGGTCAGCCAGGCGCCGACCCGCAAGTCCTTGGACTGGGTACGCAGCAGGCTTTCGCTGTTTTCGCGGATTTTCAGCCAGTCGATCTGACCGCTTTCATGCATCGAGGAGGCTTTGCCCAGCTCGCTTTCCAATGCCTCATATTCGCTCGAAAAACGAACGTCCTCGCCCGCGAAATTCTCTTTGGAAACAGAGGCTTTTGCGAGATCAAGGTAATGAGCAGAAAGTTTGCTTGAGTAGGACATCCATGGCCTTTATTTAGGATTACGGTCATACGCCCAATGAAGATTTCAAGGGGCCAGGACAGTATCAAAGAGCTACGAGTGAGTCTCATCCAATTGAGTTCGTGCTCTTTCAAGTGCGCGCATCGTAATCACTATGATGGCCACTAGCAAGCATCTGATTAAACAACAAGACGAAGTGATCTTTATTGCACGTAGGAGATCTCCCTATATGTGTAAGGGGATTCCCTGATGTCGATTTAATATTGAAGCCGCCTGGACACAGGCCCAGAACCATTGAGCCAGAGCCCCCGCCAAACTTTTACCCAATTCCGGACAAGACCTTTTGATGACAGGCGCGCAGCATGCCAATAATCAGAAGGAATAAATGTAGGAATCGTCCGAAAGTCGCGGTCACTTAGGAACAGCGCGATGCGTGACAACAAAGAATCAGGAAAGTGCCACTATCGTGGTGGCACTTTATATATGAAGGTAATCTCGTAACATGGTAATGAATAATCAATTTCCAGAGTGTATTAATCAGTCCAATCCAGACTTAATACAGAACCGCATTACGCCCATAAAAAATGGGCACCCGATTTAATCGGCATGCCCATTTTTCAATACGGTTCTCCCCTTTATTCAGGGAGTTCGCCGCAATTATGGATTAACGCTGTCTTTCAACGATTTGCCTGGCTTGAACGCAACAGTGTTGCTGGCCTTGATTTTGACGGGCTCACCGGTTTGCGGGTTTTTGCCGGTACGGGCACCGCGGTGGCGTTGCAGGAAGGTACCGAAGCCCACCAGCGTGACGCTGTCTTTGCGGTGAAGTGCGCCGGTGATTTCTTCGAGAACGGCGTTGAGAACGCGGTTTGCCTGCTCTTTGGTGAGATCTGCTTTTTCAGCGATTGCAGCGGCGAGTTCTGGTTTACGCATTAGTGAAGCCCCTTTGACGGTTTTTTGTTGTTATGTCCGTGCTGTTCTCGTTGGAACAGCGCCCAAAGCGCCGCAGGTGCTCTACTCTGCGGCAGACGGGAGTGAGAATGGCACGCACGGAAGAGCCGCGCCAGTCTAGGCGCGACCTTTGTAGGGGCAAAAGAGGGGTGATTCCGACAGAACGACCGGTATTTACGCCAGCAGCGCCGGAAGCTCTTTGTTCAGGGCCAGTTTTTCCATCACCGCCGCGCCTGTCAGGGCATAACCGAGCAGTTTTCCGCCGGTATCGCGGCACAAAACCTTGACGTCGGCGCCCTGCCCTTCGACTGTCCAGACGCCCTCCATACCCCGTGGTGGCGGGGAAACCACCAATGGGCAGACGGGTGTTTTCACCGTGATCGGCATCGGGCCATAGGTCACAGCGGTAGGGTTTCCGGCGAGGGTTTGCGCCAGCGCTCTCGCACAGCTCATCAGGGGCATGACGTACAGCAGATTCAGCCCATCGACCTCGGCACAATCGCCCAGGGCGTAGATATTGGCGTGAGACGTTTTCAGGTGACGGTCGACCACCACACCACGGTTGACCTGCACACCGGCTGCCGCCGCCAGGTCGATACGCGGACGCAGGCCAATGGCCGACACCACCACATCGCAAGGAATCACCTGACCATCGGACAAATGCGCCTCCAGGCCATCATCCACGCGCTGCAAGCGATTGAGCACGGGGCCAAGGTGGAAGCGCGCACCCAGGCTTTCCAACCCGGCCTGGACCGCTGCGGCCGCCGCCGGGTGCAGCAAGGTCGGCATGACTTGCTCGCACGGTGCAACCAGTTGCACCTCGTAACCGCCCAGGATCAAGTCATTGGCGAATTCACAACCAATCAGCCCGGCCCCCAGCAACAGCACCCGACGTTTGCCGGCCGCTGCGGCGCGAAAGCGTGCGTAGTCTTCCAGATCGTTGATCGGGAAAACGGCGTCGGCGGCGTCTCCTTCGATCGGCACTCGCACGGTTTCCGCGCCCCAGGCCAGAATCAAGTCGCGGTAAATCACCGATTCTTCGCCGATCCACAAGCGTTTGTGGCCAGGGTCGATACCGCTGATGCGCGTGTGGGTGCGCACTTCGGCCTTCAGTTGCTCAGCCATCGCGCCAGGTTCGGCCATGCTCAGGCCATCAGCGTCTTTGTTTTTGCCGAAACCGGTGGAGAGCATCGGCTTGGAGTAGGAGCGCCCGTCATCGGCGGTAATCAGCAGCAGCGGAGTTTCGCCATCGAGTTTGCGAAACTCCCGGGCCAGGTTGTAGCCGGCCAGCCCGGTGCCGACGATCACGACAGGTGCGTTCATTCCTTACTCCTCTAAATGTCTTAGTTGATTTCGATCATTTCGAAATCCATCTTGCCCACGCCGCAGTCCGGGCACAGCCAGTCTTCCGGCACGTCTTGCCAAGGGGTGCCCGGCACAATGCCGTCGTCCGGCCAGCCCTCGGCTTCGTTATAAATCAGGCCGCAGACCACACATTGCCACTTTTTCATTCAGGTACTTCCTCAGGATTCAGGCTTGATGCCGGCGCAAACGGTCGATAGATTCAGCGTTGCCGTTCGGCTCAGGGGCGTTTTGTACTGATCGGGCCCGACAGATGCAAGCGTGTTCGGCGCAACGGCGGCCCGGATCAATCAAAATCGCTGGCTGACATGTTAAGCTCGCCGCCTCATTTGCTGCCAATAATGACTCACTGTGCCGCACTCAAAATCCCCCTTCGCGACCTCGCTATGGCTCCCCCAAAGCCAACTGACGCCCCTCCCCGACACGTCTACCCTCGACTGGTTGTTTGACGAAGGCTCGCTGACCCGACGGCTGATCCGTTTGTCGAATAATGCTTTCAGTGTCACGCCGCTGTTTGAAGGCTGGCAACCGCTGCGCGCCGACGAATGTGCCGCGCTGGAGCTTGATGAAGGCAGTGAAGGCTGGGTGCGCGAGGTGTATTTGCGTGGCCACGGCGAAGCGTGGGTGTTTGCCCGCAGCGTGGCAGCGCGCAGTGCGCTGCAGGGCGATGGCTTGCACATGGACGAATTGGGCAGTCGCTCGCTGGGTGAATTGCTGTTTTGCGATCAAGCGTTCCAGCGTCGGGCTATCGAGGTTTGCCACTATCCTCAGGAATGGCTGCCGATGGAGGCCCGCGCACCGGAGCTTTGGGGACGCCGCTCGCGCTTCGATCGAGGCGCCTTGAGCGTGCTGGTAGCCGAGATTTTCTTGCCGACCTTGTGGCTCGCCACCCGCACCCATCCGGAGAATTGCTGATGTATCAGAGCCTGCTCAAGTCCCTGAATCGCTTGAATCCACGGGCTTGGGACTTCATTCAACTGACGCGCATGGACAAGCCGATCGGCATCTATCTGTTGCTGTGGCCGACGTTGTGGGCGCTGTGGATTGCCGGCAAAGGTTCGCCGTCCTTGGCCAACATCGTGATTTTCGTGTTGGGCGTGGTGCTGACCCGGGCCGGCGGCTGCGTGATCAACGATTGGGCGGACCGCAAGGTCGATGGCCACGTGAAACGCACCGAACAGCGGCCTCTGGTGAGTGGCAAGATCAGCTCAAAAGAAGCCTTGGTGTTCTTCGCGTTGCTGATGGGAGTGGCCTTCCTGCTGGTGCTGTGCACCAATGCGACAACGGTCTGGTTGTCGTTCGGAGGCCTGGCGCTGGCCTTCACTTACCCGTTCATGAAGCGCTACACCTATTACCCGCAAGTTGTGTTGGGCGCGGCGTTCTCCTGGGGCATGCCGATGGCGTTCACCGCCGAAACCGGTGAGCTGCCTGCTGCGGCGTGGTTGCTGTGGATCGCCAACCTGTTGTGGACGGTCGGCTATGACACTTATTACGCCATGACCGACCGCGACGATGACCTGAAGATCGGGGTCAAATCCACCGCAATTTTGTTTGGCGATGCGGACCGGGTGATCATCCTGACGTTGCAAGGGTTGGCGCTGGGTTGCTTGTTGCTGGCCGGGTCGAGATTCCAGCTCGGTGGCTGGTTCCACCTGGGCTTGCTGACGGCGGCGGGCTGTTTTGCCTGGGAGTTCTGGTACACCCGAGGCAAGGACCGGATGCGTTGTTTCAAGGCGTTTTTGCACAACCACTGGGCCGGGTTGGCAATTTTTGTCGGGATTGTGCTGGATTACGCGCTGCGCTGAGGTAATGAAGCGCAAAGATCGCAGCCCGTGACATCTCCTGATATTTACGTCCTGTAGGAGCTACCGCAGGCTGCGATCTTTTTACGGTTTCAGTGAATCACTTACTTATGCTCGCGCATCACGTGCCAAACGTCTTTCATGCCGTCACCTTTCATTTCTCCAGGCTTTTCGTCCTTCATAAAGGTGTACAGCGGCTTGCCGTCGTAAGCGTATTGCATCGTGCCGTCATCACGCTTAATGACGCTCCATTTGCCCTCGGCCTTGGCACCCGCCGGAGCCATCATTGGCGGCCAGTTTTTAGCACAATCGCCGTTACACATTGACTTGCCGCCAGCGTCCTTGTCGAACGTATAAACGGTCATGCCTTTGTGGTCCACCATCATCCCGTCTTTCATCATGGCGGGTTCGGCAGCGAAGGCCATTGTTGGTAAAGCAAGGGCAGCGGCCAACATCAGAGCCTTAAGGGAAAACGCGTATTGAGTCATGGAAACCTTCCTTTTGTGGTTGTCAGGATTCGGACTTAGAGCTTAGTTCAGGATCATGACAATCGCCGGGCTGCTAAATTGTTGTCACACGACTGCAATAATTCCGTTATCTAATGCGGCGCAAGACAGTTAAATGACAAGAGGATTAAAGGCATGGTTGGCAGGAGCATTCTGATCGTCGACGACGAAGCGCCCATTCGCGAAATGATCGCCGTTGCGTTGGAAATGGCCGGCTATGACTGCCTGGAGGCGGAAAACTCGCAGCAGGCCCATGCCATCATCGTCGACCGCAAGCCGGACTTGATCCTGCTCGACTGGATGCTGCCGGGCACGTCCGGTATCGAACTGGCCCGCCGCCTCAAGCGCGATGAGCTGACCGGGGACATCCCGATCATCATGCTCACGGCCAAGGGCGAAGAGGACAACAAGATTCAGGGCCTGGAAGTCGGTGCCGATGACTACATCACCAAACCTTTTTCCCCACGTGAGCTGGTTGCGCGCCTCAAAGCCGTACTGCGCCGCGCCGGCCCGACTGATGGCGAAACACCGATCGAAGTCGGTGGCCTGCTGCTGGACCCGATCAGCCACCGCGTGACCATCGACGGCAAACCCGCCGAGATGGGCCCGACCGAATACCGTTTGCTGCAATTTTTCATGACTCACCAGGAACGCGCCTACACCCGTGGCCAGTTACTGGATCAGGTCTGGGGCGGCAACGTCTACGTCGAAGAACGCACCGTCGACGTGCACATCCGTCGCCTGCGCAAAGCCCTCGGCGATGCCTACGAAAATCTGGTACAAACCGTGCGCGGCACCGGTTATCGCTTTTCCACCAAAGCCTGACCCGGTTCTTTCCCGCCCGACAAGCTGACAAGGACGCATGTTTTCGTGAACCAAAACTGGCATGGCACCCTGATCCGTCACATGCTGTTGCTGGTCACCGGCTGCCTGGTCATCGGCTTGATGACCGGCTACTACGGCTGGAGCCTGGCGGCAGGATTAGGCATTTACCTGGGCTGGACCCTCAAGCAACTGCTGCGGTTGCACGAATGGCTGCGCCTGCACAAACCCGATGAGGCACCGCCCGACGGTTATGGGTTGTGGGGCGAAGTGTTCGACAGCATCTACCACCTGCAACGCCGTGACCAACGGGTACGCGGGCGTCTGCAAGCGGTGATCGACCGCGTCCAGGAATCCACGGCCGCGCTGAAAGACGCGGTAATCATGCTCGACAGCGACGGCAACCTGGAATGGTGGAACCGCGCCGCCGAAACCCTGCTCGGCCTCAAGACACCACAAGACAGTGGCCAGCCGGTCACCAACCTGGTGCGCCATCCACGCTTCAAGGAATATTTCGAGCAGGACACCTACGCAGAGCCGCTGGAAATCCCTTCACCGATCAACGATCGCCTGCGCATTCAGTTGTACATCACCCGCTACGGCAACAACGAGCACTTGATGCTGGTGCGCGACGTGACGCGCATCCATCAGCTGGAACAGATGCGCAAAGACTTCATCGCCAACGTCTCCCACGAGCTGCGCACGCCACTGACGGTCATCTGCGGCTACCTGGAAACCTTGCTCGACAATGTCGAGGAAGTGAACCCGCGCTGGACCCGTGCCCTGCAGCAAATGCAGCAGCAAGGGGGACGCATGCAAACCTTGCTCAACGACTTGCTGCTACTGGCCAAACTGGAAGCCACCGATTACCCCTCGGACAACCAGCCCGTGGCCATCGAAGGCTTGCTGCAATCGATCAAGGGCGATGCCCAGCAGTTGTCAGGCCAGAAAAACCAGCGCATCACCCTGGAAGCCGATCCGACGATTCTGCTCAAGGGCAGCGAGGCCGAGTTGCGCAGCGCGTTTTCCAATCTGGTGTTCAACGCGGTGAAATACACGCCAGCCGAAGGCAACATCCGCATTCGCTGGTGGGGTGACGAACAAGGTGCGCACCTGAGCGTCCAGGATTCGGGGATCGGTATCGACAGCAAACACCTGCCACGTCTGACTGAACGCTTTTACCGCGTCGATTCCAGTCGCAACTCCAATACCGGTGGCACCGGTCTCGGCCTGGCGATCGTCAAACACGTATTGTTAAGACATCGCGCGCGGATGGAAATCAGCAGCGTGCCGGGGCATGGCAGCACGTTTACCTGCCATTTTGCACCGGCCCAGGTCACCAAATCCCGGGTCGTCAGCGCCGCCGACTGATACCGGCCAGCACTCCCCCCTAGGCAATCGCCCGGTCAGCCGCTACATTGGCTGACTTGTGCCTGCCTTTCAGGTGCACTTTTTTCTTTCCTCTCGAATACACGGAAACCGCAAAACTCCATCATGGACCCTTCCCCTGGCTTGACCCTCGCGACACTCTTCGCCGACTTCGGCATGATTCTTTTTGCTCTGATCCTGGTTTTGCTCAACGGATTTTTCGTTGCGGCGGAATTTGCCATGGTCAAATTGCGCTCGACCCGGGTCGAGGCCATCGCTGAGAAAAACGGCTGGCGCGGACACATCCTGCGCACCGTTCACAGTCAGCTCGATGCCTACCTGTCGGCGTGCCAGCTGGGTATTACCCTCGCCTCGCTGGGACTTGGCTGGGTCGGTGAGCCCGCGTTCGCACACATTCTGGAACCGCTGCTTGAAGCCGTCGGCGTGCAGTCGGCCGAAGTGGTCAAAGGCGTGTCGTTCTTTGCGGCGTTCTTTGTCATCTCGTACCTGCACATCGTGGTCGGCGAACTGGCACCGAAATCCTGGGCCATCCGCAAACCCGAGTTGCTGTCGCTGTGGACTGCCGTGCCGCTGTACCTGTTCTACTGGGCCATGTACCCGGCGATTTACCTGCTCAACGCAAGCGCCAACACGATCCTGCGGATCGCTGGCCAAGGTGAGCCCGGCCCCCATCACGAGCACCATTACAGCCGTGAAGAACTGAAACTGATCCTGCACTCCAGCCGTGGCCAGGACCCGAGCGACCAAGGCATGCGTGTGTTGGCGTCCGCCGTGGAAATGGGCGAGCTGGAAGTGGTCGACTGGGCCAACTCCCGGGAAGACCTGGTGACGCTGGAATTCAACGCACCGCTCAAGGAAATCCTGGCGATGTTCCGTCGCCATAAATTCAGCCGTTATCCGGTGTACGACAGCGACCGTAAGGAGTTCGTCGGCCTGCTGCACATCAAGGACCTGCTGCTGGAACTGGCCGCCCTGGACCACATTCCCGAATCGTTCAACCTTGCCGAGCTGACCCGCCCGCTGGAACGCGTATCCCGACACATGCCGCTGTCGCAGCTGCTTGAGCAGTTCCGCAAGGGCGGCTCGCACTTCGCGCTGGTCGAAGAGGCCGATGGCAACATCATTGGCTACCTGACCATGGAGGACGTGCTGGAAGTCCTGGTCGGCGATATTCAGGACGAACATCGCAAGGCGGAACGCGGGATCCTCGCCTACCAGCCCGGTAAATTGCTGGTACGCGGCGACACGCCCTTGTTCAAGGTTGAACGCCTGCTGGGCATCGACCTGGACCACGTCGAAGCCGAAACCCTCGCTGGGCTGGTCTACGAAACCCTGAAGCGGGTGCCGGAAGAGGAAGAGGTGCTGGAAGTCGAAGGTTTGCGGATCATCATCAAGAAGATGAAAGGGCCGAAGATCATTCTGGCCAAGGTGTTGATGCTCGATTGATAGGCTGATCCGAAGCCGGGTCGATCCCATCGCGGGCAAGCCCGCTCCCACAAGGACGACGTAAACCCTGTGGGAGCGGGCTTGCCCGCGATGGCGTCAGGACTGGCAACCCATCATTGCTTGCCCAACGCAAAGTTGGGCAACGACCCGACCGGTTGATTGAACTGGTACGGAATCGACACCAACCCCAGCCCCGTATTGCGCTGCACCACAAAATGCAGGTGCGGCCCGCTGCTGTTGCCGGTATTGCCCGACAGTGCCAGCGCACTGCCCACCGATACTCGCTGCCCTTCGCGAACGCTGACCGAACCTTGCTTGAGGTGCAGGTACACGCCCATGGTTCCGTCATCGTGCAGAACTCGCACGAAGTTGCCCGATGGATCAGAGCCGCGTCCAGTCTGGGCATTCTCGGTTTTCACCACCACTCCCCCCCGTGCCGCAATGATCGGGGTGCCTTCGGGCATGGCAATGTCCATGGCGTAACGGTTCTTGGCGCCGAAATGGCTGTATTGGCCGTTGGCACCCTGGCTCAGGCGAAACGGTCCGCCGCGCCAGGGCAACGGGTATCGATAGGCCATGGCGGCACCTGAGGGGTCGCCCAGGGAGTATTCGAACCTTGGGGTGTACGCCAGCGGTCTTCCAGACTGCGTCGCCGTGAGCAGCGCCAGACGAATGTTGCTGCGGGCCGGCATCACCCGACGGATCGGCCGGCTCGGTGCGCCACTGACATTACTCAGCCCGGCGAAACTCAACTCGATTTCGACGGGAGCATAGAGATCATTGCGCACGAACACGCTGTCCGCGCCCTTCTGCTTTTTGATGTCCAGATAAACCTGGCGCTCGAGGTGCTCGTCCATGCGATCACGAAAAACGAACACCTGGGAGCCCTTGCTGGGGCGGTCGCTGTAAGAGACCACGCCATTGGCGTCTTTGGACTTGTAGATCGTCATGGCCACAGCCGAGGTGGAGGCCATGAAAAGACCACAGAAAAACAGCAGGCGCGCAAGCATGGGCAAAGAGTCTGTCGAGTAAGGCCTGGGGAGGAGCCTAGCAGCTGCAATGGACCCGGGGAGTCGGCAGATGTTTCAAATGATCGTTCCCACGCTCTGCGTGGGAATGCAGCAAGGGACGCTCCGCGTCCCACCGAAGCGGACGCGGAGCGTCCCGGGAGGCATTCCCACGCAGAGCGTGGGAACGATCAGTGGTACGCGTTACGCGCCCGGTACGAAATGCTTCTGTGCCGTACCACGTGCTATCAAGCGTGAGATGTAATCGAGCTTCTGCGCATCCTGGTCGACGAAGCGGAAGGTCAGCTGCAGCCATTCGCTGTCGGGTTTCTGCTCGTGGGCAACGATGGCGTGCAGGTAGCCGTTCAGGCGGGCAGTTTCGGCGTTATCGCCCTGCTCAAGGTCGAGCACGGCGCTGTCGAGCACTTGCGGCAGGGTATCGGTGCGCTTCACCACCAGCAGTGCTTCCTTGAGACTCAAGGCCTTGATCACGCACTGTTGAATGCCGTTCGGCAGGCGCAACTGACCCTGGCCACGACCGCCAGCTGGCGCTGTCGAGGACGCTGCAGGCTTGATCGGCGGGCTATTGAGCAGGCCACGGGATGCAGCAGCCGCCGGGGCAGGCGCGACGGAGGCAGGTTTGGCGAACGGGTTGGCCGGTGCCGCCGCAGGCGCGACCACCGCAGCCTTGCCGCCAGTCAACGCGCTCAGGGAATCGTTGCCGAACGCCGAGTTCATTTTGGTCGGTGCGCCGCTCATCAAGGCGTCCAGCTTGCCGACCTTGTTCAGCGCCTGCTTGACCTTGGTCAGCAGTTGCTCGTTGGTGAACGGCTTGCTGACGTACCCGGAGACGCCGGCCTGAATCGCCTGAACCACGTTCTCCTTGTCGCCACGGCTGGTCACCATCACGAAAGGCATGGTCTTGAGGTTGTCCTGCTCGCGGCACCAGGTCAGCAGTTCCAGGCCGGACATTTCCGGCATTTCCCAGTCGCACAGGACCAGGTCGAACGCTTCCTTGGTCAGCAGGGCCTGGGCCTTTTTGCCGTTGATGGCATCTTCGGTCCGGATACCGGGGAAGTAGTTACGCAGGCACTTCTTTACCAGGTCACGAATGAATGCCGCATCGTCCACCACCAACACACTGATCTTGCTCATCCACCACCCCTCGAAAAAATCCCGGCAAGCATACCGTCTTACTGATGGCACATTGCCAAAAACCTTCAGTCACGCCGGGACTTTTCGTTCGCGGGTGCTGCGTTTAAAGTCGTCAACCCCACACAAAAACGCCCGGCCAAAGGACCGGGCGTTTTTCTTGGGCAGTCTTACTTATCGTCAGCTTTGCCCGGAACATTAGCGGTTTCGCCACTTGTGCCTTCAACTTCTTCTTTCATGCGCTTGAGGCCCAGGTGACGCACGTCGGTGCCGCGCACCAGGTAAATCACCAATTCCGAGATGTTGCGCGCATGGTCGCCGATGCGTTCCAGCGAACGCAGCACCCAGATAATGCTCAAGACCCGCGAGATAGAGCGCGGGTCTTCCATCATGTAAGTGGCGAGCTCGCGCAGCGCGGTCTTGTATTCGCGGTCGATGATTTTGTCGTACTGAGCCACCGACAACGCCAGGTCAGCGTCGAAACGGGCAAAGGCGTCCAGCGCGTCGCGCACCATGTTGCGCACCTGGTCGCCGATGTGGCGCACCTCGACGTAACCGCGCGGCGCTTCGCCTTCTTCGCACAACTGGATGGCACGACGGGCGATCTTGGTCGCTTCGTCACCGATACGCTCCAGGTCGATCACCGATTTGGAGATGCTGATGATCAGGCGCAAGTCAGACGCCGCAGGCTGTCGACGGGCCAGAATGCGCAGGCATTCTTCGTCGATGTTGCGTTCCATCTGGTTGATCTGGTCATCGATATCACGCACTTGTTGCGCCAGGCCCGAGTCGGCCTCGATCAGCGCGGTCACCGCGTCGTTGACTTGCTTTTCCACCAGCCCGCCCATGGCCAGGAGGTGGCTGCGCACTTCCTCAAGCTCGGCGTTGAACTGCGCGGAGATGTGATGGGTAAGGCCTTCTTTGCTAATCATGTTGGCGTCCTTGGAGCGTCCGGTAAGGTGCGGTGGACCGCAGCGTCAGTTCAGTGAACAACAACAGCTTCCTAGCCGTAGCGACCGGTGATGTAGTCTTCGGTCTGCTTCTTCGCCGGATTGGTGAACAGGGTGTCGGTGTCGCCGAATTCCACCAGCTTGCCCATGTACATGAACGCCGTGTAGTCGGACACCCGAGCGGCCTGTTGCATGTTGTGGGTCACGATGACGATGGTGAACTTCGATTTCAATTCGTAGATCAGCTCTTCGACTTTCAGTGTGGAGATCGGGTCGAGTGCCGAGCACGGCTCGTCGAGCAGCAGCACTTCTGGCTCCACGGCGATGGTGCGGGCGATCACCAGACGTTGCTGCTGACCACCGGACAGGCCCAGCGCCGACTCGTGCAGACGGTCTTTGACCTCGTCCCACAATGCAGCGCCTTTCAACGCCCACTCGACGGCTTCGTCGAGAATGCGCTTCTTGTTGATGCCCTGGATGCGCAGGCCATACACCACGTTTTCGTAGATGGTTTTCGGAAACGGGTTCGGCTTCTGGAACACCATGCCGACGCGACGACGCAGTTCAGCCACGTCCTCGCCCTTGCGGTAGATGTTGTTGCCGTAGAGGTTGATCGCGCCTTCGACACGGCAGCCGTCGACCAGGTCGTTCATGCGGTTGAAAGTACGCAGCAGCGTAGATTTACCGCAGCCGGACGGGCCGATGAAGGCGGTCACACGCTGCTTCGGGATGTTCATGCTGACGTCGTACAGCGCTTGCTTGTCGCCATAGAACAGGCTCAGGCCCGGCACTTCAATGGCCACGGTTTCCTGTTCAAGGCTCAGGCTCTGTTTGTCGCGGCCCAGGGCAGACATGTTGATGCCGTGGGTATGTGTTTCGTGCTGCATGGGAGGCTCCCTGTGCTAACAAATTCGGTTCGGTTTTGTGGGAGCCAGCCTGCTGGCGATCAGCAGGGGTCGCGCTCAACCAACGCGGTGTCTCTGTGAAACCGCGGTGATGCCATCGCGAGCAAGCTCGCTCCCACATAGAAATCAGTGCTGCAAATCAGCTATCCAACGCTTTGTACTTCTCGCGCAGGTGGTTACGGATGTAAACGGCCGACAAGTTAAGCGTGGCGATCACCAGCACCAGCAGCAGCGCCGTGGCGTACACCAGCGGTCGCGCAGCTTCGACGTTCGGGCTCTGGAAGCCGACGTCATAGATATGGAAGCCCAAGTGCATGATCTTCTGGTCCAGGTGCAGGTACGGGTAGTTGCCGTCCAGCGGCAGCGACGGCGCCAGCTTCACTACACCCACCAGCATCAGCGGAGCCACTTCACCCGCGGCACGCGCCACGGCGAGGATCATGCCGGTCATCATCGCCGGGCTGGCCATCGGCAGCACGATCTTCCACAAGGTTTCAGCCTTGGTCGCGCCGAGGGCCAACGAGCCTTCGCGCACGGTACGAGGAATTCGCGCCAGACCTTCTTCGGTCGCCACAATCACCACCGGCACCGCCAGCAACGCCAGGGTCAAGGACGCCCAGAGCAGGCCCGGTGTACCAAAGGTCGGTGCCGGCAAGGCTTCAGGGAAGAACATCCGGTCAACCGAGCCGCCCAGTACATAGACGAAGAAGCCCAGGCCGAACACGCCGTAAACAATGGCCGGAACGCCCGCCAGGTTGTTCACTGCGATACGGATGATCCGGGTCAGCACGTTCTGCTTGGCGTATTCACGCAGGTAAACCGCCGCCAGCACGCCGAACGGGGTCACGATCATCGCCATGATCAAGGTCATCATCACGGTGCCGAAAATCGCCGGGAAGATCCCGCCTTCGGTGTTCGCTTCACGCGGATCGTCGCTGAGGAACTCCCAGACCTTGCTGAAGTAGAAGCCGACCTTGGTGAAGGTGCTCATGGCGTTCGGCTGGTAGGCGTGAACCACTTTGCCGATGCCGATCTCGATCTCTTTGCCGTTCGCATCGCGGGCCGTGAGGCTGTCGCGGTTGAACTGGGCATGCAGGTCGTTCAGGCGTGCTTCGATGTCTTGATAACGAGCATTCAGCTCGGCGCGCTCGGACTCCATGTCTGCTTGCGCCGTGGCGTCGAGCTGGCCGGCCAGTTCCAGTTTGCGACCGTGCAGGCGGACCCGCTCCAGACCGGCGTTGATTGCGCCGATGTCGGTTTTTTCCAGGCTCTTGAGCTGTGCGGCCAGCTTGTTCACGCGATCGACACGGGCTTGCAACTCAGGCCATGCGGCTTCGCCTTCTGCGATGACCTTGCCGTCCTGTTTGACGTTGACCAGGTAGCCGTAGAAGTTGCCCCACTCGCGACGCTCGATGGTCATCAGCTCGGGTGGCGTCTTCTGGTTGGTCAACCACTCGCCGACGATCCAGGTGAAGTCGTTGCCGTTCAGGTCACGGTTACCGACTTTGATCAGCTCGCGGGTCATGAACTCGGGGCCCTGATCGGGCACCGGCAGGCCAGCGGTTTTCAGGCGCTCGCGTGGCACTTCTTCCTTCTGCACCACTTCGCCGATCACCAGGTGATTGGCTTGGCCCGGCACGTTGTAATCGGCGTGCAACAGGTCTGCCGGCCAGAAGTGGCCCAGACCGCGCACGGCAATCACTGCCAGCAAGCCAATGGTCATGATGACCGCGATGGACACCGCGCCACCGCTGATCCAGACGCCGGGGGCGCCGCTCTTGAACCATCCTTTCAGGGAGTTCTGTTTCACAGACTTCTACCTTTCTTAAAGCGACGAGTATTTCTTGCGCAGACGCTGACGAATCAGTTCCGCGAGGGTGTTCATGACGAAGGTAAACAACAGCAGCACCAGCGCCGAGAGGAACAGCACGCGGTAATGGCTGCCGCCGACTTCCGACTCCGGCATTTCCACCGCAACGTTGGCCGCCAGGGTGCGCAGGCCTTCGAACAGGTTCATTTCCATGACCGGGGTGTTGCCGGTGGCCATCAGCACGATCATGGTTTCCCCGACCGCACGGCCCATGCCGATCATCAGTGCCGAGAAGATCCCCGGGCTGGCGGTGAGGATCACCACACGAGTCATGGTCTGCCACGGCGTGGCACCGAGAGCCAGGGAGCCCAGCGTCAGGCCACGCGGCACGCTGAACACGGCGTCTTCGGCGATGGAGTAAATATTCGGGATCACCGCGAAGCCCATGGCCAGACCCACTACCAAAGCGTTGCGCTGGTCGTAGGTGATGCCCAGGTCGTGGGAGATCCACATGCGCATGTCGCCGCCGAAGAACCAGGTTTCCATGTACGGGCTCATGTACAGCGAGAGCCAGCCCACGAACAGAATCACCGGGATCAGGATCGCGCTTTCCCAGCCATCCGGCACCTTCAGGCGGATGGATTCAGGCAAGCGGCTGAAGATGAAACCGGCCACCAGAATGCCGATCGGCACGAGCATCAGCAGGCTGAAGATGCCCGGCAAATGCCCTTCTACATACGGCGCGAGGAACAGACCGGCGAAGAAACCGAGGATCACCGTCGGCATTGCTTCCATCAGCTCGATCACCGGCTTGACCTTGCGGCGCATGCCCGGAGCCATGAAGTAAGCGGTGTAGATCGCCGCAGCAACAGCCAGGGGCGCGGCCAGCAGCATCGCGTAGAACGCGGCTTTGAGCGTACCGAAAGTCAGCGGCGACAGGCTCAGCTTGGGTTCGAAGTCGGTGTTGGCGGCGGTCGACTGCCAGACGTATTTAGGCTCGTCGTAGTTTTCGTACCAGACTTTGCTCCACAACGCGCTCCAGGACACTTCCGGGTGCGGGTTGTCGAGCAACAGCGGTTGAATCTTGCCGCCCGCCTCCACAATCACACGGTTGGCCCGTGGCGAAAGACCGAAGACGCCTTGGCCATCGACCACCTGATCCACCAACAGGGTGCGGTGAGCGGTGCTGTGGAACACGCCGAGCTTGCCGGACGCATCAAGGGCGATAAAGCCTTTGCGGCGTTCTTCGGCGGTGATTTCAACGATTGGCGTGGTGCCCATCTGGAAGTTGCGGATCTGCTTCAGACGCAGTTCGCCGTCGTGGTCGCGGGCCATGAACCACTGGGCCAGGCCACCTTTGGAGTCGCCAAGAATCAACGAGATACCGCCCACCAGTTGAGTACTGGCAGTGATTTGCGCCTCACCATCTTCGAGCAGCTTGTAGCGACCATTGAGGCTCTTGTCGCGCAGGCTGAATACGTCGGCTTGGGCGCGACCATTGATCACGTAGAGCCACTGCTGGCGCGGGTCGACGAAGATGTTCTTCACCGCCTCAGTCATCTGCGGCAGATCGATACGCTTCTGCTCGTTGGTGACTTCGCCGGTCATCATGTTTTCTTCGCTGGTCAGCGACAAAACATTGAGTTGCGAACCGGTGGAACCGACCAGCATCAGCGTCGTATCGGTCGCGTTGAGGCTGACGTGCTCCAGGGCACCACCCGCCTCGTTCAACGCAATCGGGGTTTCGCCGTACGGGTATTCGATGGCTGGCGAGATGGTCTTCTTGCCGTCCGGATAGCTGACTTTATAAGTGTGACGGAACACCAGGGCCTGGCCGTTGGACAAGCCGACCGCCACCAATGGATGACCTGGCTGGTCTTCAGCGATGGAGGTCACCGTGGTGCCGACCGGGATCGGCAGATCGACGCGCTTGAGTTCGGCGCCACTGTCGATGTCGAAGAATAATGCCAGGCCCTTGTCGGAAACCCGCATGGCGACCTGGTTCTGCTCTTCCAGAGAGATCATCAACGGCTTGCCGGCGTCTTGCATCCAGGCGGGCGTGATGGCGTCTTTGGCGGTCAGGCTGGCACCCTGGAACAGCGGCGCGACAACATAAGCGAGGAAAAAGAAGATCAGCGTGATCGCACCGAGAACGGCGAGGCCGCCCACGAGGACATACCAGCGGGTCAGGCGATCCTTGAGCGCGCGGATGCGGCGCTTGCGTTGCAGCTCAGGCGTATTGAAGTCAATTCGCTTGGGGGGATTCGTAGTCATGGTGGAATTGGCCAGATCATTCATGCGCACACCCTAGCGATCCTGTATGACAGAAAGATGACAGTGCAGTGACGCAACAAATCCGCCGCCAGCGGGAACTGGCAGAGGATCGGAAATTTGGGGTGTGGGAGCGAGCTGGTCCGCGAATTTTGCGGTGCCGGTGATGGCCCCATCGCGAGCAGCCTCGCTCCCACAAGAGTCCGGGTTAGCCCGGACTCAAGGTGCTACTTTTTTGCGACTTCAGCGCCGCCTTCCGCCAGACCCAGGTCAGCCAGTGCTTTTGCAGCAACCTTGGCTGGCAGTGGGATGTAACCGTCTTTCACTACAACTTCCTGGCCCTGTTTGGACAGAACCAGTTTCACGAACTCGGCTTCCAGCGGGGCCAGAGGCTTGTTCGGGGCTTTGTTGACGTAAACGTAGAGGAAGCGCGACAGCGGGTATTTGCCGTTCAGTGCGTTTTCTTCGCTGTCTTCGATGAACTCGGTGCTGCCTTTCTTCGACAGAGCAACGGTTTTCACGCTAGCGGTTTTGTAGCCGATGCCCGAGTAACCGATGCCGTTCAGCGAGGAGCTGATCGACTGAACGACCGAAGCCGAACCTGGTTGTTCGTTGACGTTTGGCTTGTAGTCGCCTTTGCACAGGGCTTCTTCTTTGAAGTAGCCGTAGGTGCCGGATACCGAGTTACGACCGAACAGCTGAACCGGCTTGTTGGCCAGGTCGCCGGTCACACCCAGGTCGCCCCAGGTTTTGACTTCGGTTTTAGCGCCGCACAGACGAGTGGACGAGAAGATCGCGTCGACTTGTTCCATGGTCAGGTGCTGGATCGGGTTGTCTTTGTGTACGAAGACGGCCAGGGCGTCCACGGCAACCGGGATAGCGGTTGGCTTGTAGCCGTACTTCTGCTCGAAGGCAGCCAGTTCGGTGTCCTTCATTTTGCGGCTCATCGGGCCCAGGTTAGAGGTGCCTTCAGTCAACGCAGGTGGCGCAGTGGCGGAGCCAGCGGCCTGAATCTGGATGTTTACGTTCGGGTATTCTTTTTTGTAGTTCTCAGCCCACAGGGTCATGAGGTTGGCCAGGGTATCGGAGCCGACGCTGGACAGGTTGCCCGACACACCAGTGGTCTTGGTGTAGCTCGGGATCGACGGGTCAACAGCGGCGAACGCGTTGGCAGTCGCAACGCCAGCAGCGACAAAAGTCATTGCCGCCATCAAACGCTTCAGTTTCATGCCTTACTCCTAGCAGATAGGGTGTGTTAAGTCGGGGCCAAGTATTAGCAGGCCGTGTGAACACTCTATGGCTGAAATATGACAATTGGATGAAAGGCCAGCATACAGCGACAGATCGTTCCCACGCTCTGCGTGGGAATGCCGCCATGGACGCTCTGCGTCCGCTGTGAGATGTGACGCGGAGCGTCACGGGATGCATTCCCACGCAGAGCGTGGGAACGATCAAGGGACAATTCGACAAAAGAAATCGGCTTAACGCCCCTTCTTCCAGAGATAGGCGCCCACCAGAATCCCCACACCGCAAATGATCGCCACGTAATACGCCGGCCCCATCGGGCTTTCCTTGAGCAGCAACGTCACCACCATCGGCGTCAGGCCGCCGAAAATCGCGTAGGCCAGGTTGTAGGAAAACGACAATCCGCTGAAACGCACCACGGCCGGGAAGGCTTTGACCATCACGTATGGCACCGCCCCAATGGTGCCGACCAGCAAACCGGTCAAGGCATACATCGGGAACAGCCAGTCCGGGTGGTTGAACAGGCTGTGATAGAACGTCCACGAGCTGATTAACAGCGCCGCACTGCCAAACACGAACACACGGCCGGCACCAAAGCGGTCAGCCAAGGCACCAGAGGCGACACAGCCCAGGCTCAGAAACACGATCGCCAGGCTGTTGGCCTGCAATGCGGTGGTCGGCGAGAAGTGGTAGACGGTTTGCAGCACGGTCGGTGTCATCAGAATGACCACGATGATGCCGGCGGATAGCAGCCAGGTCAGCAGCATGGAAATCAGGATCGCCCCGCGATGGTCGCGCAATACGGCACGCAGCGGGACTTCTTCGGCCAGCGCTTTGCGCAACTGCAGTTCGGCGAACACTGGCGTTTCGTGGAGCCAGCGACGCAGGTAAACCGAGAAAAGACCGAATACGCCGCCCAGCAGGAACGGGATTCGCCAGGCGTAATCCGACACTTCCACCGACGTATAAATGCTGTTGATCGCGGTGGCGACCAGCGAGCCCAGCAGGATGCCCGCGGTCAGACCGCTCGTCAGCGTGCCGCAGGCATAGCCGATGTGCCGCTGCGGTACGTGTTCGGAAACGAATACCCATGCACCCGGCACTTCACCACCAATGGCCGCGCCCTGAATCACCCGCATCAGCAACAGCAGGATCGGAGCCCACATGCCGATTTGTGCATACGTCGGCAGCAAACCCATGATCAGGGTCGGCACCGCCATCATGAAGATACTCAACGTGAACATCTTCTTGCGACCCAGCAAGTCGCCGAAGTGCGCCATCACGATGCCGCCCAACGGGCGTGCGAGATAGCCGGCGGCGAAGATGCCGAAGGTCTGCATCAGGCGCAGCCACTCGGGCATGTCGGCGGGGAAAAACAGCTTGCCGACCACCGTGGCGAAGAACACGAAGATGATGAAGTCGTAAAACTCCAGCGCGCCACCAAGGGCAGACAGCGACAAAGTCTTGTAGTCGTTGCGGGTCAGCGGACGTGCGGGTTGAGCTGGCTGCGCGATGCTCGAGGGCGCGGTGGTCATGGCAAGGGCTTCTCTTATAGTCGGATCTGCAACCCCAACAACGCTGGCGGAGGCTTGGGCAGGTCCGGCACGATAGCAAATTGTTCGAAAAAGCACATAGATGAGCGTATTTGACGGTCAAAATGAGAACCGGACGGTCGTCTCGGAGTCTACCGACCGATATACTCGCAATCCTGGACCTGCTTGTAAGGGGTTGCTGTGCGAAAACGTCGTTGGCACCTGTCAGCCGATTTCGCAGAGTTTCCCTTTAGGCGCCTTACGAAAAACGTGACGAACAGAGTATGTTCGGGGTTGAATCGTTTTTCCTGGAGACGGCTATTCACCTGAAGTACTTATGAAGAGTCACGGGTCAGAGGCACCCCCGGCATGATAGAGCTCGAACAAGAAGATCCAATTCCGCAAGGCGACCTTGCCCTGCAAATCACCGCGCTCCCTCGCGAAACCAACGGCTTTGGCGATATTTTCGGCGGCTGGCTGGTAGCGCAGATGGATTTGGCTGGCACCGCAATGGCGAGCAAAGTCGCTGGCGGACGCGTTGCGACCGTTGCGATCGATCGCATGGCGTTCCTGGTCCCTGTCGCAGTGGGCGCACAGCTTTCCTTTTATACACAGGCCCTGGAAATCGGCCGCAGCTCGATTCAGATGATGGTCGAAGTGTGGAGCGACGATCCGCTGTCCAGCGAGTGGCGTAAAGTCACTGAAGCTGTATTCGTGTTCGTCGCCATCGACGGCAGCGGCCGCACTCGCTCGGTTCCACCACGAGCGCGTTAAACGCTGCGACTGTTTTGCGGTCCATTGCAGTCCTGTTAAAGATCGAGAGTTGCCCCATGAGCACGCCCAACGTTGAAGCCGTGAAACTGGATGGACTGAACTGCTGGCGCATCCGCCACGGGCAGGCCGAATTGCTGGTCGCCCAGCAAGGCGCGCACATCCTCAGTTATCAATTGGCCGGCCAACCGCCGCTGATCTGGCTCAACGATGAGGCAGTGTTCAAAACCGGCAAGAGCATCCGCGCCGGCGTGCCGGTGTGCTGGCCGTGGTTCGGTAATTTTTCACGCAACCCGCCGAGTGTCCAGGCCATGCGCGTCAGTCAAGAACCGCCGACGGCCCACGGTTTTGTGCGGGCGATGGATTGGGAACTGGGCGGCATCGAAACCGAGGGCGAAAGCCTGAAGGTGGAATTCATCCTTCCCTATCCCGAAGGCGGCTTTGAGGGTTGGCCACATCAGGTGGATTTGAAGCTGAGCATCCGCCTGGATGAACAGCTGCACATCAACCTGACCAGCCACAATCAGGGCACGGACAACGTCACCATCAGTCAGGCGCTGCACAGCTATTTCGCCGTCAGCGATGTGCGCAACGTGCACGTTGAAGGGCTGGATGGCTTGAGCTACATCGAGACGCTGGACGACTGGAAAACCGTCACTCAGCGCGGCGATCTGCGGTTTAGCGGCGAGACCGACCGCATCTATCAAAATGTCCCGGTGACACTGAGCATCGTTGATCCGGCCTGGGAGCGGCGCATAGAGCTGACCAGCAGCGGATCGCGCTCGGCGGTGATCTGGAACCCGTGGGTTGACCGCGCCGCGGCATTCAGCGACATGGCTGACGATGGCTGGCAGCGCATGCTGTGCATCGAGACGGCGAACGTGATGGATGACGTGGTGACACTGGCGCCGGGTGCCAGCCACACCCTCGGCGTGACCATCGCCAGCAAATCGCTCTAACACCGTAAACCAATGTGGGAGCGAGCTTGCTCGCGATGGCGGTATAACAGTCAACATGAATGCTGAATGTTATGACCTCATCGCGAGCAAGCTCGCTCCCACAGTTGTTATGCCAGGCCCACTGGCGTTGTTACAGATCCGACTCTTTGACTACCCGCACCTTCGCCGCATCCAGCGCATACGCCGCATCCGCCAGATCGTTGTTGACCTTCTCGATCTTCAACGTGCCGGTGACCCACAGCGGGGTGTAGATATCGTTCAGCTTCAACCCTTTCGGATATCGCACCAGCACCAACTGGTTAGGCGGCGGTGGCGGCACGTGGATGCAAGCGCCCGGATAAGGTACGAGGAAGAACAGAGTACTGCGGCCCTTGGCATCGGACTCCAGCGGCACCGGATACCCGCCGATGCGGATGTTCTTGTCGTTCATCGAAGGCACGGTTTTGGTCGAATACATCACTGCCGGCAGGCCTTTGCTCTGCTTCATGCCACCCTTTTGGGTAAAGGTGCCATTGCTTTCGGGAGAGTTGTGGTCGATTTCGGGCATGGCCTCGAGGGCTTTCTGATCCGACTTTGGCATCAGTTCGAGCCAGTCGGTTTCCGGCAGTTCGCCGGCGTGGGCCAAGCCACTGCCCAGTAAGAGGAGAGTCAACAGAAGACGGCGCATGGAAGTGCTCGTAAGGAAAGGACTGTAACGCCGGGCATTCTAGCCCTCCCCGCGCGCCGCGCAGAGAGGGCTTTGTCGCTTAAATCAGTTCTTTCTGATCAAGCCGTAGATCACCAGCAATATCACCGCACCGACCAGCGCACCGATGAAGCCTGCGCCTTGACCGGCCTGGTAGATGCCCAGAGCCTGACCGCCATACGTGGCCGCCAGCGAACCGCCGATACCGAGCAGGATGGTCATGATCCAGCCCATGCTGTCATCGCCCGGTTTCAGGAACCGGGCCAACAGGCCGACGATCAAGCCGATAAAGATGGTTCCGATAATTCCCATGACATTTCCCTCTGATTTGGACACCTTGCAAAAGCCTAGTCAGACTTTTGCATCCTGCCATGAGAGAACGGTAGCCCCTGAATGGTTCCGCCGCTGCCACATGAAACTATTTATTCGGCGATCAGCGCTTCGACCTTGAGGATCTGTGCCGCCAGCGTCTCGCGGTCTGCACAACGCAAGTTGCCGTGACCGACTTTGCGGCCGACCTTGAACGCCTTGCCGTAGTGATGCAGATGGCAATCGGCGATGGCCAGGACTTTTTCCGTCTCAGGCACTTTGCCGATGAAGTTGAGCATCGCGCTCTCGCCGACCTTGGCCGTCGAACCCAGCGGCAGACCGGCAATGGCCCGCAGGTGGTTTTCGAACTGGCTGCATTCAGCGCCTTCGGTAGTCCAGTGCCCGGAGTTGTGCACACGCGGTGCGATTTCGTTGGCCTTGAGGCCACCGTCGACTTCAAAGAACTCGAACGCCATCACGCCGACGTAATTCAATTGCTTGAGCACGCGACTGGAATAATCCTCAGCCAGCGCTTGCAGCGGGTGGTCGGTGCTGGCCACAGACAGCTTGAGGATGCCGTTTTCGTGAGTGTTGTGAACCAACGGGTAAAACTTCGTTTCGCCATCGCGAGCGCGCACCGCGATCAGAGAAACTTCGCCGGTAAACGGCACGAAGCCTTCCAGCAGGCAAGCAACACTGCCCAGCTCGGCGAAGGTGCCAATGACATCTTCCGGTTTGCGCAGGACCTTTTGGCCCTTGCCGTCGTAACCCAGCGTGCGGGTTTTCAGTACCGCCGGCAAGCCGATGGACGCCACGGCGGCATCAAGGTCGGCTTGCGACTGAATGTCGGCGAACGCCGGGGTTGGAATCCCCAGGTCCTTGAACATGCTTTTCTCGAACCAGCGATCACGAGCGATGCGCAGGGCTTCGGCACTCGGGTAGACCGGGACGAATTGCGACAGGAACGCCACGGTTTCAGCCGGGACGCTTTCGAATTCAAAGGTCACCAGATCGACTTCATCGGCCAGCTGACGCAGGTGATCCTGATCGCCGTAATCGGCTCGCAGGTGTTCGCCCAATGCGGCTGCGCAAGCGTCCGGCGCCGGGTCCAGGAAAGCGAAGTTCATGCCCAGCGGAGTGCCCGCCAGCGCCAACATGCGACCCAACTGGCCGCCACCGATTACACCGATCTTCATCGTCAACAACCTCAGGCGATGCGTGGGTCTGGATTTTCCAGGACGCTGTCTGTCTGCTCAGCACGGAAAGTTTTCAGCACCGCGTGGAACTGCGGGTGCTTGGCGCCCAGGATGCTTGCCGACAACAGGGCGGCATTGATCGCGCCAGCCTTGCCGATGGCCAGGGTCGCAACCGGAATGCCAGCGGGCATCTGCACGATAGACAGCAGTGAATCGACGCCCGAAAGCATCGACGACTGCACCGGGACGCCCAGCACTGGCAGGTGGGTCTTGGCCGCACACATGCCAGGCAAGTGGGCCGCGCCACCGGCACCGGCGATGATCACCTCGATGCCCCGCGCCTCGGCCTCTTCGGCGTACTGGAACAGCAGGTCCGGGGTGCGGTGGGCAGAGACCACTTTCACCTCGTAAGGAATGCCGAGCTTTTCCAGCATATCGGCGGTGTGGCTAAGGGTGGACCAATCGGACTTGGAGCCCATGATCACGCCAACCAGTGCACTCATCGTCGTGCCTCTTCTCTCTGGGCGCCCGCAGGCGCGTCAAAAACAACAAGCCACGCAGAAATGCGTGGCTTGATTGTACGAAAAATGGCCGGACGAACCGGCCGAAGGCCGCGCAGTATACCTCAATGAAGCAGATAAACAGCCCCTTGACCGACCATCTGTCATAGATCACTAAAAGCCCGGGTTACTGACTCGAAAGTCAGCCCAAAAAACGCTTAGCCGTGGCAGTAGCACTGGCCTCTATAGTGCAAAAGCCCATAACTATTTTGTGCTCCGGGTTCGGACACCAATAACACTTCAGACACATTACAGAACAACTTGAAACTTGCCACGCCAAGCAACCAAACTTAACTTAAAACTTCAAATAGAAACACCGCACAAACTATACACCCCGTATCACCACAACCGTAAACATCGTTAACCCACACAGAAACAACAACCAGCCGCCTCCAGCGGAAAGTACATAAAGGACTATGACGTGAACAAAGATAAAGCAAGTCAGATCATCGAGAATCTGAAAGACGGCGAAATTGAAAACAATGACGTGGCGCAAACTGATGCACTGACGCCAGTGCGACACAGACGTTCGCTGTTAAATAATGGGCAACCTGACCGCCTCAAAAAGCCCATTCTTTTACTCGTGTTTATCCACGACGATCTTGATGATCACGATAAAGGCAAGCTATACGACAACTACTTTTCTTGGCTGGAGACCGAGCTTGAAGACATATCCGGCCGCGCGGTTACGGTTATTTTCAACTCTCAATCCACAACTCCGAAAATGACCAATTACAACTACAGAAATGAAAACGCTGCCGAGGCCCTTCGGGGCTGGGAAAACAAGGTTAAAGAACTGAAGTCGAAAGCGGATACAACATTCCCTTTCAACCCAAACCTGGACAAATTTCTGTTACTCACTCGTAACGGGATGAACAGCCGCGTCGCGGGAATCGCTTCCAATAGAGGTCAGAGCGCGATGGCTACGATCGATTCCTACCTGACGCCTGCTCACGAAATAGGTCATATGTTCGGTGCCACCCATGAAGATTCGGATATCGTCTACGACGGCTGGTGGCATGACACGATTATGAAGTATGACGTCAACTCTCCAGTCCGAGGTAATTACTACCATTTCAGCGAAAAGAACCGCGACAATATTCGCAACTATCTCAGTCAATTCGACTGACATCCGCAAAATCATTTATCCCCGGTGAGAGGCATTGACTTGCCTTTCATCTATCTCAGCAGCAAGGCCAGCAGCGCCCGCCCTTCAGCTTGCGACGGAACGAGCGATAGCCACCTCGAATCTTGCCCTCTTCTGCGGGCAGAAACGCCAGGTCACCCGCTGCTTTAAATCAAGAAGCGTTGGTTATTTATTCGAAGGCCAAGTACGTACAGCCTTCGCAAAAAACACCCAGTAACGCCAAGCCTATTTCGGCACCACTAACAACAAACAGATATTGCCCTCTTAAATTTACCGAGAGCGATCCCCCCATGAGACAAAGCCATGTACGCATTATTAAAACCAATCATTACTTTTATCCTCGCGCTCATGATTAACCTGAGTGCACACGCTGTCGATACTCCAGACAAACTTATCGATGACCCTGCGAACCCCATCCGGCTTTTTGCGATCTTCCACGATGATGTGCCGGCCGCGAAACGAAGCTCGACCTACGCTGATCATATCCGCCCTTTCACCACTGAGTTCGAGAACATTACCGGCCGGAAAATTCACGTTATCTTTGATCGAAACAGACCGCCCTTCACCAACTTCAACTATAAATCCGCAGACCAAAACAATATGTTCCAAGGTTGGAAAAAGCTGGCGTGGGAGTATCGAACACTACGGCATGAGCGCAATGAATTCCCCTTCTCAAGCAATGACCGAATACTGTTGATCACCAACGATTTCATTAACGGCGGCCCGGTATTTGGCGGTGTGGGTGGTATTGCAAATCAATCCGGCTCGGCCGCTATTGCTTCGCTCGACTTCAAACAGGTGATCGGGCATGAACTGGGACATTCTTTCAATGCTATCCATGAAGAAGGCGAAGTGCTTTACAACGGCTGGTGGTGCGAAACGTTCATGTTCGAACCCTTGCCCCTTCGATCGAACTGTTTCGTCTTTAGCGAAGGCAACAGAAAACGCATCAAGGCCTATGTAGACAGCCGGTATTAAAACTAACCACAGGCGCGAGATGACTCGCGCCTGTGGCTCTTTATGCGTTCGCTGCCGCGCCACCTTCAAGTTTGCGCCACAACAACCGTACATTCGCCTTGCGCACCAATGCGCAGCGATACAGGCGAATCTCCAGCGGCACATGCCATTGCGGGCCACCGCAGACGACCAGTTCACCGCGAGCCAGTTCGGCGCGCACGCTGAGTTGCGGCACCCAGGCAATGCCCAGCCCTTCCAGCGCCATGCTTTTCAGGCTGTCCGCCATGGCGGTTTCGTAAATGGTGGTGAAGCGCAGCGCCCGTTGGCGCAGCAACATGTTCACCGAGCGGCCCAGAAACGCGCCGGCACTGTAGGCGAGCAACGGCACACTGCCTTCACCTTCCAGATCGAACAGCGGTTTACCGTCGGCATCGGCGGCGCAAACCGGCAGCATCTCGGTATGACCCAAGTGCAGCGACGGGAAAATCTCCGAGTCCATCTGCAAGGCCGCGTCCGGGTCATAGAACGCCAGCATCAAATCGCAACCGCCTTCGCGCAAGGCGTGCACCGCATCGCCGACGTTGGTCGCCACAAGGCGCGTCGCAATGTTCAGCCCCTCGTTGCGCAACTGGGCGATCCAACGCGGAAAGAAACCCAACGCCAGCGAGTGAGCCGCGGCCACCTGCATCACCTCGCCCTGCCCGCCTTCCAGGTGATGGAGATGACGCAGCACTTCACCAAGCTGCTCGACCACGGTGCGCGCCGTGACCAGAAAAAGCTGTCCCGCCGCCGTCAGCTCGATTGGCGTGCGCGAACGGTTGACCAATTGCAGCCCCAGCGCCGCTTCAAGGCTGCGTATTCGCCGACTGAAGGCCGGCTGCGTCACAAAGCGTCGTTCGGCAGCCTGGGAGAAGCTGCGGGTGGCGGCCAGGGCACTGAAGTCCTCAAGCCATTTACTTTCCAGATTCATCACGCCCTCCCGGACACGCACCAATTTAGGTCACACGCTCGCCACACACGTGGCGTCACATGGGCATTATGCCGAATGTGCATAGGCCAGTGTTTAACAGCATTGGCCGAAAATTCTCCACAAGCCTAGCATTTGCAGCGTTCCGGCACAGACCGGGTCCATATCGAGATGATTTCTATCATGTCCTCCGCTGCATCTTTCCGCACAGAAAAAGACCTGCTTGGCGTACTCGAAGTACCGGCTCAAGCGTATTACGGCATCCAGACCCTGCGAGCGGTGAACAACTTCCGTCTCTCCGGCGTTCCGATTTCGCATTACCCGAAACTGGTTGTAGGCCTGGCAATGGTCAAACAGGCCGCCGCTGACGCCAACCGCGAGTTGGGTCACCTGAGCGAAGCCAAGCACGCTGCCATTAGCGAAGCCTGTGCACGATTGATCCGCGGCGATTTCCACGAAGAGTTCGTGGTGGACATGATTCAAGGCGGCGCCGGCACTTCAACCAACATGAATGCCAACGAAGTGATCGCCAACATCGCGCTGGAGGCCATGGGTCACCAGAAAGGCGAGTACCAATACCTGCACCCGAACAACGACGTGAACATGGCGCAGTCGACCAACGACGCCTATCCGACAGCGATCCGTCTGGGTCTGCTGCTGGGTCACGACGCGCTGCTGGCCAGCCTCGATAGCCTGATCCAGGCGTTCGCCGCAAAAGGTCAGGAATTCGCTCACGTCCTGAAAATGGGCCGTACCCAACTGCAAGACGCCGTGCCGATGACCCTCGGCCAGGAATTCCGCGCCTTCGCCACGACGCTGGGTGAAGACTTGGCCCGTCTGAAGACGCTGGCACCCGAGCTGCTGACCGAAGTGAACCTGGGCGGCACCGCAATCGGCACCGGCATCAACGCCGACCCGCGTTACCAGCACCTGGCCGTTCAGCGCCTGGCCGTGATCAGCGGTCAACCGCTGGTTCCAGCAGCCGACCTGATCGAAGCCACCTCCGACATGGGCGCCTTCGTGCTGTTCTCCGGCATGCTCAAGCGCACCGCGGTCAAGCTGTCGAAGATCTGCAACGACCTGCGCCTGCTGTCCAGCGGCCCACGCACCGGCATCAATGAAATCAACCTGCCAGCGCGTCAGCCAGGCAGCTCGATCATGCCCGGCAAGGTCAACCCGGTCATCCCGGAAGCCGTGAACCAAGTGGCGTTCCAGATCATCGGCAACGACCTGGCGCTGACCATCGCGGCCGAAGGCGGCCAGCTGCAACTGAACGTGATGGAGCCGCTGATCGCGTTCAAGATCTTCGACTCGATCCGCCTGCTGCAACGCGCCATGGACATGCTGCGCGAGCACTGCATCGTCGGCATCACGGCCAACGAAGAGCGCTGCCGCGAACTGGTCGAGCACTCGATCGGCCTGGTCACCGCGCTGAACCCGTACATCGGCTATGAAAACGCCACCCGCATCGCCCGTATCGCGCTGGAAAGCGGCCGCGGCGTGCTGGAACTGGTGCGCGAAGAAGGCTTGCTCGACGAAGACATGCTCGCCGACATCCTGCGCCCGGAAAACATGATTGCTCCGCGTCTGGTGCCTTTGAAGGCTTAAACCGAACGCAACGCCGGCTCCTGCTCTTTTAACGAAGAGCACCGGGAGCCACGCTCACCAGGTCGAGGGACTAGACACCTCTCACCTTTTGAGGGCTTGGGGATTTATTCCCCAAGCCCTTTTTTTTAACTCTTTGGCAGAAAAAAAGACTTCTGTGGAATTGGAGTTCTTGCCCTTCCACACAAGCCTGACTTCAAAAAAAGTCAGGTGTTTCAAAGGCTTCGATTCATCGCTTGCACCACAATCGTGCAGACGGACGTCACTCTCGTAGGTATAGTGCCGCCCCTCTTCGCGTGAGCGGTCGTCGGTAACGAGGCCCAAACCCATGCGAAACCCGAACTAATAACAAACCCGCAATATGAAACCGGGACGAACGTTCGCCTCGCCTGTCTTGCCAAGTGCAGACCGGTGTAACGCGATGTTTCGACTCGTCCAGCATTTGCCTACACAAAAAACAGCGAGGAATAATCCATGCTCGAAGTCATTAACGACTTCCTCTCAGGGAAAGTACTGATCGTGCTCATTGTCGGGCTCGGTAGCTACTTCACGATCCGCTCGCGTTTCGTTCAATTGCGTCACTTCTTCCACATGTTCTCGGTGTTCCGCGACAGCCTCAAAAGCAGCGCCGGGCAACTCAGTTCGTTCCAGGCCCTGATGCTCAGCCTCGCCGGCCGCGTTGGTGCGGGCAATATCGCCGGTGTCGGCATCGCCGTAACCCTGGGTGGTCCGGGCGCAGTCTTCTGGATGTGGGTGACCGCGCTGGTCGGTATGTCCAGCAGCTTCTTCGAATGCTCCCTTGGTCAGCTGTATAAACGCGCCGATGCCGATGGCACCTACCGTGGCGGTCCGTCCTATTACATCCAGCACGGTCTGCAGAAACGCTGGTTGGGCATGATCATGGCCTTCCTGTTGCTGGTGACCTTCGGGTTTGCCTTCAATGGCCTGCAATCCCACGCCGTGACGCACTCGCTGAACAACGCGTTCGGCCTCGACACCACCTGGACCGGCCTGGCCCTGGCCGTGTTGCTGGGCCTGGTGTTCGTGGGCGGGATCAAGCGTATCGCCAAGGTCGCTGACCTGCTGGTGCCGGTGAAAACCCTGGTGTACATCGGCGTGACCCTTTATGTGATCGTGCTGCAATTCGATCACGTTCCGGGCATGTTGATGACCATCGTCAAAAGCGCGTTCGGTCTGGATCAAGCCTTCGGCGGCCTGATCGGTAGCGCCATCGTCATGGGCGTGAAACGCGGCGTGTTTGCCAACGAAGCCGGTTTGGGCAGTGCGCCGAACGTGGCCGCCGTGGCCTCGGTCGAGCACCCGGTTGCGCAAGGTGTGGTTCAGGCATTCAGCGTGTTCCTCGACACCTTCGTGATCTGCACCTGCACCGCGTTGCTGATTCTTTTGTCGGGTTTCTATACCCCTGGCTTTGAAGGCGATGGCATTGCCCTGACCCAGAACTCGCTGGCCGCCGTGGTCGGTGACTGGGGCCGCAGCTTCATCTCCGTGGCCTTGTCGTTGTTCGTGTTCACCTCGATCCTCTACAACTACTACCTGGGCGAGAGCAACCTGCGTTTCCTGATCGGTGAAAACCGTAAGGCGCTGATCGGCTATCGCGCGTTGGTGCTGGTGCTGATCTTCTGGGGTGCGATCGAAAACCTCGGCACGGTGTTCGCCTTCGCCGACATCACCATGACCCTGCTGGCGTTCGTGAACCTGATCGCGCTGTTCCTGCTGTTCAAGGTCGGCATGCGCATCCTGCGTGACTACGATGACCAGCGCGCAGCCGGCATCAAGACGCCTGTGTTCGATTCGAGCAAGTTCCCGGATCTGGACCTGGACTTGAAAGCCTGGCCTGCCAATCCGCCCGCTGCCACTCCCAAGGCCGCAGCACAGCCGCAAGGCGTACCCGCAGCGCAACGCTGATCGGTGAATGACGGGCGCATCCCCTGCGCCCGTCAGTTAAAGTGCACAACTTGTGTGAGCGAGCCTGCTCGCTCCCACATGTCATCTCTTGTGGAGACTTCCCCATGGTTGCCAATTCCTTTCCTGCCGCCCAGCACGTCATGGTGCTCTACACCGGCGGCACCATCGGCATGCAGGCCAGCGCCAATGGCCTGGCCCCGGCGTCCGGTTTTGAAGCGCGGATGCGTGACTACCTGCACAGCCAACCTGAGCTGGTGGTGCCGCAGTGGCGCTTTCGTGAAATGTCGCCACTGATTGACAGTGCCAACATGTCTCCGGCCTATTGGCAGCAACTGCGTGAAGCCGTGGTCGACGCCGTTGATGTTCAAGGCTGCGACAGCGTGCTGATTTTGCATGGCACCGACACCTTGGCTTACAGCGCAGCAGCCATGAGCTTTCAGTTGCTCGGCTTGCAGGCCCGTGTAGTGTTCACCGGCTCGATGCTGCCTGCCGGCGTGACCGACAGCGATGCCTGGGAAAACCTCAGCGGTGCGCTGGTTGCGCTGGGCCAAGGTCTGCCATCGGGCGTTCATCTGTACTTCCACGGTGAACTGCTGGACCCAACCCGCTGCGCGAAAGTGCGCAGTTTCGGGCGTCATCCATTCAAGCGGCTTGAGCGTCAGGGTGGCGGTGTGAAGGCCACTTCGCTGCCGACGCAATTGACCTACAACCAACCGAAACAACTCGCAAAAGTCGCCGTGCTACCGCTGTTCCCCGGCATCGGCGCCGAGCAGCTGGACGGCGTGTTGAACAGTGGCATTCAAGGCTTGGTGCTGGAGTGTTACGGCAGTGGCACGGGGCCGAGCGACAACCCCGAGTTTCTCGCCAGCCTGGAGCGGGCGCGGGACAAAGGTGTTGTGGTGGTTGCGGTGACGCAGTGCCACGAAGGTGGCGTTGAGCTGGACGTGTATGAAGCAGGCAGCCGCTTGCGCGGTGCTGGCGTGTTGTCGGGTGGCGGCATGACCCGTGAGGCAGCGTTGGGCAAATTGCATGGATTGCTGGGTACCGGACTGGAAACCGCGGAAGTACGCCGACTCATTGAGCTCGACCTCTGCGGCGAACTCATCTGAAACACCACACCCCCTGTGGGAGTGAGCCTGCTCGCGATAGCGGTCGTCCATCCAACATGGGTGCTGACTAATACATCGCCATCGCGAGCAGGCTCACGCCTACAGGTTTGTTGCTCGGCATATAACTTGCTGCGTTCCAGTCATTCCACGGCTGGAACCTCCCATGCTCCACTCCCACCTCACCACCCTCAACGCTGTCTCACTGGTGCTTAACACCTTCAAGGCCGAAGGCCTGTCCAGCGAAGCGCTGCTCGCGGGAAGCGGCATCAGCGCGGCGGATCTGAGCCGGGCGGACACACGCATCACCACCAACCAGGAGATGCAGGTCTGCGCCAACGCGGTCGCGCTCAAGCGTGACATCGGCCTGGAACTGGGGCGGCGGATGCATGTTTCCTCCTACGGCATGCTCGGTTATGCGCTGCTCACCAGTGCCACCTTCGGTGACGCATTACGGCTGGCGATGCGTTATCCGGCGCTGTTGGGAACACTTTTCGAGTTGAGTCTGGAAAGCGATGGCGAGCGCGTCTGGTTCGTGGCCGCCGATTACCGGGAAAGCCCGGAGATGGCCGTATTCAATGCCGAATTTTGCCTGGTGTCCTTGAAAGTCATCTGCGACGACTTGATCGGGCATCCGCTGCCGTTGCTAGCGGCCCGCTTCGAACATGCCGCACCCGATTACGAGGCGACCTACGCGCAGCACTTCGACTGCCCGCTGCACTTCGAAGCGCAGGACAACGCCTTTGCCTTCGACAAACGCTGGCTCGACCTTCCCCTGCCGCTCGCCGACGTCATCACCCACCAGGCCATGGCCGAACGCTGCCGCAAACAAAACACCGAGTTCACCGGGCGTCAGGCGTGGCTGGGACGAATCCGCCAACTGCTCAGCGCCCAACTCAATGCGGCGCCCGGTCTTGAAGGATTGGCCGAGCAGATGAATTGTTCAGCGCGAACCTTGCGTCGGCATCTCAAGGACCTGGGGTGCAGTTACCAGGAATTGCTCGATGAACTCAGGTTTGAACAAGCCAAGCACATGCTGTGTCAGGACCAGATGCCGATCTACCGGATCGCCGAGGCGCTAGGCTTCAGCGAGACCGCCAGTTTCCGCCATGCCTTTGTGCGCTGGAGCGGTGTCGCGCCGAGTCAGTTCAGGCCTTGAGTCATTCGTTGTCGGGAATACCGGTATCGCGAGCAAGCTCGCTCCCACAGTGGTTCTGCGTCGTACACAAAGTCAGTGTTCACTGAGATCAAATGTGGGAGCGAGCTTGCTCGCAATGACGCCCTCAAAAACCACCAACAACATAACGGACAAACTCGCGCCCCGAGCTTGAGCGCCCCCGCGCCAATAAGGGGCGAATTTCGGTCATGTATTTTGGCCATATTTATCCCCTTTTGGCCTTTCCTGCCGTTCTCCGAATCGCGCCGCGCCGCAAGACTGTGTTCAACCGAATCAGCCTGCGGAGAACAAGAAAATGCTGACGATCTACTCGGATGATCACCACCTGCACCACGGCCGTTGCGAATTGATGGACGGGCAATTGATGCCCTGCTTCGAGATGCCCTCGCGTGCCGACCATGTGTTGCAACGTGTGCAAAACCAGAACCTGGGCCCGGTCCAGGCGCCGCAGGATTTCGGCCTCGATCCGATTGCGCGCATCCACAGCCGCGACTACCTCGATTTCTTCAAAGGCGCCTGGGCACGCTGGACCGAATTCAATACCGACGGCGACTTGCTGCCCTACACCTGGCCGGCCCGCACCTTGCGCCGGATTCTGCCGACCAGCCTGCACGGCCAGCTCGGTTATTACAGCTTCGACGGTGGCGCTCCAATTACCGCCGGCACCTGGCAAGCGGCGTACAGCGCAGCCCAGGTTGCCCTCACCGCACAAGCCGCCATCCAGAACGGCGCCCGCAGTGCCTTCGCCCTGTGCCGTCCGCCGGGACACCATGCCGCCAGCGATTTGATGGGCGGTTATTGCTACCTCAACAACGCCGCCATCGCCGCCCAGGCTTTCCTCGACCAAGGCCATAAAAAGGTCGCGATTCTCGACGTCGATTACCACCACGGCAACGGCACGCAATCAATTTTCTATGAGCGCAGCGATGTGCTCTTCACCTCGATCCACGGCCATCCTGAAGCCGAGTTCCCGTTCTTCCTCGGCTATGAAGACGAGCTGGGCGAAGGCGCCGGCGAAGGTTTCAACTTCAACTACCCTTTGCCCGCCGGCAGTGGATGGGACAGCTGGAGCGCCGCGCTGGAACAAGCCTGCAAGGAAATCGAGAAATACGGTGCCGACATCATCGTCGTGTCCTTGGGCGTCGACACGTTCAAGGATGACCCCATCTCCCAATTCAAGCTCGACAGCCCGGATTACCTGGCGATGGGCGAGCGCATCGCGGGCCTCGGCAAGCCGACGCTGTTCGTGATGGAAGGCGGCTACGCCGTGGAAGAAATCGGCATCAATGCCGTGAATGTTCTCGAAGGTTTTGAAAGCGCCCAATGAGGAATTAGAACAATGAACAGACTCAAGCGTCTTATCGCCCCGGCACTGTGCGCCACAGTGCTCAGTGGCGCCGTCCATGCTGAAGAGCGAACGTTGCGCGTCTACAACTGGTTTGACTACATCACGCCCAAAGCCCTTGAAGACTTCAAGGCGCAGAACACTCAGACCAAACTGGTCTACGACATCTTCGACACCAACGAAGCGCTGGAAGCCAAACTGCTGACCGGCAACTCGGGCTATGACGTGGTGGTGCCGTCCAACGTGTTCCTCGCCAAGCAGATCGAAGCCGGCGTGTTCCAGCCACTGGACCGCAGCAAACTGCCGAACTGGAACCACCTCGATCCCAAGCTGATGAAGCTGATCGAAGCCAACGACCCGAGCAACAAATTCGCCGTGCCGTACATGTACGGCACCATCCTGATCGGCTTCAACCCGGACAAAGTCAAAGCCGCCCTGGGTGACAACGCGCCAGTGAACAGCTGGGACCTGATCTTCAAGGAAGAGAACATCAGCAAACTCAAGCAGTGCGGCGTCGCCCTGCTCGATTCGCCATCGGAGATCTTGCCGCTGGCCCTGCAACACCTTGGCCTGGACCCCAACAGCAAGAAGCCAGCGGACTACGACAAGGCTGAAGCGCTGCTGATGAAGATTCGTCCATACATCACCTACTTCCATTCCTCCAAGTACATGGCCGACATCGCCAACGGAGACATCTGCGTCGCGGTCGGTTATTCCGGCAGCTTCTCTCAGGCCGCCAACCGCGCCAAGGAAGCCAAGAACGGCGTCATCGTCGACATGCGCCTGCCAAAAGAGGGTGCGCCGATCTGGTTCGACATGCTCGCCATCCCTAAAGGCGCGAAGAATCCGGACGATGCCTACACCTTCATCAACTACCTGCTGCAACCGCAGGTGATCGCGCCGGTCAGCGATTTCGTCGGCTACCCGAACCCGAACAAGGACGCCACGGAAATGGTCGACCCGGCCATTCGTAACAACCCGAACCTGTACCCGACCGAAACAGCGATGGGCACGCTCTACACCCTGCAACCGCTGCCGCGTGATGCCGAACGCGCGCGGACCCGGGCCTGGACCAAAATCAAGTCCGGGACCTGATTGCCCTGCCAAGATCAAAGACCCGCGCGAAGGCGGGTCTTTTTTTTGAAGGCATAAACAGTTACCACCCCGGGCTCCCGGTGCCCCATTACCGTTGGTGCAATCAAGAGGTTCTTATCGTCCTCCTCCCTGCTCCAAGGTAACCATCATGAGCAATTTCCTCCCATCCGAGTCCCTGGATGACACCACTCCTTTAGTAGAAAAAAGTGAGCTGATCAGGCAGATCAGTCACGGCCCTTTGCCGAGCAAAGTCGCCTCACAGCTGTTGCGCCAGGCATTGGGAGCGCTCTATCCGCAACTGAACATAGACCCGGACCAGACAACCCTCGCTACACCCCAATGGAAAGTCGTGAACGACCAGGTCGAGGCAGGCCCGATCGAATTCCAGTCACTGACCTCCACACTCTTGCGCAATAGCCTGTTCGGAACAAAAGCCAATTTCCTTGAAGGACAGCATTTCCTGACACTGGAACCCAACCTCAAGAACCCGGTTCACCTCGCGGTCAGCATCGAGGAAATTGCCAAGGTGCTGAACGACACAGCACCCTTGCTGTTTATCGAGCTGCAACGTCAGCAACTGGAATTCTGGAACCAAAAGGGCAGGAAAATGGCTCGCTGGCTGGAGCTCTCCGACTCATTGCGCAAAGCACTGAACGTGCAATCGGTCAAAGGCTGGGACGCCGATGAATGCGCCATGGCGCGTGAAGTGTTCAACGATCCGGATCGAGCCACTCGTCAACATTCAATCAAGGATCTGTCGGCCATCCAGGCATGCCTGATCGATATCGATACCGTTGAAAACGACGTCGCCAGCCATCTGTTGATCGGTGGCGCCCTGGTGCTCAGGGCCATCAGCGGTAAACGCGACTTGCTGGTGATGTACACGATCGAGCGCGGTTACGAGTCCTTCGCTTCAATAGAGCAACTGGGCGACTCGCTGCCCGCACGCCTGGACGACCCACCCACAGGACGGGCCCTCAGGTGGCAGTTGTTCGAGCCTGACGGCAATGTCTTTGACCACATGGCCTGGGCGTTAGTGACGTCTCAACTCGATGCCATAGACTCGATGAGATCCCCAGATGCGCCGGCCGGTGGCGCCGTTTTGCCCGAGACCGGGCTGGACACAATCGAATACGCTCGCTTTCAACAACTGGATTCGGCCATTCCGGACTGGTTGCGCGAAGCATCGACAACCGATATTCAAGACTATGGTCGTTACATCAGCGCGCTGGGCATGCTCTATCGGGAACCGCACAACAAGGCCGCCAGAGCCGGGATACCCTCCATTACCGACTATGCGCAACGCCTGATGCGTGAAGCGATCATCGCTGATACACGTGCCATCGGGGCCGCGAGCCTGCCGCTGGATGATCTGCGGATCCGCGTCACCAGCAGCTTCACCGCCGATAACCTGACGCTGCCCAATCCCCTCGACCAGCGCATCGAAACCCTGGCCGACTTCGCGCTGGAAAACGAAGCGCCTTACATGGCGACGGTTTTTTTCATCCGCGACCATCCTTTGCCGCAATGGCTGACGCCAGCATTTCTCTCCAGCCTGGCGGCGCAGGTCAACGTCGGCGACGCGTACCCGATGCTGATCAAGCGCAAACTGATCGATGATCCCGTCGAATCCCGTCGCCAGGAAACTTTCTACTGCGATCAGTTGCGTTTGCTGCTGCCGCTGCTGGCGCTGGAGGGCAAGGTCAAACAAGAAGCAGGGATCGATGAACACGGCTATCGATACGTCAGGGAGTTGCTTGATCCTGACAGCGAAGAAACCAGGTCCATTGCCATCTACCCCCTCACGCTGACACCGCAACATCGCTTGATCAGCACCAGCGACACGGTCGCCAACATGTTCATCATCAGCCCTCGAAACGCCCGGAGCGGCCCTTGTCTGCTTTATCGCCCGATGCTGGACAGGCCCTTGTTGCAGTTTCCCTCCAGGCAAAACCTGCTGTACGCGCTGCACCAACCCGGCGAACTCAGGGACTCGTTACTGGCATGGCTGCCGGACAAAACCCTGAGCTTTGAATACGCTCAGTCTGTTTTCCCGGTGGGCCTTCCTTCCCCTTGGCTGGTGGCCGAACAACTGGTCAATCCATTGCAGCGCGCGGACCGGTTCGGGCGCGTGGTATTCGAGCGTGAAGAAATCACCGGCAACGTCCTGTCGGCGCTGTTCAAGAGCAATGCGCAGGCATTGGTGGATCTGGCTGACCGCCAGTCGCAATCGAATGCCGAACGACGCTGGAGCCTGCTCAAAGACAGCAGTTGGGCTTTGTTCAACGCGGCATCGAATGTCCTCAGCGGCGCCGTTGGAACGGCCGTCTGGGTATGGCAGAGCATCAACGAGATTCAAGAAGCTCTCGACGCCAGTGACAAGGGCGACAGCTTTATCGTGTGGACCTCCGTCTCGGACATTCTCCTGACCCTGGGCATTATCCTCAGCCATCACGCCGTGCTGCGGCGCAAAACGTTATCAGGCAAAAAACGACGTGCGACGGTGAAAGAAATCACGCCGAAAATCGAGCCCGGCGCCATCACCTTCAACCCGGTCCCGCTGTCCTCGGAACTTGCGCCGGAGCACTATTCCTCACTTGAAGTAGCGGGTGCAGTGCCTCGTCGCACACCGGCGGCGCTGGGCGCCTGGCTCGATACACTCAAAGTCCAGGCCATCGATATCACGGCCGAGAACGTGACGCAGGTGAACGAAGCGCCTCCCCATCTCTACCAGCTCGACGACAAACAGTTTGCCCAGGTCGCCGATCGATGGTTCCAGGTCCTGACCAACGAGGACGAACAGGCTTGTATCGTCGACCCCAGTCACCCCGGCCGAAGCGGCCCGCCGCTGACTCATAACATCAAAGGGCAATGGTTTATCGATCTGCGGTTACGCCTGCGAGGGGGAGCCGGGAATGTGTTCAGCAAACCCCAGGTCGCCGCCAGCGAACTGCGCAAACATGAATTGGACAAGGTTCTGGAAACCTTCAAAGGCCAGGAAACGCTGAATGAAACCGAGCTGACAGCGATGCAGACCGACATTCAGAAAGCCGATAGCAAAGACTACGATCGCTTGTGCGAGGCTTACACGCAAAAACTGGACACAACCATCGCCGGGTATCAAAAGGTGTTGGAACAACTGCAGGAATGGCGCACGTTGGGCGGAACGACGGACTATGTCTACGACCTGCTGCGCATGAGCACCTTGCTGCAAAAGAATCTCGCGTTGTGGTTTGTGATCAAGAAAAACCAGTATGCCCAGGCCACCCACATGCTGAGCAACTCCGGCCAGACAGATCCGCTGCCGCTAGGGACCTACATCAGCAGGATCCAGCAGGCGACCGACTTGAGCCACGAAATGGTCGAGAAACTGGCGCTGTCGGGCTCGACGCTTGAGGGGATGCGCGCGGCAGGACGAGCCGGCATTGAGCAATCACTGAAAATAAGGAAACTCACGCCCTCCTTCACCGCCCTGGATCTCAAAGCCAATGAAATCGGCATGGCGCAGGAGTTGTGCATTCAAGAGCAAGCCAGCCCGATGATGTCCCAGGCTCGAGACGCCGTCGGCAAGATTGTCGTGAGTGCCGCCCACGCTGCGAATCAGGTGGTGGAGCTCATAAAAGCTGCTGATGCCCCCCACCCTTTGCAGGTGCCTGTCGAAGCGATGAGCCGTTTGGTGGAGGCGTTCGCCGATGCCGATCAGCGTATTCAAGAACTGCCCGTCACCTACCCTGGCTTGGTCAGGCAACCCCGGCTTAATGATCTGCGAGCGCTTATTGCCGAGTTCGAACAACTGGCACAGGACCGACTTCAAGCGTTGTTGCCTGAGCCGCAGCTTGTGCGAAAACCGGCAGAGCGAGTACAGCAGGCCCCTACACGGCAACCGGTCAAAGTGCGCAAGACCCGACCGCGCGCGCCCAACCGTACTGACGTCGAGAACACCACGGACGAGCTCATCAAGCCCGTCTCATTGACCCGCCAATTGCCACCCTCGGTCCTCGATGACAACGGGATTATCGAGGCCGGCATTGAACTGAACCTCAATACTCGTGAGTTCATCACCCAGACGCGCAAAGATGCCTTGCGTCCAAGGCGCATCCCCGCCGACATGCAGGATGTATTTGACCAACAGGCACTCAAACTGGAGCACGGTGCCAGCCAGGTGGATCAGGTTATGATCCGCATCAACAAAGCAGGGGGAACGCCCCCTCCGATCGCCATGCTCAGCCTGGAACTGCGTGAGGCGGCCCGCCGAATGCGTCAAGAAGGTGTTGAGGTGCGAGCGCGCCTGTACCAAAAGCGCAAACCGACACAAAGCGCTTTCAAATGGCTGCATGAGAACCGACAGGTAGAGATCCGTCGCGACGAACGAGGACGCATCCAGACCAAAGGCTTAGGCGACGTGTTCCAGGAATACCGGATTCTCGACAAGGCAAACAACCAGGCATTTTGGGTGGCGCATTTTCACTATGAAGCGCTCGATAGCCCTGCGGAAAACCCCACCGCAGCACATTTGAAAGTCTCGGATGATTTTCTCAAGACCCTCGCCCCTGAGCAGCAGCACATCTTGAGCAACGTCGATCCGATTGATGGCGTCCTGCGCAAACTACTCGACCCCGACCTGCGCCAACTGTTTCTGGATCTGGAACCACAGACCGAGGCCTGAGGTACAGCGTGATTAACGCCAGACCTTTTCCAGACGCGCGAGTGCTGCGTTGATCGCCGCTTCGGGCACTGCAGCGAATCCCAGGACCAGGCCTGCGCGCTGGTCCACCGGTGTTTGTGTATCGGGCAGCCAGTAGCTGCTCAGTGCATTGATCTCGATATCGACGCTGGCCGCTTGCTCGATCAGTTCGCGTTCGCGGGCCTGCGAGTCGACCGCCACCGTCAGGTGCAAGCCTGCCGCGACACTCGGCAAGCTGCCGATGCCGGGGATGTTCTGCGGCCAACCGGCCAACACGGTATTGCGTCGGCCAAGGGCCGCACGGCGCATGCGGCGGATGTGTCGCTGAAAGTGCCCTGCGCCCATGAACTCGGCCATTACCGCCTGGGTACTCACTTCGGAATGTCGAACATCCACCGCCCGGCGTTGCGAGAAGGCCTGAACCAGGCCCGGCGGCAACACCAGATAACCCAGTCTCAACGCGGGGAATGCAACCTTGCCAAAGGTCCCGACATACAGCACCCGCCCCTGCCGATCGAGTGCCGCCAACGGTGCCAGCGGCGCGCCGCTGTAACGGTATTCGCCGTCGTAGTCGTCCTCGACGATCCACCCTTGGGTGCGTTCAGCCCAAGCCAGCAATTCAAGGCGTCGCGCCAGGCTCATCACCACACCGGTCGGGTATTGATGCGACGGCGTCACATAAGCCAGACGACAATCGTTAAGTCCGTTCAATTCGGTGCAATCGATGCCCTCGGCGTCCACCGCCACGCCGTGCAAACGCGCCCCGGCCACCGCGAATGCATGCCCCGCCGCCCGATACCCCGGATTTTCAATCGCGACGCCATCGCCAGGCTCTACCAGCAGCTGTGCACAAAGGCTAATCCCCTGCTGCGCTCCACTGGTGATCACTATTTGCTCAGCCGAACACTGCATGCCCCGGGAGCTGCGCAAGTACGCGGCGATCATGCCGCGCAAACGCTCATCCCCTGCCGGATCGCCGTAACACAGTTGCTGCAGGTCCGGTTTTCGCCAGAAAGCCGCATTCAGCTTGGCCCAGACCTCGAAAGGAAACAGATCGAACGCCGGAACACCGACCCGAAATGCCCGGGGAGGACCACTCGGCGGCAGCGCCAAATGGTTCTTCTCAACGCGCCCCAAAGGCCCGCTGTGGATAACTTTACTGGATGGAACCACAGGCAAATCCAGCCAATTTGTGGATAAGGTTGTGGATAACCCTGTTGACAACCCTGTGGATACTTTTGTGGATAGTTTTTTCGCCGGGAGCGCGGTCTGCGGCAATCGCGCCACGTAAGTTCCGTCGCCGACACGCCCTTCGATAAACCCTTCCGCATAAAGCTGATCGTAGGCGCGGACCACGCTGTTGCGGGAAATCGCCAGTGCCGTCGCCAGATCCCGACTGGCTGGCAATCGTGTGCCGCTGGCCAGTCGTCCATCCAGTACCCGCAGGCGCAAGGCCTGATAGAGCTGGCGGCTCAAGCCCTGGCGACGATCAAGTTCGATACCGGCGGGGTTGAATGAAAGGGAAAGCGGCGCCTGGGTCATGGTAATGGACCTATGAAATTGGTCATTAATGGCTCTTACAACAGACCAATAGCCTGCCTAGGATGGATGCATTCGCCAAGGAATTTTTTCCATGTACAACCCCAGCAGCTTTGCCATCAATGATTTGAACGAACTGCAGCAGCAGATACTCGGCACTCGCCTCGCGATGGTGATCACGCATGGCGCGCAAGGCCTGCAGGCCAGTCATCTGCCGTTACTCTTTCGTCCTGACGAGGGCCCCAATGGCACTCTCTACGGCCACTTCGCCAGGGCAAATCCGCAGTGGAAAGAATTGCAGGACGGTGCTGAGGCGCTGGTGATTTTTGCCGGTGCCGATGCCTACGTCAGCCCTGGTTTTTACCCGAGCAAAGCCGAGCACGGCAAAGTCGTGCCGACCTGGAACTACGTCGCCGTACACGCTTACGGCACGGCGGAAGTGTTCAGCGATGCCGATCGTCTGCTTGCTTTGGTCAGCGCGCTGACCGATCGCCACGAGGCCAACCGCGCTCAGCCGTGGAAGGTGGCGGACGCGCCTGCCGACTACATCGACGGCATGCTCAAAGCCATCGTCGGGTTTGCCCTGCCGATCCAGCGCCTGGAAGGCAAACGCAAACTCAGCCAGAACCGCAGCACCGCAGACATCGCCGGCGTGCGCGAAGGCCTCGCCGCCAGCCCTGACGTCCACGACCAGGCCCTCGCCCACTTGATGCGTTAAGGAAATGAACATGAGTCAGATTGAAATTCGCCAGGTCAGCGCCGACGATCACGCCGCCTGGTTGCCGCTGTGGCAAGCCTACCTGCGCTTCTACAACACCGAGTTGCCAGAGACGGTTACGCACAGCACCTGGCAGCGCATGCTCGACCACAACGAACCGACTCATTCGGCGCTGGCGTGGCTCGATGGCAAAGCGATCGGCATGGTGAACTTCATCTACCATCGCTCGAACTGGAGCATTGAAAATTCCTGCTACCTTCAAGACTTGTTGGTAGTGCCGGAAACCCGCGGCACCGGCGTCGGCCGAAAGTTGATCGAATTCGTTTACGCCACCGCTAAAGAGGATGCCTGCTGCAAAGTCCATTGGCTGACCCACGAAACCAACGCCACTGCGATCCAGCTCTACGAGCGCATCGCCGAACGCCCCGGTTTTATCCAGTTTCGCAAAGCCCTGTAAGGTTCAAGGAGAACAACATGTCGACTTCACTCGCCAACTGGACAGGCGTCCCGGCGCCATCGGTCCAAATTCTCGAAGGGCGTTTCATCCGCCTGGAGAAACTCGACCCGGCGCGTCACGCCGATGGTTTGTGGAAAGCCCTGCAAGGCCCGGGCTCAGACCCGAAGCTCTGGGACTATTTGCCGTACGGGCCTTTTCCTGAGCGCAGCGCGTTCAACGACTGGCTGAACAATCATGCGGCCAACAGCGACCCGTATTTCTTCAGCGTGATCGACCGCGCCAGTGGTGAGGTGCAGGGCATCCTCAGTCTGATGTCGATTGTTCCTGCTCAGGGGCGCATCGAAATAGGCCATGTAACCTTCGGCGCGCCGATGCAGCGCTCGCCAAAAAGTACCGAGGCGATTTATTTGCTGGCCAAGGAGTGTTTCGCGCTGGGTTACCGACGCCTTGAGTGGAAGTGCAACAACGGCAACGCCCGCTCCAAGTACGCGGCGGAGCGCTTGGGGTTCAGTTTTGAAGGTGTGTTCCGCCAGCATATGGTGGTCAAGGGACAGAACCGGGACACGGCGTGGTACTCGATTCTGGATTCGGAATGGCCGGCGATTGGCGCCGGGTTCGAGCGCTGGTTGAGCGATGAGAATCAGACAGAGTCAGGGCAGCTGAAAACTCTCGCCGAGTGCCGCACCTGACGAGCGTTTCCCACGCTCTGCGTGGGAACGATCTTTAGGCGAGTTTCTGGGCCAACACTGCGATGTGCTCCGGCCCTATTCCACAGCAGCCTCCCAAATGGCTGGCGCCGCGTTCTTTCCAGTCCGCCGCCCAGTGCAGATAGCCGGGCGGATCGAGGTCTTCGCGCAACGGATCAAGACCGTCGTTGGCGGTGGCCTCCTTCGGTTGCGGCGGGAAGGCATTGGCGTACGCGCCAATGTGAATCTTCACCCCCAAACGCTCGAAGGTTTCCCGCGCGGCATCAATCGCAGCACCAATCACTTCCGGCTGGCTGCAGTTGAACAGCAACGTCTCGACGCCTAACTCAGCCGCCACCTCAGCCGCTTCAGCGACCGGCTCTCCGGAACGTAAACGCGGCACTTCGTCCGTGTCTTCATCCTTCAAGGTAAACGACAGCCAGAACGGCTTGCCGTCCTTTGGCAGCCCCGCGTGAATCGCCCGAGCCTCTATAGTCGAGCTCTGGGTTTCAGCCAGCCACAGGTCGACATGCGGTGCCAGCCCGGTCACCAGCGGAGCCAGCAATTCATTAACCCGGGCAGCGTCGAACAGATCCGGGCGGTAAGAACCGAACAGCGGCGGTAATGAACCCGCCACCCGTACAGCCTTGCCCGAGGCAGTGACGGCACGTCGGGCCAACTCACCGGCGAGCGCTGCCAGGGCCTGACCTTCAGCGGCAAAACGCTCTTCGCCAATGTGAAACGGCACCACCGCATAGCTGTTGCTGGTGATCACGTCGGCACCAGAGTCGATATAAGCCGCATGCACCGCTTCCACCGCTTGCGGCGCTTCGCTCAAGGCCAGTGCCGACCATTCCGGTTGTCTGAACGGCGCCCCTCGGCGTTGCAACTCACGACCCATGCCGCCATCCAGAATTACTGTATTCGCTGCGTCCATATGCTTTTTTCTCATATGCTTATGAAAATAACTCACTACCAGAGTTGCCCTTATAACTATTTAATACGCACCATCCGGTTAATAACAACCATTTTTTTATCAGGGATCGACTGTGAAAATTCAACCGCTACTAGCCCTGGGCCTGACGATTCTGGCTGCCTCCACCCAAGCCTTTGGCGGCGCTACGCTGGATCGCATCGAGCAAAAGAAAGAACTCGTGGGCGTGTTGATGGAGAGCTATCCACCCTTCTCGTTTCTGAATGAGCAAAACCAACTCGCCGGTTTCGACGTGGATGTCGCCAAAGCCGTGGCGGATAAACTGGGCGTCAAACTGCGCCTCGAAACCCCGTCGTGGGATGTGATCGCCGCTGGCCGCTGGAGCGGGCGCTACGACATCTGCGTCTGCTCCATGACCCCGAGCAAGGCCCGCGCCGAAGTTTTCGATTTCCCGGTCGAGTACTACGCCTCGCCAGCGGTGATCGTGGTCAACGCCAAGGACGACAGTATCCACAGCGCCAAAGACCTGAGCGGCAAGAAAGTCGGCCTTACCAGCGCCTCCAGCTACGAAAGCTATCTGAACAAAAACCTGGTGATCGAAGGCGCCGAAGACACCCAGTTGCAGTATCCGTTTGAAAATGTGCAGATCGCACCGTATGACACCGACAACGTAGCGTTCCAGGACTTGGCACTGGGCGCTGGCGTGCGGCTCGATGCGATCCTCACCAATCTCGTCACCGCGCAACCACGGCTGACCGAAGACAAGCGCTTCAAGCTGGCCGGCGAGCCGCTGTACTCGGAACCAAACTCGGTCGCCATCGAAAAGGGCGATGCACAGTGGAACGCCAAGGTGCGTGATGTCTTTGCGCAACTGAAACAGGACGGCACCCTGAGCAAGCTCTCGCAAAAATGGATCGGCGCCGACATCAGCAAATGACTTCTTTCCCGACACCTCCTCAGCCACCGCAACCGGTGGCTGAATCCCGGCTGCAACGAGTTTTCGGCTTTCGCACACGGCTGTACCTGACCTGGGCCGCGATGCTGGGTTTGTTCGCCAGTTTCTTCCTGAGCTTCGACCTGAAGTTCTCGATCATCCTCGACAAACTGCCCAACCTGATCGGCCTGCACCTGGCGCCAAACGGCTTCCTGCAAGGCGCGGCGCTGACACTGTTTTTGTGCCTGTGCTCAATCGTGACGTCGTCACTGCTGGGTTTCATCACCGCCCTGGCGCGACTGTCGAAAAGTGCCGTAGCCTTTGGCATCGCAAGCTTCTACGCCTCGTTCTTTCGCGGCACGCCGCTGCTGATCCAGATCCTGCTGATCTACCTGGGCCTGCCGCAACTCGGCATCGTCCCAGGCGCCATCGCCGCCGGCATCATCGCCCTGTCGCTGAACTACGGCGCCTACCTCAGCGAAATTTTCCGCGCCGGCATCCTCGGCGTTCCCCACGGCCAACGCGAAGCCTCCCTGGCGCTGGGCATGCGCGAAACCGTGATTTTCTGGCGCGTCACCCTGCCCCAGGCCATGCGCACCATCATTCCGCCGACCACCAATCAATTCATCTCCATGCTCAAGGACTCGTCACTGATCTCGGTGATGGGCGTCTGGGAAGTGATGTTTTTGGCGCAGTCGTATGGACGGTCAAGCTATCGGTACATCGAGATGCTGACGACTGCAGCCATCATTTATTGGGTGATGTCGATTGGGTTGGAGCTGATTCAGGCGAGGATGGAGCGGCATTACGGGAAGGCGTATTTGAGCCGTAGTTAGCAAAATGTCGCAGCCTTCGAATGTTGTAGATGCCGTCTTGAATGTCACCGAGCAAGCTCAAGTTTCGGATAATAGGGTGGCCTGACTTGAGCAAGCGCAATCGACATTGCGTACAAACAGTGTCGATTCAGCTGAGATCACGTCGAACCCGCACGACGCCCATCTTTAATCCAAACGGTCGGAACACCGAATTCAACGATTTCAGCGTCTGATTCCCTTCCCCATGTTCGATATGCACCAGCGTGCGCACCGAGACTTTGCACATCTTGGCAAACTGGGTCTGGTGCAGGCCTGTGACTTCCACCCGCAAGCGACGGACTGCCTCACCAATCTCAAGAGTGCCTTGGGCCAGCGCCTCTTGAATGCTTTCTATGAGCACTGTGCGCTCGGCAACCGTCATGCTCATTTCAGGTCCCACTCTTTCAAACGCTGCTCCAGATTTTTCAATGCAATTCGCGGGTGATTCATTGTGGCGTCGGGCAATCCGCTGTCAGTCAGAATGTCCGGGAGTGCCAACAAGTGTCTGGCATCTTCCCGCAGGCGTTCAAAGGAACCCGGTAAATCAATTAGCGCTGCCAGCGGATCATTCGGATCAGCGATGTCGGCCAATGCCTGGCACACACCACGCCAATTTACATCCCCAGCCCTCTCCAATTCTTTTGGCCACTTGGTGGTTCTTGTGACGCCTTCGTCGTCCATCACCATTGGCGCCAAGTCGTAGATCGGTGCCAGGCGAAACGAGGCCGTATCGCGGATGATCGCGGTATTGCGCCCGTGGTTATCTGAGTTGCCGAGGATTTTATTGAGCAGATCCCGACGCAGGTAGTCAGCAACGAGATCAGGGATTTGGTGCGCCTGCCCCGCATCACGCCATAGTCCCGCAAGCAGCCGGATAACTTCCATGTGGTCCATCGGGCTACCGGGCGTGGTTATTTGCGCCAGAGAGTAGATCGACTCCACGGCAAAACGCTCGACACCCTGAGGGGTTACTTGTCGATCAAAACGGTGCATCCACAAGCTAGGTTTGGTTGCCTCCTCCAAGGCCAAGCCCTGTTCTGCCACCGTTTCGATGCCCAGCTTTTGTAGTGCCTTGTAGTAGTGGTACTCACTCCTGAGGATGTCCTGATCGTTGCGGGTTCCTTTACTACGAGAAAATTTCACGAACCAGTGCTGGGTGACCGCTGCGTCGCCCAATACTGCGTCGGGATATAAATTTCCATCCTTACCCTGAGCCAACAAAAGTTTTGGCGCCTCGCCACCAGCCCCCGTAGCCCCCCCAATTGCTGCGCCCTGCTCATAGGCATATTCGAGAAACCGGTTATCACGACTAATGACGTCCTGGCGTTTAAACCCTATAGGCTCGCGCTGATCTACTGCCTCGGCGGATTCCTTTATGCGCATATTGCCAATCGGTGCCGGAGTGCTTCTGGCCAGTAAATAAAGGTCGGCACTGACGTCAGCAGGTTTGTCGCGACCTAGGTGTGCCAGAAGAAACCTCTTGGCTGCGCCGGCAGGAGCAATGTCATGCAGAAAGGCTGGCGCGTTAGACCGCTTACCCTCGAAGTCCAGAGGAAACCTGGCACTTACTGCCTTGGCAAAGGATGATCCAATATCTTCAATGCTTTCGACGAGATAGGGCGTTTCGTAGCCGAAATCACATCGACTCTCGAAACCTTTTTCCGGGCTGTCGAAGTTTAAGCCCATTGCGTCGTGCCAAATTCCTTCGGCGAATATCTGTAACGTCAGGGTGTACATACCGTCATCACCTGCATTTAAATGCATTTTCAAGAGCTATTTTGGCCCACAGGTGCAATATAGTGCATTTATCTCAAGGCAAGCGAACCAAAAAACGCAATAAAATGCATTTTCGGAACTCATTGTTCGTATGGAACGCAAAATAATGCAGATATCGGCAACTTCGGCACTGGGCATGAGTTTCTGATTTTGCGATAGCCGGCAATGTCTCGATGAGTTGTGAGAAAGGTCGTCGATTCGACGGGCTAAAAAACCGCTGTTACCCGGCGACTCGCCCTTTTCGACACGACTATTTGACACCACCTGCACACCCACCAGAAACGCCTGACATCGGCAATCAAGCGCTCTCTTTAGAGTTTTCCTCTTTCAATAGAGGCAAAACTCAATGTTCGCTCAACACAGATACCGTCCACATCACTTGGCGCTGGCCATTGCGCTGGCAGTGGGTTGCACTGATTTTTCATATGCCCAGCAGACAGTCGTCGATGCCGGCACTCCTTCTTCTGAAACACCGGAGCAGCTCACCGCGCAGCTCGAGGCTTTTATCAACCACCCCGACACAACCAAGACTTCCATAACCAGAGCAGTAGACGGGTTTAACCGGGCTTTCAGCGAAGGAAACGACCTTGTCACCGTATCTGGCCGAGGATCCCTTACCGGCGTTGTTGACGGTCGTGGCGGGACCAATTTCCTGCAGCTTGATACGGCAAGTGGCGGCACGCTGGGCGAGAGTCGCAACTTCGAAGGCCTGGAACTCAAACGAAGCACGTGGACCGTGAACAGTCCAAATGACTTCAAAACGGGTGTATGGGTGCGCTCCCGGGCAACACTCATCAATGACGGGGGTATCGAAGGAGGAGCGTTGATCCAGGGTTCTCTTGTCAACACTGGCAAGATCTGGGGCAACGTAACGGTGCAATCAGGTGGCACCCTGACCAACTCGGGGACTGTCGTGGGCGAGGTCCTTGTGGATGAAAAAGGTGTTTTTGCCGGCAATGGTCGAGTTGGGGCCTTGCAGGTCAACGGCCGTTTCTCCGTCGACAAGATTCACGGTGCGCCGACAGTGTCGGGCGATCTGAGGCTTTCCAAAACGGCCGAGCTGACCTACGAGGTCGACGCCGACCGCAAAAGTGCAACGGTTGTAGTCGACGGCACCGCCAGTCTGGGGGACGCGACGCTGAACATTGTTGCGTCATCGGGCGACTATCCAACCGTCAGCGCAAACACCATTCTTTTAGCCAATAGAGTCGAAGGGGAATTTGGAAAGGTCCTCAGTAACCTTGCGTTTTTAACGCCCAAGGTTGAATACGAAGAGCAGAAAGTCGATCTGATCCTTACCCGTAACGACGTGCCTATCGAGTCTTTTGCAATCACCGAGAACGGGGAGGAATTCGCCCAAAGCGTTGAAGAGCCGATCGACATAACGCAAGCGCAGACTGCACCTGAGAATGCTCCCCTCGTCGTTGAAGCGCTGACTCCACCCACAGGCGCTGATACGCCTGTCACCGCCCCAGCTCTTGCGACAGCAGCAAACCCCGCCCCCTCGCCAGCACAACCCGCCACGCCCACCAATGCCGCTGTCGTCGCGCTGCTCGGCGCCGATATACAAACCGCCTCTCATGCAATCGAGCAACTGGCCGGTAGCAACAACGCCAACCTCGCTAAGGCAACCCTCAACAGCGACAGTCCGATCAGCACAACCCTGCTCTCGGCCATGCGCCAACTGGACAGTGCGGCAGGCTTTGGCAATCAGAAGAATTCTCCGCGCATAGCCGCAGGCAGTGAACAAAACAGCAGAATCTGGTTACAGGCACTTGGTCATGGCGGAACGCTGGATCGCGACTACGACCCTCTGAAACATTCCACCCAAGGCTTGGTGATGGGCGCCGATTGGCGCATCGATGAGCAATGGCGTATCGGCGTGATGGCTGGCAAATCCGACACTCGCCTGGACAGCCGTGATCTCGACGGCGATCTCGACAGCTGGCATCTGGGTGCCTACGCCCAGCGCCAGAACGGTCCTGTGGCGCTACGCCTGGGCGCGACCTACAGCAATCACGATGGCAGCACCCAACGCCGTGTTGCCTTCAACGGTTTCAGCGACCGTCCGCTAGGTCACTACGATGCCAGCACCCAACAGGCCTTCGCTGAAGTGGGTTACAACCTGGGCCGTGCCAACGTCAGCATCGAACCGTTCGCCAGCCTGGGTTACCAACGCTATCAGCGTGACGGCTACACCGAAAAAGGTGGCGCCGCCGCATTGAAGGTCCAGGGCCAGACTCAAAACAACCTGAACAGCACATTCGGCTTGCGGCTGGCGAAGATCAACACCCTGGATAACGGCATGCAACTGACCCCACGATTCAGTGCCGGCTGGAAGCACACCTACGCAGACGTCTACAGCGATACCCGTCAGCGACTGGTAACAGGCGGAAAAAACTACAGCGTTTACGGTGCACCGCTGGATCGGGACAGCTTGCTGGTCGATGCGGGACTGGACCTTGGGCTATCGGCGAACCATACGCTTGGCGTCGGCCTTAATGGTGAGTTCGGCACCGACAGCCGAAACCATGGCGTAACAGGTCAATGGCGGATGAATTTCTAAGCCACAAATCCCGGGCGAAAAAAAAGGGGAGCACATGCCCCCCCGAGGTTTAAAGCGGTCAATCGAGGCTGTTAACTCAGCCTTCGATCTCGATCAGGATTTCGCCCGGATTCACCCGGTCGCCCTTGGCCACGTGGATGGCGGTGACTTTGCCGGCGATGGCCGATTGGACTTCGGTTTCCATCTTCATCGCTTCGGTGATCAGCACGGCTTGCCCGGCTTTCACGGAATCGCCTTCCTTGACCAGCACGTCGACGATGTTGCCCGGCATGGTGGTGCTGACGTGGCCCGGTGCAGTGGCTTGCTTGCGCTTGCTGCTGCCGCCGCTGACGAATTCATTGAGCGGCTCGAACACCACTTCTTCCGGCATGCCGTCGATGGACAGGTAGAAGTGACGCTTGCCTTCGGCCTTCACGCCAACACCGGTGATGTCGACGCGGTAGGTTTCGCCGTGGACGTCGATGACGAACTCGGTCGGCACGCCTTCGCCGCCGGCCGAGGCCACGCCGCCCGCTTCAGGAATCGGCAACAGCACTTCTGGAGTCAGGGTGCCGGCAGCGCGTTCTTCGAGGAACTTACGGCCGATGTCCGGGAACATGGCGTAGGTCAGCACGTCTTCTTCAGACTTGGCCACGGCACCGATTTCAGCGCGCAGCTTGGCCATTTCAGGCTTGAGCAGGTCAGCTGGACGGACGTCGATCACCTCTTCGCTGCCGATCGCCTGGCGACGCAATTTCTCGTTCACGGTGCCCGGCGCTTTACCGTAGCCGCCTTGCAGGTAGAGCTTCACTTCGTTGGTGATGGTCTTGTAGCGCTCGCCGGCCAGCACGTTGAAGAACGCCTGGGTGCCGACGATCTGCGAAGTCGGAGTCACCAGCGGCGGGAAGCCGAGGTCCTCACGAACGCGCGGGATTTCGGCCAGCACTTCGCCCATACGGTTCAGTGCGCCCTGCTCTTTCAACTGGTTGGCCAGGTTGGAGATCATCCCGCCCGGTACCTGGTTGACTTGAACGCGGGTGTCGACGGCGGTGAATTCGCTTTCGAACTGGTGGTACTTCTTGCGCACGGCGTAGAAGTACAGGCCGATCTCCTGGAGCAGTTCCAGATTCAGACCGGTGTCGAACTCGGTGCCTTTAAGGGCGGCAACCATCGACTCAGTGCCGGGGTGGCTGGTGCCCGAGGCCATGCTGGAAATAGCGGTGTCGATATGATCAGCACCGTTTTCGATGGCCTTGAGTTGGCACATTGTGGCCAGGCCAGCCGTGTCGTGGGAGTGGATGAAGACCGGCAGCGATTGCTCGGACTTCAATGCCTTGACCAGTTCGCCGGTGGCGTACGGCGTCAGCAAGCCAGCCATGTCCTTGATCGCGACCGAGTCGCAACCCATGGCTTCCATTTGCTTGGCTTGAGCCACAAAGGCCTCAATGGTGTGCACCGGGCTGGTGGTGTAAGCGATGGTGCCCTGGGCGTGTTTGCCAGCGGCTTTCACGGCTTCGATGGCCACGCGCAGGTTACGCACGTCGTTCATCGCGTCGAAGATGCGGAACACGTCGATGCCGTTGACGGCGGCCTTGGCGACGAAGGCTCTGACCACATCATCGCTGTAGTGGCGGTAGCCCAGCAGGTTCTGGCCACGCAGGAGCATTTGCAGGCGCGTGTTAGGCAACGCCGCGCGCAGTTGACGCAGGCGCTCCCACGGGTCTTCTTTCAGGAAGCGTACGCAGGCGTCGAAGGTCGCGCCGCCCCAGCATTCCAGCGACCAGTAGCCGACTTTATCGAGCTTGTCGCAGATCGGCAGCATGTCTTCGGTGCGCATGCGGGTGGCGAGCAGCGATTGATGGGCGTCGCGCAGGACCGTGTCGGTTACGTGGATACGCTTTGTAGGTTGAGAGTTGCTCATTGTTCTTTTCCTCACAGGCCTGCGTGGGCGGCGATGGCGGCGGCGATGGCCAGGGCCAGCTCTTCGGGTTTGCGCTTGATCGAGTAGTTGGTCAGTTCAGGGTGGCTTTCAACGAAGCTGGTATTGAACTGGCCGCTACGGAATTCCGGGTTACGCAGGATTTCCTGGTAGTACGCGGCGGTGGTCTTGACCCCTTGCAGACGCATGTCGTCGAGGGCGCGCAAGCCACGGTCCATCGCTTCTTCCCAGGTCAACGCCCACACCACCAGTTTCAGGCACATCGAATCGTAGAACGGCGGAATGGTGTAGCCGGTGTAGATCGCCGTGTCGGTACGTACGCCAGGGCCGCCAGGGGCGTAGTAGCGGGTGATCTTGCCGAAGCTCGGCAGGAAGTTGTTTTTCGGGTCTTCGGCGTTAATCCGGAATTGCAACGCGAAACCGCGGTGCTGAATGTCTTCCTGTTTCACCGAAAGCGGCAGGCCGGACGCAATGCGGATCTGCTCACGCACAATGTCGATGCCGGTGATTTCTTCGGTGATGGTGTGCTCCACCTGGACCCGGGTGTTCATCTCCATGAAGTACACCTCGCCCTCGGCGAGCAGGAACTCCACGGTGCCGGCGTTCTCATAACCCACGGCCTTGGCTGCACGCACCGACAGGTCGCCGATATAGGCGCGCTGTTCCGGGGTCAGTTGCGGGCTCGGGGCGATTTCGATGAGCTTCTGGTTGCGGCGCTGGATCGAGCAATCACGCTCGAACAGGTGCACCACGTTGCCAAAGCTGTCGCCGAGGATCTGCGCTTCGATGTGTTTCGGATTGACGATGCACTTTTCCAGGAACACTTCCGCGGAACCGAAGGCCTTCGTGGCTTCGGAAATCACTCGGGGGAAAGCCTGTTCAAGTTCTTCACGGCTGTCGCAGCGACGGATACCGCGACCACCACCACCGGAAGTCGCCTTGAGCATCACCGGATAACCAATACGGTCGCCTTCGACCAAGGCTTCCTCGATATCCGCGACGTTGCCTTCGGTGCCTGGAGTGACCGGTACGCCCGCCTTGATCATGCTGCGGCGTGCTTCGGTCTTGTCGCCCATGCGGCGAATAACTTCAGCCGATGGACCAATGAATTTGATACCGCGCTCGGCGCAGATGTCTGCCAGCTCGGCGTTTTCCGAAAGGAATCCATAGCCGGGGTGCAGCGCATCGCAACCGGTCTCTACCGCCAGATTCACCAGCTTGCGTGCATTCAGGTAACCAGCCAATGGCTCGGCACCAATGCTGTGGGCCTCATCCGCGCGCTTCACATGCAAGGCATGGCGGTCGGCGTCGGAATAAATCGCGACCGAGCGAATGCCCATCTCGGCGCAGGCACGCACGATTCGTACGGCAATCTCACCACGGTTGGCGATCAGGATCTTTTTTATCACTTGGAGGTTCCCTTGAGCCGGTGGTACCCACAACCTGCTAGACCAGGTCGACGCGTGACTAAATGTTTCAATTTAGTCGCAGCCCCACACTAGCCCCCACAAGGGATTAACAAAAATGATTAATAATTGGGTTAGGCATAAGTAAAGACTTATAGTTGAGTCATCAGCCTGCGAGCAGAGACTACAAAAAATGCGTAAGTCCTTGATGCGTATGACATTGCGTCAATTGCAGATTTTCAATGAAGTCTGTGATTTGAGGTCCTACAGCCGTGCGGCCGACGAAATGTCCCTCACACAACCGGCCGTCAGCCTACAGATTCGTCAACTCGAAGAGCTGATTGGCCAGCCTCTGTTCGACTATGTTGGCAAAAAACTCTACATGACGGAGGCGGCAGAAGCACTACAGCGAGCCAGTCGGGACATTTTCGGACGCCTGGAAAACCTCGACATGCAGCTTTCGGATATGCAGGGTTCGCTGCAGGGTCAGTTGAAACTGGCGGTCGAGTCCAGCGCCAAGTATTTCGTGCCGCACCTGTTTGCTGCGTTCAAGCGCCAGCATCCGGAAGTGAATTTGCAACTGACGGTGGTCAACCGAGGACAGGTAATCCGTCGACTGTCTGATAACCGCGACGACCTGGTGATCATGTCCATGGTGCCGCAGGACATGGGGCTGGAGTTTCTGCCGTTCCTCAACAACCCGATCGTGGCCGTGGCACCGCCGGATCATCCGCTGTGCCACATGGGGCCTCTGCGCTTGCAGGACCTTGAACCTTACACGTTGTTGCTGCGCGAACCCGGCTCAGGAACGCGATTGGCGTGCGAAGAGTATTTCAAGGAAAAGCGTGTGCACTTCAACCAGACGCAGGAGGTTTCCTCGGCTGAAGCCCAGCGTGAATGTGTACTGGCGGGTCTGGGCGTCGCGCTGTTGACGCGCCACGCCCTGAACCTTGAGTTGGCGACCGGCGGATTGATCGAGCTGCCGGTCGAAGAACTGCCGCTGTATCGCAGCTGGTGCCTGGTACAGGCCAAGGCCAAACGACTGTCGCCGGTGGCCCACGCATTCCTTGCGTTTATCCGCAGCGAACGGGTGCAGATCAGCGCGTTGGTTGAGCGCTTCGACGGGAAATTGCGGGAGCTGCCTGCCAGTAGTTGAGTTCCAGATCGGCGGGAAGATCGCCGATCTCGGCCAGCAGCTGACGGCGTTCGCAGCGATCTTCGATAGCGCGACGGAACTCCATGCGGCGCTGATCTTCCTGCTGACGACGGGTTTTGACGGCGCTGTTGCGTTCTTCGTAGGGCTGGGCCATTTCGAGTCTCCCAAGGCGATTACGGGAGTTTCAAGATAGGCGCAGGGGATGACGGTTTGGCGGCGAAGGGATTACAGGGATGTGAATCTTCGGTGCTCTCGAAGACGCCATCGCGAGCAGGCTCGCACACAGGAGAACAGCGTTCGGCAGGAGAACGCGGTCAAATGTGGGAGCGAGCCCGCTCGCGATTAAGGTCGGAACGACCTTACGACGACGTCAGTCGTCAGTCGTCCAGCGCCTTCACCGACTTTGGCGACAGCCGCAAGCTGCGAAGGCTGCGCTTGACGCTCTTGAGGTGATTGACCAGGCTCGGCCCGCGCGCCATGGCCACGCCCATCGCCAACACGTCGATCACCACCAGGTGGGCAATGCGCGACGTCAGCGGGGTGTAGATTTCGGTGTCTTCGTGCACATCGATCGCCAGGTTGACGGTCGACAGCTCGGCCAACGGTGTCTGGCTCGGGCATAAAGTGATCAGCGAGGCGCCGCTTTCGCGCACCAGGTTAGCGGTGATCAACAGATCCTTGGAACGACCGGACTGGGAAATGCAGATCGCCACGTCTGTCGGCTTCAACGTCACCGCCGACATCGCCTGCATGTGCGGATCGGAGTACGCCGCCGCCGTCAGCAGCAAGCGGAAGAATTTGTGCTGGGCATCCGCCGCCACTGCACCCGAAGCACCAAAACCATAGAATTCGACGCGCTGGGCCTGGGACATCAGCGACACGGCCCGTTGCAATTCCACCGGATCGAGCTTCTCGCGAACCTCCATCAGGGTGTGCAGGGTGGTGTCGAAGATTTTCAGGCTGTAGTCGGCGACCGAATCGTCTTCATGGATGGCGAACTGGCCGAAGCTCGCGCCCGCCGCAAGGCTTTGCGCCAGCTTCAGTTTCAAGTCCTGGAAACCCGAGCAACCGATGGCACGGCAGAAGCGCACGATGGTCGGCTCGCTGATGCCCACGCTGTGGGCCAGGTCGGCCATGGAGCTGTGCATCACCGCCGCAGGATCAAGCAGCACGTGGTCGGCGACCTTGAGCTCCGACTTGCGTAAGAGGTGGCGTGACTGGGCGATGTGTTGCAGCAGATTCAAAGGGCTGGACTCTTTGTTATTGGCAGGTGCCGGGGATGTAGCAAGTTTGTAGTTATACTACATGAATCGGCTTTTTGCCTGCTCAATGCGTAACTCGATGTCCCCATTCCACGCCACATGCGCTCCATGTAGCCCTTCGGGACCCTTTGGCAGTTGCCGCAAGCTCTTACAGTGCCGTGTCAAGGCGCAACAGTGCGGCCAAGTCATCAGCCTCTACTGGGCGGCTGATCAAATAACCCTGCACTTCATCACAGTGCTCGGCTTTCAAAAACTCCAGTTGCTCTGCCCGCTCCACGCCCTCAGCCACGACCTTCAGTGACAAGCCATGCGCCATGGCAATGATTGCCCGAGTGATCGCCGCATCTTCGCTGCCCTGCCCCAGACCGCGAATGAACGCCTGATCGATCTTCACGTAATCCACTGGAATACGTTTGAGGTAACTCAGGGAAGAATACCCGGTGCCGAAATCGTCAATCGCCAGTTTCACGCCCAGGTCACGCAACTGCTGGAACGTCGCGATGATGTGTTCGACGCTGTCGAGCAACTGGCTTTCGGTCAGTTCGAGCTCCAGGCAATGCGGCGCCAGACCGGTTTCTTCCAGCACCTGCCGCACCAGGCTGACCAGCTTGCCCTGGCGCAATTGATGCACCGACAAATTGACCGACACGCGAATCGGCTCAAGCCCCTGGCGCTGCCATTCGCAGGCCTGCCAACAGGCTTGGCGCAAGACGAACTCGCCGATTGGGCCGATCAACCCGGTTTCCTCGGCCAGACCGATGAACTCCCCCGGCGGCACCCGGCCCATGGTCGGGTGGTCCCAACGCACCAGCGCTTCCGCGGCATTCAGGCGGCCCGTGGCGAGGCAGAGTTTTGGTTGGTAATAGACTTGCAGCTGCTTTTCTTCGACGGCTTTGCGCAGCTGGTTTTCCAGCTGCAGACGTTCGAGCGTGCTGGCCTGCAGGCTTTCGGTATAGAACTGGAAGTTGTTGCCGCCCAAGTGCTTGGCATGTTGCATGGCAATGTTGGATTGGCTGACCAGCGCGGAAATCTCCCGGGCGTTGTCCGGCAACATGCTGATGCCCATGGACGCGCTGACTACCAGTTCATGCCCGTCGACAGTAATCGGCAAACGCAGTTTGGCGCACAAGCGGGTCGCCACCCGCGCCAGGCTCGACAGGTTGCCATAGGCATCGAACAGCACTGCAAACTCGTCACCGGAAAGCCGGGCGATGGTGTCCGCTTCTGGCAGCGCATTGACCAATCGACGGGCCATTTTTTGCAGAAGCTGGTCGGCGACTTCATGGCCGAGACTGGCGTTGAGCAGCTTGAAACGATCCAGGTTGATGTGCAGCAGCGCCAGACTTCGACGTCCGCCCTGGCGCACCCGCTGATGAGCGTCTCGCAGCCGTTCACGGAACAACGAACGGTTGGCCAGGCCGGTCAGTTCGTCGTAGTGAGTCAGGTAGCGCATGCGCTCTTCTGATTCGCGCCGGGCCGACAAATCAGCGAAGAAGCCGACAATATGACTCACATTTCCCCGAGCATCGCGCACGGCGTTAAGTTGCAGCCACTGCGGGTAGAGCTCGCCGTTCTTGCGCGTCTCTACCAACTCACCCTGCCAGGTGCCGTGCTGCTCCAGGGCCTGATGGATGGCGCTATAGTGCCGGCGGGCATCCCGACTGCACGGTAACTCGACAACGTTACGTCCGAGCATGTCTTCGATGTCGTAACCGGTGACACGACTGAAGGCCTGGTTAATCGCAATCAACGCGTAATTTGGGTCGAAAATCACGATGCCTTCGCTGGCCGCCTCGAACACCGTCGCCGCCAGTTGGCGCTGTTCTTCCTGGCCCTTGCTCGCGCTGATGTCGCGTCGGGTGCCGACCATGCGGATCACCCGACCGCTTTCGCTGCGCTCAACCGCACGGCCACGGTCCTCGATCCAGACCCAATGGCCGTCGCCATGCCGAACGCGGTATTCGATCTGGTAATCCTCGCTACGGCCTTTCAAATGTTCGACCAGGGCACGTCGAAGCGCCGGCAAGTCCTCTGGATGCAGGCGCGGCTTGAGGTGGCTGAGCATCGCGGTCACGAATTCCGGCGCCAGGCCAAACAACTCCTGAAGCTGGGTGTGATGGACTTCATCGGTTTGCAGGTTCCAGTCCCACAAGCCAAGCTCACTGGCCTTCAGCGCCAACGCCAATCGTGCTTCGCTCTTGCTCAAGGCCTGGTTGGCAGCGTCCAGTTCAAGGCTGCGCTGGGCAACGCGGTTTTCCAGCTCGACCTGGGCTTCGCGCAATTTGTCCTCGGCACACCGACGCTGATCGATCTCTTTGGCCAATTCGTGATTGAGCTGGTCTCCGCAGCTCTGGGCCTGCTGCAAGTGTTCGATCAAGGCTTGATTCTGGAAACGTCGCAGCAAACCGTTGTCGATGAGTCGATTGACCTGCCAGGCAACCACGCTCAGCGCGCCCAACAATATCAATCCGAACCAACCCCATCCGTGCTCCTGCTCATCGCCGCCCCAGAACAGGTAGGCAATGGCCGGCAACAGACAAGGCAAGGTAAAGGACAGGAACGCCGGAAGGCTGACTGCATAGGCCACGCTGGCCGACAGTGCGGCGGCGCCGATCAGGCCGAACACCCAGGCTTGCTGGATGAAATTGTCCGCGGGCACCAAAGCGATACCGGCGCCAGCCAGGGTCAGGCCAGTCATGGCAGAACCCAGCAGGAACATGCGACGCCAGACCGGATGCGCCTGACGGTTGGGAATGGCTGAATCAAAGGCCGCGACTTGAATCACGCGCAAGGCCACCAGCGACAACAGCCAGACCAACCAGACACTGACCAGGAAGTAGCGCTGCGGACTCCAGAGCAAGGCGGCGCAGACCAGACCGTTGATCAGCATGAACAGCGTAGGCAGCAGGGAGCCCTGGTAAAGCAGGCGTGTGCGCTCGACCGCCATTTCCATGGCGTACTGTTTACGGATAACCCGGGGCTCCACAGAAGGGCCCGACAGGTCGGAGCTGAGGGTCATAGGCAATGTTCTTGTTCTTATAATGATGAGCATGAGCCCGAAACGTGGACGGAGCATACACAAGCCAATGCCCTTACCAAACTGCTCCAGATCATAAATACAACAAAACGTCAGCCCCCCGTCGCCCGCTGAAAACCCTTTAAGCGAGCCCCGCCAACGCTTGCAGCGAGTGACCGACCGGTCGTCATCCATGCTTCTTTCATCGGCTAATGCAAAGCTCGGTTTGCCCGGTGTGGCGGCGCACCCTAGAATGCCCCGATGCGCGATGATCTCTCCCTTCTGCTGAACTCCCTCAACGATGCCCAACGCCAGGCCGTAGCTGCCCGCGTGGGTCGTCAGTTGGTCCTGGCCGGTGCTGGTTCCGGTAAAACCCGAGTGCTGGTGCACCGTATCGCCTGGTTGATCCAGGTCGAGAACGCCTCGCCCCACTCGATCCTGTCGGTGACCTTCACCAATAAGGCCGCTGCCGAGATGCGTCATCGCATCGAGCAGCTGATGGGTATCAACCCGGCCGGCATGTGGGTCGGCACCTTCCACGGCCTGGCGCACCGTTTGTTGCGGGCGCATTGGCAGGAAGCCGGCCTGAGCCAGACGTTCCAGATTCTGGACAGTGATGACCAGCAACGGCTGGTCAAGCGGGTGATCCGCGAGCTGGGCCTGGACGAACAACGCTGGCCGGCCCGTCAGGCCCAGTGGTTCATCAACGGGCAGAAAGACGAAGGTCTGCGCCCTCAACACATTCAAGCCAGCGGCGACTTGTTCCTGGCGACCATGCGCAGCATCTATGAGGCCTACGAGGCCGCGTGCCTGCGAGCGGGCGTGATCGATTTCTCCGAACTCCTGCTGCGCGCACTCGACCTGTGGCGCGATCACCCTGGGTTGCTTGCCCATTATCAGAAGCGCTTCCGGCACATTCTGGTGGACGAGTTCCAGGACACCAACGCCGTGCAGTACGCCTGGTTGCGCCTGCTGGCCAAGGGCGGCGACAGCCTGATGGTGGTGGGCGACGACGATCAGTCGATCTACGGCTGGCGTGGCGCGAAGATCGAGAACATCTATCAGTATTCGGACGATTTCCCGGATGCCGAGACTATTCGTCTGGAGCAGAACTACCGCTCCACCGCCGGCATTCTCAAGGCTGCCAACGCCCTGATCGCCAACAACACCGGGCGCATGGGCAAAGAGCTGTGGACCGATGGCGGCGAAGGCGAAGCGATCAATTTGTACGCCGCGTTCAACGAACATGACGAAGCACGCTATGTGGTGGAAACCATTGAAAGCGCGCTGAAAACCGGCTTGGCCCGCAGTGATATCGCGATTTTGTACCGCTCCAACGCCCAATCGCGCGTTTTGGAAGAAGCCTTGTTGCGCGAGCGCATTCCGTACCGCATCTATGGCGGTCAGCGCTTCTTCGAACGCGCGGAAATCAAGAACGCCATGGCTTACCTGCGTTTGCTCGAAGGCCGTGGCAACGATGCAGCTCTGGAACGGGTGATTAACGTTCCGGCTCGTGGTATCGGCGAGAAAACCGTTGAAGCGATTCGAGATCATGCGCGCCACAGCGATGTGTCGATGTGGGAAGCCATGCGCTTGCTGGTCGCCAATAAAGGCCTGACCGGACGTGCAGCTGGTGCGCTTGGGGCGTTTATCGAGCTGATCGAGACCCTCGCCGCCAAATGCATGGACATGCCACTGCACTTGATGACCCAGATGGTCATCGAGCAATCCGGGTTGATTGCCTACCACGAAGCGGAAAAAGGCGAGAAAGGCCAGGCCCGGGTAGAAAACCTTGAGGAGCTGGTCAGCGCCGCTCGCAACTTCGAAAACGCAGAAGAAGACGAAGACTTGTCGCCATTGGCGGCGTTCCTCGGTCACGCATCGTTGGAGGCCGGAGACACTCAGGCCGACGAGCATGAAGACAGCATTCAGCTGATGACCTTGCACAGTGCGAAAGGGCTGGAATTCCCTTACGTGTTCCTGGTGGGCATGGAAGAAGGTCTGTTCCCGCACAAGATGAGCCTGGAAGAGCCCGGCCGCCTTGAAGAAGAACGTCGTTTGGCCTACGTCGGTATCACCCGGGCGATGCAGAACCTGGTGATGACCTATGCTGAAACCCGACGCCTGTACGGCAGCGAGACCTACAACAAAGTCTCGCGTTTCGTCCGTGAAGTGCCCAAGGGCCTGATCCAGGAAGTGCGATTGTCCAACAGCGTCAGCCGTCCGTTCGGTGGCGGTCAGCAACAAAGTTCCAGCAGCCTGTTTGGCGGTAGTGAAATCCCGGACACCGGGTTCAGCCTCGGTCAGGCCGTACGGCATTCGGTGTTTGGCGACGGCGTGATCCTGAATTTCGAAGGCGCAGGGGCTCAAGCTCGGGTGCAGGTGAACTTCAGTGAAGGCAGCAAATGGCTGATGTTGGGTTACGCGAAGCTGGAAGCTATTTAGAAGCTATTTAATAGCTTATGTCTGATCGTTCCCACGCTCTGCGTGGGATGCATCCCGTGACGCTCCGCGTCACAGTGGGACGCAGAGCGTCCATGGCGGCGTTACCACGCTGAACGTGGGAACGATCTATCTACAAAGGAAAGGCGCAACAACATGGGCTCAGGTTTCTTTTCTTCTTGGACATTCTGGGCCCTGATGTCGGCGGCATTCGCTGCGATGACCGCCCTATTCGCCAAGATTGGCATCGAAAACGTCAATTCCGACTTCGCCACCCTGTTGCGCACCGTGGTAGTTCTCATCAGCCTGGCCTTGATTTTGTACGCCACGGGCCAATATCAATCATTAGGATCGATCTCGGCCAGGAGCTACCTGTTTCTGCTGCTGTCCGGATTGGCCACCGGTGCCTCGTGGATCTGCTATTTCCGCGCACTGAAAGTGGGACCGGCCTCATTGGTCGCCCCGGTGGACAAACTCAGCGTGGTGCTGGTGGCGGTGCTCAGCGTGGTCCTGCTGGGCGAAAAACTCGACCTGCGCCAATGGGGCGGTATCGGCTTGATTACAGCCGGCGTGGTCATGCTGGCGTTGCGACGCTAGGCATCGTCCTACAGAAACTATCCACTTATCCTACGGACCAAAGTTAACAGGCCTTATTGCGCTGACCGAAGCTGAACACAAGCTGTCAGGCAAAAGCCCGAAACACTCTGCCGCTAGCCAGTAACACATTCGCTGTGCAACATGGCGCGCGTGCCATCCACAAATGGGAATTCCCTTTATGAAACGTTTTCTTAGCATCGCCATGGCGTTGTGCATCGGCCTGACGATGAGCCTCGACGCCAACGCCAAGCGCTTTGGTGGCGGCAAAAGCGTCGGCGCCGCGCCGACCCACCAGACCAGCCAAATGGCCCCTTCTTCTGCTGCCGGTGGCGCTGCGGCGACCGCCGGTGCTGCCGGTGCCGCTGGCGCTGCGGCCAAGGCCGGCGGTGCTTCGCGCTGGCTCGGCCCTCTGGCCGGTATCGCAGCCGGCGGCCTGCTGGCCTCCATGTTCATGGGCGGCGGCTTCCAGGGCATGCAGATTTTCGACATCCTGATCATGGCGGTCATCGCCTTCCTGATCTTCCGCTTCATCGCCGCCCGTCGTCGCAAGCAACAGGAGCACATGGCTCCGGCTGGCCACGCACCGATGCAGCGTGAAGTGTTCGAGAACAAGCCTGCTGGCGGTTCGATCTTCGGTGGCGCGCCAGCACCTGCTGCCGCTCGTCCGGTAATCAACGCTCCAGCCTGGTTCAATGAACAGAACTTCATTGAAGCGGCCCGCAACCACTTCCAGTCCCTGCAACAGCACTGGGACGCCAACGAAATGGACAAGATCGCCGAGTTCGTGACCCCGCAAATGCTGGAGTTCCTCAAACGCGAACGCGCGGACCTGGGCGACGGTTTCCAGTCGACCTACATCGATAACCTCCATGTGCAACTGGATGGTGTGGATGACCGTGCGGACAAGACCATCGCCACCCTGACCTTCAGCGGCGTATCGAAGACTTCACGTTTCGATCAGGGCGAAGTGTTCAGCGAAAGCTGGAACATGGAACGTCCGCAAGGCGAGAACCAGCCTTGGCTGGTCGCTGGTATCCGCCAGAACGGCTGATCACCTCTGCGTTAAACAGGCAGTAATAAAAACCCCGGACTTGTCCGGGGTTTTCTATTTCGCAGTTGCATCTATAGCGAGCTACTGTATAAACCGCCCCATATAAACACCGCGCCATCAAGCAAGAGGATCCCGGACGTGGAAGAAATCATCGAACAACTGCGTGAAGCCAACGAACCGGTACCGGTCCCCTTGGAATTGCCAGACGAAGACCAGATCGTAGAAATCGAGGAACAACTGTTCATCGACATCCCGTTTGTCTTCAGAGAGTTCTTGCTGACCGTCAGCGATGTGGTCTACGGCAGCCTGGAGCCGGTGACAGTCACCGATCCACAATCCCACACCTACCTGCCGGACGTTGCCGCCAACGCCTGGGACGCAGGTGTTGACCGCAGCATGATCCCGATCTGCCAGGACGGCGATAACTACTACCTCGTCGAAGAAGACGGCACCGTAGTGTTGTGGCTCGCAGAAGAAGAGCTGCTCGCCGAAGAAACCTGGGAATCGGTGTGGCACTGGGCGCGGGACGTCTGGCTGGAAAGCTGAGTAACCAGCGGCACAGGGTCAATGCCCGGATGAATCCTTGTGGTTGTCCAGGGTTTCGAGCAAGGCCACCTGCATGCGCGTGTGCACGCGAATGAACCAGCGCCAGAGCAAGGCCGCCACCGCGGCCGCGACCACGGCGATCAATACCAGCAACTTGTTGGTCGGCAGAATACTGGCCGACAAGGCTGCCAGCAGCAGGAAGATCACCAGCAGCGAGAGGATCGGGATCACTTCGGCGATCACCCGTCGCACTCGCTGCGTGTGCCGGCCGGCCACGTCCGGCTTCACGCCCATCTCCGCCAACAACATCGACAGCGCCTTGAGCTTGCGATAGGCGGCGATCAGGAACGGCAGCGACAGCAGCAGCGCCCCACCCCAGATCAACGCCTTCTGCCAGCTCGAATCGCTGATCCAGTCTTGCAAATAAGTGGACATCCGTTCGGCGAAGAACGCGCCTGAAAAGAAGATCGCAATCACCAGCGCCAGATTGACCCCCACCTGCAACAGAATCCGCCGAATCATCGACGCCAGCAGTGCGCCCTCGCCCTGAGGCTGAATGCTGCGCAACCACTCGCCATACATTCCCAACACTCGACCCAGTCGCTGCGGCATCACTGCGGCAAGCCTGATCGACAGCGGATCAGCCGCACGGATCAGATACGGTGTCAGCAACGTGGTAATCACCGAAACTGCCACGGCGACCGGGTACAGGAAGTTGCTGGTGACCTGCAGGGTCATGCCCAGTGCGGCGATGATGAAGGAGAATTCGCCAATCTGCGAAAGACCCATCCCGACCCGTAGAGAGGTGCGTCCGTCATTGCCGGCGATAAAGGCACCAAGACCGCAGGACAGCATCTTGCCCAGTACCACCGCCACAGTGATCACGGCGATCGGCCAGGCGTATTGCAACAGGATCATCGGATCAAGCATCAGCCCGATGGCGACAAAGAAAATCGCACTGAACAAGTCGCGAACCGGCTCGATCAAGCGCTCAATTTTCAGCAATTGGCGGGACTCGGCCATGATCGCGCCAATCAGGAACGCGCCCAGGACCATGCTGTATTCGAGTTTTACCACCAGCAGGCAGAAGCCGAAACATAGCCCGAGGACCGTGATCAGCAGCATTTCGTTACTGTCGAATTTCGCCACATAAGCCAACAGCCGAGGCACCAGCAGGATGCCGATCACCAGTGCAACGATCATGAACAGCGAGAGCTTGCCCACCGTGGAAAACACTTCGCCGGAGCTGACCGTGCCGCTGACGGCGATGCTCGACAGCAAGGCAATGATGCCGATGCCGAGGATGTCCTCGACGATGAGCACGCCGAAGATCAATTGCGCAAAGCGCTCGTTCTTCATCTTCAGGTCGTTGAGCGCCTTGACGATGATGGTGGTCGAGGAAATCGCCAGGATCGCGCCCAGGAACAATGAATCCATGGTGTTCCAGTCGAACCAACGGCCGATTTCGTAACCGATCCAGATCATCAGCACAATTTCGAGAAACGCCGCGATAAACGCCGTGGCACCGACCTTGAACAGCTTTCGCAGACTGAACTCCAGGCCCAGGCAGAACATCAGGAAAATCACTCCGAGTTCGGCGAGGGTCTTGATGGTTTCTTCGTCGTGAATCAGGCCGAACGGCGGTGTGTGCGGGCCGATGATGAAGCCGGCGACGATGTAGCCCAACACCACCGGCTGCTTGAACCGATGGAACAGCACGGTTACCACGCCCGCGACCAACATGATCACCGCCAGATCCTGAATAAAACTGATGGCATGCATGGTGTGGGCTCCTTGAGGTGGACTTTTGGAGGGTAACACCGCGACTTCCGCCAGAAAGGCGGTGCAATATATGGAAACAGATCGATCCGGCGTGACGGCGATCACCCGCCCGGCGTCCCGATAACTGTGGTTTGAAAAAACCTACCAGGCCCCCATAGAGGCGCCGCCCTTCCGAAATTCTGCCTTGAACCGTGAGAACGCTATGGAACCCGGAAACGCCCAGCTGTCGATGACGGTATTGATGACTCCCGACATGGCCAATTTCTCTGGCAATGTCCACGGTGGCACCCTGCTCAAATACCTAGACGAAGTGGCCTACGCCTGCGCCAGCCGTTATGCCGGCCGCTACGTGGTGACCTTGTCGGTGGATCAGGTGATTTTCCGCGAGCCGATTCATGTCGGCGAATTGGTGACCTTTCTGGCATCGGTCAACTACACCGGCAACACGTCCATGGAAGTGGGCATCAAGGTGGTGACGGAGAACATTCGCGAGCGCTCGGTGCGCCACACCAATAGCTGCTTCTTCACCATGGTGGCGGTGGATGACGACCGTAAACCGGCTTCAGTGCCGCCGCTGCAGCCTCAGAACAGCGAAGACAAACGCCGCTTCATCCAGGCACAGCAACGCCGCCAGATCCGTCAGGAACTGGAAAAGCGCTATCAGGAAATCAAGGGCGATGCTTGAGGCTTGCGGTTAACGTCAGATAGCCATCGCGAGCAAGCTCGCTCTCAAAGGGGGTTTGTGAACAACCCGATCAATGTGGGAGCGAGCTTGCTCGCGATGGCGGTCAACGCAGATCAGAGGCTGATCGCGGTCGCTTCGAACTTGACCCGTGGATGCGCAATCCGGTCCTGCGCCCGCACCAGTTCCAGCTCGTAGCTGGCGCAGGCCTGGGTTTCCAGCAGCACTTCGTGCACTGCCGCCGCGGTGAATTCGAAGGCCGCCACCAGACTGTCGCCCAACAGCACCCGGGCCAGGAACAGCCCGGAAGTCAAATCACCAACGCCCACCGGTTGTCGCGGAAACGCCAGCAGCGGGCGGCGCAGGTGCCAGCTGCCTTCTGCCGTCACCAGCAACATCTCAAAGCCATCCGCCGCTTTACCGGGATAGTCCAGATGCTTGACCAGGATAGCCTTCGGCCCGCGTGCCAGGAGCGCTCGCGCCATTGCCAGGCAATCGAACAGTGACTGCGGCTTGCGCCCCGAGAAGCTGTCCAGCTCCAGCTGATTCGGGCACATGAAGTCCGCCACCGATGCTGCTTCCTCCAGCAGGAAATCACTGACCTCACCCGGCACGCTGCAACCCTTCTCCGGATGGCCCATGACCGGGTCGCACATATACAGCGCCTTGGGGTTCACCGACTTGATCCGCGCCACGCCGGTCAGGATCGCCCGGCCTTGGGCGGCGCTGCCGAGGTAACCGGACAGGACCGCATCACAATTGCCCAGCTCGCCAATCGCCGCGATGCCTTCGATCAAATCGGGAATCTGGTGAGGTGCCAGCACTTCACCGGTCCATTGCCCATACTGGGTGTGGTTGGAGAACTGCACCGTATTAAGCGGCCAGACGTTTACCCCAACCCGCTGCATTGGGAAGACCGCAGCGCTGTTGCCAGCGTGACCAAACACCACGTGGGACTGAATGGCGAGCAGATGGGGCGTACGTTTCATGCGGTGATTTTTCCGTCAAACGATTGAAATTCGAGCTGCGCAGTATGCGACTAAACACAGCCTGTACGACAGACCGGCGACACAGTTAAGCTGGCACTACCTTGTTGGAGCAACCCGTTGATGCTGACCCTCGGAAATATCTTCGTGCTGATGCTGCTCGCCACCGGTGGCGCTTGGCTGTGGCACAACCACGGCTTGCGCGAACGTGCGCTGGAGCGGGTCAAGCAACATTGCGCCAAGCTCGGTGTCGAGCTGCTGGACGGCAACGTCGCCTTGAAAAAAATCGCGTTCATCAAAGACGCCAACGGCCGCCGACGTCTGGCCCGTGTGTATAACTTTGAGTTCACCGTGACCGGTGAAACCCGCCACAACGGCACCATCACCCAATTCGGCGCCCACAGCGCACAGATCGAACTGGCGCCGTACCCGATGCCCCTTGATGACACGCCAGCGGTGGTCGACGTCGTGAAGCCGCGCGCTGAAGTGATCGAGATGAGCCAGTGGCGCCAGGAACACACCAAATGGCGTCCTTAATCCGACCGACAGTCGGCCAAGGCGCTTTGCAGTGATTCAATGTCCTGCGGCTCACTGAAAATCAGCTCGAGACGCGAATCCTGACGCCATTCGCTGGGCTGCCATTGCAATGGCGAGTTATCCAGCGCATTGGCCGAAACCCAGCCATCGACGCTGTGGATAATCAGCTTGGACCGCCGCCAGGCAAGGCTGTGGAGCCATTTTCCAACGCGCGCGGCATCGAACGTCTGGCTCGGATGCCAGCGCCAGCCAATGCTCCAGAGGCCTTCCTGTCGCTGGCTCAAGCATATCGGCAGTGCTGGATCGGTCCAGATCGCCGGCATCTGCGCCAATCCTTTGGGTACGATGAAGTTATCCACACCCGCCACCGCCTGAACCCTGTAACCCGGCAATTCGTTCAACGGCAATTGAGCCAGTTGCGTCCAATACACCTCGCGATCAGGCAACTGCTCGGCGATTCGCTGACGATCATTGCCGTCCAGGCCTTCAGACTTGTTCAGCAACAACAAACCAGCGCTCCCCAGCGCGGCCTCCTGCGATTCCGGCAGCGGCTTGCCAACGGCAAGGGCTTGGGCATCCAGCACCAGAACACTAGGCTGAACCGCCAATACGCCCGCCCACGGAGCCTCGCTCAACTGGCGAAGCAACTGCGCCGGATGCCCCAGGCCTGAGGGTTCGATGAACAGCCGATCCGGCCGCGCCTTGCGCAACAACCGCCCGAGTCCGATTTGAAACGGCGCACCGTTCACGCAACACAAACAGCCTCCGGCCACTTCGCCCAGTGCGATACCATCGGCGTCCTGGGTCAGGAGCGCAGCGTCGAGGCCGATCTGGCCAAACTCATTGATCAACACCGCCCAGCGCTCACCGATCGGCCGCTGTAAAAGCAGGTGCTTGATCAGGCTGGTCTTGCCGGCACCCAAAGGGCCGGCAATGACGTGAGTGGGAATGTTCTGCAACATGGTCGTTATTTTCTTGGGAGGTAATGGATGCGGTTGACGGGATTATCGTTGCTCTTGGCGCTCTGTTCCGGTGAGGCGCTAGCGCAGGCTTGCGTGGTACATAGCACAGCTGAGCGACTCGACGTAAAAGTCTGCCAGCAGAACCGCAACATCCCGGAAAAGCTCTTCGCAGACGGCTTCTGCCAGCCGAACCTACCGGGTCAGAAAGTCGAGGTGCAGTACGTCGACGAATGCCCCACCGGCGCTTTTGGCGTGTGCAGCAACGCCCAAGTCGCCAATATGCCTTACCGCCAGGATATTCACTATTACGGCGTGGCCACCGACGCGGCGTATCTGAAGCCGTTTTGCGAAGCCCAGAGCCAGGGCACCTGGCTCAAGCCTTAACCCAGCCAATCCAGGGTCAGAATCAGACGACGTTCGCCTGGCGCGGGTTGCGGCGAACGGTGGATCAAACCGAAACCTTCATTGCCGTGCCATTTCTCGCCTTTAAGCAAAGCCACTTCGCCGTTGGCAATTTGCTCGATCAGCGAATCTTCCAGAGGTTCGGCCTCAGGCTTGCCCAATTGACGACGATCCATCACCCCTTCTTTCAGCCACTGACTGCCAATGCCAGCGTAGGTGCTGATCAATCGCACCGGCACATGATCGACGTGAAAGCGCGGGCACATGGCCTTGTCCAGAATCCGTACACGCAAGCCAATGCGCTTGGCGCCCAACAGGCAAGAGAACGCGCTGACCAGCCAGGACACGTCGGCGATAAAACCCTCATACCCCTCGAGATCGCCGAAACCTGCGGCCAGGCCATGCAGATTGGGCTCGGTTTCATCATTGGGCATTTCCAGCACCAGCGACTCGGCCAGCGGCTCGTTCAAGGACAGTAGCAAGCAGGCGAAATCGCCGACGTGCACGGGGAGCTGGCGTTTCCAGACGGCGAGATTGACGCCGTCCTCAAGAATTCGGGTCAAAGTTTGCGGCGTTTCACCCTGAACCTGTTGAACGATCGTTTGCCGCTTCGGACTGGGCGCCAACATCAGGCCGCAACCTCTTCGTGCCACGGGCCAAACGGATCGGCCAGTAATCGCCAGCCTTCGACGCCCAAAGCCATTTCATCGTCAGTCAGCAGGCAGTTATCGAGCTCGACGGTAAGTTGTGCGAAGTCGATGTTCTGGCCGATGAAAACCAATTCCTGGCGGCAATCGCCGGTGGCGCCAGTCCAGTTTTGCATGATCGCGGCGGTGCTTTCTTCGTCTTGCGGCCACTGGTTTTTCGGCACGAAGCGCCACCAGCGTCCAGCGAAACCATGGCGCATCAAGCCACCAGCCTGGGACCAACTGCCGGCATCCATGTGCTTGCTGGCCAGCCAGAAGAAACCTTTGGAGCGCAGCAATTTACCATTCACCCACGGACGGTCGATGAAGCTGAAAAAACGCTGCGGATGAAACGGTCGACGCGCGCGATAGGCCGTCGAGGCGATGCCATATTCCTCGGTTTCCGGCACATGTTCGCCCCGCAACTCCTGCAGCCAGCCGGGTGCCTGAGCAGCCTTGTCGAAGTCGAAGCGGCCGGTGTCGAGGATCTTTTCCAGAGGAATCTCACCCATGACCATCGGAATGATTTCGGCCTGGGCATTGAGACGCTCAAGGATTGCGATCAACTCCTGACGCTCGCGGCTGCTTATCAAATCGATCTTGCTGATGAGGATCACATCGGCGAATTCAATCTGCTCGATCAGCAAGTCTGTGATCGACCTGTCATCTTCTTCGCCCAACGTTTCACCACGGGAAGCGAGGCTTTCAGCGGCCTGATAGTCGAGCAGGAAGTTCATGCCATCGACCACGGTGACCATGGTGTCCAGGCGCGCGATGTCAGCGAGGCTTTGCCCCTCTACATCCCGAAACGTGAAGGTTTCCGCCACGGGCAGCGGCTCGGAGATGCCGGTGGATTCGATCAACAGGTAATCAAAACGACCGTCCCGGGCGAGTTTGCTGACTTCTTCGAGCAAGTCCTCGCGCAAAGTGCAGCAAATACAGCCGTTGCTCATCTCGACGAGTTTTTCCTCGGCGCGGTTCAGACTGACATCGCGCTGGACTTCACTGCCATCGATGTTGATCTCGCTCATATCGTTGACGATCACAGCAACGCGCAAGTTCTCGCGGTTACGCAGTACGTAATTGAGCAGCGTGCTTTTACCGGCACCGAGAAAGCCCGACAGGACGGTGACGGGGAGACGATTGGGCATCAGGGATTCCTCACAAGGGATGCCCGGTCGCAGTGTCGGGCTTAACTTGATGTTATAGTATAACAACACAATCTAGCCACTCTCCTCTTGCTCGTGACGATAAAGGGACCGATGCTGAAGCCCGTTTAGCCTGAGGGAAATCCGATGCGTTTCGCCCTGAAACTGGCGCTGCTGAGCGTTGTGCCGCTGCTGACTATGAATGCCTGGGCGCAAATCCCGAGCCTGGCCAAATGCACCCGAAGCGCCAACTTGCTCGTCTGCGCAGATGCCGACGGCAACGCCTATAGCGTCAACACGGTTGGCAGCACGATCTACCTGCGAGGCTTCGAAAAAACCGGTAAACGCTATTGGGCGCAGACCAACAGCCGCTACGGGCAACTGACATTTTTCACCGGTATCGCTTCCGACGGCGAAGCCTGGGTCGGCTACAACCGCCGGGTTGGCTGGACCACGATCAATCGCTTTTCCAGTTCCGGCGGCAGCAGCGCCAAATTCACGTGTAGCCGGATTGCCGGTTGTTAGGCCTGCAATTTTTTCTGCGATTGCTGCCAGGCGATGTAGCTGTCGGTCGGCGGATTTTTCTGGAAGTAACGCTGCAAACCTTCGAACAGGCAATCCGCCACCGCCTGCTGATGCCGTGCAGTGACCAGGCGCTGGCTGTCGCGAGCGTTTGAAATGAAGCCCGTTTCCACCAGGATCGACGGCACGTCTGGCGACTTCAACACCGCGAATCCCGCCTGTTCCACACGTTTCTGATGCAGCGTGGTGATGCCCGCCAAACTGCCGAGGACGGTGCTGCCCAGTTGCAGGCTCGCAGCGATGGTGGCGTTCATCGACATGTCGAGAATCACCCCGGCGAGCATCGGGTCCTTGTCCTTGAGATTGAGCAAACGGGTGGCGCCCAGCAGGTCCGCACCGTTCTCTCGCTGAGCCATGAAACGGGCAGTGGCCGAGGTGGCACCGCCTTCAGACAGGCAATACACCGAAGCGCCTGAAGCGGTGAGACGTGGCGCCGCGTCCGCGTGTACCGAAATGAACATGTCGGCGTTGTGCTTGCGGGCGATCTCTACACGCTTGCGCAACGGAACAAAGAAATCGTCATTGCGCACCAGCTTCACGTCGAAACCCTTCTCGCGCTTGAGCCTTTTGGCCAAGAGTTGAGCGATGGACAACACCACGTCTTTCTCGCGCTCACCTTTGGCGCCGACCGCGCCAGGATCTTTGCCACCGTGGCCAGGATCGACCACCACGATGATGTCGCGTTTGCTGTGAGCCTTATCGAGGGTCTGCCGTGGCGCCACGGCGATTTGTAACGGCGCAACCGTCTTCAGATCGAGCACCAACCGGTGGCCCTGCCCATCCTGTGGCGGCAGTAGAAAACTGTTGAGCTGCACCGGGCCGCCAAGATCGAGCACGATCCGTGTATCGCCTTGGCCAAAAGGCCCGGAGCGGATCGAGCGAATCACCGTGTTGCCGACTGCCAACTGGCTGAAGTCGCCGCTGAGACTGGCCCCGCTCAAGTCGACGATCAGCCGCTCAGGCGCACTCAGGGAAAACGTTTTGTAGTGCACCGGCCCACTCAGATCAAACACCAATCGCAGCTTGTCATCCGAACGCCAGAGTCGCGCGTTGCGGATTTGCGTGGCCGAAACGCCAAACGGTAAGGCGAAGGCCGCACTGGCCAGAATCCAGTTGAGCAAGTGACGTCTGTGCATGCTGAAGACTCGTTCATGAAAAAGGCGTAGTCGAACTTAATGTAATAACATAACATGCAAATTCAACTTCCACGATGGACCTGCTCATGAATGCGCTGACTCTGCCGGATATCGCCGCGCAGGCCTCCCGCCAAGCCTTGCCGCTCGATTGGGTGGGCATGTGCGGCATTGCTCTTCCTGTTCTGTTCGATGGCCAACGGCTGAGTGCAAAGGCTGACGCTGGCGTGAGTCTCGACGACGGCGAGGCGCGCGGTATTCATATGTCGCGGCTGTATTTGGCGCTGGAAATGCTGGAGCACGAAACCCTGACTCCCGCTCTATTACGGCGAGTCTTGCAACGTTTTCTGGACAGTCATGGAGGACTGTCGCACAGCGCGTACTTAAAAATTCACACCGACTTGCTGCTCAAAAGACCGGCGCTGATCAGCCCGTTGGCTGGCTGGAAAACTTATCCAGTGAGTATTGAAGCGCGTTTGAAAAACGCGATGTTCCACGTGGAACTAAAAATCGATGTTCCATATTCCTCGACTTGCCCGTGCTCTGCAGCCCTGTCGCGGCAGTTGATTCAGCAACAGTTCGTCGACGACTTTGCCAACAGACCACTACAGCACGCTGAGGTATTGGCCTGGCTTGGCTCCACAAAGGGCATCGTTGCGACGCCTCATAGCCAGCGGAGCACCGCCCAATTGTGCCTGCGCCTGGATGATTATCTGGATGACTTCCCGCTAATCGCGTTCATCAACGACGCCGAGGCCGCACTCGGGACCGCCGTGCAAACCGCAGTGAAACGCGCCGATGAGCAGGCCTTTGCCTTGGCCAATGGACAGAATCTGATGTTCTGCGAAGACGCCGTTCGGCGTTTGAATCTGGCGATGAAACGCTCCCCAGGTCTTACTGCTTTCCACCTGCGCGTGGTCCACGCCGAGAGTCTGCATGCTCACGACGCCGTGGCCGAAAGCCGATGGAACTGGGAGGCAGCATGATCCATTGCCAAGCGCTGCGTTGGGGCGCACCCGGTCAACCACTCACCCCCGCCGTGGATTTTGTATTGCCGAAGGGCAGTTTGACCGCTGTGATCGGCGCCAACGGTTCGGGTAAAAGCAGCTTGTTGAAAGTCATGGCGGGGCTTCAAAAGCCGCTGACCGGAAAGGTCATCCTTGATGTTCCACGCAAGGGTTCAGTCTCCTTCCTCCCCCAGCAACAACATCTGGACCGGCAATTTCCGATCAGCCTCCAAGCGTTGGTGGCGGCCGGTTTTTGGGGCAGTAAGCAGTCGCCAGAGATACGCCGCGATCGCCTTAAAGCTGTACTGGAGGATTGGTGCCTCAAAGGATTGGAGCAACGCCCGCTAATGGCACTCTCCGGCGGCGAATTGCAACGCGCCCTGCTCGCCCGTTTAAGCCTCGCCGAAGCGCCAGTTCTATTACTCGATGAGCCCCATGCCGCACTTGATGAACTGGGTCAGTCGCTGCTCTGGAAACACCTCCATACCTGGCACGCCGAAGGGCGAACACTGGTGGTTGTGTGTCATGACCTGGCCGCCGTTCGCCAACACATTCCCCAAACCTTATTGATCAAAAGCAGCGGCTGCGTCCTTGGGCCGAGCACCGAGCTGATTCACCAGCAACCACACACGCAGGTGGCTTGATGCTCGCTGTCGCTCAACTCTGGCAACCGTTCCACGAATTCGTGTTCATGCGCCGGGCGCTGATCGGGGGATTGGTTTTAGCCTGCAGCACGGCACCGCTGGGGGTATTCCTGATCCTGCGCCGCATGAGCCTGATCGGCGATGCTGTCGCTCACGGCATCCTGCCTGGCGCAGCACTCGGGTTCTGGTTCGCCGGATTGAGTCTGCCGGCACTGACCCTCGGCGGTCTTGGCGCGGGGCTGAGCATGGCCGGCATCGCGGCCTGGATTACCCGCCGTACAGGTTTGTGCGAAGACGCAAGCCTCGCCGCGATCTACCCGATTTCCCTCGCCGGCGGCGTGTTGATCCTTGGTATCGCCGGCAAGCGCCTGGACCTGCTCCACCTGCTATTTGGCTCGGCACTGGCAGTCGACGGACCGACATTAACGGGGATGCTCTGGGTCTCCGGCTTCAGCCTGATCGCCATGGCCTGCATCTACAAACCCCTGCTGCTGGACACCCTCGACCCGCTCTTTCTACAAACCGTCAGCCGCCTCGGCCCATTGGCACACGGTGTATTTCTGACCTTGGTGGTGCTCAACCTGGTGATCGGATTCCAGGCCATCGGCGCACTGATGGTCGTCGGCTTGATGATGTTGCCCGCCGCCGCATCGCGTTTCTGCAGCCGTCGATTGCCGGTGTTGATGGGGATTTCTGCCCTGCTCGGCTGCCTCTCGGTGTGGCTCGGATTACTGCTGTCGTTCTATTACTCGCTGCCCAGCGGACCGGCCATTGTCTTGGTCGCAGGCAGTTTGTATGTGCTCTGTGTGGTGTTCGGACCGGTACACGGTTTGCTGCGCCGCCCGCCTTTGCTCACATCCCAATGAGGTGTTTCCCGATGCGCGCTCTACTCGTGCTGTTTAGTTTGATGCTATCGATGTCATTGTCGGCGGCGGAAAAACTGCAGGTGGTTACCAGTTTCAGCATCCTCGCCGACATGACGCATCAGGTCGGCGGCGACCATATTCAGATCACCAACATGGTCGGTCCCGACGCCGATGCCCATACATACGAGCCGACTCCGGACGATGCCAAGGCATTGCTCAACGCCAGGCTGATCATCAAGAACGGCTTGGGTTTCGAGCCCTGGCTGGACCGATTGGTCACCAGCACCGAGACCAAAGCGCCTGTGATCAGCGCAAGCCACGGCGTTATCCCACGTTCCCTGGACGAGGACGGAGAGACTGTGCCGGACCCTCATGCCTGGCACAACCTGGCCAATACCGAGCTGTACATCAGCAACATTTCCAAGGCGCTGATCGCGGCTGACCCGTCGAACAAAGCCGACTACGAGCGCAACAGCCAGGCTTACTTGAAACAGATCTACGCGCTGCTTGCCCAAGCCAAGGCCAAGCTCGGTTCACTGCCACCGGGCAACCGCAAGATCGTCACCTCCCATGACGCCTTCGGCTACCTCGGTCAGGCTTACGGCATCGACTTCATGGCGCCACAAGGTCTGTCTACCGAACGTGAACCTTCGGCCACCGAAGTCGCTGCGCTGATCACTCAGATTCGTCAGGCCAAGGTCAAGGCCGTGTTCATGGAGAACATCAAGGACGCGCGCCTGCTCAAACAAATCGCGGACGAAAGCGGCGCGCACATCGGTGGCACGTTGTACTCAGATGCGTTGGCGGCGACCGGTCCAGCCAGCACCTTCACCGGCCTGTTCCAATACAACCTCAATACCCTGTACGACGCGTTGAGTAAGCCATGATCCGCAAGAATCCATCGGGTGATTTACCGCTGATTGCCGAGTCGGCTTACGTGGATAAAACCGCAATTATTTGCGGCAAAGTGGTGATCGGTGAAAACGTCTTTGTCGGTCCCTACGCAGTGATTCGCGCTGACGAAGTCGATGCCTCGGGTGAAATGGAGCCGATCACCATAGGCGCCAATTCGAACATTCAGGACGGCGTGGTGATCCATTCCAAGTCCGGTGCGGCAGTGACCATCGGCGAGTTCAGTTCAATCGCCCACCGCTCCATCGTTCATGGCCCCTGCACGGTGGGCGATCGGGTGTTCGTCGGTTTCAACAGCGTGCTGTTCAACTGCGCAGTGGGCGACGGTTGCGTGGTGCGGCACAACTCGGTGGTCGATGGCCGCGATTTGCCCGAAGACTTCTATGTGCCCTCTACCACTCGCATCGGACCCAATACCGACCTGTCGCCGTTCCCTCCTGTGAGTGTCAGCGCCTCGGAGTTTTCCGAGGACGTGGCCCGCACCAACGTCGACCTGGTGCGCGGCTACAAAGCCCTGCAGAACGAGTTCTGATCATGAGCAGCGTATTGATTCGAAATGCCAGACTGGTGAATGAAGGTCGTGAATCTAAGGGGGATTTGCCTTGCCCGCGCTCTTGAAACTGGTGGAAGATGAAATCCTGCCGATAACCACCCTCGTGGCCAAGACCAGTCACCACGTGGCAGATCTGTTCGCCCTTCCCGACCGGGGTTATCTTCGAGAAGGCTATTGGGCCGACCTTGTCCTGATCAAACCCGAGCCCGACGGTTTTGCCGTTTCCAGGCAACCGGTCCTGCCTCAATGCGGCTGGACACCCTTCGCCGGACAGTTTTTCCGTAACAGCGTCAGCACCACGATCGTATCGGGGCGAATTGCCTGGCACGACAAATGTCTAAATGGCAGCTGTCAGGGTTTACCCCTATGGTTTATGCGCTAGAACGCGTTTCTTTTGTCCTCGAGTGCACCGACATGATCCACATCAGCCTGAGCGATGGTTCATTGCGTGAATACGACCAACCCTTGTCGGTGTATGAATTCGCCGCGAGCATCGGTGCGGGCTTGGCTAAAGCAGCAGTGGCCGGTCGGGTCGACGGGGTGTTGGTGGACTGCAGGTTCATGATCGAGGCTGACGCCCGCGTCAGCATTGTCACGCCTCAAGAGCCTGATGGGCTGGAGATCTTGAGGCGCTCCTGCGCGCTGATGCTGGCGATGTCCATCAGACAACTCTATCCAAAGGCGCAATTGCAGACCGGGACTGCACTGGGTGATGGCTTTTTTTATGAGTTTACGTTTGAGCGTCCCTTAGACCTGATCGATCTTGCGTGCATCGAAGCGCGCATGAAGATACTGGCGGCAACCAATCATTCAATCCGGTGCTGCAATCCATCATCCCGGTCGATGCCCACTGAGACGTTGTCTCCCTACCTTATTGGGGACTTCGAGTGCGTGTCAGTGGGCCCGCATGTGCCAGCAACCCGAGTGTTGCAGGCATTCGCCCTCGATCACATCAGCGGAACTGCGCCTCAGCGGATCTATGGCTCTTGCTGGTCCTGCCAACAGGAACTCGAAGACTGGTTGGCTCCGCCACACGTCATTATCGTCAACATGGATGATCGTCAGGCCGATTATGCGCAGTCCGTGACCGAGGCCTTGCGTCGAAGCGGCGTGCGCGCTCGTGCAGACTTACGCAACGAAAAGGTCCGCCACAAGATACGCGAGCACAGTCAGCAGGTGCCGTATCTGGTGGTGATCGGGGAAAAAGAAAAAACAGGCGGGTTTGTCAGTGTGCGCAGTCGAACGGGGGAGGATTTCGGCAGGATGGCCGTTGAGGTGGTGTGCGACTGGTTGAGGTCGACAGGCATTGCGGGCGCCTGAACCAGCTCGCTCTCACAAGACACATACCATCCGTGTGGGAGCGAGCCGGGTCGCGATGCCTTTAAGCTCTAGGCTTAACTGTTCCGCAATCCTGCCCCAACCAGACGGCACGGGTATCGAGACTGCCCTTCTGTTGAATGCCGGTAGCGTTGAATGTGCCGTTGACCTTGGTGGTGAACTCACGGTCGCTGAGGAAAGTTGCTACGCCGGCACCCTGCGCTTTCGGACAACTGAAACGGAATTTCCACTGATTGCCGTTGCGGTCAGTGATTTCCTGTTTGCAGCCCGATTGTGGGTCAGTCAACGGAATGTTGTCTGACTTCACCTGCTCTGGCGTCAGGCAAGCCCGAATCCCCTTCCCACCCATGGTGATGCCCTGCTTCTCCAGCTGCGCACGCTGTTGCGGCGTCATCTGCCCCTGCAATTGGCCGAGGATCAGCTGCAAGTCCGGCAGATTCTGGTCATCGACCTTCATGTTGCTCGTGGTCAGCTCCCACAAACCTGGCTGCAGCATCTGTGCCTGAGCGGCCACGGGGAGTGCTAAACCAAAAGCCAGGGCCAAACCCAGCAGACGAACGTTCATCGAGTAACTCCTGATCAGTAGTGGCCGTTAGACGTCAGCCATGGGCTTCGGTTCATGGACCAATTAAATAGCGACATTCTGCACGGAACATGGTCTGTTAAGCATTGAATCTTCAGGAGCAAGGCTGCCCCATGGATTATTTTGGACCGCACATTTTCGGCTACATGATTGCACTGCTTCATACGCTGGGCCTGATCGCTGCCATTCACGCCGTGCTCACCGTCCGGACCGCCCAGGGATCTATCGCCTGGGCCCTGTCGTTGATATTCATTCCTTACCTGACGCTGGTTCCGTATCTGGTCTTCGGCCGCAGCACCTTCGATGGTTACATCAAGGCCCGGCGCCAGGCCAACGAGGAAATGCGCAAAGCCATCTCCGAGCTTAACTGGCGTCCGTGGGTGGAAGAAGCGCTGACCGCACGTGCTTCAAGTGCTTACGCCTCCTTGAGAGCCATGCCGAAATTAGGGCGCATGCCGTGCCTGGCAAACAACGAAGTGCAATTGCTGATCAATGGCCAAGCCACCTTTGACGGGATTTTCGCAGCCATCGACAACGCAAAGGAAGCGGTGCTGATTCAGTTTTTCATTATTCACGACGACCGCCTCGGCCAACGCCTGCAAAATCTGCTGATCAAGAAAGCGGCTGAAGGCGTGGCGGTTTATCTGTTGTACGACCGCATTGGCAGCCATTCCTTGCCCCACAGCTACGTGCAACCGTTGCGCGATGCAGGCGTTGAGGTCAAAGCTTTCGCCACCCGCAGTGGCTGGCTCAACCGCTTCCAGGTCAACTTCCGTAACCACCGCAAGATCGTCGTGGTCGACGGTGTGCTGGGGTTCGTTGGCGGACATAACGTCGGCGACGAGTACATGGGCGAGAAACCACCGCTAGCGCCATGGCGCGACACCCACGTGCGCGTGCGCGGGCCAGTGGTTGCCTGCATGCAGGAGTCGTTCGCAGAAGACTGGTTCTGGGCGGCACGCTCGTTGCCACCGCTGATCCTGCCAGACGCCTATCCAGACGACGGCGTCCTCTGCCAATTGCTGGCGAGTGGCCCGGCCGATTCTTACGAAACCTGTTCGTTGTTCTTCGTCGAAGCCATCCATGCAGCGACAGAGCGGATATGGATTACCAGCCCGTATTTCATTCCCGACGAAGCCGTGTTCGCCGCCTTGAGACTGGCGGTTTTGCGAGGTGTGGATGTGCGACTGTTGCTGCCGTCACGGCCGGATCACCGCATCGTCTATGCGGCCTCCAGCCTGTACGCCTTCGAAGCCGTGCGTGCAGGTGTACGGGTTTTTCGCTACCAGCCGGGCTTTTTGCATCAGAAGGTAGTGTTGATCGACAGCGAAATCAGCGCCATCGGCAGTGCCAATCTGGACAACCGATCGTTCCGCCTGAATTTCGAAGTGATGCTGCTGACGGTCGACAGCGTGTTTGCCGCCGAGGTGGAACAGATGCTTAACGACGACTTTGCCCAGGCCCATGAAATCGCCAAAGAAGAAAGCCGGGAGACCCATCGCCTGCAACACATTGGCATGCGGATCGCCCGGCTTATTTCACCGATTCTTTAAGGCGTGTAGATGTCGTCACGCGTCCACGGTAGTTCATGGCTGCCATCAGGATGAGCTTTCACCGCGAGAATCTGGTGCAAGTTGATCCAGCCCCTGGCGAACGCATAGGCGCATCCTGCCAGGTACAAGCGCCAGATCCGCAAAGCCTGTTCAGGGACTAGCCTGGAAGCAGCTTCCAGATTGTCTTCCAGGCGTTCACTCCAGTGGTCCAAGGTGCGCGCGTAATGCAGACGCAGACTCTCGACGTCGACGATTTCAAGCCCCGCTTCGCTGATCTCTGCGGAGATCATTGACAGGTGCGGCAGCTCGCCGTTGGGGAACACGTACTTCTCGATGAATTCACCGGCACCCCGTCCCACGGGACGACCGTCGGTGTATTTGGCGGTGATGCCGTGGTTCATCACCAGGCCGCCCTCCTTCACTGCGCCGAACAACGTCTTGCAGTACTCGGAGAGGTTGGCGTGCCCGACATGTTCGAACATGCCGACGCTGACCACCTTGTCGAAGCGGCCATCCTGAGGCAGATCGCGATAGTCGAGCAGTTGCAACTCGACCAGATCATCGAGGCCTTCGGCGGAGACCCTTTCACGGGCCAGTAGCAATTGCTCTTTACTCAGGGTAATCCCGAACACTTTCGCGCCGAACTCTCGGGCAGCGTAGCGTGCCAGGCCGCCCCAACCGCAACCGACATCCAGCAGGTATTCGCCTGGTTGCAGCCGTAGCTTGCGGCACAGATGGCGGAATTTCGCTTGCTGGGCTTGCTCCAGGCTTTCACTGCCGGTCTCGAAGTACGCGCAGGAATACGCCATGTCGCTGTCGAGCCACAACTGATAAAACGCATTGGAGAGGTCGTAGTGGTAGGAAATGGCCTTGGCGTCAGTTTCCTTGTCGTGAACAGTGCGCACAGGCTGACTGTCCCCGTCCTCGCGGAGTAACGCCTGACTCCATTCATCACAGACGCGAATCACGTCGCTGATTGAGCCTTCCAGTTCGAGTTTGCCTTCGACAAACGCCGCTCCGAGCGCGTTGAGGCTTGGATGAGTAAACTGGGTAACCATTTGTGGGTCCTTGACCACAATTGTGACGCTGGGCGTCGGCCCCAGATTGAATTCATGGCCGTCCCAGAGTCGCAGGCGTAACGGTAACTGCAGATTCTGTAAGGCCGGTGGAAGTTGCGCGAGCATGGAGAATCCCCCTTGTTTCAGACGTCTGATGTGAGGGTAGACCATCCTAGAAAATTAGCTGCCTATCGAATTAATAGCCATTTTCTATGATTCGCGGCGCTTCAACCAACCGTCATGAATCCACTGTTTCAGCCATGTAACAGCTTGAAGTGGCGCGCCCTCACCATAGGTGACTGCTAAATCGGAACACAGTTCAGCAAAATTCCAGTGATCCTCAAACATGCCTTTTAGAGCCCTCGCCTCGCCAGATTCGAGGCTTCGGTAATGACAAACCAGCTCGCTGCGCCAAATCACCACCACATGAGGACCTGCCAACGCGGCGCTGCCAGGAAAACCGGTCTCGTCTTTTACCGAGCGCCATAGCGCAACACTGTTGTAGGCACATTCAAGCCACTGCATGGTGGAGCTGGGACAAACCCGCAGCGTCGGCCATTCCTGCGGCGGCAAACTGGCCATGTCTTGCAGTGTCAACGGTTCGCATTCGGGTGCATCGAACGCCAGGGTGAATGCCCATTCAAGCGCTGCCAACTCGGCGAGCGCCGCGCTTTGCTCTGGCACCAGATGCTGGCGAATGAAATGTTCAAAACCTTCGCCTAGCCATCTCAAACTGAAATGCGCTGAGGGTGATTGACGAATGTAGGCAGCGGCGAGCTTTTCGAATTCAACGTCCCCCAACCAATGCCAGATCACCGGATAGTCGCCACGCAACACATCCAAAAGCCGGGCCTGATAGGCGTTGTGATAAATCGCCAGGCCAGTGTTCACGTTCAGTGTCGGGCCGCCAATCAGGTGGGCGCTCAATGCCGGACAAGCTGCTGACTGCTCCCCCAACAGATAACTTTCAAAGGCCAGTTGCCAATCGTTCAGGCGCATTTCAGTCTCCGGGCCAGCACGCCATCACCCAGTTCACGAGCCTTTTGCAGTTCCCCAAGCAGCTCTTCAAAGGGCGGCAGATGGTCATCGCGTTCCAGCAATGTAGCCACCGGGCCGAGATGCTCAAGCGTACGTTGATAAAGCGCCCAGACCGGATCGCTCACGGGATGATCATGGGTGTCGATCACGTAATCGCCATAATCGCTGTGGCCCGCCAGGTGCAGTTGCCGAACCTTGTTTGCCGGCAGTCCTTGAATGAAGGTCCACGGATCGAAGCCGTGATTGCGCGAGCTCACGTACACATTGTTAACGTCCAGCAACAGCTCGCAGCCGCTCAGCCGGCTGAGGGCTTCGAGGAATTGCCATTCGCTGAAGTCATCGTCGGCGCTGCGCACATAGCTGGAGACGTTCTCCAGCACCAACGGCCGTTGTAAAACATCCTGAACCTGCCGCACTCGCTCAGCCACGTAGTAAAGGCTTTCTTCGGTGTAGGGCAACGGCAGCAGGTCATGCAGCTGATGAGCGTTGCCGCGGCTCCAGCACAAATGATCGGAAATCCACGCAGGCTTTACTCGCTCAGCCAGAAGCTTGAGTTGATTCAAATACGCGGGATCAAGAGCATGGGGACCGCCAATGGACAACGACACCCCATGCATCACTACCGGATAACGCTCGGCAATTGCATCGAGGTAGTACAAGGCTTTTCCGCCCTGAACCATGAAGTTTTCGGAGACGACCTCGAACCAGTCCACGGCGGGTGACTGCTCAAGAATCTGTTGATAGTAGGCACTGCGCAAACCCAGGCCATAGCCCAGGCAAGGGAGGGAAGCAGACATTTGCGGGCTCCTCGCAAAGTAGCCGCAGTGGCGCACACCACTGCGGCGGCACGGGAGGTAGGTTATTCGCCGACCTTGCCACCTGCTTTCATGCATTCGGTCTGAGTCATTGCCTTGAAGCCGTGACCTTTGCAAACGCCCTGACCTTTGCAGGCATTCTCCGCAGTCTTGCAATCGTTCATGCCTGCGCACGATGTCACGCCGTAGCAGTGCACTTGAACAGCGTCAGCAGCCTGTGCCTGCGTGGCAACACCGGCAAACAAAGTCGCTGCGGCGAAAGCGAGAGCGGCACCGGCAGTGGCGTTTTTGAAGTTCATATTTATATCCTCGGTAATCGTCAGGGTGGTCGGCTGGACGGTTTGTTCAGTCCCGACACACCACTAGAGCGCGCTGCCCCCAACGGCGTTACAGAGGAATTAAAAAAGTTTTCGGGCCGCTTAAGGCGCCTCCTCCAACTTCAGCAGTGGCTCTTGAAAACGCAGTAGTCGTCCGGCATTCCCGAGCACCAGCAACGTGCTGAGGTTATGCAGCAATGCAGCGATCATGGCCCCGGCGGCGCCGAGCCAGCCGAATGCCGCGAAGGCAACAATCGCCAGGGTCCAGCCCAGACCGATGATCACGTTGACCTGCAACGTCTGCCGACACTGGCGACTCAACCGCACACAGGTGCCGAGCCGACGCAGGTCGCTGCCGATCAGCACGATGTCGGCAGAGGCCAGCGCGATGTCCGCACCGCCAGCGCCCATGGCCACACCCACGACACCAGCCTTGAGTGCCAGCGAGTCGTTGATACCATCACCCACCACCATTGGCCGGAAACCGTTTTCGATTTCCGTCAGCACACGATTGAGTTTGTCCTCAGGCAAAGCCTGCGCTTCGACATCGCTGATGCCGACATCGCGAGCCAGCGTATGCGCGACACTTTGCCGATCACCGGTGAGCAACAACTGACGACCCAAGCCCAACTCTCGCAACTCGCTCAAGGCGAATCGTGCCTCAGGTTTGACACTGTCGGCGAGCAACAACCAGGCAAGGAATTCACCGTTGAGCGCCAAGCCGGCAATCGGGCCGTCGTGTTCAGGAACCGCCGAAGTGACAATGCCCAATTGTGCAAACAACTCTGGGCGACCGAGTGCCGCTTCCCCCTGCTCCGTCATCGCCACTACGCCCAGACCCTGGCGTTCGTGAATGTCCGACAGCAGCAGAAAATGTTCCTGCGTGACCAACCCGGCAAGCGCGCGACTGACTGGATGACTGCTGGCCGAACCAAGGCTCGCGGCGAGCTTCATGACATGGCTGCGGTCCACCAAAGGACTGTCGATGGACTGCAACCGCAACGTGCCAAACGTCAGCGTCCCGGTCTTGTCGACCACCAGCGACGTCAGGTCAGCCAATTCCTCAAGGAACGCCGAACTGCGGATCAGTATCCCGTGACGTGCCGCGACCGCGACACCAGCAATCGCCGTGGCGGGCGCCGACAACACCAATGCACAAGGACACGCCGCCACCAACACCGCGAGCATCGCCTGGGCATCGTTGGTGACAAACCAGGTGACTGCCGCCAACAACAACACCAAGATCATGTAGCTGCCGGCATACCGTTCGAGCAGACGGGTGATCGGCGGCTTGGACCGCTCGGCGCTTTGCATCAGCGCGATGACTTTGCCCAAGGTCGATTCGTTGCCTGTGCGCGTCACTTCGATCCGCAACAGGCCGTCGAGATTGATCGCTCCGCCGAAGACCTGCATCCCGACACCCGTCTCTATCGGAACGGACTCACCGGTAATCGATGCGGTGTCGAGGCTCGCCTGCCCCGACAATACTCGACCGTCGGCCGGCACTCGATCACCCGCGCGCACCTCCACGATGTCGCCGGCCTTGAGGGTGCCGTTGTCGACTTCGAGGATCGAACCATCCGCCCGAATCTTGCGGGCATGGCTGCGGGTCAGTTTGCCGAGGGCGCGAATCGCTTCCTGAGAACCGATGACGCTACGCTCTTCCAATACGTGGCCAAAGATCATGATGATCGGCAGTAAGGCGGCGGTCAGCAGATCTCCCGTGGCCCAGGCACCCAACATGGCGAGGGCGATCAGTTGATCGGTGATGCCGTGCAGGCTTGGATAGCGCAAGCTGTACCACGCCGAGCGCATCACCGGCACGGCCACCAGTAGCGAAGCGAAGCCCAACAACAACTGGCTGACACCGGTCTGCTGAGGCGATAACCAACGCCAGATCAGCCCGAGACTGAGCAAGCCCAGAGCAAGCATGGCCAAGGTCAATTGACGCGCAGCGCTGCGTTGTTCAGCCGAGGACAACAGGCTCGGCGCGGTGGTTTGGGCAGTCATTGTGCGGCTCCCTGAATGATCAGGCGCGAATCGTCTTTCGGATTGACCGTTGTCACCGAGCCGGCCTGACCGAGAATTTTTGGCATGCGTTCACGGTAGATACGCAGCAACATTTGCGGATCGGTACCTTGCTGTTGCGCCTTGGCCAGGCTCAACACAGTGGCGGTATCGGCCGAGGCTTTTGCCAGTCGTTCGCTCGCTTGGGCATGGGCGACTTGCAGCGTTCGGTCAGCTTGCTCATTGGCATTCTGGGTCAGCTTCTCTGCTTCGGTACGCGCATTGGCGACGGCTTTGTCGGCTTGTTGGCTGGCGGTCAGCACGGCGTTGAAGGCGTTTACCGCAGGGCCAGGCAAGCTCGACTGCACGTCGACGCGCGCCACTTCGATGCCCAGGCCCTGCCCTGTCGCTGTCAGCTCAGCCAGACGTTGATTGATGCCCTGCACCAAATCACCCCGCAGACGTTCGCGGCGTTCGGCCGCTTGAGTATCGGTGCCAATCAGTTCCGGACGAGCCACCAAGATGGTGTCCAAGTCTCGTGCCGCCGTCAGCGCAACGGCGCTGCGAGTGACCAGTCGTTCGAGCGCCGGCAGCACATGCTCACCTTGAAGCACGAAAGCGTAAGGTTCAGTAACCTTGTAGAAAACCCGTACATCGAGTTGCACCACGCCGGCATCTCCGGTCAGCAAATAACCAGAACCTGCGAGCGCATCGCTCAAAGGTGTCGCGAATGACGCCACCCGATCTCCCTGCAACGCTGCATCGCTGCGAAGCAGATTTTCCACCCGCCGTTCGATGACCCGATCTGCGGCCGGCAACAGGATCACTTGCTCAAAAGGTCTCGGCCAAGCCAATAGCAAGCCGGCGTTCTGGATGCGATCCAGCGCGCCAAAATGCAGAACCACCGCGCGATTTTGCGGATCGATTTGCCGCACATTGGAAAACGCCCACGCCAAAGCCGCCAGGACAGTGACCGCATAAAGTGCCAGAAAAGCCAATCGCCCAGCCTGAATCCATGGGCTACTTAACTCATGTGTTCCACGTGGAACTAATTTCATGGCTGCGACCCGGGTTTGATATCGAGCGTCGGCGGACCATCCACCAACACCCGAAAAGGCGCGGCATCGGTGCGCAAAATCAGTTTGGTCCCCGGCGTAACGATCGTGCCCAACGTGTCGAGCGAGCGCAGCAAGTTATATAGCTGAGGTGAGCCGGCGTAGGCGCGCCCGTAAATCTGCGCTGCTTCGACGCGGGATTGGGCTTCGATGTCAGCCGCTTTTACCGTTGCATCTGCCTGCACGATTCGCGCGTCACGCTCGGCGGCGGAGCGGATTTGCGCAGCTTCACGTTTGCCGATGGCGGTGCGTTCGGTGGCAATTGTTTCACGCTCGGCGCGCATGCGATCGACGGTGGCGGTGAGCGTCACCGACGGCAAGGTCAAGCGTTCGATGCCCACTTGCAACACCCGAACGCCATAAGTGGTGAGTAATTGTTGATCAATCTGCTGACGCAACTGCGCTTCGAAATCAGCGATGTGAACCTGGTTGGCATCGGTATTCACCAGGTTCGCCAGATCGAAACTGCTCGCTGTAGTTTCCAGGGCAGAGCCCACAAAGGTCCGAATCTGCCGCGCCGCTTCGTCCGGCTGGTTTTGCACGGCACGCATGAAGCGCTGCACGTTATCGGGATCGCCCTGCACCTGCCACGCCACATACGCCTGAACAATGATGCGCAAGCCGTCTCGCGTGCCGACATCCTGCAAACCGCTGGAAGTCGTGCGCAGCCGCAGATCTACCGGAATGGCGGCTTCAAACGGTGCAGGCCAGCGCCAGCCGAGTCCTGGTTCCAGCAACACCCGCGAAGGATTGCCGAAGCGCGTAATCACCGTCGCCTCTCCAGACCGAACTTGAACAAGGCTTGCGGCGGCGATGGCGAACGCCACCAGCAAGGCCGCCCACCCCATGCGCCGCCACGGGAACGGCCCCGCTTCCTCGGGAGCACCGTGATGGTGATGATGGTGGCCGTGGTGATGCCCGCCATGGCCGTGATCGTGGCCGGCGTGGTCATCGTGATCGTGAGTGTGCGACGGGCTCAATGGTTAGCTCCTGGTTGAGCGCTGGAACGCGGCGACGCAGGATCAGCCGGCAGCGTGAAAGTACGTAGGTCGATGGTCGGCGCATTGCCGCTTCCGCCCAGGCGATGATCGAGCACCAGCAACCTGGCATTGGCCAGGCCCTGAGTCAGCTGGCTGAAATACTGCTCCAGCACGAAAGCCTGGCCAGCACTGGCATAGGCCTTCTGCTCGGCAGTGAATTTCAAATCCGCCGCCTGAGCGGTGGCATTGATTTCGTGCGCACTGGCGGTTGCTTGATCGCGAGCGATACTGGCTTGCAGTTGCGCCTGATTGGTCGCCTCTGCTGCCGCACCACGCTCGCGGGAGATCAATGCCTGGGCGCCAATCTGTGCCGCCTGAACACCGTGATAAGCGTTGGCGGCGCCTGCTGGCGGATGAATCGCCTCGACCACTGTGGCCAGAATTTCCACGCCGCTGTCGAGTTTTTGCAGGTCCGCCTGTACCGCCCGGCCAATCTCCTCAGCCAGCCCTACCCTATCCTCGCCGAGCAGACCGTCGAGGGTTCGAGAGGCGAAGTCATGAACCAGAATGCGGCTGGCGGTGCTGCGGATCAGTGTCGGCACATCGGTGCTGTTGTAGGTCGCGGCCAGCGCGGCTTGATCGGTAAGGCCGATGCGATAGACGAAGCGCACGTCCATATTGACGATCTGAAAGCTCTGCTTGTCGCCACGGCTGCTGGCAATGACCTGGGATTTGTCATTCACGTGGCTGGCGTCCCACAACCGATTGGCTGTTGCTGGCGGCGGACCTTCAGCAGGATCGGCCACCAGCGGTGCCGAGGCATCGCCAACGCTGGTCGCCAGTTCGTGAACCATGCCATTTTCAACGCTCAGGACTCGACCCAACGGCCATGGTAAACCAGCGTGCAAACCGGGGCCGAACACGTCTACCGGCTTGCCGAAACGCTCGTAGATCCCTCGTCCTTGCAGGGGAATTTCGTGAACTCCGGTCAGCAACCAGCCCACCATCGCCACCACTGCCAACACCGGAAGAAACGCCCGGCGCATATAAGTGAAAGCCCAAATCTGCCGCAGGTCGATGCCAAAGCGGTTGTGCAGTTCGTGTTGCAACGCCAGCAAGGGTTGCGGCGGCCAACGCAGCAGGTCGGCGACAAAACTTCGCGCCAATAAACCTGGCTCAAGTGATTCACGGCGCGGACTGAACAACGACAGCACCGCGCGCAGCAGCAACTCGACCGCGACCAGTCCCGGCAGCAAGCCGATCAAAACGGAGAGGCGTACTGGCCAAACCGATGCTTCGCTGGCGAACAACAAACACAAGGCGCCGAGCACCAGGCAAATGATCGCGACCCGGCACAGCTGCGCTAACGGCGCCGCTTCCGGCCACTCAGCCACAATTTCCTGAGCCAGTTGGCGCTCCAATACCAGCAAACCAAACGCCAACAACAAAGACAGCGCGGCGCCAATGCTCGCCGAGACACCCAGCGGACCGGGAGGCAATGTGAGGTTCCAGAACTGGCTGAGGCTGTACAACGTCAACAATGCCCAGCCGCCGAGCCAGAGCGTCGGCGCACCGACCTGACTCAGCAGGCGCGCCGAACGCTGACCGAGTCGGTCCAGCATGCGCTCATACCAGCCTTCAGGAGCAACGGTGTCGTCCACCGCCACCACCACAACCGGCAATGTTGGGTTCATGGCCCGCGCACGCCACTGAGTCACCCACCAGGCCGATTGCAGGCCGGCGACCAGCACCAGCAAGCCAGCGCTCTGACTGACCAGCAACGCGCCCCATAGCGACAACGGTGCAAACAGCCCGACAAAAAACGCCAACACTAAACCCACCGCCGCCAAGGCACTCAGGCCGATGGCGAACTGGCGCAATCGCCGTCCTTGAAAAACCGCCTGCTGAAAGCGCGGCAGCCCTGCTACCGACGTTCCATCGACTTCGAGATCGACTTGCATACCACCCCATTGCTTATCATTGATCACATCGCAATTCGTTACGATATAACGAAAGTGGTGAAATTTATGTGCTGAATCGCTTTATCTAAAGATGCACGACCTGTCGCTTGCCTGAAGCCTTGACCGAAATAGTCAGAAACGCACATATTACGCTCGTAATTTTATTCAAAGACTATTTTATCCAGCCCGATTCCCCTTCCAGGAGTGCATCCATGAACACCTACGACGTCGTGATTCTGGGCGGTGGTCCCGGTGGTTATAACGCAGCGATTCGAGCCGGTCAGCTGGGGTTGAAAGCGGCGTGCGTTGAAGGCCGCGCGACCCTCGGCGGCACCTGCCTGAACGTCGGCTGCATGCCCTCCAAGGCGCTTTTGCATGCCTCGGAGCTCTATGACGCGGCCATGGGCAGCGAATTCGCCAACCTGGGGATCGAGGTCAAACCGACCCTCAACCTCGCCCAGATGATGAAGCAGAAGGATGAAAGCGTCGCCGGGCTGACCAAGGGCATCGAATTTCTGTTTCGTAAAAACAAGGTCGACTGGATCAAAGGCTGGGGCCATATCGACGGGCCAGGCAAAGTGACCGTGACTGACAACCAGGGCGGCAAGACCGAACTGGGCGCCAAGGACATCATCATCGCCACCGGTTCCGAGCCCACTCCCCTGCCCGGCGTCGAGATCGATAACAAGCGCGTCCTCGATTCCACCGGTGCGCTGTCACTGGCTGAAGTGCCGAAGCACCTGGTAGTGATCGGTGCCGGCGTCATCGGCCTGGAACTGGGTTCGGTGTGGCGGCGTCTGGGAGCCCAAGTCACCGTAGTCGAATATCTCGATCGCATCTGCCCTGGCGTGGATGCAGAGGCGGGCAAAACCCTGCAGCGCTCGCTGAGCAAACAGGGCATCAGTTTCAAGCTGAGCTCGAAAGTCACCCGCGCCACCCCATCGGCAAGCGGCGTTCAACTCAGCGTCGAACCCGCTGCCGGCGGTGCCGCTGAAACGATTGAAGCCGATTACGTGCTGGTCGCCATCGGCCGGCGGCCTTACACCGAAGGCGTGGGGCTGGAAAACGTCGGTCTCACCACTGACAAGCGCGGCATGTTGGCCAACAAGGGCCATCGCACCGAAGCGGCGGGCGTGTGGGTGATCGGCGATGTCACTTCCGGGCCGATGCTTGCCCACAAGGCCGAGGATGAAGCCATGGCCTGCGTCGAGCAGATCGTCGGCAAGGCTGGCGAGGTCAACTACGACCTGATTCCCAACGTCATCTACACCAAGCCTGAGCTGGCCAGCGTCGGCAAGACAGAAGAGCAGCTCAAGGCTGAAGGTCGCGCGTACAAAGTCGGCAAGTTCCCCTTCACCGCCAACAGCCGGGCGAAGATCAACCACGAGACCGAAGGCTTCGCCAAAGTGCTGGCCGATGAGCGCACCGATGAGATTCTCGGCGTGCATCTGGTGGGACCGAGTGTCAGTGAAATGATCGGCGAGTATTGCGTGGCGATGGAGTTCAGCGCGTCAGCTGAAGACATTGCGCTGACCTGCCATCCGCATCCGACACGGTCCGAGGCGTTGCGTCAGGCAGCGATGAATGTGGAGGGGATGGCGACGCAGATGTAAGAAGCCTGCAGATGATCGTTCCCACGCTCTGCGTGGGAATGCCTCTACGGACGCTCTGCGTTCGGCTCTTGATGTGACGCGCAGCGTCACGGGCTGCATTCCCACGCAGAGCGTGGGAACGATCGGATATAGAGGCAACGCAATTTCAACCTGGCAAATGCCCCAACGGCAACGCCCCCGGCGTCTTCACCGTGTGAATTGCGAAGTTGCTGCGGATGTCGCTTACTCCCGGCAACTTCAGCAGTCGCTCGGTGAGAAACCGGTCATACCCGCGCAAATCCGGCACCACCACTTGCAGCAGAAAATCCGATTCTCCTGACACCAGAAATGCCGAAATCACCTCAGGCAGCGCCGTCACCGCCAAGCGAAAAGCTTCTGCCTGCTCATCGTTGTGGCGTTCAACCTTGACCCCGACAAACACCGTCAGCCCAAGCCCCACTTCGTCACGATCCAAATTGGCTTGATAGCCGCGAATCACCCCGGCTTCTTCCAACATTCGCACCCGACGCAAACATGGCGAAGCAGACAAGCCGATCTCCTCGGCCAGTTGCACGTTGCTCAGGCGGCCGTCCCGTTGCAGCGCGGCGAGAATTTTGCGGTCGTAGGCGTCGAGTTTCATTGTTTGGCAGATCCTGATGGCTTGAACACCACAAAGCGGCAGGTTATGCCAAATATCGATGCTTTAGAAGTGGACAACGCAAGCACCTGCCCCACGCTTGAGCCCTAGACTGGCGCTACCAAATCGACAACGAATGGGGTGCAACGTGGCGGGACTCTGGCTGTTTTTCATGGCGCTGGTGGTGGTGTATTTGTTGCCAGGGCCGGACATGATTCTGCTGCTACAGACCGGCGCCCGTCAGGGTAAAGGCGCGGCGTTGGCGACGGCGGTAGGCCTGGGCATTGCCCGTGGTTGTCATGTGGCGTTGGCCGCCTTGGGGTTGGCGGCGTTGTTCAAAGCTGCACCATGGACCTTCGATGTGGTGCGTCTGGCGGGAGCTGCGTATTTGCTGTGGATCGGCATCCAATGTCTGCGAACCACGATGCTGCCAAACCTGAACAGTGCAGACACAACCACCGAGAAACCCCATTGGCGTGAAGCAATCCAAAGAGGGTTGCTGACCAACCTGCTCAACCCTAAAGCGCTCCTGTTCTGCTCGGTATTGCTGCCGCAGTTCATCAATCCCCAAGCCGGGCCGGTACTGGCGCAATTTGCGGTGTTGGGCGTGATGCTGGTCAGCGTCGGTCTGCTGTTCGACAGCGCCTACGCCCTGGCCGGAGCCGCGCTGGGGCGCTGGCTGCAACGCAGCCCCTCGGCCCAGCGCCTGCAACAGTGGTTGTTCGGCAGCCTGTTGATTGGTTTCGCCGTGCGGCTGACCTTTGTTCAACAGGCTTGAGCCTTATTGCGCTTTACGACGGCGGCGTCGACTGATCACCACCAGCGCCGCTGCCGTCACCGCTATTACACTGCCAATCTGCAATGGCTTTTTGTAGGGGCGCAACGCCGAGCGCGCGGCGTCGGTAACCTGGGTCACATACCGCTTATCGGCCCTTTGAAAGTCCGGCTCTTGGCATTGATGTCCGAAATCACCTGCCCAAACCACATAAGGGCCCTCCTCAACATAGCGACGGTAGAAGGCGCTTTGCTCTTGCAGGCTGGTGCCCCACGACGAAGCCTTGCACAGCACAGAAGCAAACGCCTGGCTGCCATGGGGTAAGTGATCAGCGGCTTTGCTCGCCAGGGCCGTGGCTACAAAGCGGTAATGAAAACGCTCATCTGGTTGCGCCAACGAGGCTTGCTGGCGCTGCACTTCACCTGGGGCCATCAGCGGGCCGACCTTGAGTTCGGGAGTTTCCAGACTGTAATTGCCGCCAAAGGTGGCGTAATCCGGTGACATTTCGTAACCCAACAGCTCCATTCCGTCAAAACGGGCCACTGTCGCAGCATAGTAATAAGCAAATGCACGCTTGGTTGGCCACCATTTCGATTCGGCATCGTGGCGCAATTGCCCATACCACGTCGCCTTTTGTTGTAACTCCACGCTGTCGAAGTACTTCGGCGCCTCGCCATACCGCTCTTCACGCAGCAACCGCCGCCCAAGCAAATTGCGCAGTTTCGCCGCCACCGGCAACGGCACGTAGTTGTCACGGTCCTGCTGACTCAGCGCTGGCGGTGCTGGCACCTGCGTGTCGACATAGTGCTTGAGTTCATCGACGGTCAACACACGCTCGGCAACGGTCGCGGCATCGAGCCAGTAGGTGCTTTGGCTGCGATAGAGCTGATCGAACGCTTGCAGGTAATCGCCGCGTTGCAGCGCCAGAATCGCGCTTTCACCCTCGACCCGGCATTTGGGCTGCAGGCTTTCAAAATCGTAGTCCGGCGTGCGTCGCTCACCCCAGGATTCATTCTGCGGGAAGGCTTGAGCCGCCTTGGCATACGCCGCTGCCGCCGCGTTTTTGTCGCCCTCTCGCAGCGCCAGCTTCGCCCGCAACCACCACGCCAAACCACCATCCCCGGCATGCTCAAGGAATGCTTTGGCGCTGGCGTAATCGCCCTGTTGATAATTCATCGCCGCCAGTCGGTCAGCGTTATCCAGACTGCCCCGCGTGTTGCTTTGCAGAAGTTTGATCAGCTTTTGTTCGTTTGGCGGTTGATCACCGAATGACCAGCCCAAGCGGCTGATCAGCGATGCCGTGACCAGTTGCTGCACCGGCTTGCCTTTGAGCAGCTCGGTCAGTTGATCGTCAGGCATTGCCAGCAGATCAGCCATCAACAATTTGATCGAGGTGTAGCCCACTGCCGAACCGTGGAGGTTTTGCGTGGCGTAGAGTTCGACGGCGCTGTTCCAGTCACCCGCCGTGCGTGCCACCCGGGCCTCTTCGCCGAGGCTGGCGACACCCAGCTCCAACGGGTCGCTGAAACCGTTAATGCTCAGCTGACGGGTCTGCTCGAAGGCCTTTCGTGACTGCGCCAGCAGGTCAGGCGTTGCATCCGTTTCGGCGCTCATGGCAAACAGCGCCCGGCCCAACGAGTAGGCCGCCCACGTGCTGCGCAACGGGCGTTGATCCGCCGGCAATGCCAGCACCTTCTGAAAGTACTCGGCGGCCAATCCATGATCACCGGCGCTGAACGCCACAGCGCCCGCCAGGTAGAGCATGTGCTCGGCCGGTAGGCTCGCGCCCTGGGCCTCGACTTGATGTGCATCGGTCAGCGTGCGCAACTGTTTGACCAAAGCTTGCTGTTCAACCGTCAAACCGGCTTGCTCGGCCTGGTCCCGTTGATCGGCGTAGTTGGGCTCATCGCCGTAGCCGGAGGACGGATTGTTGGTGGCGGCCGTGACATTCTTCAGCCCCGCGATCGCATGGCCGAGGCGATTGATCTCAAACTGGAAGTTGCCTTCCGGCAGCTCTGCCAGCGACTGGGCGCGGTTGTCCAGCAAACGCATCGGGAAGTCCGGCCCACAGGCCAGCGCCGAACCCAGCGGCAGACTGAGGCTCAGGCAAAGCAAATGGCGGGGCCAGTTACGGGTGAACATTCGAACCTCCTTGATCAATGTGTGTGCAGCGTGCCCAACCGATGCCGCGTTGCCCGCCGGCCAGTAGCCGGCCCTCGCGCTGGCGGGTGAAGGTAAGCAGATCCGGGCTTTGTTGCAATGCATAACCGGCCAGCGCATCAGCGCCATCACAGCCCTGAACCGCCAGCGTCACGCGTTCGGGCCAGGCGCTGTCGAGGTTGCCTGGATTGCTGAGGCTGATGTCATAGAGGCCGTCCTGTGCGCTGAGTTTCAAACTCAAGCGACTGTCGAGCACATCGCCGCGCGCCACCGCACTGAGCGTGTTCAGGCTCCAGGCCCGGCGATCCCCCGCCAGCGGCAGGCGAAACCAGATCAGGCCGGCCAGGTGCGCGGGTGGATCGGCGCGCAACTCGGCCGCAAGCGTGCTCAGTTGCACGGGGTCCGCGAGCAACTCTCGGCGTTTACCGACTCGTTCGACCGGCACTTCACTTTCCACCACCGGCGCACCGCTGGCTCCGGGCAACAGCGCCACGCCATAGGCCGGAAGCGCCAGATGAAATGGTTTCGACGTAATGCGGCTCCAGGCGTTGGCCCACTTCCCGGCCTGTACCGCATCAAACAAGCCACGATGCGGATCGCTGACCGCATGCACCTGCAACACGCTACTGTCGACGGTCGCCAGGAGTGTCGGCAACTCAGGGCTGTCGATCCATGCCGGCAGCGCAGTGATACTCAACGGTAAAGAGGCGGGTAAAACCGCGCGTAGATGCGTCAGAAATGCCCGATAAGCCGGTAGCCGAGCGCTGCCCGCATCGTGGTCGATTTCCACACCAGAGATGACCAGCCCCTGCCCTTGCCAATCGCCAAGCACTTGCTGGATTTGCGCTGTGACCTCGTCCTGGTCCAGCGCCTTGAGCTGGCCATCGAGACGAATCACCGCAATCAACGGTCGACCATCACGCTTGAGCAGCGCCGGATTGATCCGCGCCCTACTCCAACCGGCCCCAGGAAACGCCTGCAACGCCAACACCCGCAACGTCGAAAAATCCGCGCGGCTGTCCTTCAGTGCAGCGTCATGGGCCGGTGTCCATTGCCGTTGCCAGACATAGAGTTGCTGATCGAGCGGCGGTGCGATTTTTTGCTCGCAACCGTTGAGCAACATCAACGCGGCAAACACCACCGCCAAACGAATTAAACACATGAAATGCCGAGTCCCTGACAACGCAAAGTCGCAGGGTACACAAAACCTGTGGGGGCTAGGGCTTGCGGGCGATGATCACCTGACTTTTCGCCACGACCGCGTCCAGCGCCTGCTTGATCTGCGCGCCACGGGGCGACGCCAAAACGGCCTGCCAGGTGTCGGCCCAATGGTTGAGCAACGGGTGATCGGCATTGCTGAAATCGACCTTGGCTTCCCAGAACAACAGCATCCACATCGACCAGTAAAAGCCGTACTGGCTATGGCTGAGCACTTCCAGGCCAGCGTCGCTGACCATTGCCTTGAACTGCTCTTCGCTGATGATGCGAATGTGGTTGGGCTTCTGGAAATACTCCGGGGCAGCGATGTCTTTTTGCAGGTCTTCGGAGCTTGGGTGCGGGACGCTGAGCAAGTACAACGCACCCGGTTTGCCAACGCGGACCAGTTCGGCGAGGAACTGCGCCGGATCGTCGACATGCTCGATGACCTCGGTGGACACCACGCGGGTGGCAGTCGCATCGGCAATCGGCAGCGGATTGCAGTCGGTGACATGGCATTCGATGTCACGCGCCGGCGTGTCGCTCAAACGCTGGCGGGTGGCTTCAACCTTGGCCGCATCGATGTCGGCGATGATGATTTTGGCCCCGCGCATGCCACAGAAATGCACGTTACCGCCGTCACCGCAGCCAACGTCCAGCAGCGTGTCCTCAGCCCTCACCGGGAACCCGGTGAACAGCTCGCCGGTTTGCTGATTGAACCAGCCGCTGAGCATCGCATCGTGCAGGCCGAGCATATAAGGGTCGACCTTCTCGACCTTGTCCGCCACAGGTGCGGGAGCGGGCGTACCCGCCGTGAGTTTCTTCAAAAGGCTCAGCATGAGGTAGCTCCAGAGGTTTGGGCGGCTGTTCGGGACGTGCCCAGGCGTTTGACCAACGACGCGCCGCGGTTGCGCATGGGCATTTCGATAAAGCGGTAGTTGAGTTCACTGAGCAAGGCGATCAGCCCGCCAGCCATCAGTAGCGTCAGGATCGGATGACCGCCCGGGCTGGGCAGACCGGCAGCCTGCAAGCGAAAGGTGAATTCTCGCACCAGCAAATACGCAGGAATGTGGATCAGGTAAATCCCGTAGGAGCGACTGCCCACCCACGTCATCACGTTCTTGAACGCACCGCGCGGCATCAAATAATCACGGTTGTAGGAAGCGATCCAGACCAGCACCGCGCACAGCACGGCAATCACGCCGATGCGGTAATTAGTGAAGGTGAAGCGGTCCGTCGCCATGAAACTGAGCGCCAACGACAACGCGATCAACGCCAAAAGACCGGCCCATGGGCGGCGTAAAAATGTGGGCTCCCAGCGCAGATATGAAGGTTGCGCACTCCACATTGCCAACAGTATTCCGAGTGCCAATGCGTCGGTGCGAATCACCATCAGGATCGGCGTGCGCAGCGTGAACAACTGCACCGCGACCAGCGCCAGCAAGGCCCAGACCAAATGCTTGCGGCACAACAGAATCAGCAGTGGAAACAGCAGGTAGAACTGCTCCTCCAGCGACAGGCTCCAGTAGACGAAACTGGTGCCGTACTCATAGTGAAAGAAACTGTCGGCGAAACGGAAGTTGGCGTACTGCGCGACCCCGGCCAAGGTCGCTTGCAGGTTGGCGTGCAACGTTCCGAAGGCCCCGGAGCGATTGAGGAACAGGCAGGCCAGCAACATCAGCGCCAGCCACAACCAGGCCGACGGCAGCAGTCGAAACGCTCGGCGCAGCCAGAAATTACGTGTTTGCTGCCAGTATTCCTGGCGTGTGCGACACCCTTGCAACGCAGGGATCAAGCTGCGTGCGATGACGAACCCGGAGATGGCGAAAAACAGATCGACGCCCCACCACGGCTGGCCCAACGCGATGATCGCTTGCAACAGAGGCACCGGGGCGGCGAACAGGCTGTCTTGCAAGTGATGGAACAGCACGCCGAGCACTGCGATGCCGCGCAACAACTCGATGTCCATGATCCGTCTGTCGTTGCTCATGACGCCCTCCCTGCATCCAAAGGCTTGCGCGCAATGATCACCTGGCTCTTGGGCATGAACTGATCGAGCATCTGCTTGATCGCCAAACCGTTCGGTTGCGCCAGCAGGTCCTGCCAGGTTTTCGCCCAGCTCTCCATCAGCGGCGGATACGGCGCCTGGATCCGGTCACGCACCGCGCCACCCAGATCCCTTCCCGCAGCCCGTTCACTGGCCCAGAAGAAAATCATGCCCATCACCCAGAAAAACCCGGTGGCCTGGCGATGCTCGATCACCAGACCGGCGTCCTCGACCATTGCGGCAAAGCGTTCCGAGGTAAAGATCTGTACGTGATTGGGCGATTGAAAGTAGCTCGCGGGGGCGATGCCCTTCTGCAGATGCTCCCCCACCGGCGCTGGAACGCTGAGCAGATACAACGCCCCCGGACGGCCCATGCGCACCAGTTCGGCCATGAACGGCTCGGGGTGATCGATGTGCTCCAGCACTTCCATGCACACCACTTTGCTCGCGCAACCGTCGGCCAATGGCAGCGGCAAACTGTTGCTGACCAGACCGAGATTGGCCTTGTCCGACTGCGCATCCACTTGCAGGGCCAGGTCGCGGACCTTGTCGTGCTCGCTGTCGGTGAAAATCACCGACGCGCCCTGACGCACCGCAAACAAAGTCGCAACCCCTTCGCCGCAACCGACATCCAGCAGGGTGTCGTCCGCGGTGATGGCAAAACCCTTGAGCAATTCACCACTGTCGCCCAAGAACCAACCGTCGAGCACCGCGTCATGCAAACCCACGTCCCGTGGTGACACGCGGTTCTGCTCCACCAGCACCGGCACCGATTCCGGCTCAGGTTTCGCCGCTGGGAACAGACGTCTCACCAGAGCGCGGATCATGTCTGCGGGGTTTCCACGGCGCGGGTTTCGAACAGTCGGGCAAAAAAGCCTTTCAGACGTTGCTCGGCGGTCGCCTGGCTGCAGAATTTTTCGAGGCTGGCCACCGCATGCCCGGACATCTGTGCGTAGCGCCCGGCATCGTTTTTGGCGACGTCATAGCTCGCCCGATAAGCGCGGCACAATGACGTCCAGTCGGTGACGTAGCGCAGCGTACGGAACGCCCGGCGCGGATCGTGAGGCCAAGCCGTCAGTTCCTCGGTCGAGTCGATCAGGAAAGCATTGTCGGCGTCCAGGTAGTCGATCATCGCCGTAGTGCGGGGCGCCACCGCCGGTTTGCCACACGACATGAATTCCATCAACGGCAGGCATTGGCCTTCGCCGTAGGACGTGTTGACCACGTAGCTGGTCGCCTGCACCAGTTGCTCGTAGTCCGCATCCGCGAGGTAGCCGTGAATCAGCACGATGCGGCAGCGATAGGACTGGTTTTTGTACAAATGATGAAGGATGTCGGACAGCGCTTCTTCGGCATCATGGTGGGTCAGTTTGAGCACCAGCGTCGCATCCTCGACCTCACGGAAGGTCACGCAGAACGCGCTAAGCATGTCTTCCCAGTTCTTGCGCCCGTCACCCGGGTTGAACACCGAGGTGTAGATCACGCCGTCGAGCAGCAACGCTTGCTCACCCGGTGTCGCCGTGAAGTCGATCCCTTCGCCCTCACGCGACGCTTCTGGCCCAAAGGCCCGCAAATCGAGGGTGCGGCTGTCGGCCACCAGGCCTTTGATCGTCAATCGAACCTGATGCGCCGTTGGCTGGCGCTGCAACTGGGCGCCACGCGCCGAGAACCGGTCCCACACCGGCGCCGGAACCGCGATGATCGGATAGTCCGCGCCCATCGCCTCGTGCACGGCATTCACGGTGTAGCTGGAATGAGTGATCGCCGCGCCACACGCCCGCAACACGGTACGCCAGTCATTGCGTGGCTCACCGGCAAAGGGCTCGTTGGGAATGGTGCTGAATTCCCACGCGAACACCGGCAAGGTCGGACAGGCGAGGTGCACGGGTGTGCGATGCGGTGGCGAGAACGACAGAAACACACAGTCTTCACCACGGGACAGCGCGTTGAGGTACAAGGCATCGACTTCGGTCTGCGGGTCACTGACCTCCACGACTCGCCCCAGCTGTTCCAGCACGGGCCGATATTCCTTGAGCACGAAGTAATAGCTGTACTCGGAACGGCCGAGGTTCTGGGCAATGGTGTGCTGGTTGGTTTCCGAATGAATGATGATCAGCATGAGGCGTTATCCGTCACGGTCGCTGTAGGCAGAGCCTGCGGCATCAGCCCGAAAAAATCCGCCAGGCGTTCCTGCACCGGGGCGAAGGCGCAGTAATCGCGCATGCGCTCGACCGCATCGCGAGACATCCGCTGGTATTCAAGCGGTTGCTCCTTGGCTATTCGGTAGCTGGTTTCATAAGCCGTTTTCAACGAGCCCCAATCCGGTCGATAACGCAGCGTGCGATAAATGATCCGGGTGTCCTGCGGCCAGATAGTCAGCTCCTCGCTGGACTTGACCACAAACGCCACGCGCTCATCGATGTAATCCTCCATGGCGGTGTGGTCCGGGGCGATCACCGGTTTGCCGCTGGCCATGAATTCCATCAGCGGCAGGCACAGGCCTTCGCAGCGGGACGCGTTGACGTAATAACTGGCGGCTTCATAGAGCCGGGCGTATTGCGGATCGTCCAGGTAACCGTGCATCACCACCACACGGCAAGCGAACGGCGAGAGTTGCGCGAGCAAGGTCATCAGCTCGTCGTAGTAGGACGAAAGGTCGCTTTGGGTAATCTTCAGCACCAGTGTGGCGTCGTCCGTTTCGCGGAAGGCCCAGCAGAAAGCGGTGATCAATTGATGCCAGTTTTTGCGACCGTCACGAGGGTTGAACACGGTGGCGTAGACCACGCCATCAACCCGGGTTTCGACCTGGGAAGTCGTGTCCGGCCACTGGCGCGGTTGCGGCTCGTGCACTGCGATTGTCTGCGGGCCGGCGATGGCCGGCAGGTATTGGGCAACGCGCGCATGAGCGGCGTCCGACAACAAGTCGCGAATACCCTCCCAATACCAATTGCTCAAAAACTGCGTGCGATGCACCGGGGTCGGCAGCGTTTTACCCTTGTCCAGGCGCCACATGTGCAAGTAGTGCCGGGCAATAACAAAACGGCGCTTGAGCGTCAGCGGTGGCGGCTTCAAAGCCTCAAGCGCCGCTATTTCCTCGGCGGTCGGGGGTGTGGGAATCACCGGATCGGCAGACAGTCCGAGCGTGCGTGTGTCGAAAATGCAGCCCTTGATGTCCAGGGTCGAGCCGGCATTCACCGGATGACTGGTGTGACGACTACGAATGCCCGCGAAGTTTTCCCACAACGGGGTCGGCAAAACCAACACGGGGAAGTCGTCGCCCATGGCCCGACGAATCGCCCGGGCTGTGTGGCTGGAGAGCGTGATGACGCGCCCCTGGCGCGCCAGCATTTGCGTCCAGTCCTGGCGCGGATCGTTGTCCCATTGCTCATCGGGAATCGAGTCAAACTCCCAGGCCACCACGCAGATCGTCGGGCACTCAAGGTCGTTCGGGGTTTTCTGCGGCGGGGTGAATGACAGGAACAGGCTGTCTTCGCCGGCGGCCAGCAATTGTCGATAGAGGGGATCGACCTCGGTGGTGGAGGACACCACATGCACCCGCCCAAGGCTTTCCAGCACAGGACGATAGGCCTTGAGCACGAAGTAGTAACTGTATTCGGGACGACCGAGGCTCTGGCTGATCGAGCTGTCGTTGACGTCCGAGTAAAGAATGAAATTCATGGCACCCCACGATGAAACCGCCATCCCGGCAGCCTCGCTCTATGACGGCAAAACCACGGATCGACCCGGTGTTTGCCGGTCGTCGTCCATCGTCTTCTTGCCCGTCTACGTTCTTGTTTTAATGGCCCGTTTCGCGGGGTTTGAAAACAACCCGACCGAACCCTGGCTAATCGTGACGAGGGGCATTCTAAACACATCCGTCGAGGATTCGTGAACCGCCCGGCGAGAAAAATCAGGCTACGCTAACGAGAACTGACCGGTCACGGTGGGACCTGTTGAAATTGCCGAGCAATTGGCACAGATTGGCTACCAAACAACTACAACAACATATTTCGCCTGTCTTTCGACCAAGCAATCCACCCGGTCTGTCAGACATCTCCATAGAGCCTGTGGGGAATGGACGAAGTTTTATGACCAAGGGGCGACTGTTTGAAAAAGCGTCTGTTCGTTACGGGTCTGACTGGATTCGTAGGACAACACCTCCAATATCGCCTGAAGGCTGATGCCTCGGAATGGGAGCTTCTACCTGTCGCCTCCCGGTACGACCTGAGCCAGCCACAAAGCCTCGAAGGGCTGTGGCCCGAGTTGCCCGATGCCGTCATTCACCTGGCCGGCCAGACCTTTGTCCCCGAAGCCTTTCGTGATCCGGCACGCACACTGAACATCAACCTGCTCGGCACCTTGAACCTGCTACAAGCGCTCAAGGCGCGCGGCTTCAATGGCACCTTTCTCTATGTCAGCTCGGGCGATGTCTACGGTCAGGTTGCCGAATCAGAGCTGCCGATCACCGAGCGCCAGCCACCCTGCCCGCGCAATCCGTATGCGGTGAGCAAGCTGTCAGCCGAGTTCCTGAGCCTGCAATGGGGCTTGAGCGAAGGCTGGCCGGTACTGGTCGCCCGCCCGTTCAATCACATCGGCACCGGCCAGAAAGACAGCTTCGTGATTGCCAGCGCCGCGCGGCAAATCAGCCGCATCAAGCAAGGCCTGCAAGCACCGCAACTGGAAGTGGGCGACATCGATGTCACCCGCGATTTCCTCGATGTGGGCGACGTCATTTCGGCTTACCTGGCGCTGCTGGAAAAGGGCGTAACGGGACAGGTCTACAACATTTGCTCGGGGCGCGAGCAGAGCATTCGCAGTCTGATCGAACAATTAGGCGACCTCGCCCAGGTCGACATGCAACTGATTCAGGATCCTGCGCGTCTTCGTCGCGCGGATCAGCGTCGCGTTTGTGGCAGCTCTGCCAAGCTGACCCAGACCACAGGATGGACGCCTGAAATCACAACACAACAATCCCTGCGGGCGATCCTGTCCGACTGGGAGAAGCGAGTACGACAAGAATGACTAAAAGTGCACTGATCACAGGGATCACCGGCCAAGACGGCGCCTATCTGGCCAAACTGCTGCTCGACAAGGGCTACAAAGTCCACGGTCTGGTCGCTCGTCGCAGCAGCGATGCGCGCTGGCGCTTGCGTGAAATGGGCGTCGAAGGCGACATCGTTTATCTGGACGGTGACATGGCCGACGCCTGCTCCGTGCAACGCGCGGTGATCAAATCCGCCCCGGATGAAATCTACAACCTGGCAGCGCAAAGCTTTGTCGCCGCCTCCTGGGATCAACCGGTCACCACCGGCATCGTCGACGGGCTGGGCGTGACCCACTTGCTCGAAGCCATCCGCCAGTTCAGCCCGCACACTCGTTTTTACCAAGCCTCGACCAGCGAAATGTTTGGCTTGATCCAGGCCGAACAACAAGACGAAAACACCCCGTTCTACCCGCGCAGCCCTTACGGCGTGGCCAAGTTGTACGGCCACTGGATCACCGTCAACTACCGCGAAAGCTTCAACCTCCACGCCAGCAGCGGGATCTTGTTCAACCATGAATCACCGCTGCGCGGCATCGAGTTCGTCACCCGCAAAGTGACCGACGCCGCAGCCCGCATCAAGCAGGGTAAACAGCAGGAACTGAGCCTGGGCAACATCGACGCCAAACGTGACTGGGGTTTTGCCGGCGACTACGTCGAAGCCATGTGGCTGATGCTGCAACAGGACAAGCCTGATGACTTCGTGGTCGCCACTGGCGTGACCACCACGGTGCGCGAAATGTGCCGCATTGCCTTCGACCACGTTGGCCTCAACTACCGCGACTTCGTGAAGATCGACCCGGCGTTCTTCCGCCCGGCCGAGGTCGAAGTGCTGCTCGGCAACCCGGCCAAAGCCCAGCGCGTACTGGGCTGGAAGCCAAAAACAGATCTGGATACCTTGATCCGCATGATGATGGACGCGGACATGAAACGCGTCGCCAAGGAGTAGGCCATGCTGATTCCAGTGATCCTTTCCGGCGGTGCCGGGACTCGTTTGTGGCCGGTGTCCCGCGAAGGGCACCCCAAGCCGTTCATGATGTTGCCCGACGGCCAGTCGCTGCTGGGCAAGACGTATCGGCGTGCGGCCGGGCTGCTTGATGGCTGGGGCGATATCGTCACGGTGACGAATCGTGAGTACTACTTTCAGAGCAAGGATCACTATCAGGAGGCGCAGCTCAATCGTCATCGCGGACACTTCCTGCTTGAGCCGACCGGCCGCAACACGGCCCCGGCCATCGCGGCCGCCGCCCTGTCGCTGCAAGCCTTGCACGGCGACGAAGCGATCATGGTGGTCATGCCCGCCGACCATTTGATCCGCAATGAAGAGGCCTTGAAGTCAGCGGTCGAACACGCTGTGGCGCTGGCCAAGGATGGGTTCCTGGTGACGTTTGGCGTGGTACCGACTGCCCCGGAGACCGGTTTCGGCTACATCGAAACCGGCGCGGCACTGGACGAAAAAGGCGCGGCCAGGGTGCAACGCTTCGTCGAAAAACCTGACCTGCAAACCGCTACGCATTACCTGGAAAGCGGCAAATTCCTGTGGAACTCGGGCATGTTCTGCTTCTCGGTCGCCACCGTGCTGGCCGAGTTGCAACTCCACGCCCCCGAACTGCTTGAGCAGACGCGAACCTGCATGGCAGCCAGCGCCCCGGTGGAAACAGCCGGGTGTCTGCAGCAGGAATTATCCCCAGAGCTGTTCGCCGAGATCACCGACATTTCCATCGACTACGCCTTGATGGAATGCTCCGACAAGGTGGTCGTGGTGCCCGCCGGATTCGACTGGAGCGATATCGGCTCCTGGGGTGCGGTGGCCGCGCTGGTGCCGGCGGATGCGCAAAACAACCGCGCCAGCGGCGATGCGGTGTTCATCGACAGCCACAATAACTTTGTCCAGAGCGAAGACCGGCTGGTGGCGGCGGTGGGTGTGGATAACTTGATCATCATCGACACCGCCGACGCGGTGCTGGTCGCCCATGCCGATCGCGCGCAGGATGTGCGCCGAGTGGCCAAGCAGCTCAAGGACAAGAAACACGAGGCCTATCGCCTGCACCGCACGGTCAGTCGACCTTGGGGCACCTACACCGTGCTCGAGGAAGGCCCGCGCTTCAAGATCAAGCGCATCGTGGTCAAGCCCGGCGGCAAGCTGTCGCTGCAAATGCACCACCACCGCAATGAACACTGGGTAGTCGTCGAAGGCATGGCCAAGGTCACCAACAACGGCACCGGCACCCATCTGGTGGCCAAGAACGAATCAACGTTCATTGCCGCCGGTCACAAGCATCGCCTGGAAAACCCGGGCGTGATCGACCTGGTGATCATTGAAGTGCAAAGCGGCGAATACCTGGGAGAGGACGATATCGTTCGCTTCGAAGACCAATACGGCAGGACGGTTTGACCTTGGTGTTCCATGTGATCAACAACCGTCATGAAAACTTCGTCGGTTGCTCGTGGCTGGGGGCGAAAACCACCATCACCCACTCTGCCGAATCAATTGTTTCTGAGGGCAGGCCATGACGCGTCTTCTGGTGGAATGCACCCACGTATTCCAGCACCCCAAAGTCAATTCGGGCATTCAGCGAGTGGTGCGCAACGTCATCAATCAGCTGCCGGAGCGTGTCGACGGTGTGGAGTGCATCCCAGTGGTGATGCTCAACGGCAAACTCTATCGAGTGCTGAAACTGGGTGCGTTGAACATTCCGTTTTACGATGGGCTGATGACCTTTGGCGGGCGCCTCGGACGGCTCGCTCATCGTTTCTGGCAAATGCACCAACGCTTGCACAACCGCAGCAACTCGCGAGTGATCAAGCGCTTGCTGCACGTGGCCTACCGCGTCACGGCGGTCTCCTGTTTCAGCATTCCATTGCGTCTGATCGAGGGCATCAACCAATATCAACTGCCCAAACGCTGCTCGCCCTTGCAGCATCAGGCGGGCGACCAGTTGGTGTTGCTCGACTCCTCCTGGCACAGCGATTTCTTCCCGTTTGCCGAACAGCTCAAACGCGAAGGCGTGGGCATCGTTTCGGTGATCTACGACCTCATTCCGCTGACACATCCGCAGTTCTATGACACGCGGCTGGTGCAGGTTTTTACCGAGTGGTTCAACTGGATCACCCAAATCGCCGACGGCTATGTCGCGATCTCCGCCACGGTACGCGATCAGGTGCATGACGAAGTGCTGCGACGCCTTGGCCCGGACAAAACCGGCAGACTGTGGTTCGACTATTTTCACCTCGGCTCCGAACTGGACCTGAGCGAAGTCAGCGCCGCGGTCGAGCCACGCCTGGCCCGGCTGTTCAAAACGCAAGATCCAGTGTTTCTGATGGTCAGCACCATCGAGCCGCGCAAAAACCACGATTACCTGCTCGACGCTTTTGAACGCGCTTGGGCATCAGGTTCCAGCGCCCGTTTGTGCATCGCCGGGCGTATTGGCTGGAAATGCGACGCCCTGCTCGCCCGTGTGCGCAATCACGCCGAGCTGAACAAACGCCTGTTCATGTTCAATGACCTGAGCGATACCAGTCTCGAACACGCCTACTCCCACGCCAGCGCGCTGGTGTTTCCGTCCTGGGTCGAAGGCTTCGGCCTGCCACTGGTCGAAGCCATGCAACGCGGTTTGCCGGCCATGGGCAGTGACATTCCGATCTTCCGTGAAATCGGTGGCGAGTTCATGGCGTACTTTGATCTGGAAGAGCCACAAAGCCTGGCGGACCTGGTCACGGAGTTCGAACGCACCGGGCAATTTCCGGCCGTGCGCAACGTCGCGGATTGGCAGTGGATCGGCTGGCGTGAAGCCAGTGCGCAATTGGCCGAACGCACCCTGCGCAATCTGCAAGAGCCGGCCGTGCCAGAGAGGCAACATGCGAATTGCCCTTAACGCCAGGATCCTCCAGGGGCCGCGCACCGGCATAGGCCATTACGTCGCTGAACTCGCTAGCGCCCTTGTCGCTGAACCCGATGTCGAACTGGCACTGTTCCACGGCTGGGGCTGGAGTTCTGTGCTGCCTGAGGCAGCCATGCCCGGTTATTCACGACTGACACCGTTGCTGCGCAAGATTCCCGGGGCCTATCAAGCCCGCCGCTGGCTGGAGCAGAAACGCTTCGATCAGGGGCGCACGCACTCCATCGACCTCTACCACGAACCGAGTTTGTGGCCACTGTCGTTCGACGGCCCGACTGTCATTACCTTGCATGACCTGACTCACCTGCATTACCCCGAGACGCAACCGCCCGCGCGCTTGCGAGAGATCGAACGGCGACTCGCTGACGGCGTGCAAAGGGCGAGCCTGATTCTCACCGACTCGCAGTACATCGCAGACGAAGCGCAACAGCATTTCGGCTTGCCAGCAGAACGGTTTGTCGTTGCGCCATTGGGCGTGGCGTCGCGTTTTCATCCCCGCGAGCCGGGGGCCATCGACGCGGTGCTCAAGGCTCATGGCGTCGAGGCGCGGGAGTACTTCCTCTGCGTCGGCACCTTGGAGCCACGCAAGAACCTGACACTGGCCCTGCGCGCTCATGCAAGGTTGCCCGAGGCAATCCGCCAGCGTTTTCCGCTGCTGATTGTCGGCATGGCAGGTTGGCAGCATGACCAGTTCAGCGAAGAACTGCAGCGGGCGCTCGCTACCGGGAATGTCTGCCTGCTGGGTTACCTGCCCGACGAGCAAGTCGCGCAGCTGTTGGCCGGTGCCCGGGCGCTGATTTTTCCGTCGCTTTACGAAGGCTTTGGCTTACCGGTTCTGGAAGCGATGGCCAGCGGCACGCCGGTAATCCTCACCCGGCGTTCGGCCATGCCGGAAGTGGCAGAGGCTGCGGGCAACTATATCGAACCTGACGATCCAGACGGCTTGCGCGAGGCAATGACCCATCTGATCGACGATCAAGCGCATTGGCAGGCATGTCGGGAAGCCGGATTGCAACAGGCAAGGCTTTTTACCTGGGAGCGCTGCGCCAGTATTACGGCCAGCGCCTATCGCCAGGCACTAGGAGGTTGAATGCGAGTACTCCATTTTTTCAAGACGTACCTGCCTGACTCCGTTGGCGGCATCGAGCAAGTCATCTTCCAGCTCTGCGAAAGCGGTGCCCAGCATGGTATTGAAAGCCAGGTTTTGACACTCAGTGCCGATCCCACGCCGCCGGTGGTGCAGCTCGGGCAACACGAGGTTCACCGGGCCAAACTCGATATTCAGTTTGCTTCCACGGGGTTTTCCTGGAGCGTCTTCAAGCAGTTTCGCGAAATGGCCGCTGAAGCCGATGTGGTCAATTACCACTTCCCTTGGCCGTTCATGGACCTGGTGCACTTCGCCAGCGGCATCAAGAAACCAAGCGTGGTGACGTACCACTCGGACATCATTCGCCAGAAGCACCTGCTCAAGCTTTATCGGCCTCTGATGAACCGGTTCCTGGCAAGCGCCGACCGGATCGTCGCCGCCTCGCCCAACTACTTGCACACCAGCGATGTTCTGCAACAGTTCCAAGCCAAGACCCGGGTTATCCCCTATGGCCTGAACAAGGCAGGTTATCCACAGCCCGACAGCGAGCGTATGGCTCACTGGCGGCAACAGGTTGGGGATAAGTTTTTCCTGTTTGTGGGTGTGATGCGCTACTACAAGGGTTTGCACATCCTGCTCGACGCGCTCAAGGACCTGGATTATCCAGTGGTCATCGTGGGAGCCGGCCCACTGGAATTGGAACTGCATGCACAGGCCGCGGCCTTGGGTTTGCGCAATATTCACTTCCTCGGGCGCCTGGGTGATGAGGACAAAGTAGCGCTGCTGCAACTGAGCTACGCCATCGTGTTTCCCTCGCATCTACGCTCCGAAGCGTTTGGCATCTCGCTGCTCGAAGGCGCGATGTACGGCAAACCGATGATATCCAGCGAAATCGGCACCGGCACCAGCTACATCAATATCCACAACGAAACCGGGCTGGTGGTCCCACCGAGTCAACCGCTGGCCTTCCGTGAAGCCATGCGCACGCTGTGGGAGAACCCGGCACGTGCGGCGCAAATGGGCGCGAAGGCTGAGGCGCGTTATCGGCAGCTATTCACCGCCGACGAAATGGGGCGCAAGTGGACCGAGTTGTACGAGGAACTGCTGGAAGAAAAATCCCTGTCCTACGCGTAACTAATGTGGGAGCGGGCTTGCTCGCGAAGGCGGTGGAGGGAGAAACGTCGTCGGATTCGGGGGGATTGGGGGTTTCTTTTATTATGATGAAGCTCCATTCGAGGACTGGAGTTCGCCAACACTGCGACCAAGCAGAAGGGAGGCGAACCGTACGCGGGTTGGTCGACCAGGGAATGGAACCCGGCAGAGCCTAAGCCCTCCCACGCACAGCTCGCCATGAAGCAAGCACAAACGTGCGCCATTCTAAACCTGGGCGACCAAACCCGATCACTGAATTTGCAGTGAGCCGCGAAGCCTATCCTCCCGACTTCCGACACGACAACCGCCAGAACATGTCGGAATCATCCCCAGGAACGCTCAAGTTTGTAGGACGTTCGCCGTATTTTGCAGGCAAACGTCGCTCCCACAGGGAATCTCTGAGCTTTGGTGGATGGGTTATAAATCCAACACCAACGGCTGCGAACCCTGCGCCGGCACCGCGCAACAAATCAGTACCTCTCCCGCCTCAGGCACTTCCGCCGGGGGCTGTGGATAATTCACTGCGCCGCTGATCAGCCGCGTTTTACAGGTGCCGCAAGATCCGCCGCGGCAGCTGAATTCCGGGCGCAATCCGCGGCTTTCCGCCAGCTCCAGCAAACTGCCGCCCTCGGGCTGCCAGCGTGCCTCTTTGGCCGAGCGCTGGAACACGACGGGGACCGAAACAGTGGCGGCCGGTGGTTGCTCGATGACAATGGCATCCGGGTCCGGCGTCCGACGCAATGTCGAGGGGCCAAAGGTTTCGGCATGAATCCTCGCGTCGCGGATGTCCAGACTGCGCAGGCTGTCGTACATCCCTTGGGTAAAACTGCCCGGCCCGCACAGGACAAAATCCACCTGATCGTAGTCGTCCACTTCGAGAACGGTCTTCATCAGGTCGGCGTCGATCCGCCCGGTCAGGTCGAAATCTTCACCCTCGCGGGCATCAGGTTCGGGCTGACTGAGCAATCGCATCACGTGTACCGAGTCGCCGAGGCCGTCGAGCAAGCGATCCAGCTCCGGGCGAAACGGCTGATCGGCCAAGGTTCGCGAGCTCTGGAAAAACCACGTCGGCCGAATGCGCCGGGTGCGCAAACCTTGATAAACCACCTCGCGCACCATCGACAGCAACGGCGTGATGCCAACACCGGCGGCCAGTAGCACCAGTGGCCGACGCTCATGCGGTGCCACGGTGAAATGCCCTTGAGGCGCGCGAGCTTCCAGCACATCGCCGACGCGAACGTGCTCATGCAGGTGCGAAGACACCAACCCGTCACGTTTCACACTGATGCGGAAAAAGTCATCGGAGGGGGCGCTCGACAGGCTGTACGTGCGGATATGCACATCGCCCCCAATGTTGAACCTCAACGGCAAATGCTGCCCAGCCTGAAACAGCGGCAACCCCGCGCCGTCGCTGGGCTCCAGATAGATCGAACGGATGGCGTGGCTTTCCTGCTCGATGCGCACCACTCGCAACGGCCGCCAGCTGTCGCCCAGGGCCTTGGCTTGCAGCCGCGCGTTCGCCTGCGCCCACGTGCCGGTCAGCAAACTGGTGGGCGACACGCCGTCAAAGCGCCAGCGCAAAGCCAGTGCGGCGGGCCGGCGCACCACGCGCTCCACCTCGAACGTCCACAACCGCTCGGCCCCTTGAAAGGCTTCGACTTGCGGGCCTTCGAGAATGACCTGCGCGCGACCGCTGAGCTGCAGCAAGTCGCCCGAATTGAAATCAATAAACAGCAAACCCGCACGCGGGTTGATCAGCAGGTTGCCCAAGGTATTGAAGAACAGGTTGCCGGCAAAATCCGGAATGGTCAGGCGATTGCCTTCCACCTGGACAAAACCGGCCTGGCCACCCCGGTGAGAAACATCCACCGAGCGTTGACCATCGACGTCCACGTAGCTGGCGACAAAGAAGGTATCGGCGCCGGCGATCATCGCGGTGGCCGCTTCATCCAGCGCATTGAGGTGCTGCGCGACACGGGTCGACGGGTCCGCCAAGGGCACCGAGCGGAACTGGCGCAGCTGAATGTACTGCGGGCAATTGCCGAACGATTGCTCGACTGTCACCCCGAAGCCACTTGCCGTCACAGCGCCAACCCGGCCATTGAGACGGTTGCGACGCCGAGTGTGCAGTTCGATGCCCAGCAGGCCAATCGCCGCGCCTTCTTGCAACTGCGCAGGATCGTCGCTGCCAGGCAGGCTGTCGAACTGCAACAACGCAGGCTGCGGGGAATGAGCAAAACCTGGCGGCCCTTCAAGAATACTGGCCCAAGGATTGCCATCGGCATCGACCGCGCCGTACAGCATGAACGGCAGTTGCTGATAGAACGTGCGGTGTTGATCCGGCATCTCGCTGCGAATCACCTTACGACCTACGACGTCCATTCGCTCGGCAACACCCACGTGAGCCTGCAATTGTTTCTCGCCAGTGTGCCAAGGTGAACGTTCCATAACGGTTTCTCCCCTGCGCTGATCGCGCAATGTGAGCAGCCCGACTGAGTCGGGCCGTGAGCATCAGGCAGTTTTTTGCAGGCCGGCGATGGTGCGCGGCATGCCGACAAATCCTGGCAACGCTTCAACTCGCGCCAGCCACGCCCGGATGTTGGCGTAGTCGTCCAGCGACACATTGCCTTCCGGCGCATGGGCGATATAACTGTAGGCCGAGACATCGGCGATGGTTGGCTCATTGCCGACGAGGTATTGCGTAGCGGCCAATTCCTGATCGATTACTTTGAGCACGGCGTGGGCGTTGGCGATGACTTCTTCAGCATTGTAGGACGCGCCGAACACCGTGATCAGTCGTGCTCGGGCAACGCTGTAGGCAATCGGCCCGGCGGTGATCGACAACCAGCGCTGAACGCTGGCCGCACCGACCGGATCGGTGGGCAACCACCGCCCGTTGCCGTATTTGAGTGCCAGGTAGACCAGGATCGCGTTGGAATCGGCCAGCACCACCCCTTGATCATCAATCGCCGGGACTTGACCGAACGGGTTGATCGCCAGGTAATCCGGCTGCTTGTGCGCGCCTTTGGGCAGATCGACAAAGATCAGCTCGGTCGGCAGCTGCAGTAGGGACAACATCAACTGCGCACGGTGAGCATGGCCGGAACGTGGGAAGTTGTAGAGTTTGATGGCTTGCATGGTCGGCTCCGCTGGTGGGTGGCGCCGTTTAGGTCGGCGCCAATTGGAGCTATCTTCCACCTACAACCGAAACAACAGAATAACCAGCAAACGCAATCAATTATTTCATCCAGCGCAATAACCCTTTAGCCCTGCAGCGCCGGGTGTTCGCGCAGCGCCTTCACCACGAAGTCGACAAAACTACGGACCCGCACGGGGGCCTTGCGTCCGCCCTGATAGACCACATGAATGGGCAATGGCGACAGTTCGAAGTCAGCCAACACGATTTCCAGCTCACCCGCAGCAATCTTGCTCGCCACTTGATACGACAGCACTCGGGTCAGCCCAAGGCCCATGGCGGCGGCTGTGATAGCGGCCTGATTGGCGGTGACCACAAGACGCGGTTCTGAGCGAACGCTGATCGGCTCTCCCGCCTCAAGGAACGGCCAGCTCCTGAGCTGCCCGATGGAGGAGGTAGCAATGATCGGCGCTGCGCTCAATTCGGCAGGATGCCGAGGCCGACCATGGGCTTTCAGGAATTGCGGAGAAGCGCAAATCACCCGCCGCACTTCACCGACCCGGATTGCATGTTGATTGCTGTCCGGCAGCTCGCCGATGCGCACCGCCACATCGACGCCCTCCTCAACCATACTCACCACCCGGTCGACCAGCAGAGCGTTGATGCTGACGTCAGGAAATTGGGTCAGGTAACCGACCATGACTGGCGTGACGAACAAATCACCGAACAACACAGGCGCCGTAACGGTCAGTTGCCCACGGGGCTGGGCATGACTTCCGGCTGCCGAATCCTCAGCTTCCTGCACCTCGGAAAGAATTCTCCGACAATCCTCCAGAAAACGCTGACCCGCTTCGCTCAAATACACGCTGCGGGTGGTGCGCGTCAGTAACTGAGTGCCAATGCGCTTCTCCAGCGCCGCCACGGCACGAGTGACACTCGCCGCCGACATCCCCAAAAGCCGCGCCGCCGCCGAGAAACCTTGCTCCTTGGCGACGGCGGCGAAGACTTGCATTTCCTGGAATCGGTCCATGGGTTAACTCCTAAGACGCAGTGACCATGCGCTGGTGCAGATCAGGGAACAGCAGCTGTGCAAACCAGATTGGCAATCCTGGATACAGATCACGAGCCTTTGGAGTTGCGCTCTCAACAATTCCGAGTTGAACGAGGCTTCTGAGCTGATCCGTCGCCACCCGGTCAGGTAGCCCGGTAAAAATCTTGAAGTCGGCACGGCTAACGGTGCCTTGCGTCAGCAGAATGTGCAGTGCTCGTGCAGATTCTTGCTTTAGGCCTGCTCTTTTAATTCGCTCATCCCAGGCAAATATCGTATGAAGCCTTTCGCGCATGTTTGAAATATTCAGCGCTTGCTCGGTATAGCTCATTTGATCCAGACAGGTTTCAAGCATGAACCCGACGAACTCGAACAGTCCGGCTTGAGTCAACTGACCTCTACCATCGAGATCGCCCCGGCGAGGTTTATCGGCATTGGCCAATCGGGCGTAATAAATGTCTTGCTGCCTGGCGAGACCACGGGACAGCGACCAAAGTGGCGAAACAAGGCCTAGTTTGTGCAATTGCAGGTGAGTAACCAGCCTGACCGTACGACCGTTCCCGTCTGCAAATGGATGCACCCAAGCTAATCGGTGGTGATAGGCCATGACGGCAATCAATCGACTGCGAGCGTCGGGGACTCGGCCGTATACCTGCTGCATTCGGTCAAGCATCGGCGTGACCGCTTTACAGGAAGGCGCCGCATGATTTCCTACTAAAACGTCCTTATTTGCGATATCACGCAACTCACCGGGAATAAACCGGCTCCCATCGCTCAACTGCAGTTGTTCACCTGATGCGCCATCGAAGAGTCGCTTATGGATGCGCGAAATAAATGGTCCACTGAATAGCGAGTCCCAAGGGAGTTGGTTATGTAAGGCCAGCGCTCTCTCAAAAGCGTGCTGCGTCCCAATATGCGCCATCGCGAGCTCATTGAGTTCCTTGCGATTACGCTTGGGAGCCGATGGCGCGAGAGTGGCAGGCTCAGTGAACTGACCTTCGATAAGGTTGCTGTAAAAACTACTGGTCACACGCAACAAGCCACCGACTCGCTGAATCATCTGTGGCGCAACCATCGCACTCAACCTTCCCGCCTGGAACGGTACTTTTTCTGCCAACTGCAGAATTTCAGCCGGGAACGTCGGCATGAGAGGTTCTAGCCAGTTGATCCCGGTGACAAACTCAGCACTCATGAAGCCTCCAGAAATCGCGGATTTTTTCGCGGATTCCAGACTACCTTCAAAGCCTTTATTTACCTAGCTTTCAGTGTCTATGATTTTTTCGGTTTGGGATTTTATCGCGGATTTTTTCGGGGATTTTTTCGAGGATTTTTCTGACAACGATTTGAGCAAAATCTGGCATTGCTTTGGTAGAACGAAGACGCAGGAGCACTCAGCGTGCCCCCGCGTTTTTGGCGTTATTCCACAGTCACCGATTTCGCCAGGTTGCGCGGCTGGTCAACGTCTGTGCCTTTCAACACAGCGACGTAATACGACAGCAACTGCAGCGGGATGGTGTAGAGGATCGGCGACAGGATGTCGTGGATGTGCGGCATGTGCACAACGTGGGTGCCTTCGCCGTTGGTCATGCCTGCCTGCTCGTCTGCGAAGACGATCAGTTGGCCGCCACGGGCGCGGACTTCCTGGAGGTTGGACTTGAGCTTCTCCAGCAGTTCGTTGTTCGGCGCCACGGTGACCACTGGCATGTCGTTATCCACAAGTGCCAACGGGCCGTGCTTGAGTTCGCCCGCCGGGTAGGCTTCGGCGTGGATGTAGGAGATTTCCTTGAGTTTCAAGGCCCCTTCCATTGCCACAGGGAATTGCGCGCCACGGCCGAGGAACAGGGTGTGGTTCTTCTCGGCGAACAGCTCGGCGATTTTCTCCACGGTGCCGTCCATGGCCAGAGCCTCGCCCAAGCGGGCTGGCAGACGACGCAGTTCTTCGACCAGGGTGGCTTCGACATCCTTGGACAATGTGCCGCGAACCTGACCCAGGGAAAGGGTCAGCAATAGCAGGCCGACCAGTTGAGTGGTGAAGGCTTTGGTCGAGGCCACGCCGATTTCGCGACCGGCTTGGGTCAGCAGGGTCAGGTCGGACTCACGCACCAGCGAGCTGATGCCCACGTTGCAGATCGCCAGGCTGGCGAGGAAGCCCAGCTCCTTGGCGTTGCGCAGCGCGGCCAGGGTGTCGGCGGTTTCGCCGGACTGGGAAATGGTGACGAACAGCGTGTCTGGCTGCACCACGACTTTGCGGTAGCGGAACTCACTGGCAACTTCGACCTGGCACGGGATACCGGCGAGTTCTTCGAGCCAGTAACGGGCAACCATGCCGGCGTGGTAGCTGGTGCCACAGGCAACGATTTGCACGTTGCGCACTTTGGCGAACAGCTCGGCCGCCTGTGGGCCGAAAGCCTGTACCAGAACGCCGTTGGGGCTCAGACGACCTTCGAGGGTGCGTTGAACCACGGCCGGTTGCTCGTGGATTTCCTTGAGCATGAAGTGGCGGAACTCGCCCTTGTCGGCAGCTTCGGCGCCATCGCGATACTGAACCGTTTCACGCTCGACGGCTTGGCCGTTAACGTCCCAGATGTGCACGCTATCGCGGCGAATTTCGGCGATATCGCCTTCTTCCAGGTACATGAAACGGTCAGTGACCTGACGCAGGGCCAGTTGGTCGGACGCCAGGAAGTTCTCACCCAGGCCGAGACCAATCACCAACGGGCTGCCGCTGCGGGCTGCGACCAGACGATCAGGTTGATGAGCACTGATCACGGCCAGGCCGTAAGCACCGTGCAGTTCTTTGACGGTGGCCTTGAGGGCCACAGTCAGGTCATGCAGGTCCTTGAGTTTGTGGTTCAGCAGGTGGGCGATCACTTCGGTGTCGGTGTCCGAGGTGAACACATAACCCAAGGCTTTCAGCTGTTCACGCAAGGCTTCGTGGTTTTCGATGATGCCGTTGTGCACCACGGCCAGGTCGCCGGAGAAATGCGGGTGTGCGTTGCGCTCGCAGGGTGCGCCGTGAGTGGCCCAACGGGTATGGGCGATGCCGAGACGACCGACCAGCGGTTCGGCTTCGAGGGCAAGTTCCAGTTCGCTAACCTTGCCCGGACGACGCGTGCGTTCGAGCTTTTCATCGTTGGTGAAAACCGCCACACCGGCGCTGTCATAGCCACGGTATTCCAGTCGCTTGAGGCCTTCGAGCAGGATGGCGGTGATATTACGTTCTGCAACTGCGCCGACAATTCCACACATGCTATTTCTCCTGACTGACAGACGCGCAAATCAAATTGATGCCGCGGGCCTGAATCTGATCCCTTGCTTCTTGCGGCAAGCGATCATCGGTAATGAGGGTATGGACACTGCTCCAGGGCAGTTCCAGGTTGGGAATCTTGCGGCCGATCTTGTCGGCCTCCACCATAACGATCACTTCACGGGCCACATCGGCCATGACACGGCTCAGGCCCAGCAATTCGTTGAAGGTGGTGGTACCGCGGACCAGATCGATGCCATCAGCACCGATGAACAGCTGGTCAAAGTCGTAAGAGCGTAGTACTTGCTCGGCGACCTGCCCCTGAAAGGACTCGGAATGCGGGTCCCAGGTGCCGCCGGTCATCAACAGCACCGGTTCGTGTTCGAGTTCACTCAAGGCGTTGGCGACATGCAGGGAATTGGTCATCACTACCAGGCCCGGCTGCTGGCCGAGTTCCGGAATCATGGCGGCGGTGGTGCTGCCGCTATCGATGATGATCCGCGCATGCTCGCGAATCCGTTTGACGGCGGCGCGTGCGATGGCCTGTTTGTATTTGGAAACCGGCTGGCCGATGTCGGCGACCAGTTCCTGAGGCATGGTAATCGCACCGCCATAGCGGCGAAGCAATAGGCCGTTACTCTCAAGCGCAGCCAAATCCTTGCGAACCGTAACTTCCGAAGTTTCGAAGCGCTTGGCCAGCTCATCCACACTGACTTCGCCCTGCTCAGTGAGCAAGGCGAGAATATTGTGGCGACGTTGTGGTGTATTGCGCTTTGACATGAGCAAGTAAGTTTCGATTCGAAAGATAACGGAAGCAATCAAAACCTATTGCTGAAACTTCGTCAAGCGTGTGTAAGAAAAAATGTCTGTGGATAAATGCATCGCGGGCAAGGTCGCTCCTGAAAGGTCCCGTGAAACCTTGCAGGAGCGAGCTTGCCCGTGATGATGATCGATCAGGCTGTGAATAACTCAAACCTGAAATACGTTTGTGGATAACTCAGCTTTTCTTGATCTTCTCCGGCCTTTTCCAGCCATCGATGTTCTTCTGACGCGCCCGACCTACCGCCAACTGCGCGTTATCCACATTCTGGGTGATCGTCGAACCGGCCGCAGTCGTCGCACCGGAAGAGATATCCACAGGCGCCACCAACGAGTTGTTCGAGCCGATGAACACATCTTCACCCAGCACGGTTTTCCACTTGTTGGCGCCGTCGTAGTTGCAGGTGATGGTGCCTGCGCCAATATTGGTACGCGCGCCGACTTCGGCATCACCCAGGTATGTCAGGTGACCGGCTTTTGCGCCTTCGCCCAGATGCGCGTTTTTCAGTTCGACAAAGTTACCCACATGCGCGCGGGCTTCAAGCACCGTACCTGGACGCAAGCGCGCGAAAGGACCGGCATCGCTGCCCTCACCCAGAATCGCGCCTTCGATATGACTGTTGGCCTTGATCACCACGCCTTTACGCAGAGTGCTGTCCTTGATAACGCAGTTCGGACCGATCACCACGTCGTCTTCGATGACAACTTTGCCTTCGAGGATCACGTTGATGTCGATCAGCACATCGCGGCCCACGGTGATTTCACCGCGCACATCGAAACGTGCCGGATCACGCAGGGTCACGCCTTGAGCCATCAACCGGCGACCGGCACGCAACTGGTAGTGACGTTCGAGTTCAGAGAGTTGCTTGCGATCATTGGCGCCCTGCACTTCCATGGCGTCGTGTGGTTGCTCGGTGGCCACCACCAGACTATCGCTGACCGCCATTGCGATCACGTCGGTCAGGTAATACTCGCCTTGGGCGTTGTTATTGGAGAGACGGCTCATCCAGCCACCCAATTGCGCGAAAGGCAGGGCCAGAATCCCGGTGTTGCCTTCAGTGATTGCGCGTTCGGCTTCGTTGGCGTCTTTCTGTTCGACGATGGCGGTGACCTTGCCGTCGGCATCACGGACGATGCGGCCGTAACCCGTCGGGTCATCCAACTCGACGGTGAGCAAACCCAGTTGCTGGGGCGCAACTTTCTTGAGCAAACGCTGCAGGGTTTCGACTTCAATCAAAGGCACGTCACCGTACAAAATCAGCACGGTGTCGGACTCGATGAATGGCACGGCTTGCGCCACCGCATGACCGGTGCCCAACTGTTTGTCTTGCAGGACGAAATTCAGATCGTCCGCCGCCAGGCGCTCACGCACGGCTTCGGCGCCATGACCGATCACCACGTGGATGCGCTGTGGATCAAGTTGCCGTGCGCTGTGGATAACATGGCCGAGCATCGAATTGCCGGCAATCGGGTGCAGAACTTTCGGCAACGCCGAACGCATGCGAGTGCCTTGGCCGGCAGCGAGAATAACGATTTCTAAAGACATGACTGGCTACCAATCCTGGGTGGTCAGCGGCTGCGACCAGGTTATGAAAGTCGAAAAAGAAAAAAGGGTAGCCGAGGCTACCCTTTTTAATCAATCGCGCAACAAGCGATGGCCTATTAGTGGCCAAACTTCTTGCGGATCTGCTGGACGGTGCGCAGCTGAGCTGCAGCCTCGGCCAGACGTGCGGATGCAGAACCGTAATCGAATTCCGCGCCCCGCTCATGCAAGGCCTTCTCGGCAGCCTTAACGGCTTCCAGAGCGGAGGCTTCATCCAGGTCGGCAGCACGTTGCACGGTATCGGCAAGAACCTTGACCATGTTCGGCTGAACCTCGAGGAAACCACCGGAGATGTAATACACCTCCTCTTCCCCGCCCTGCTTGACCAGGCGGATCGGGCCCGGCTTGAGATTAGTGATCAACGGCGCGTGACCCAGGGCGATACCAAGATCACCCAGTGCACCGTGCGCAATCACCATCTCGACCAGACCGGAAAAGATTTCTCCTTCCGCGCTGACGATATCGCAATGGACTGTCATAGCCATCTGATTGCCTCAACCTAAATTAGCGCCCGTTGCCAGGCGCCGGGATTACAGTTTCTTGGCTTTCTCGATCGCTTCTTCGATGCCGCCGACCATGTAGAACGCTTGTTCTGGCAGGTGGTCGTAGTCACCGTTGAGGATGCCTTTGAAGCCAGCAATGGTGTCTTTCAGGGAAACGTATTTACCCGAAGCACCGGTGAAGACTTCAGCCACGAAGAACGGCTGCGACAAGAAACGCTGGATCTTACGAGCACGGTTTACCAACTGCTTGTCGGCTTCCGACAGCTCGTCCATACCCAGGATCGCAATGATGTCCTTCAGTTCTTTGTAACGTTGCAGAACATACTGTACACCGCGAGCGGTGTCGTAGTGATCCTGGCCGATTACGTTCGGATCCAGCTGGCGCGAAGTCGAGTCGAGTGGATCGACCGCTGGGTAGATACCCAGGGAAGCGATGTCACGGGACAGAACGACGGTGGCGTCCAAGTGGGCGAAAGTGGTCGCTGGCGACGGGTCAGTCAAGTCATCCGCAGGTACGTATACCGCTTGGATCGAGGTGATCGAACCGTTTTTGGTCGAAGTGATACGCTCTTGCAGAGTACCCATCTCTTCGGCCAGGGTCGGCTGGTAACCTACTGCGGAAGGCATACGGCCCAGCAGTGCGGATACTTCAGTACCGGCCAGGGTGTAACGATAGATGTTGTCGACGAACAGCAGAACGTCGTTACCTTCGTCACGGAACTTCTCGGCCATGGTCAGGCCGGTCAATGCTACGCGCAGACGGTTACCCGGCGGCTCGTTCATCTGACCGTAAACCAGTGCCACTTTGTCCAGAACGTTGGAATCCTTCATCTCGTGGTAGAAGTCGTTACCCTCACGAGTACGCTCACCCACACCGGCGAACACGGAATAACCGCTGTGCTCGATGGCGATGTTACGGATCAGTTCCATCATGTTTACGGTTTTGCCTACACCGGCACCACCGAACAGACCTACTTTACCGCCCTTGGCGAACGGGCAAACCAGGTCGATAACCTTGATGCCGGTTTCCAGCAGGTCGTTGCCGCCCGCTTGTTCAGCGAAGGTTGGCGCAGGACGGTGAATGCCCCAACGCTCTTCGGTGGCGATCGGGCCAGCTTCGTCGATCGGGTTGCCCAGAACGTCCATGATCCGGCCCAGAGTCGCTTTACCGACCGGTACGGAGATGGCTGCGCCAGAGTCAGTGACTTCCAGACCGCGCTTCAAGCCCTCGGTGGAACCCATCGCAATGGTACGAACCACGCCGTCGCCCAGCTGCTGCTGAACTTCCAGGGTGGTTTCAGCCGCGCTCACTACTTTCAGCGCGTTGTAGATACTCGGTACGCTGTCGCGTGGAAATTCCACGTCGATAACGGCGCCGATGATTTGAACGATACGTCCGCTACTCATAGCTGGATCCTCTGAATATTTGAACCGTTAAACCGCGGCAGCGCCGCCGACGATTTCCGAGATCTCTTGGGTGATCGCAGCCTGACGCGCCTTGTTATAGACCAGCTGCAAATCGCTGATCAAATCACCGGCGTTGTCGGTAGCGTTTTTCATCGCGATCATCCGCGCAGCTTGTTCAGCCGCGTTGTTCTCGACCACCGCCTGGTAGACCTGCGACTCCACGTAACGGACCATCAAGCCGTCAAGCAGCTCTTTGGCATCCGGTTCGTACAGATAATCCCAGTGGTGCTTGAGTTCCTGATCCGGGGTTGCCACCAGTGGAATCAACTGCTCCACGGTTGGCTTTTGCGTCATGGTGTTGATGAACTTGTTGGACACCACGGACAGGCGGTCAATACGGCCGTCCAGGTAGGCATCCAGCATCACCTTGACGCTGCCGATCAGGTCATTGATCGACGGCTCTTCACCCAAGTGGCTGATAGCTGCAACGACGTTACCGCCGAAGTTGCGGAAGAAAGCCGCACCCTTGCTACCAACAACACACAGATCGATCTCGACGCCGTTTTCGCGGTTTACCGCCATGTCCTTGACCAGGGCCTTGAACAGGTTGGTGTTCAAGCCACCACACAGACCACGGTCACTGCTCACCACGACGTAACCGACGCGCTTTACTTCACGGTCGATCATGAAAGGGTGGCGATATTCCGGGTTGGCGTTGGCCAGATGGCCAATAACCTGGCGGATGCGCTCCGCATAAGGACGGCTAGCCGACATGCGCATTTGTGCCTTGCGCATTTTGCTGACCGCCACTTTTTCCATGGCGCTGGTAATCTTTTGCGTGCTTTTGATGCTCGCAATCTTACTGCGAATCTCTTTTGCGCCTGCCATGTAACACCTATCAGGTTAGCAAGCGGGAGCCTTGCGGCTCCCGCTGCGGCTTACCAGGTTTGGGTGGCCTTGAACTTCTCGATACCGGCTTTCATGCCAGCATCGATTTCGTCATTGAAGTCACCCTTCACGTTGATCTTCGCCATCAAATCGGCGTGATCGCGGTTGAAGTAAGAAATCAGCGCTTGTTCAAAGCTGCCGATCTTGGCGATTTCGACGTCAGTCAGGAACCCACGCTCAGCGGCATACAGCGACAGCGCCATGTCAGCGATCGACATTGGTGCGTATTGCTTCTGCTTCATCAGCTCGGTAACGCGCTGACCATGCTCAAGTTGCTTACGGGTCGCTTCGTCCAGGTCAGAAGCGAACTGGGCGAATGCCGCCAGTTCACGGTACTGAGCCAGAGCGGTACGGATACCACCGGAGAGCTTCTTGATGATCTTGGTCTGAGCGGCACCACCCACACGGGATACCGAAACACCGGCGTTCACAGCAGGACGGATCCCGGAGTTGAACATGGCCGATTCCAGGAAGATCTGACCGTCGGTGATGGAAATCACGTTGGTCGGAACGAACGCGGAAACGTCGCCAGCCTGGGTTTCGATGATCGGCAGTGCGGTCAGGGAACCGGTTTTGCCGGTCACTGCGCCGTTGGTGAACTTCTCTACGTATTCTTCCGAAACACGCGATGCGCGCTCCAGCAGACGGGAGTGGAGATAGAACACGTCGCCTGGGTAAGCTTCACGGCCTGGTGGACGGCGCAGCAGCAGGGAAATCTGGCGGTAAGCCACTGCTTGCTTGGACAGATCGTCATAAACGATCAGCGCGTCTTCACCGCGGTCGCGGAAGAATTCACCCATGGTGCAACCGGAGTACGGTGCCAGGAATTGCAGTGCTGCAGATTCCGAAGCGCTCGCGGCCACGACGATGGTGTTAGCCAGTGCGCCGTTTTCTTCCAGCTTGCGAACCACGTTGGCGATGGTCGATTGTTTCTGACCAATGGCTACGTAGACGCAGAAAATACCGCTGTTCTTCTGGTTGATGATCGCGTCGATCGCCAGAGCGGTTTTACCGATCTGACGGTCACCGATGATCAGCTCACGCTGGCCACGGCCGACAGGGATCATGGCATCGACAGCCTTGTAGCCAGTCTGTACAGGCTGGTCTACCGACTTACGCCAGATCACGCCTGGAGCAACTTTCTCGACCGCATCGGTCTCGGTGTTGTTCAGCGGACCTTTGCCGTCAACTGGGTTACCCAGTGCGTCGACTACGCGACCCAGCAGTTCCTTACCAACCGGAACTTCGAGGATGCGGCCGGTGCACTTGGCGCTCATGCCTTCAGCCAGAGACTGGTAGGAGCCCAATACAACGGCACCTACGGAGTCTTGCTCCAGGTTGAGAGCCATACCGAAGACGCCGCCCGGAAACTCGATCATCTCGCCGTACATTACGTCGGCCAGACCGTGAATCCGCACGATACCGTCAGATACGCTGACGACTGTGCCTTCGTTACGGGCTTGGGAGGTCACATCGAGCTTGTCGATGCGGCCCTTGATAATTTCACTTATTTCGGAAGGATTGAGTTGCTGCATTGCTCTGCTGCCCCTTCAAACTCAAGATTTCAATGCTTCGGCAAGGTTTGCGAGTTTCCCGCGAACCGAGCCATCGATAACCAGGTCGCCGGCGCGGATGACAATGCCCCCAATAAGGGATTTGTCTTCCTCGACTTGCAGGCGCACTTCCCGGTTGAGTCGTGCACTGAGAACCTTGGCGAGTTTGTCTTGCTGTTCTTGGTTCAATGCAAAAGCACTGGTCACTTCAACGTCTACCGACTTCTCTTGTTCAGCCTTGTACAGGTCGAACAGAGCGGATATCTCCGGCAAAAGCGGGAGACGGTCGTTTTCGGCAACGACGTTGATGAAGTTCTGTGCCTTGGCATCAAACTTGTCGCCGCACACGTCAATGAACGTGGCGGCCTTGTTTGCGCTCGTCAGTCGCGGGGCCTTGAGCACGCGCTGCATGGTGTCGTCTTGCGACACTGCTGCAGCCAGGCCGAGCATGGCTGACCAAGAGGCCAGTTGCTGGTGGGCCTGGGCGTGCTCGAAGGCTGCCTTAGCGTAAGGTCGGGCCAACGTGGTCAATTCTGCCATGATCGCCCTCGCTTAAATTTCAGCAGCCAGTTTATTTACCAGCTCCGCGTGCGCGTTTTGATCGATTGTGGAACCCAGGATCTTCTCGGCGCCGGAGACTGCCAGGCTACCCAATTGGGCACGCAGCGCGTCTTTGACACTGTTCAGTTCCTGCTCGATCTCGGCCTGAGCCTGAACCTTCACACGGTCAGCGTCGATACGGGCTTTTTCAACAGCCTCTTCGACGATCTGGTTACCGCGTTTCTTGGCTTGCTCAATGATTTCGGCTGCCTGAGCTTTTGCTTCGCGCAGTTGTTGACCCGCTTTATCTTGGGCCAATTCCAGGTCGCGAGCTGCTCGGGCGGCAGCGTCCAGTCCATCCGCGATCTTCTTCTGACGTTCGTGCAAAGCCGCGATGACCGGAGGCCACACGAACTTCATGCAAAACAGTACAAAAATGAAGAACGCAACGGACTGGCCAATCAGGGTTGCATTAATGTTCACGCCAACACCTCGCTCGTTCGTTGCACATCACACCAATTACTCGAAGGTTCGAGTAATTAGCCAGCGAGTTGACCAACGAATGGGTTCGCGAAAGTGAAGAACAGAGCGATACCAACACCGATCATGGTTACGGCGTCGAGCAGACCGGCAACGATGAACATTTTAACTTGCAGCATTGGAACCATCTCTGGCTGACGCGCTGCGCCTTCCAGGAACTTGCCACCCAACAGGCCGAAACCAATTGCGGTGCCCAGTGCGCCCAGGCCGATCAACAGTGCAACAGCGATAGCGGTTAGACCAACTACAGTTTCCATCTTTCCTCCCGACTTTTACGTCGTATGGTTTAGGTTTTTTAGATTTTAAAGCGGTAAAACAAATCGTTTCATAGCCCTGTTCGGGCCCCCACTCGTTTGACCGAGTGGGACATCAGACCAGTCGAGACTGGTCTTAATGGTTCTCTTCGTGCGCCATCGACAAGTAAACGATGGTCAGCATCATGAAGATAAACGCCTGCAGGGTGATGATCAGGATGTGGAACACAGCCCACGCCCACTGCAGAACTATGCCCAGGCCGCTAAGCCAGAGCAGACCGCTGCCGAACATCACAGCAATCAGAATGAAGACCAGCTCGCCGGCGTACATGTTGCCGAACAGACGCAGTGCCAGGGAGATTGGCTTGGCCACCAGCGTCACGAACTCCAGCAGGAAGTTCACCGGAATCAGCAGCGCTTGAACGAAGATGTTCTTGCTGCCAAACGGGTGCAGGGTCAGTTCGCCGATGAAGCCGCCGATGCCCTTGACCTTGATGCTGTAGAAAATGATCAGCGCGAACACCGACAGGGCCATGCCCAGGGTCGCGTTCGGGTCAGTGGTCGACACTGCACGGAACGGAATATGGTGGTCGCCTGTAATCAGGATGGCCAGCTGAGGAATCCAGTCGACCGGAATCAGGTCGACGGCGTTCATCAGGAAGACCCAGACGAAGATGGTCAGTGCCAGCGGTGCAATCACCGGGCTACGGCCATGGAAGCTGTCTTTCACGCTGCCATCGACGAATTCGACCAATACTTCAACGAAGTTCTGCAAAGCACCAGGCTGACCGGAAGTCGCTTTCTTTGCCGCCATGCGGAAAAGAAGAACGAAGATCAGACCCAACGCGACCGACCAGCCGAGAGTATCGACGTGGAAAGCCCAGAAGCCCATTTCTTTGGCTTCTGCTGCGGTGTGGGCAAAACCCCACCCGCCGGTTGGGTGCTGCCCGAAGGTCAGGTTCTGCAAGTGGTGCTGGATATAGCCCGAAGCGGTTGTTTCTGCCATGGTTGCCTCAAACGCCCTAAGGTCTCGAAAGTCTTGTTCTCATCAGCAGGGGCGCGAACCAGCTGACCAGTTGGGTCAACACGAAGACGCCGAATACAGCTAGCGGCGCCAATGGCTTCACACCTGCGAACGTCAATGCAAAGAGCACTGCCGTCAAAATCAGTTTGCCCGCCTCACCGGCATAAAAAGACCGGACGATGGCTTGAGCTGCTCGGGCGCCGGAAAACCGAAATGCCCTGTGAGCAAAATAAACATTGGGTAGCAAGGCTATCAGGCCTCCGCAGAGTCCTGAGTACCCGGCAACGACTCCGTGCCATTGCCAGAGCGCCAAAGCGGCTATCAGCAAAACGACAAATTGAGCCGCTAACACCGGAAAAACTGCCAGGCGATGGAACGGCAAGCGGTTTGGCGTGCGTGTTTCCATCACTATTGCTCTCCAATGGTCGGCTGCCAGAATTCAATAACTTGGCATAATTTGTGCCGACAAAATGCGCGCAGAGTATAGGGGCGGTTCAGCCCCTATTCAACTGTCAGGTAGTGATTTCCGCCTGCGCGCTACATGAGGAAATGTTTCAACGAATATGTGCAAGCACACCTTGTAGCTCATCAAGGGAGTTATAACCAATTACCAACTGCCCTTTCCCCTTCTTACCGTGGCGGATCTGCACCGCAGAGCCTAGGCGCTCAGCCAGGCGCTGCTCGAGTCGCGCAATATCCGGGTCCGGCTTTACCGGTTCAGCAGGCTCCTGTTTGCCACTCAACCACTGGCGAACCAGTGCCTCCGTTTGGCGCACAGTCAGCCCCCGTGCGACAACATGTCGCGCCCCTTCAACCTGTTGATTCTCCGGTAAACCGAGCAAAGCACGGGCATGACCCATTTCCAGGTCACCGTGCGACAGCATGGTCTTGATAACTTCCGGCAACGCGATCAAGCGTAGCAGGTTGGCCACGGTCACGCGGGATTTGCCCACCGCTTCGGCCACTTGTTGCTGTGTCAGCTGAAATTCCTGCTGCAGACGCTGCAAGGCCACGGCTTCTTCAATCGGATTGAGGTCTTCGCGCTGGATGTTCTCGATCAGCGCCATGGCGATCGCCGTTTCATCCGGCACATCGCGGACCATCGCAGGGATGGTTTCCTTGCCGGCCTGCTGGCTGGCGCGCCAGCGGCGTTCACCGGCGATGATTTCGAAGCGACCGCTGCCGATTGGGCGAACCACGATCGGCTGCATCACGCCCTGGGCCTTGATCGACTGCGCCAGCTCTTCCAGCGCCTGAGGATCCATGTCCCGACGTGGCTGGTACTTACCGCGCTGGATCAGGTCCAGGGGCAGGTGCTGCAGCTCACGCTGGTCAGCTTGCACTGCTTGTTCTTCCAGCGAGCTGACAGTCGGACCACTCAGCAGTGCATCCAGTCCACGTCCGAGACCTCGTTTCTTGACGGCCATGGGGATTCCTTAAGTTGCCTGAGCGGCGGCAGTGCGTGAGTTTTTGCGTTGACGACGAACCAGCTCGCCGGCCAATGCCAGATAGGCGATAGCGCCACGCGATGCTTTGTCATAAGCCAGCGCCGGCATGCCGTAGCTGGGTGCTTCGGCCAGACGGATGTTTCGTGGAATGACGGTGTCGTACAGCTGCTCGCCGAAGTGTTCCTTGAGCTGCGCCGAAACATCGTTCATCAGGCTCAGGCGCGGGTCATACATGGTCCGCAGCAGGCCTTCGACTTTCAGGTTCGGGTTGAGCAATTCGGCGATTCGCTTGATGTTATCCACAAGGTCGCTCAAGCCTTCGAGCGCAAAATACTCGCACTGCATGGGGATAATGACCCCGTCAGCGGCGACCAGTGCGTTAAGCGTAAGCATCGACAGCGACGGCGGGCAGTCGATCAAAATGTAATCGTAGTTTTCACGGATCGGTGCCAGCGCGCTGCGCAGGCGACTTTCCTTCATCTGCATTTCCAGCAGAACCACTTCCGCCGCGGTCAGGTCACGGTTGGCTGGCAACAGCTGGTAACCACCGTGCTCGGAGTAGTGCATGGCCTGAGCCAGATCGCATTCGCCGATCAGCAGGTCATAGACCGAGTTTTCCAGACCGTGTTTATCCACACCGCTACCCATGGTGGCGTTGCCTTGTGGATCGAGATCGATCAACAGCACCCGGCGCTTGGTAGCGACCAGGGAAGCTGCGAGGTTGATGCAGGTGGTGGTTTTGCCCACACCACCCTTTTGGTTCGCAATCGCGAATACCTTAGCCATTCTTGCTTGTGTTCCCAATCATGCCGTGCGGCGCAGTATCAGCAGATGGCGTTGGCCTTGGCAACCAGGTACGGCCAGGGCGTGTTCGCTATCGAGGTGGAAGTCTGCCGGCAATGCTACCAGCTCATCGGCCGGATGAACGCCCTTCATTGCCAGCCAGCGTGTATCGGCATCGCCAAGGTGGCGAGTCCAGTTGCTGAAGTTTTCCATGCTGCTGAAAGCCCGGGAAATAATCCCGTTGAAGGGCTGGGCAGGATGGAAGGCTTCGACGCGACTGTGGATAACTTGCAGGTTATCCAGTTTGAGTTCGAGTTTGACCTGGGTCAGGAAGCGCGTTTTCTTGCCGTTGCTGTCCAGGCAAGTCACTTGTGACTCTGGAAACAGGATGGCGAGCGGAATCCCCGGCATCCCACCGCCGCTGCCAACGTCCAGCCAGCGGCCGTTTTCGACAAACGACATCACGCTCAGACTGTCGAGCAGGTGACGGGAAACCATTTCGTCCGGATCACGCACGGCGGTGAGGTTGTAAGCCTTGTTCCATTTGATCAACAGGGCCAGATAACCCAGCAGCTGTGTGTGCTGGGTTTCTGTCAGTGTGACACCGAGCTGGCGAGCACCTGTGGATAACTCTTCGGCGTGTCGCGAGGTGACCAACGAACTCAAGCGCTTTGCTCCAACTGACGGCCCGCGCCGCGTTTTTTCAAATGAATCATCAACAGCGAAATCGCTGCCGGGGTAACGCCCGGGATACGTGACGCCTGGCCCAATGTCTCTGGACGGGTCGCACCGAGCTTGCTCTGGATCTCTTTGGAGAGACCGGAAATGTTCGTGTAATCGATATCCACAGGCAGCTTTGTGTCTTCGCTGGCTCGCAGGCGAGCGATTTCATCCTGTTGACGATCGATATAACCGGCGTACTTGGTCTTGATTTCGACCTGCTCGGCAACCTGTGGATCTTCTGCGCCACCACCGGTGACCGCGATCAGACCAGCGTAGTCGATTTCCGGACGGCTCAGCAGGTTGAGCAAATTGTATTCGTGGGTCAGCGGTGTACCGAACTTCTCGGAAATCGCATCGCCCTGCTCAGTCCCGGGGCGGACCCAGGTACTTTTCAGGCGTTGCTCTTCCAGATCGATACTTTCACGTTTCTTGCAGAACGCAGCCCAGCGCGCGTCATCGACCAAACCCAACTCGCGACCTTTTTCGGTCAAGCGCAGATCGGCGTTGTCTTCGCGCAGAATCAGGCGGTACTCGGCACGTGAAGTGAACATCCGGTACGGCTCTTGAGTGCCGAGGGTAATCAGATCGTCGACCAATACGCCGATGTACGCCTCGTCGCGGCGCGGGCACCAGGCGTCTTTGCCCTGTGCACGCAGTGCAGCATTGGCTCCGGCCAGCAAACCTTGAGCACCTGCTTCTTCGTAGCCAGTGGTGCCGTTGATTTGCCCGGCGAAAAACAGACCGCCAATGACTTTGGTTTCGAGGCTGTACTTCAGGTCACGCGGGTCGAAGTAGTCGTATTCGATGGCATAGCCCGGACGCACGATGTGCGCGTTTTCCATGCCACGAATCGATTGCACGATCTGCAATTGCACGTCGAACGGCAAGGATGTGGATATCCCGTTCGGGTACAGCTCGTGGGTGGTCAAGCCTTCCGGTTCGATGAAGACCTGATGGCTTTCCTTGTCGGCAAAGCGATGGATCTTGTCTTCAATCGACGGGCAGTACCGTGGACCGATGCCTTCGATCTGCCCAGCATCGGAATACATCGGCGAACGATCAAGGTTTGCGGCAATGATTTCGTGGGTACGGGCGTTGGTGTGGGTAATCCAGCAGCTGACCTGTCTAGGGTGCTGCTCTTTGGAACCCATGAACGACATCACCGGGATCGGGGTATCGCCTGCTTGCTCGGTCATTACCGAGAAATCCACAGAACGACCATCGATACGTGGTGGTGTACCGGTTTTCAAGCGACCGACGCGCAGCGGCAATTCACGCAGGCGGCGAGCCAGGGCAATCGATGGCGGATCGCCGGCGCGACCACCGGAATAATTCTGCATTCCGATGTGGATAAGTCCACCGAGGAAGGTGCCAGTGGTCAACACCACGGAATCTGCCAGGAAACGCAGGCCCATCTGGGTAACCACACCGCGTACTTGTTCCTGTTCGACGATCAGGTCATCAGCGGCTTGTTGAAATATCCACAGGTTGGGCTGGTTTTCCAACGTTTCGCGGACAGCGGCTTTGTACAGAATCCGGTCTGCCTGGGCGCGAGTTGCACGCACGGCCGGACCTTTGCGGCTGTTCAACACGCGAAATTGAATACCACCCTTATCGGTCGCCATGGCCATTGCGCCGCCGAGGGCATCGATTTCCTTGACCAGATGGCTTTTACCGATCCCACCAATAGCGGGGTTGCAACTCATGGCACCGAGGGTTTCCACGTTATGCGTCAGCAACAGGGTTTTTGCCCCCATGCGTGCTGACGCCAGTGCTGCCTCGGTACCGGCATGACCGCCGCCGATGACGATCACTTCAAAACGGGAAGGGAAATCCACCACGCACCTCGTGCCTGCTTCAGTCAGGTAATCAGGAATAGTTTGAGCTCAGGTTTCTATACCTGGTCGGCAAGTATAGGGACTTCGCCCTTCCTAAAGAACCCTTTGCACAAAATTTAACCAGCTGTGGAGAAGTCGGGGTTATAGAAATTAAAAAGAGAGAAATTTATTAAATCTTTATTTTTATGTTTATTTCTACTGAAGCACCTTTCTGTGGATAGATCTCTAGAAGCCTTTATATTCAATGTGTACATAGATTCAAAACCCTGTGGTCATGTGCCAATGAGGCCCTTGGATAACCGGTTTAAGCCTGTGGATTAAAGGGGTGGTTATCCACAGGGGTGGTTATCTTCAGTTTTGAGGCCCTGTTATCAACTGCCCTTAGTGGCAGTTACACACAGGGCTTAATCCACAGAAAAGCGCTGATCGAGCGAATTGCAGGCACGGAAAATCCGCTCAAGCGAAAGAAATGTGCTCGGCACTGGATAAAAATTTAGATAAGGGAGGGAACAGACAGGCTCGAATGGCCTGTCTGTGAATAACGAAGGGACTATTTACCGATGCAGAAGCTGGAGAAAATGCGTCCCAGCAGGTCATCGGAGCTGAATGCACCGGTGATTTCCCCGAGTGAGTGCTGAGCCTGACGCAAATCTTCGGCAAGCAGTTCACCGGCCCCTGCCAGGGTCAACTGTGCACGACCATGCTCAAGGGACGCGCTGGCATGCCGCAGCGCTTCAAGGTGACGCCTGCGTGCACTGAAGCTGCTTTCCGAGGTCTGCTCGTAGCCCATGCACGCCTTGAGATGCTCGCGCAGCAATTCCAGACCCATGCCGGCGGATTTCGCACTGAGGCTGATCGTGACATGGCCATCGTCACTGACTTCCAGGGCAATTGCTTCCCCGGTCAGGTCCGCTTTATTGCGAATCAGCGTGACTTTGGATGGATCCGGGCGGATTTCGAGGAATTCCGGCCATAAAGCGAATGGATCAAGTGCCTCTGGAGCGGTTGCATCCACCACCAGCAGCACGCGATCAGCTTCGCCGATGGCTTTCAACGCCCGTTCGACCCCGATCTTTTCTACCTGGTCATCAGTATCACGCAGGCCTGCAGTGTCGACCACGTGCAGTGGCATGCCATCGATGTGGATATGTTCGCGAAGAATGTCCCGGGTGGTGCCGGCAATCTCGGTGACGATTGCAGCTTCTCGACCGGCCAATGCATTCAGCAGGCTCGATTTACCGGCATTCGGACGGCCGGCAATGACCACTGTCATCCCGTCACGCAGCAAGGCACCTTGCCCGGCTTCGCGAAGCACTGTGGATAATTCATCACGCACTTTATCGAGCATGGCCAATACGTGACCATCCGCAAGAAAATCGATTTCTTCTTCCGGAAAATCGATAGCCGCCTCGACGTAGATGCGCAGGCCAATCAGTTGTTCGGTGAGGTTATGCACACGTTGGGAAAAAGCCCCCTGCAACGAACGCAGCGCGTTGCGTGCGGCCTGTGCAGAACTTGCCTCGATCAAGTCAGCGATAGCTTCCGCCTGGGCCAGATCGAGTTTGTCATTGAGGAACGCACGCTCACTGAATTCACCCGGACGGGCCAGACGACAGCCCAGTTCCAGGCAACGCTTGAGCAACATGTCCAGCACGATCGGCCCGCCGTGCCCCTGCAGTTCAAGCACGTCTTCGCCGGTGAAGGAGTTCGGTCCCGGAAAATACAACGCGATGCCTTCGTCCAGCACCTCTTCGTTTTCACTGAGAAACGGGCCGTAGTGGGCAAATCGGGGTTTCAGTTCGCGACCGCTGATTGCCTTGGCCGCAACGCTCGCCAACGGCCCGGAAATACGGACGATGCCCACACCTGCGCGACCTTGAGCGGTGGCGACGGCTGCAATGGTTTCACGAGGAACGCTCATAAACCGGTATCCAGACAAAAGTGACAGATAGCAAAACGCCCCACTAGGGGGCGTTTTGAGTGGTTATCCACAGTGTAAATCAGGCAGCTGCTTTGGTAGCCGCTTCGATTTTACGAGTGATGTACCACTGTTGAGTGATGGACAGGCAGTTGTTCACTACCCAGTACAGCACCAGACCAGCCGGGAACCACAGGAAGAAGAAGGTGAAGATGATTGGCATCAGCTTCATCACCTTGGCCTGCATCGGATCCGGAGGTGTAGGGTTCAACTGCTGCTGGATGAACATGGTTGCGCCCATGATGATCGGCAGAATGAAGAACGGATCCTTGATCGACAGGTCAGTAATCCACAGCATGAACGGCGCTTGGCGCATTTCAACGCTTTCCAGCAGAACCCAGTACAACGAAAGGAAAACCGGCATCTGCACGAGGATTGGCAAGCAACCACCCAGCGGATTGATCTTCTCTTTCTTGTACAGCTCCATCATGGATTGCGACATTTTCTGCCGGTCGTCGCCATGTTGCTCTTTCAGCGCGGCCAGTTTCGGTGCCACTGCACGCATGCGGGCCATCGATTTGTAGCTGGCAGCTGACAGCGGGAAGAAAAGCCCTTTGATCAGCATGGTCAGGAAGATGATCGACCAGCCCCAGTTACCGACCAGCGCGTGGATGTGTTGCAGCAGCCAGAAAATTGGCTGGGCAATGAACCACAGAATGCCGTAGTCGACGGTCAGTTCCAGACCTGGGGACAACTGTTTCAGCACAGCCTGGCTTTTCGGACCTGCGTACAGAACTGCGCTGGTCTCGGCTTTCGCACCTGGCGCAACAGTCAATGCTGGCGCGGTGTAGCCGATGATGTAGTTGCCCTTGCCATCTTTACGAGCAACTACCGCATTGTTCTGGCCTGGCTGAGGAATCCACGCGGTTACAAAATAGTGCTGCAACCATGCAACCCAGCCGCCATTCACGTTATAGCTGATGGGTGGCTTGGTTTTGTCTTCGGTCACCTTGTCCATGTCCTTCATGGACACTTTCTTGTACGGCTCGTTACTTGTCCACAGGGCTGCGCCCAGGTAAGTCGCGGTACCGGTGGCAGTGCTGGACGATGGATCGGCACTGGCGTCACGCTTCAATTGAGCGAACATCGCACCGGACCAAGGCTTGGCGCTTTCGTTGTCGATCAAGTAGGTAACGGTTACGTCATACAGGCCACGTTTCACGGTGAAACGCTTGATGTAGTTGACGCCGTCCTTGCTGAACTTCAGGTCCACGACCAATTGGTCCTGACCGTCAGCCAGTTGGTAGATCTTCTTCTCCGAGGAGTAAACCGGACGACCGGCAGGACTTGCGTCCGGACCATCGGTACCGATCAAACCGCTCTGGGCCAGATAAGTCCGCTCGTTGCCGTTATCGAACAACTGGAATGGAATTTCCGGATGGTCCTGGCGACGTGGATACAGCGGCAGCGTCAGCTGGGCAACATCACCACCTTGTGGATCGATAGCCAGGTTGAGCACATCCGTTTTGATCTGGATGAGGTCTTTGCTTACAGCTACTGGCGTTTCAGCAGGTGCAGTGGCACTGGAATCGCTTGCGGCGCGTGGAATGTCGTCACTGACAGAAGCATTATTGCCAGTAGCCGTATCCGGTAAGCCCGGTGCGGTCGTACTGGAAGCAACATTCTGAGTCGGCAGGGCAGCCTGGCCATAGTCCTGGTTCCATTTAAGAACCATAACGTAGGACACGATTGCCAGGGCGACGATCAGGATCGTGCGTTTGATATCCATGATTACTCGGCCATCGAAGAAGAACGGGAGGTAGGGATAGGTGGAACCGGGTCATAACCACCGGGATTCCACGGATGACAGCGACCTAAACGACGAAAGGCCAGCCAGCCACCGCGCAGAAGACCATGATTTTCTATGGCCTCTAACGCGTAGCAGGAACAACTGGGGTAGAAGCGACAGTGGTTGGCCATCAGGGGACTAATGGCATAGCGATAAAACTGGATCGGAACGAGTGCCAGTTTACGCATCGGGACTGTCTACCCCTACAGTTTCGGTGTTGACTGCTGGTACCGGCTTGCTACGTGCCAGACGCTTCCAGAGCTTGCCGAAATGCTGAATCAATTCGGGGTTTTCTACGTCACCCAAACCTTTGCGCGCGACGATTACGATGTCCCAACCGACCAGCGAATCCTGGTTCAGGCGAAACGATTCGCGCATCAGACGTTTGAGGCGATTGCGCTCGACGGAGAGCTTTACGCTCTTCTTCCCGATTACCAGCCCGAGACGGGGGTGATCGAGATCGTTGTTGCGCGCAAGGAGCAGGAGATTTTTCCCCGGAACCTTGCCGGTAGGGGAGTCAAAGACTGCCTTGAAATGCCGGGGAGTAAGCAAACGCTTTTCCCGACTGAAGTCCTGACTCACCTCCAGTGCCGGATTATCAAACTGCCAGACGCGCACGACCTTTGGCGCGACGACGCGACAGGACGGCACGACCGTTCTTGGTAGCCATGCGAGCACGGAAACCGTGGGTACGAGCGCGTTTGATAGTGCTTGGTTGGAAAGTACGTTTCATTGTCGTGTTACCTGGTTCGTCCACAACGGGCCGGAATGGCCCCCGTTTTAAGAGACCGGGGATTCTAGAGAAAGCAAGCCTCTAGGTCAATTTCCAACCAACGTTTCCTTATAAATAGATCTCCAGGCGTTTTTTCGTACGCGCAGCCTTCGCTAGATATAGAAATAAAGAAGGAAGTTATTTAAAGCTTTTTTGTAAAGCTTATAAAAGCTAGGGACGCCATCCTCTGTGGATAAGTGGCTTCAGCCCTTATACTGTGCACTGTACAGAGAATGACAACTACAGTGGAAAACGGTGGTCAGCCTGTGCTGCGCTATCGGATAAGCTGTGTGTGGAACGGCTAGTTATCCACAGGCAGGTTATCCACCGAGTTTCGCCCCCACTTGTCCAGTGCCCTCATGGTCGGTTATCCACAGAGCTTATGCACATACCATTGGTCGTCTTTATGAGGGGTAACGCGTTGATAATTCATGGCCTGTGCGCAACCTGCATGTGGATAAGTGGACGTCTGGCCGCTACAATGGCCGCTTGTTTTTGCCTCACCGGCTTTCAACTTAGGGGATATCCGTGTCAGTGGAACTTTGGCAGCAGTGCGTGGAGCTTTTGCGCGATGAGCTGCCTGCCCAACAATTCAACACTTGGATCCGTCCACTACAGGTCGAAGCCGAAGGCGACGAGTTGCGTGTCTACGCACCGAATCGTTTTGTTCTCGACTGGGTCAACGAAAAATACCTGGGCCGTGTCCTCGAACTGCTGGATGAGCATGGCAATGGCATGGCGCCTGCGCTTTCCTTATTAATAGGCAGCAAACGCAGTTCGGCACCGCGTGCGGCCCCCAATGCGCCGTTGGCCGCTGCAGCGTCCCAAGCCCAGGCGGCCCAAGCGCCAGTGAGCGCTCCGGTACCCGCCCCGGCGAGCACACCGACCAAGCGTGCGACGCAAAAAGTTGCCGAGGTCAGTGAAGAGCCGTCTCGTGACAGCTTCGACCCGATGGCCGGAGCCAGTTCGCAACAGGCGCCGGTTCGCTCCGAGCAGCGCACCGTGCAGGTCGAAGGCGCGCTCAAGCACACCAGTTACCTGAACCGCACCTTCACCTTCGAAAACTTCGTCGAAGGTAAGTCCAACCAGTTGGCCCGGGCCGCGGCCTGGCAAGTGGCGGACAACCCAAAGCATGGTTACAACCCGCTCTTCCTTTATGGCGGCGTCGGCTTGGGTAAAACTCACTTGATGCACGCTGTGGGTAACCACCTATTAAAGAAGAACCCGAATGCCAAGGTTGTTTACCTGCATTCGGAGCGGTTCGTGGCCGACATGGTCAAGGCGCTGCAACTGAACGCAATCAACGAGTTCAAGCGCTTCTACCGTTCGGTGGATGCGTTGCTGATCGATGACATTCAGTTCTTTGCCCGCAAAGAGCGTTCCCAGGAAGAGTTTTTCCACACCTTCAATGCCCTGCTTGAAGGTGGCCAGCAGGTCATTCTCACCAGTGACCGCTATCCTAAAGAAATCGAAGGCCTTGAAGAGCGGCTGAAATCCCGCTTCGGCTGGGGCCTGACCGTAGCGGTCGAGCCGCCAGAGCTGGAAACCCGCGTGGCGATCCTGATGAAAAAGGCCGATCAGGCCAAAGTCGATCTGCCACACGATGCGGCGTTCTTTATCGCACAACGTATTCGCTCCAACGTCCGTGAACTGGAAGGCGCGCTGAAACGCGTGATCGCCCACTCGCACTTCATGGGTCGCGACATCACCATCGAGTTGATTCGTGAATCCCTGAAGGACTTGTTGGCGCTGCAAGACAAACTGGTCTCTGTGGATAACATTCAGCGCACGGTCGCCGAGTACTACAAGATCAAGATCTCCGACCTGCTGTCCAAGCGTCGTTCACGCTCGGTCGCACGTCCGCGTCAGGTTGCAATGGCGTTGTCCAAGGAGTTGACTAACCACAGCCTGCCGGAAATCGGCGATGTGTTTGGCGGCCGGGACCACACCACCGTGTTGCACGCTTGCCGCAAGATCAACGAACTTAAGGAATCCGACGCGGACATCCGCGAGGACTACAAGAACCTGCTGCGTACACTGACCACTTGATGAACACCAGCGCAGCTTATTAAGGCAAGGGACTAGACCATGCATTTCACCATTCAACGCGAAGCCCTGTTGAAACCCCTGCAACTGGTCGCAGGCGTCGTCGAGCGCCGCCAGACCTTGCCGGTGCTCTCCAACGTGCTGCTGGTTGTCGAAGGCCAGCAATTGTCGCTGACCGGTACCGACCTGGAAGTCGAGCTGGTCGGTCGTGTGCAACTCGAAGAGCCTGCGGACCCGGGCTCCATTACTGTGCCTGCGCGCAAGTTGATGGACATCTGCAAGAGTCTGCCGAACGACGCGCTGATCGACATCAAGGTCGACGAGCAGAAGCTGGTGGTGAAAGCAGGCCGTAGCCGCTTCACCCTGTCGACCCTGCCAGCCAACGATTTCCCGACCGTCGAAGAAGGTCCGGGCTCGCTGACCTGCAGCCTGGAGCAAAGCAAACTGCGTCGTCTGATTGAACGCACCAGCTTCGCCATGGCCCAGCAGGACGTGCGTTATTACCTCAACGGCATGCTGCTGGAAGTCTCTGCCGGGATCATCCGTGCCGTGGCCACTGACGGGCACCGTCTGGCCATGTGCTCGATGCAGGCCGATATCGGTCAGCCGGATCGCCACCAAGTTATTGTTCCGCGCAAAGGTATCCTCGAACTCGCACGCCTGCTGACTGAGCCGGACGGCATCGTCAGCATCGTGCTGGGTCAGCATCATATCCGCGCGACCACCGGCGAATTCACCTTCACCTCTAAGCTGGTCGACGGCAAATTCCCTGACTACGAGCGCGTTCTACCTAAAGGCGGCGACAAACTGGTACTGGGTGATCGTCAGGCATTACGTGAAGCGTTCAGCCGTACCGCGATTCTCTCTAACGAGAAATACCGTGGTATTCGTCTGCAATTGGCCAATGGTCAGTTGAAGATCCAGGCGAACAACCCGGAGCAGGAAGAAGCTGAAGAAGAAGTTGGCGTCGAGTACAACGGCGGCAATCTGGAAATCGGCTTCAACGTCAGCTATCTGCTCGACGTGCTGGGTGTGATGACCACAGAGCAGGTTCGTTTGATCCTGTCCGACTCCAACAGCAGCGCGCTGGTGCAAGAGTCCGACAACGACGATTCGGCCTACGTTGTCATGCCGATGCGTCTGTAATCATGCTCAGCAGAAGCTAGATGTCCTTAAGTCGCGTCTCGGTCACCGCGGTGCGCAATCTGCACCCGGTGACCTTCTCCCCCTCCCCCCGAATCAACATTCTTTACGGCGCCAACGGCAGCGGCAAAACCAGTGTTCTGGAAGCCATTCATCTGCTGGGGCTTGCCCGTTCGTTTCGTAGCACCCGTCTTTTACCGGTGATCCAGTACGAGCAGTTGGCGTGTACGGTGTTCGGACAGGTGGAGTTGGCGGAAGGTGGGCATAGCGCTCTGGGAATCTCCCGCGACCGTCAGGGCGAGTTTCAAATCCGTATCGATGGGCAGAACGCCCGGAGTGCGGCGCAGCTGGCAGAAATCCTGCCGCTTCAGCTGATTAACCCTGACAGCTTTCGCTTGCTGGAGGGTGCACCCAAGATTCGCCGGCAGTTTCTCGACTGGGGCGTGTTCCACGTGGAACCGCGGTTCATGTCCACTTGGCAGCGCTTGCAGAAGGCCCTGCGCCAGAGAAACTCTTGGCTGCGGCATGGTACACTTGACGCCGTTTCGCAAGCGGTTTGGGACAGGGAACTGTGCCAGGCCAGCGCTGAAATAGATGAATACCGCCGCGCTTACATCAAAGCCTTGAAACCAGTCTTTGAACAGACCTTGAGCGAACTGGTTGAGCTTGAAGGTTTGACGCTCAGTTATTACCGAGGTTGGGACAAGGACCGCGAATTGAGTGCAGTGCTCGCCGGTTCCCTTCAGCGGGATCAGCAAATGGGTCACACCCAGGCCGGACCACAACGTGCTGATTTGCGTCTCAGACTGGGCGCACATAATGCCGCAGACATCTTGTCCCGCGGCCAGCAGAAGTTAGTGGTTTGTGCGTTGCGGATAGCCCAAGGGCACCTGGTGAGCCAGGCCCGGCGTGGCCAGTGTATTTATCTGGTGGATGACTTGCCGTCCGAACTGGACGAGCACCACCGTCGCGCGCTCTGCCGCTTGCTGGAAGACTTACGCTGCCAGGTGTTTATCACCTGTGTAGATCACGAATTATTGAGGGAAGGCTGGCAGACGGAAACGCCAGTCGCTCTGTTCCACGTGGAACAGGGCCGTATCACCCAGACCCACGACCATCGGGAGTGAAGGCATTGAGCGAAGAAAATACGAATACCTACGACTCAACGAGCATTAAAGTGCTGAAAGGCCTGGATGCCGTACGCAAACGTCCCGGTATGTACATTGGTGACACCGACGATGGTAGCGGTCTGCACCACATGGTCTTCGAGGTAGTCGACAACTCCATCGATGAAGCGCTCGCTGGCCACTGCGACGACATCAGCATCATTATCCACCCGGACGAATCCATCACCGTTCGCGACAACGGTCGTGGCATCCCGGTAGACGTGCACAAAGAAGAAGGCGTCTCGGCAGCTGAGGTCATCATGACCGTACTGCACGCCGGCGGTAAGTTCGACGATAACTCGTACAAGGTTTCTGGCGGTCTGCACGGTGTAGGTGTTTCGGTTGTTAACGCCCTGTCCGAAGAGCTGGTCCTGACCGTTCGCCGCAGTGGAAAGATCTGGGAACAGACCTACATCCACGGTGTTCCGAAAGAGCCAATGAAGATCGTCGGCGAGAGCGAAACCACCGGTACCCAGATTCACTTCAAACCATCCGACCTGACCTTCAAGAATATCCATTTCAGCTGGGACATCCTGGCCAAGCGGATCCGCGAACTGTCCTTCCTCAACTCCGGTGTCGGCATCGTCCTCAAGGACGAGCGCAGCGGCAAGGAAGAGCTGTTCAAATACGAAGGCGGTCTGCGTGCGTTCGTTGAATACCTGAACACCAACAAGACTCCGGTCAACCAGGTGTTCCACTTCAACATTCAGCGTGAAGACGGCATCGGCGTGGAAATCGCTCTGCAGTGGAACGACAGCTTCAACGAGAACCTGTTGTGCTTCACCAACAACATTCCACAGCGCGATGGCGGTACTCACTTGGTGGGTTTCCGTTCCGCACTGACGCGTAACCTGAACACCTACATCGAAGCGGAAGGTCTGGCGAAGAAGCACAAGGTCGCCACCACCGGTGACGATGCCCGCGAAGGCTTGACCGCGATCATTTCGGTGAAAGTCCCGGATCCGAAGTTCAGCTCCCAGACCAAAGACAAGCTGGTTTCTTCCGAAGTGAAGACCGCCGTCGAACAGGAAATGGGCAAGTACTTCTCCGACTTCCTGCTGGAAAACCCGAACGAAGCCAAGCTCGTCGTCGGCAAGATGATCGATGCTGCTCGTGCGCGGGAAGCGGCGCGTAAAGCCCGTGAGATGACCCGTCGTAAAGGCGCGCTGGATATTGCCGGCCTGCCGGGCAAACTGGCTGACTGCCAGGAAAAGGACCCTGCCCTCTCCGAACTGTACCTCGTGGAAGGTGACTCTGCTGGCGGCTCCGCCAAGCAGGGTCGTAACCGTAAAACCCAGGCCATCCTGCCGCTCAAAGGCAAGATCCTGAACGTTGAAAAGGCGCGATTCGACAAGATGATCTCTTCGCAAGAAGTGGGCACCTTGATCACCGCGCTCGGCTGTGGCATTGGTCGCGACGAGTACAACATTGCGAAGCTGCGTTATCACAACATCATCATCATGACCGATGCTGACGTCGACGGTTCGCACATCCGTACCCTGCTGCTGACCTTCTTCTTCCGTCAGTTGCCTGAGCTGATCGAGCGTGGCTACATCTACATCGCCCAGCCACCGCTGTACAAGGTTAAGAAGGGCAAGCAAGAGCAATACATCAAAGACGACGATGCCATGGAAGAGTACATGACGCAGTCGGCCCTGGAAGACGCGAGCCTGCACCTGAACGAGGAAGCACCGGGCATTTCCGGCCCTGCCCTCGAGCGCCTGGTGAATGACTTCCGTCTGGTGATGAAGACCCTCAAGCGTCTTTCGCGCCTGTACCCACAGGAACTGACCGAACACTTCATCTACCTGCCTGCAGTGAGCATGGAGCAACTGTCCGATCACGCAGCGATGCAGGATTGGCTGGCTCAGTACGAAGTTCGTCTGCGAACTGTTGAGAAGTCCGGCCTGGTGTACAAAGCCAGTCTGCGTGAAGACCGTGAACGTAACGTCTGGCTGCCAGAGGTCGAGTTGATCTCGCATGGCCTGTCGAACTACGTCACCTTCAACCGCGACTTCTTCGGCAGCAATGACTACAAAACCGTGGTATCGCTCGGCGCTCAATTGAGCACCTTGCTGGACGACGGCGCGTACATCCAGCGTGGCGAGCGCAAGAAGCCGGTCACCGAGTTCAAGGAAGCCCTTGAATGGCTGATGGCTGAAAGCACCAAGCGTCACACCATCCAGCGATACAAAGGTCTGGGCGAGATGAACCCGGATCAGCTGTGGGAAACCACCATGGACCCTAGCCAGCGCCGGATGCTCAAAGTGACCATCGAAGATGCCATTGGCGCAGACCAGATCTTCAACACCCTGATGGGTGATGCGGTCGAACCTCGTCGTGACTTCATCGAAAGCAACGCCTTGGCGGTTTCCAACCTGGACTTCTGATTCAGCAGAAATCCTGCCAAACCCAAAAGGCCAACGCTCAGCGTTGGCCTTTTTTATTGGATCTTGGCCACCCCCGTTAACAGCCTGACACAGCCATTGTTCAGGCACTGAAACACAGTAATTTCGAGCATAAAAAAACCGGCTATATCAGCCGGTTTTTTTGCGCCCGAAAAAAACTTATGCACCTTTTTCGGAATTTTATCAGTTTAAGAAATATACATATAAATCATATGCTTACGATATAAATAAGCCGCTTCTTGGAAAAACGGTACACAGGTTATCCACAGAATCTCAGACGGCGACCTGATCGTTGGCAGAGGGCGCTGCCGGGGCTGCTGGTAGCGAACCCATCTCCCGTTGCATCTGTTCGTTCCAGTGCTGCACACGGTCGTTCAGATCGGCAATGGCGCGCGGCCCGCTACCCTCGGCATACATCGGTGCGCCAATGATCACGGTGATCACGCCTTGCTTCTTTGCCCAACCGGTTTTCGGCCAGAATTTGCCGGCATTGTGTGCAATCGGCAGCACTGGAAGTGCCGCGTTGACCGCCAACGCGGTGCCTCCGCGAGAGAACTTGCCGATGGTGCCAAAGGGAACGCGCGTCCCTTCCGGGAAAATCAGCACCCAAACGCCATCCTTGAGCAATTCGTCGCCCCTCTTCGCCACATGCTTGAGCGCCGCTTTTGGATTGTCGCGATCGATGGCAATAGGACGCAGCATGGCCATGGCCCAACCGAAGAACGGAACATAGAGCAGTTCACGCTTCAGCACCTGGCTCAACGGCTCGAAGTAGGCCGATAGGAAGAACGTCTCCCAGGTGCTCTGGTGGTTCGACTGAATCACGCAGGGCTGGTCTGGCACGTTCTCGGCGCCCTTCACTTCGTAGCTGATGCCCAGAAAGACTTTGCTCAGCCATAAGGCGCAACGGCACCAATAAACATTGATAAAGCGATAACGCGCCTTGAACGGCAGAAAGGGCGCGATAAAAAAGCTCAGGCTGCACCAAAGCAAGGAGCTGGTGCCCAGCAGCAGGTAAAAGAGGAAGGTTCTGATGGCCTGCAGTATCGACATGGCGACATTTACCGTGCGGGCTCTGCCCGTCTATATAAAGTGCACTCCCGATCAATCCCTGGTCAGGAAATTCGAAAGCACTCTAATTGTGGATAAGTTCTGCGGCAATCGCCGCAAGATCGTCAAAAATCAAGGTGCCCACCGGCAGGGTCTTGCCCAAAGTCTTTTCGCCTTTCCCGGTCTTTACTAAAACTGGTTGAGAATCGACGGCTTTGGCGGCTTCCAGGTCACCGAGCGTGTCGCCAACGAACCATAGATTTGTCAGCGAAACGTTGTAATGCGTGGCGATGGTTTTCAACATCCCCGGTTTTGGCTTGCGGCAATCGCAGCCGTCGTCCGGCCCGTGCGGGCAATAGACGATCAGCCCGACTTCACCGCCCTGCTCCGCCACCAGCGAGCGAAGGCGCTCGTGCATGGCGTCCAGGGTGGCGATGTCGTAATAACCGCGCGCAATGCCCGACTGGTTGGTAGCCACCGCCACCGTCCAGCCGGCCTTGCTCAACTGCGCAATCGCCTCGATCGAGCCCGGGAGCGGAATCCACTCCTCCACCGACTTGATGTAAGCGTCGGAGTCGTAATTGATCACCCCGTCCCGATCGAGAATCAGCAGTTTCAACAGCAATTCCTCAGCCCAGCATCGAAATGTCGGCGACGCCGAGGAACAGCCCACGCAGACGCGCCAGCAATGCATAGCGGTTGGCGCGGACCTTGGCATCTTCAGCGTTGACCATCACGGCCTCGAAGAACGCATCCACCGGCTCGCGCAAGGCAGCCAGACGCGCCAGCGATTCACGGTACTGACGCGCAGCGGCCATCGGCTGTACAGCCTGGTCAGCCTGCTGGATCGCCGAGTACAGGGAGAACTCGTTGGCATTGTCGAAGTACTTGGCTTCCACGACCGACGGAACAGAGCCTTCGACCTTGCTCAGCAAGTTCGATACGCGCTTGTTCACCGCGGCCAGGGCAGCGGCTTCCGGCAATTTGCGGAACGCTTCTACCGCTTGTACGCGTTGGTCGAAGTCCAGCGCCGAACCCGGTTTCAGGGCACGTACCGACAGGTAAGTGCCGACGTCCACGCCTTCGTCTTCATAACGGGCACGTAGACGATCGAAGATGAACTCCAGCACCGCGTCATTCAGACCGGCAGCCTTCACCTTGGTACCGAACGCATTCACGGCAAACGCCACGGCATCGTTGAGGTCGAGGTCGAGCTTCTTGTCGATCAGGATGCGCAACACGCCGAGCGCGGCACGGCGCAAGGCATACGGGTCTTTGCTGCCGGTTGGCAACATGCCGATGCCGAAAATCCCGACCAGGGTGTCGAGCTTGTCGGCGATGGCCACGGCCGCCCCGGTCAGGGTGGTCGGCAGTTCAGCGCCGGCACCACGCGGCATGTACTGCTCGTTCAGTGCCAGGGCGACATCTTCCGGCTCGCCGTCGTTGAGGGCGTAGTAGTAACCGGCGACGCCTTGCATCTCCGGGAACTCACCGACCATCTCGGTGGCCAGGTCGCACTTGGACAGCAGGCCGGCACGGGAAGCCCAGGCTGCGTTGCCGCCAATGCGTTGCGCGATGAACGCGGCCAGTTTGGAAACACGCTCGGCCTTGTCATAGACGCTGCCGAGTTTTTCCTGGAACACCACGTTCTGCAGGCGCAGGTTGAAGTCTTCGAGTTTCTGCTTCTTGTCTTGCTTGAAGAAGAACTCGGCGTCGGTCAGGCGCGGACGAACCACTTTCTCGTTACCGGCGATGATCTGCTGCGGGTCTTTGCTTTCGATGTTGGCCACGGTAATGAAACGTGGCAGCAACTTGCCGTCGGCATCCAGCAGGCAGAAATACTTCTGGTTGTCCTGCATGGTGGTGATCAGGGCTTCTTGCGGCACGTCGAGGAAACGCTCCTCGAACGAGCACACCAGCGGCACCGGCCACTCAACCAGCGCAGTCACTTCGTCAAGCAAGGCTGGTGGCACGATTGCAGTACCTTCCTGCATCGTCGCCAGCTCTTCGGTGCGCTTGCTGATCAGCGCGCGACGCTCGTTGGCATCGGCCAGCACGTAAGCGCCGCGCAGATCGGCCAGGTAGTTGGCCGGCGAAGTGATGCGCACGCTTTCCGGGTGATGGAAGCGGTGACCACGGGAATCACGGCCAGCCTTCTGGGCGAGGATGGTGCAGTCGATGACCTGGTCACCGAGCAACATCACCAGCCATTGGGTTGGGCGAACGAATTCTTCCTTGCGAGCACCCCAGCGCATGCGCTTGGGAATCGGCAGGTCGTTCAGGGAATCTTCGACGATGGTCGGCAGCAAGCTCGCGGTCGGCTTGCCGGCGATGCTTTGGCTGTAGCGCAGTTTCGGGCCGCTCTGATCGATTTCGCTCAGGTCGACGCCGCACTTCTTGGCAAAACCCAGTGCCGCTTGAGTCGGGTTGCCTTCGGCGTCGAACGCGGCCTGACGTGGCGGGCCGTCGAGGTTGATGCTGCGATCCGGCTGATGGGTGGCCAGAGAAGTGATCAGTACAGCCAGACGACGGGGCGCGGCGTAGACGGTTTTGGTCTCGTAGTTCAGGCCGGCGGCCTGCAAGCCCTTGTCGATACCGGCCAGGAACGCGTCGGCCAGGGTGTTCAGGGCTTTGGGTGGCAGTTCTTCGGTGCCCAGTTCAACCAGAAAATCTTGAGCACTCATTGTGCAGCCTCCAGCTTGGCCAGTACTTCATCACGCAGGTCCGGGGTCGCCATCGGGAAGCCCAGCTTGGCGCGAGCCAGCAGGTAGGCTTGCGCAACGGAACGCGCCAGGGTGCGCACACGCAGGATGTATTGCTGACGCGCGGTCACCGAGATCGCCCGGCGCGCATCCAGCAGGTTGAAGGTATGGGACGCCTTCAACACCATTTCGTAGCTCGGCAATGGCAGCGGCTGGTCGAGTTCGATCAGGCGCTTGGCTTCGCTTTCGTAGAAATCGAACAGTTCGAACAGCTTTTCGACGTTGGCGTGTTCGAAGTTGTAGGTCGACTGCTCCACTTCGTTCTGGTGGAACACGTCGCCGTAGGTCACTTTGCCGAACGGACCGTCCGCCCAGACCAGGTCGTAGACCGAGTCCACGCCTTGCAGGTACATCGCCAGACGTTCCAGGCCGTAAGTGATCTCGCCGGTCACCGGGTAGCACTCGATGCCGCCCGCTTGCTGGAAGTAAGTGAACTGCGTCACTTCCATGCCGTTGAGCCAGACTTCCCAGCCCAGACCCCAGGCGCCCAGTGTCGGCGATTCCCAGTTGTCTTCAACGAAGCGAATGTCGTGGACCAACGGGTCCAGGCCAACGTGCTTGAGGGAGCCCAGGTACAGTTCCTGGAAATTGTCCGGGTTCGGCTTCAGGACAACCTGAAACTGGTAGTAATGCTGCAGACGGTTCGGGTTTTCGCCGTAGCGGCCGTCAGTCGGGCGACGACTGGGCTGCACATAAGCGGCGTTCCAGGTTTCCGGGCCGATGGCGCGCAGAAACGTGGCAGTGTGGAAAGTACCGGCGCCTACTTCCATATCGTAGGGCTGAAGTACCACGCAACCTTGCTCGGCCCAGTATTGCTGGAGGGCGAGGATCAAGTCTTGGAAGGTACGCACGGCTGGCGTAGGCTGGCTCACGAAATTCACCTGTTTCTTGGGCTGCGATTTAAAGAGCGGGAGTATACCCGATTCATTGCTGCGCACGCCCCCTGGAGCCTTATGCCACGCTGCTTTTGGTGTTCCGAAGATCCGCTGTACATGGCTTATCACGACCAGGAGTGGGGCGCGCCGCTACGCGATGCGCAGGGATTGTTCGAGTTGCTTTTGCTCGAAGGGTTCCAGGCAGGCCTCTCATGGATCACCGTGCTGCGTAAACGTGAGCGTTATCGCGAGGTGTTGTTCGGCTTCGACGTCCAGCGTGTGGCGCAGATGAGTGATGCGGAAATCGATGAATTGATGCTCGATCCAGGCATCATCCGCAATCGCCTGAAACTCAACGCCGCCCGGCGCAACGCCCAGGCCTGGCTGACGCTGGAAGACCCGGTGGAGTTTCTCTGGTCTTTCGTTGGCGGCACGCCTGTGATCAATCATTTCAAGGATCGCACCGAAGTGCCGGCGATCACGCCAGTCGCCGTGGAGATGAGCAAAGGCTTGAAAAAGGCCGGCTTCACCTTCGTCGGCCCGACGATTTGCTACGCGCTGATGCAAGCCTCGGGCATGGTCATGGATCACACGCAAGACTGCGACCGCTACGCTCAGCTCGCCAACGGCGGTTAGAATAGCCGCCTCGCGCACAGCACAAGATCAGGAGTGACCTGTGGATAAGTTTAAAGGCGCCTTGCTGGTAGGCGCTCTGCGGCTGTTTGCCCTGCTTCCCTGGCGGGCAGTGCAAGCCGTGGGCTCGGCCATTGGCTGGGTCATGTGGAAAACCCCCAACCGTTCCCGCGACGTGGTGCGGATCAACCTTTCCAAGTGCTTTCCCGAGATGGACCCGGCCGAGCGTGAGCGTCTGGTGGGCCAAAGCCTGAAAGACATTGGCAAGTCGTTGACCGAAAGCGCCTGTGCGTGGATCTGGCCGGCCCAGCGCTCCATCGACCTGGTGCGCGAAGTCGAAGGCCTCGACGTGTTGAAAGACGCGCTTGCCTCTGGCAAAGGTGTCGTTGGCATCACCAGCCACCTGGGCAACTGGGAAGTGTTGAACCACTTCTATTGCAGCCAGTGCAAACCGATCATCTTCTATCGTCCGCCCAAGCTTAAGGCGGTGGATGATTTGCTGCGCAAGCAGCGTGTCCAGTTGGGCAACCGGGTGGCTGCTTCGACCAAGGAAGGCATCCTCAGCGTTATCAAGGAAGTGCGCAAAGGTGGTGCAGTCGGCATTCCGGCTGACCCGGAACCGGCTGAATCCGCCGGGATCTTTGTACCGTTCTTCGCCACGCAGGCGCTGACCAGTAAATTCGTGCCGAACATGCTCGCTGGCGGTAAAGCCGTCGGTGTGTTCCTGCATGCGCTGCGGTTGCCGGACGGTTCCGGTTACAAAGTGATCCTCGAAGCCGCCCCAGAAGCCATGTACAGCACGGATACCGAGACCTCCTGCGCCGCCATGAGCCAGGTCGTGGAGCGTTATGTACGGGCTTATCCAAGCCAATACATGTGGAGCATGAAGCGCTTCAAGAAACGTCCGCCAGGCGAAGAGCGCTGGTATTGACTCGATTGGCATGATCTGTGGATAACCTTGGGGCCAGGGTTATCCACAACCGTTCATTCAAGGGCGCAAAAGATGTCCGAACTTCGCAAATCGTTTCGCATCAAGATCACTCACGAAAGTTTTGGCGAATGCCTTGGCCAGACCCGCAATCTTTCGGATACAGGCGTCTACGTCAAGCATGCGCGCTTGTCGTCGTTGTCCCGAGGCGCAGTGGTTTATGGTCAAGTGCAGGACTTACCCACAGGTGCTCCGCGGGTGCGCATGGAAGTGGTGCTGGTCGATGCCGATGGCATAGGTTTGCGCTATCTCTGATCAGTGCGACTGGCGTTCAAGCTTTTTCAGAAATACCGTCATCTCTTTCTCTGCTTGCTTGTCGCCATGGGCACGGGCAGCTTCCAGACCTCGTTCCCATGCCTGACGCGCGGCCGCAACGTCCGCGAGTGCCAGATGAGCCTTGCCCAATAGTTTCCAGGCCGCCGAATACTTCGGATCGAATTCGACGCAACGCTGGAAATGCTCGGCCGCCTTGGCGTTTTCCCCCAGATCCAGGTAACCCTTGCCCAGGCCGAAGCGCAGCAATGAGTTATCCACACCCTTGGCGAGCATTTTTTCCAGGGATTCAATCATGGAGGGGACTCCTTGTTGAGGTTTTTCAGGGATGCCTGTGTGTTCTTGAGATCGCTTTCGCGGGCAAGCCCGCTCCCACAGGGTTATGCAGTGAACACTCTCTTGCGTAGGGCCGAGATTCCTGTGGGAGCGGGCTTGCCCGCGAAGAGGCCGGTTCGGTCACCACAAAATACGGATCAGAAGAAGCTCAGCCCCACATGGAACAGCTTTTCCACATCCCGAATATGCTTCTTATCCACAAGGAACAGAATCACATGGTCGCCCGTTTCGATCACTGTGTCGTCGTGGGCAATGATCACTTCTTCATCACGAATGATCGCGCCAATCGTTGTACCCGGCGGCAAGCCGATGTTCTCGATGGCCTTGCCAATCACCTTGCTCGACTTCGCGTCACCATGGGCAATCGCCTCGATGGCCTCCGCCGCGCCGCGGCGCAGTGAGTGCACGCTGACGATATCGCCGCGGCGCACGTGGGCCAGCAAAGTGCCGATGGTCGCCAGTTGCGGGCTGATGGCAATATCGATGTCGCCGCCCTGAATCAAATCAACGTACGCCGGGTTGTTGATGATCGTCATCACCTTCTTCGCGCCGAGGCGCTTGGCCAGCAGCGAAGACATGATGTTGGCTTCGTCATCGTTGGTCAGGGCCAAGAAGATGTCAGCGTCGGCAATGTTCTCTTCCATCAGCAAGTCGCGGTCGGAGGCGCTGCCCTGCAACACCACGGTGCTGTCGAGGGTGTCCGAGAGATGGCGGCAGCGTGCCGGGTTCATCTCGATGATCTTGACCTGGTAGCGACTTTCGATCGCCTCGGCCAGACGCTCACCGATCTGCCCACCGCCGGCAATGACGATACGCTTGTACGTTTCATCCAGACGGCGCATTTCGCTCATCACCGCGCGAATATTCGCTTTGGCGGCGATGAAAAACACTTCGTCGTCGGCCTCGATGACGGTATCGCCCTGAGGCAAAATCGGCCGATCACGACGAAAAATGGCCGCAACACGGGTTTCAACGTTTGGCATGTGCTCGCGTAACTGACGCAGTTGCTGACCCACCAGCGGGCCGCCGTAGTAAGCCTTCACGGCCACCAATTGCGCTTTGCCTTCGGCGAAGTCGATCACCTGCAAGGCGCCCGGATGCTGGATCAGGCGCTTGATGTAGTTGGTGACCACTTGCTCCGGGCTGATCAGCACGTCCACCGGAATCGCGTCGTTATCGAACAACTCGGATCGCGTGAGGTACGCCGCTTCGCGGACCCGGGCAATTTTGGTCGGAGTGTGGAACAGGGTGTGGGCGACCTGACAGGCGACCATATTGGTTTCGTCGCTGTTGGTCACCGCCACCAGCATGTCAGCGTCGTCCGCGCCGGCCTGGCGCAGCACCGTCGGCAATGAGCCGCGGCCCTGCACAGTGCGGATGTCCAGCCGATCGCCGAGGTCACGCAGGCGTTCGCCATCGGTGTCTACCACCGTGATGTCGTTGGCCTCGCTGGCCAAGTGTTCCGCCAGCGAACCGCCGACCTGCCCTGCGCCGAGGATGATGATTTTCATCCAGTCACTCCCTTGAAATCCGGTTAACCGCGCGCGGCGGCGATCTTGATCAGCTTGGCGTAGTAGAAACCGTCGTGACCACCTTCCTGTGCCAGCAACTGTCGACCGTGCGGCTGCTTGATGCCGGCCGTCGTGGCGAGGTCCAGCTCACGGGCACCCGGCGTGCGAGCGAGGAACGCTTCGATGACCTCGGTGTTCTCGGTCGGCAGCGTGGAGCAGGTGGCGTAAAGCAGAATCCCACCGACTTCCAGCGTTATCCACAGGGCATCGAGCAACTCGCCTTGCAGCACTGCCAATGCGGCGATGTCGTCGGGTTGGCGTGTCAGCTTGATGTCCGGGTGACGACGGATCACGCCGGTGGCCGAGCACGGCGCGTCCAGCAAGATGCGTTGAAACGGTTTGCCGTCCCACCAGGTGGCGGTGTCGCGGCCATCGGCGGCGATCAGTTCGGCGCTCAGGCCAAGGCGCGCAAGGTTTTCGCGCACTCGCACCAGACGCTTGGCTTCCAGGTCCACCGCCACGACGCCCGCCAGTTTTGGCTCGGCTTCAAGAATGTGGCAGGTTTTGCCGCCCGGCGCGCAGCAGGCGTCCAGCACCCGTTGGCCTGGCGCCAGGTCGAGCAGGTCGGCGGCCAGTTGTGCCGCTTCGTCCTGCACACTGATCCAGCCTTCGGCGAAGCCGGGCAAGCTGCGCACGTCGGCCGCTGCTTCGAGGATGATGCCGTCCTGGCTGTAAATGCACGGCGTGGCGGCGATACCGGCTTGCGCGAGCAAGCCGAGATAAGCATCGCGAGAATGATGGCGACGGTTGACCCGCAGAATCATCGGCGGATGCGCATTGTTCGCCGCGCAAATGGCTTCCCACTGTTCAGGCCAGAATGCCTTCAGGGATTTCTGCAGCCAGCGCGGATGAGCGGTGCGCACCACCGGATCATGTTCCAGTTCGGCCAGCAGCGCTTCGCTTTCACGCTGGGCGCGGCGCAGCACGGCATTGAGCAACGCCTTGGCCCACGGTTTTTTCAGCTTGTCGGCGCAGCCCACGGTTTCGCCGATGGCGGCGTGGGCCGGAACGCGGGTGTAGAGCAATTGGTAGAGACCGACCAGCAGCAACGCCTCGACATCAGCGTCCGCCGCCTTGAACGGCTTCTGCAGCAACTTGGCCGCCAGCGCCGACAAACGCGGTTGCCAGCGCGCGGTGCCGAATGCCAGGTCCTGGGTGAAGCCGCGATCACGGTCTTCAACCTTGTCCATTTGTGTGGGCAGCGAACTGTTGAGGGATGCCTTACCGTTGAGAACAGCAGCCAGTGCCTTGGCGGCGGCCAGACGCGGATTCATTGAGCGTCCGCCACTTGGCCGAGCTGGGTGCCGACGGCGAATTTCTCACGACGGCTGTTGAACAAGTCGCTGAAGTTCAGCGCCTTGCCGCCAGGCAATTGCAAACGGGTCAGGCACAAGGCGTGCTCCCCGCAGGCGACGATCAAGCCGTCCTTGCTGGCGCTGAGGATTTCCCCCGGTGCGCCCTGCCCTTCGGCCACGCTCGCGGCCAGCATTTTCAGGGCTTCGCCATTGAGCGTGCTGTGAGTGATCGGCCATGGGTTGAAGGCACGGACCAGACGCTCCAGCTCAACCGCCGGGCGGCTCCAATCGATGCGTGCTTCGTCCTTGTTCAATTTGTGCGCGTAGGTGGCAAGACTGTCGTCCTGCACTTCGCCTTTCAGCGTGCCGGCGGCGAGCCCGGCAATCGCCTGAATCACCGCCGGTGGGCCCATTTCGGCCAGACGGTCGTGGAGGCTGCCGCCGGTGTCTTCAGCGGTGATCGGCGTGGTGACTTTGAGCAGCATCGGCCCGGTGTCCAGGCCCAGTTCCATGCGCATCACGGTCACGCCGCTTTCGCTATCGCCCGCTTCGACGGCGCGCTGGATCGGCGCCGCACCGCGCCAGCGCGGCAGCAACGAGGCATGACTGTTGATGCAACCCAGGCGCGGAATATCCAGCACCGCTTGCGGCAGGATCAGGCCGTAGGCGACCACCACCAGCAAGTCCGGCTTGAGCGCAGCCAGTTCGGCCTGGGCGTCTTCGTTGCGCAGGGTGGGCGGTTGCAACACCGGGATGTTGTTTTCCAGCGCGAGTTGCTTGACCGGGCTCGGCATCAGTTTTTGCCCGCGACCTGCCGGACGATCCGGCTGGGTGTAGACCGCGACGATCTCGTAAGGGCTGTCGAGCAGGGCCTTGAGGTGTTCGGCGGCGAATTCCGGGGTGCCGGCAAAGACGATGCGCAGTGGCTCAGTCATGGGAGCAATCTCTGAAAAGAAAAAGGCTTGCCGCGGCAAGCCTTTGAAAGGAGGGCATCAAGCGTTCTGGCGATGGAGCTTTTCCAGTTTCTTCTTGATTCGGTCGCGTTTGAGGTTGGACAGGTAGTCGACGAACAATTTGCCATTCAGGTGGTCGCATTCATGCTGGATGCACACCGCGAGCAGGCCTTCGGCGATCATTTCGTAAGGCTGGCCGTCGCGATCCAGGGCCTTGACCTTGACCTTCTGCGGACGGTCGACGTTTTCGTAGAAACCCGGCACCGAGAGGCAGCCTTCCTGGTATTGCTCCATCTCGTCGGTCAGCGCTTCGAACTCGGGGTTGATGAACACCCGCGGTTCGCTGCGGTCTTCGGAGAGGTCCATCACGACGATACGTTTGTGCACGTTGACCTGGGTCGCGGCGAGGCCGATGCCTGGCGCTTCATACATTGTTTCAAACATATCATCGACCAACTGACGCACTTCGTCGTCCACTACGGTCACCGGTTTGGCGATCGTGCGCAGGCGCGAGTCGGGGAATTCGAGGATGTCTAAAATGGCCATAAGCTTAATTGCTGCACGTGTGAGGTAAAGTCGGGCGATGGCCTGGCGGGTCCGAAGATGCCGGCTACCGTTGTGAAGCGTAGCTCCCTGTTCTTTTCAGAATAGATGAGCGAGCCACGAGGGCTCTGGCGTTTCACGCGAACGCACATAATAAAGGGATTCACCGCATGAGGAAATCACTACTCGCCTTGCTCCTTCTGGCCTCGGCCGGTTTGGCGCACGGGCAGGTGCAACTCAAGGAAGGTTTTCCAGCGCAATATACGGTGGTCGCGGGGGACACACTCTGGGACATTTCAGGAAAATTTCTGCGAGAGCCATGGAAATGGCCGGAGCTGTGGCAGGCCAACCCGCAGATCGAAAACCCCAATCTCATCTATCCCGGCGATTCGTTGTCGCTGGTCTACGTCAATGGCCAGCCGCGCCTGACCCTCAATCGTGGCGCTTCCCGGGGCACCATCAAGCTCTCTCCTCGGGTGCGCAGTGCGCCGGTGGCTGACTCGATCCCGAGCATTCCGTTGAAATCGATCAACAGTTTCTTGTTGAGCAACCGCATCGTCGACAAGGTCGAGGACTTCGACAAGGCGCCCTACATTGTTGCCGGAGATGCCGAACGCGTGCTCAGCGGCACCGGCGATCGCATCTTCGCTCGCGGCCATTTCGATCCGAACCAGCCGGTCTACGGCATCTTCCGTCAGGGCAAGGTCTATACCGATCCCGACAGCAAAGAGTTTCTGGGGATCAACGCCGACGACATCGGCGGCGGTGAGATTGTCGCCACCGAGGGTGATGTCGCCACCCTGGCGCTGCAACGCACGACTCAGGAGGTTCGACTGGGTGACCGTTTGTTCAGTGGGGAAGAGCGATCCATCAACTCGACCTTCATGCCCAGTGCGCCCAAGACACCGGTCAACGGGTTGATTATCGATGTGCCGCGCGGGGTCACCCAGATTGGTGCCCTGGATGTTGTCACGTTGAACAAAGGCCAGCGCGATGGTCTGGTCGAAGGCAACGTGCTGGTGGTGATGAAAACCGGTGAAACCGTGCGTGACCGGATCACCGGTCAACCGTTGAAAATTCCTGATGAGCGTGCGGGATTGCTCATGGTTTTCCGCACCTACGACAAGCTTAGTTACGGTTTGGTGCTCAACGCGTCGCGCTCCTTGGCCGTCATGGACAAGGTGCGAAATCCGTAGGCCTGCTCCACAAGTTACCAACAGAGTTATCCACAGCTTATTCCCGTTTGAACGGGGCTCATAACGATCAAGGATGATCCATGTCGCTGTCTGCCGTCACACCGGTTTCCCCTTCGGAACTGGAAGCTCGTTTACGCCTGCATCGCTTGCCGGAAATCGGTCCTGCGCGCTTTCGCAAATTGCTCGAAGCGTTTGGATCGGCCTCCAAAGCCATCAGCGCACCAGCCAGCGCCTGGCGCTCGTTGGGCTTGCCGCTGGCCTGCGCCGATGCGCGACGAGCCCAGGAAGTACGCGATGGCGCGAGCCACGCATTGGCCTGGCTAGAGCGTTCGGGCCAGCATTTACTGATGTGGGACCAGCCTGACTACCCGGCGCTGCTGGCACAGATCAGCGATGCTCCGCCGCTGTTGTTTGTGGCGGGCGATCCGGGGATTCTGGAAATTCCGCAGCTGGCGATGGTCGGCAGTCGTCGCGCATCACGACCGGGCATGGACACTGCCACGGCGTTTTCGCGCAGTCTGGCCAGTGCCGGTTTCGTCATTACCAGTGGTCTGGCGCTGGGCATCGATGCCGCCGCGCATCAGGCCGCTTTGGACGTGGGCGGGCGAACGGTCGGTGTACTTGGCACGGGACTTGAAAAGTTTTATCCACAGCGCAATCGACGGCTGGCGGACGCCATGATTGCATCGGGTAGCGCGGTGCTTTCCGAGTTCCCGCTGGACGCCGGCCCTAGCGCCAGCAACTTCCCTCGGCGCAACCGGATCATCAGCGGTTTATCCCTGGGTGTGCTGGTGGTCGAGGCCAGTATTGCGAGCGGTTCGTTGATTACCGCGAGACTGGCGGCGGAACAGGGTCGCGAGGTCTACGCGATTCCGGGATCGATCCATCATCCTGGCGCCAAGGGCTGTCATCAATTGATCCGCGACGGCGCGGTGTTGGTGGAAACTATTGAACATATCCTTGAAGCGCTACGCGGCTGGCAACGGTTGCCGTTATCCACAGACACTCCGGCGGTGGCGCACCCGTTGCTCAAGTTGCTCCACGCCGCGCCCCACACCAGTGAAGCATTGTCTGTCAGCAGCGGTTGGGCCTTGTCCAAAGTGCTGGCGGCGTTGACGGAGCTGGAAATGGACGGCCGGGCAGTCTGTGAAAGCGGGCGTTGGTTTGCACGGGTGAGCTAGGTTTTATAAGGAAGATCGGTAAACTGCGCAGAGCCTTATTCCGGAGAGTTTTTCATGGTCAACAGTTGGCGTGTGCAACAAGCCGCACGAGCCATTCGCGCAGGGGCGGTGATTGCCTATCCAACCGAAGCCGTCTGGGGCCTGGGTTGCGACCCGTGGGACGAAGAGGCGGTCTATCGTCTGCTGGCGATCAAGGGTCGGTCAGTGGAAAAAGGGTTGATTCTGGTGGCTGACAACATTCGCCAGTTCGACTTCCTTTTCGAAGACTTTCCTGAATTGTGGATGGATCGCATGGCCAGCACCTGGCCTGGGCCGAACACCTGGCTGGTGCCGCATCAGAATATGTTGCCGCAGTGGATTACCGGCGTGCATGAAACGGTGGCGCTGCGGGTCAGCGATCATCCGTTGGTGAGGGATTTGTGTGCAGTGGTCGGGCCGTTGGTTTCAACGTCGGCCAACCCACAGGGCCAGCCCGCGGCGCGCACGCGAATTCGCGTCGAGCAGTATTTCCGTGGGCAAGTGGATTACGTGTTGGGTGGGAATCTGGGCGGGCGCAAGAATCCGAGCGTGATTCGAGACCTGGCGACCGGTAACGTCATCCGCCCGGATTAAGACCGCGGCGCTGCCAATCGCGAGCAGGCTCGCTCCCACAGTGGATCATTGCCGAACACCCAATCTGTGTTCGCTGAAGATCTCATGTGGGAGCGAGCCTGCTCGCGATGGCGTCCTTCAGGGCAACAAAACCGTCGAGCCAGTCGTACGCCGCGCCGACAACTCAGCCTGCGCTTTCGCCGCTTCAGCCAGCGGATACTTCTGGCTGATGTCCACCTTCAACTTCCCACTGATGATCATCTCGAACAGCTCATCCGCCATGCGCTGCAGGTTCTCTGCATTGTTGGCGTAAGTCGCCAGCGTCGGCCGGGTGACGTACAACGATCCTTTCGCCGCCAAAATCCCCAGGTTCACCCCGTCGACCGCTCCCGACGCATTGCCGAAACTCACCACCAGGCCGCGCGGAGCAACGCTGTCCAGTGACGTCAGCCACGTGTCCTTGCCTACGCCGTCGTACACCACGGGGACTTTTTTCCCGTCAGTCAATTCCAGTACGCGTTGTGCGACATTTTCATGGCTGTAATCGATGGTTGCCCAGGCACCGTTGGCCTTTGCCAGCGCCGCTTTCTGCGCCGAGCTGACCGTTCCGATCAGCTTCACGCCCAGAGCCTTGGCCCATTGGCACGCCAGCGAACCGACACCGCCGGCCGCTGCGTGAAACAGAATGGTTTCACCGCCCTTGAGTTCATAGGTCTGACGCAACAGGTATTGCACGGTCAGGCCTTTGAGCATCACCCCGGCAGCCTGTTCGAAACTGATGGCATCCGGCAGGTGCACCAGATTGGCCTCGGGCAATACATGAACGTCGCTATAAGCGCCCAATGGGCCGCTGCCGTACGCCACACGATCACCGATCTTGAAGCGGGTGACTTCGCTGCCCACTGCCTCGACCACGCCCGCGCCTTCCGCACCCAGGCCCGATGGCAGGGCGGGTGGCGAATAGAGACCACTGCGGTAGTAGGTATCGATGAAGTTCAGGCCGATGGCCTTGTTGGCCACGCGAACCTGCTGCGGGCCGGGCTCGGCGGGTTGATAGTCGACATACTCGAGCACTTCGGGGCCGCCATGGGCGCGAAACTGGATACGCTTTGCCATCAGAACTCTCCTTAGGTCATTTGCGAAGCTCCCTATCGGACTCCTAAGCTTGACCTTCGTCAACTGCGGCAGGCCCATCTGCGATGTTATGCTACGCGCCCATTTGCGCCGGCCCCCGTTCCGATGGAGCGCCGCGTAGCTTTGCCCGATTCAAGGTGATGACATGACGACCCGCACCGAGGCCGTAAAAGCCTACCTGCTCGACCTGCAAGACCGCATTTGCGCAGCCCTGGAAGCCGAAGACGGCGGCACGCACTTCGTCGAAGACGCCTGGGCCCGGCCTGCTGGTGGCGGTGGTCGCACGCGAGTGATCGAAAACGGCGCAGTGATCGAAAAGGGCGGCGTCAACTTTTCCCACGTCTTTGGCAGCGGCCTTCCACCGTCCGCCAGCGCTCATCGACCAGAACTGGCCGGGCGTGGCTTCGAAGCCCTGGGCGTGTCGCTGGTGATTCACCCGCACAACCCACACGTGCCGACTTCCCACGCCAATGTGCGCTTTTTCATCGCGGAAAAAGAAGGTGAAGAGCCGGTCTGGTGGTTCGGCGGCGGCTTCGACCTGACCCCTTATTACGGCAACGTCGATGACTGCGTGCACTGGCACCGAGTCGCCGAGCAGGCATGTGCGCCGTTCGGTCCGGACGTCTACCCGCGTTACAAAGCCTGGTGTGACAGCTACTTCCACATCAAGCACCGTCACGAGCCGCGCGGCATCGGCGGTCTGTTCTTCGATGACTTGAACGAGTGGGACTTCGACACCAGTTTCGCCTTCATGCGCGCCATCGGTGACGCCTACATCGACGCCTACCTGCCGATCATGCAGCGCCGCAAAAAGGATCCCTTCACTGCCAAGCAGCGTGAATTCCAGGAATTCCGTCGCGGGCGCTACGTCGAGTTCAACCTGGTTTACGACCGTGGCACGCTGTTCGGCCTGCAATCGGGCGGGCGCACCGAGTCGATCCTCATGTCGCTGCCGCCGCAAGTGCGCTGGAGCTACGACTGGAAAGCCGAGCCTGGTAGCGAAGAAGCACGCCTGACCGACTACTTCCTGCAAGATCGCGATTGGTTGGCCGAAGCCTGAACGAGGAGTTCTGATGGACCGTTACGTCGTATTCGGTAACCCGATTGGCCACAGCAAGTCGCCGCTGATTCACCGTTTGTTTGCCGAGCAAACCGCTCAGGAACTGGACTACAGCACTTCGCTGGCGCCGCTCGACGATTTTTCCGGCTTCGCCCGGGCATTTTTCCTCGAAGGTCGTGGGGCGAATGTCACGGTGCCGTTCAAGGAAGATGCCTTTCGCCTGGCCGATAGCCTGACGCAACGGGCACAGCGGGCTGGCGCGGTAAACACCTTGAGCAAACTCGACGATGGCACGCTGCTCGGTGACAACACTGACGGTGCCGGGCTGGTGCGCGACTTGACCGTCAACGCCGGTTTCAGCCTCAAGGGTAAACGCATCCTGTTGCTCGGTGCTGGCGGCGCGGTGCGTGGTGCGTTGGAACCGCTGCTGGCGGAGCAGCCGGCGTCGGTAATCATCGCCAACCGCACGGTGGAAAAAGCCGAGCTGCTGGCGGAGCTGTTCTGCGACTTGGGGCCGGTGTCGGCCAGTGGCTTTGACTGGTTGCGCGAGCCGGTGGACCTGATCATCAATGCGACATCGGCGAGTTTGTCGGGTGATGTGCCGCCGATTGCCAGCAGCCTGATCGAAGCGGGCAAAACGGTGTGCTACGACATGATGTACGGCAAAGAGCCGACTTCGTTCTGTCGTTGGGCCAGTGAACACGGCGCGGCAGTGTCGATGGACGGCTTGGGCATGCTGGCTGAACAAGCGGCGGAAGCCTTCTTCCTGTGGCGCGGCGTGCGCCCGGACACGGCGCCGGTGCTGGCCGAACTTCGCCGGCAACTCGCCCTGTAACTACTGTAGGAGCGAGCTTGCTCCCACAGGGGATTTGCGCCATGACGGATCAATCCTCAAACCGGATCGGGCATTTCTCCGCGCCTTCGAGCTTTCTCAGTTCTTCTATCACCGGTGGCCGAGCGCCACGCAGGGTCAGGCTGCGATCCTGGCGTAGAAGCCGTCGCGCTTCCTGGTGCAGCATTTCCACCCCCGAATAGTCGATAAAGTTGATCTGCTGCGCCTCGATCACGACCCGCGCGCCGTGCATGCGTTGCAGACGTACTTGCAGGTAATGGCTGGCGCCGAAAAAGATCGACCCGCCGACCTGCAGAATATCTTCATCGCCTTCGCGCCAATGCTGCACGCGCGGCTGCGAAGTGCGTTTGAGATAGAAGAACAAGGACGCCAGCACCCCGGCGTAAATCGCCGTCTGCAACTCCAGCAGCAGCGTGGCGACACAGGTCAGCGCCATCACCAGGAACTCGGCGCGACTGACCCGCAACAACGCGCGAATGCCGCGATGATCCACCAGGCCCCAGGCGATCAGCAAAATACTGCCTGCCATTGCCGGGATCGGAATGTGTGCGATCAGCACCGCGCCGAAGATCGCGAACAGCGCCACCCACATGGCCGAAAAGACACCAGCCAACGGTGAGCACGCACCCGCTTCGTAGCTCAGGCCCGAACGGGTGAAGGAGCCGGCCGACAGTGATCCGGAAAAGAACGCACCGACAATGTTCGATAATCCCTGGGCGCGGACTTCCTGATTGGCGTCGAGCAATTGCTGAGAGCGCGCCGACAAGGAACGGGCAATCGACAGGCTCGTCACCAACCCGAGCATTCCGACGGCCACGGCGCTGGGCAGCAGGCGCAGGATAAGATCCAGGTCCAGCGGCAGCGGGCTGAACGGCGGCAGTCGCCCGACAAACGCGCTGACCAATTTCACATGACCGAACATCGATGGCCAAACCCACACCAGCAGTCCGCTCAACACCAAGGTGATCAGCAGTGTCGGCCAGCGTGGCAGCAGCATTTTCAGGATCACGCCCACCACGACCGTCGCCACGCCCAGTACCAGTGAAGGCTTGTCCATCGCGCCGAGATGACTCAACAGCATCGTCAGGCTATTTAACGCCGTGGCTTGATTGGGCAGGTCCAGCCCCAGCAGGTTCGGCAGTTGGCCGATGGCAATCACCACCGCCGCGCCGAGGGTGAAACCCAGCACCACCGAGTGCGAGACGAAATTCACCAGTGCGCCAAACCGCAGCAAACCCAGGAGCCACTGGAAAATACCGGCCAGAAAGGTCAGCAACAGGATCAATGTCACGTAATCCTGTGTCGCTGGAACCGCCAGTGGGCTGACGCTCGCGTACAGGACAATGGAAATGGCCGCCGTCGGACCGCAGATCAAATGCCACGACGAACCCCACAGGCAGGCGATCAACACCGGGATGATCGCGGCATAGAGGCCGTATTCGGGCGGGAGACCGGCGATCAGTGCGTAGGCAATGGATTGCGGCAACGCGAGAATGGCGCCACTGAGGCCGACGATCAGGTCGCGGCCGACACTGGCGCGGGTTTGCCGGGGCAACCAGGAAAGGAAGGGGAAGAGTGAATGGCGGCTGGGAAAGGCCATGGATCCTCTCGGATGGGAGTTTACGTAAGGGTATCAGCACCAGACAAAGATCGTTCCCACGTCGTGGCGTCGAACCGACTGATCGTTCCCACGCTCTGCGTCGGAATGCCGCCATGGACGCTCTGCGTCTGCTTCGGAATGTGACGCGGAGCGTCACGGGATGCATTCCCACGCAGACGGTTCGACGCCTCGACGTGGGAACGATCAGCGGCTGGGGTTAAAGCTTGGCTTTTACTGCCGTCAACGCATCCTTTCCATCCACGGTCTTCACGCCGTCAAGCCACTTGTCGAGCACGGCCGGGTTCGCCTTGATCCACGCTTTGGCCGCATCGGCATTGCTGACTTTCTTGTTCACCACCTCGGCCATGATGCTGTTTTCCATCTCCTGAGTGAAACTCAGGTTCGTCAGTAACTTGCCAACGTTCGGACAGGCCTGTGCATAACCTTTGCGCGTCAGCGTGTGGACGCTGCCAGTGTCGCCGAAATACTTCTCGCCGCCCTTCAGGTAATGCATTTTCAACTGCACGTTCATCGGGTGCGGGGTCCAGCCGAGGAAGGTCACGAATTTCTGTTTCTTCACCGCGCGAGACACTTCGGCGAGCATCGCCTGCTCGCTGGATTCGACCAATTTCCATTGACCCATGTCGAAATCATTCTTCTTGATGATCTCTTGCAGCGAAATGTTCGCCGGGGCGCCGGAGCCGATGCCGTAGATCTTCTTGTCGAACTTGTCGGCAAACTTGTTCAGGTCGGAAAAGTTATGCACACCCGCGTCCCACACGTAATCCGGGACTGCCAGCGTGAACTCGGTGCCGTCGAGGTTCTTGGCGAGTTGCGTGACATCGCCGGTGGCCACGAACTTGTCGTAGAACCCCTGCTGCGCCGGCATCCAGTTACCCAGGAACACATCCACCTGGCCATCCTTCAACCCGCCAAAGGTGATCGGCACCGCAAGGGTATCGACCTTGGCCTTGTAGCCCATGCCGTCCAGCAGAAACCCGGTGATGGCGTTGGTCGCGGCGATGTCGCTCCAGCCAGGGTCGGCCATTTTCACCGTGTCGCAGCTTTGGTCGGCGTAGACCGATGCGCTGCCCAGAGCCAAAAGCCCGACCGTCAGTACTGTGGATAACTTTTGCATGGACTTCCCCTTAACATTATTGGTTTTGGCAGGGTTGTGGATAACGTGCTTTGCGCTCCAGGTCATCGAGGTCGATGTGGTTGCGCATGTACTGCTGACTGGCGTCCACCAGCGGCTGGTGATCCCAGCTCTTCAGCTTGCCGATGGTCAACGCATCGGCGACGAAACGCCGGCGTCGCTGGCTGGCGAGCACCTGTTGGTGAATGGCCGGGATGTCCCATTTGGCACGGGCTTGGGCGAGAAAATCCTCGAACAGCTGCCGATGCTGCGGCGATTGGCTGAGTTCTTCTTGCTCGCGCGGGTCATTGTGTACGTCGAAGAGTAGGCAAGGGTCGACTTCGCTGTAGATGAATTTGTAGGCGCCGCGACGAATCATCATCAAAGGACTGATGGTGCCCTCGGCCATGTATTCGCCGAACACTTCGTCGTGACCGCCCTGCCCTTGCAGATGCGGTACCAGCGAGCGGCCGTCCAGCGGCAGGCCTGGCTCCAGCGAACCGCCGGCCAGTTCCACGAAGGTGGGCAGCAGGTCAGCGGTGGAAACGGACGCGCTGACCCGGCCAGCCCCGAATTGCCCCGGCGCACTGATCAGCAAAGGCACTCGCGCGGCCATTTCGAACCAATGCATTTTGTACCAGAGGCCGCGCTCGCCAAGCATGTCGCCGTGATCGCCAGAGAAGACAATGATCGTGTCATCAATCAACCCCGTTTCTTCGAGTGTTTGCAGGAGTTTGCCGACGTTGCTGTCGATATAACTGCAAGCACCGAAGTAAGCGCGTCGCGCGTCGCGAATCTTATCCACAGGCAGCGGCTTGTCCCACAGGTCGTAAACCTTGAGCAAGCGCTGAGAGTGCGGGTCGAGCTCGGCCTGCGCAGGTGTTTCAGGCAACGGGATGTCGGCATCGTCGTACAGGTCCCAGAAAGCCTTGGGAATGGTGTACGGGTCGTGTGGGTGTGTCATCGACACGGTCAGGCAAAACGGCTGATCGCCATCCTCACGGATGTGATCGAACAGGTATTGCTGGGCCTTGAACACCACCTCTTCATCGAAATCCAGCTGATTGGTGCGCACGCACGGCCCGGCTTGCAGCACCGACGACATGTTGTGATACCAGGTCGGACGGACGTCCGGTTCATCCCAATTCACGGCCCAACCGTAGTCGGCCGGGTAAATGTCGCTGGTCAAACGTTCTTCATAACCGTGGAGTTGGTCCGGGCCGCAAAAGTGCATCTTGCCCGAGAGCGCGGTGCGGTAGCCGAGGCGACGCAGGTAGTGGGCATAGGTCGGTACATCGGCGGGAAAATCAGCCGCGTTGTCGTAAGCGCCGATCTTGCTCGGCAATTGACCGCTGACCAGCGTGAAGCGCGATGGCGCGCACAGCGGGCTGTTGCAATAGGCAGCGTCGAACACCACGCCTTCGGCGGCGAGGCGGCTCAAATTAGGCAGTTTGATGGGCGAAGGGCCGTAGAACGGCAACATTGGCGCGGCCATCTGATCGGCCATGATGAAAAGAATATTCTTGCGCTTCATGTGATCGCGGCATTCCATAGTGAATATTTATGCGAGAGTGCTGCAATCGAGCATGGAGTCCATGCTTGTTGTGGTAAAGCCCATGCACGGCAATGACTAGGATAAGCAGAGCTTATGTATGACGCCCTTGGTGATTTGTCGCTGGATTTGCTTCGCGCTTTTGAATCCGCCGCCCGTCAGCGAAGTTTCACCGCGGCCGCCGTGGAGCTTGGCACCACGCAACCGGCCATCAGCCAGCAGATCAAGCGGTTGGAAGAACAACTCGGCACACGGCTGTTCGACCGTATCTATCGCGGTATTGAACTTACGGAAGCCGGGGCCATTCTTTTCGAGCAGGTTCAGCTCGGTTTGCAGAATATCGACGCAGGATTGAGCGCGATAACCGCACAACAGCAACACGAGGTTTTGCAGGTCGCCACCGACTTCGCTTTTGCCGCGTATTGGCTGATGCCGCGATTACACCGCTTTCATGCCGCCAATCCTCAAGTGGATGTGAGCCTGGTCACCAGCGAGCGCAACCACAACATGCTGCGCACCGATATCGACGTGGCGGTGCTGTTCGGCGACGGGCGCTTCAAACAGGGCGAAAGCCATTGGTTGTTCAGCGAAGAAGTGTTTCCGGTGTGCAGCCCGCTGTTGTTGAAGGATCGTCCCCTGCCCTTGCCCGCTCAATCATTGCTGGAATTTCCGCTGCTGCATTTGCGCGGAGAAAACAGCAGTAACTGGTTCGATTGGAGCGGCGTGTTTCGCGAGCTGGGCATCACTTCAGCGCCTGCGCCGGGGCAATTGCGTTTCGATAATTACACGCTGTTGATTCAGGCCGCGATTGGCGGCCAAGGCGTGGCGATCGGCTGGCGTCACCTTGTGGATAACTTGCTGGCACAAGGTTTGTTGTGCCGGCCGATTGCAGACACGGTGATTTCCAGGCTCGGCTATTACGTGGTGTTGCCTCAACGCAAACGGCGGGGGGCGTTGATTCAACAATTTGTCGATTGGTTGATGGCGGAGCAAGCCAGCAGTGCGCAATCGCTTACCGGCCTGGCGTTGCCGTCTATCGCTGTTTAGCGTCCACCGCGACGAAATTGACGTGCTCGCGAACGTGCAGGTTCAGCTGAAGCTCATCGGCAATGCCGACGGCGACGCGGTTCAACCGTTCAAGCGGTTCGGCCAGGCCCGGTTCCAGGCTGCTGCTGACGTGGCTGAAATGTTCGATGGTCAGTCCGGGCACCCCACGCGGCGCGTTCACCAGCGTCCAGTGCAATGCACTGCTTTGCAGTGCTTCGCGGATCTCTTCGGCGGCATGGCGTTGCAGGCGATCTTCAGTCTCAAGATCGTCCAGTACTTCGAAATCTCCCACCAGAAACAGCCGGGAAATACTCGCAGCCTGCATACCGTCGATCAGCGCATCCACGGCCAGCACTTGCTCGACTGGGCCCGGGACGATGGTCTTTTCCACACTGTCGCTGTTGAACGGCAGCCCTGGCGCGTCGAGCAAACAGATAACCGCTGAACTGCCTGCAACGCTTTGCTTCACCCGTTCAGCCTCAAACAGGTCACCGGTCTTGGTGCGCAAACCCGGGCGAGGCGCGAGCGCCGTCAGGTCGTCCAGAATCGCGATGACTTCATGCTGGCGTCGCAGCATTTCAGCCATCAGCGCACTGCCCAGGCTACTCATGGCACCATAGAGCACCACTTTCACTACGGGGGTTTCGGCATTTTTCATGGCTGATTCCTTGTTTTCTACGTATATGGCGTGTGACCTGTGGGGAACGGTGAGGGTTCGAAAGGGTTTCAGAGGGATTGAGATGCAGCAGATCAAGGGTTATCACGCCCATGTCTATTTTGACGCCGACAGCATCGAGCGGGCGCGGGATGTCTGTGAGCGAGCGGCGCAACTGTTCCCGTTGAAGATGGGGCGCGTGCATGAGCGCCCCGTCGGTCCGCACCCGGACTGGAGCTGCCAGCTGGCGTTTGGCCCGGAATTGCTCGGCGACGTGCTGCCCTGGCTGGCGCTCAATCGCCAGGGGTTGGTGGTGTTCCTGCACCCTGACACGGGTGACGACTTGCTGGACCATACCGAGCACGCGATCTGGATGGGCGCGGTCCGTCCGCTGGACCTGTCCGTTTTTTGATCAGAGGCTTTCTTGCGCTTCGCCGGGCAAGTGTTCGTCCAGGTGCAGCCAGGGCAATTGGCTGTCCGTCCAGATGTGCCGCTCGGCCGGTGCTTGCTCCGGGTGGTCGAAGGTGGCGATGGTCACGTCGATAGTTTCCGGGCTGAGGCGTGATACCAGTGCCAGTTGCGCCCCACACGTTGGGCAGAAATAGCGTACGCAGCTGGTCGAGGACGCGTACTGCGCCGGCGTCCCTTTCATCCATTGGAACGCCGATGAGGGCACGGTGATCCAGGTGGTCACGATCCCGCCGCTGACCCGCCGGCAAATTGAACAATGGCAGTGGGCGATGTCGTGCAGCGGCCCGTTGAATTGATAGCGCAGATGTCCGCAGTGACAGCCGCCCGAATGAATGTCATCCATTTTTCTCCTCCTGTCCCGTATTCCGGGACATAAGCCCTGTCCGACGACCGGTTGCGCATCCGGTCAATGCTTTCGTCGGCGAAAGCTGGCTGAAAGCTTCCCCGATTAGGATCGCCCCCACTGCCGGCAACAGACCGGTTGGCCAACGCGCGTGTTTGATTGCTCGCACGGTCCATTTAACAACAACAATGGTGATCCTGATGTCCTTTGCTACCCGCCGCTTCGCTGTCACTCCGTCCATACGCCTCGCGCTTCCCGTTCTGCGCTGACCCCACCCGGTTCGCCCATTCCCTAGCCGCGCTATGCCTGGAGTACTCCTATGCTGACTTTCCTTGGCTTTGCCATGGTCATCACGTTCATGTTCCTGATCATGACCAAGCGCCTGTCCGCGCTGATCGCCCTGATCATCATCCCGATCGTTTTCGCGCTGTTCGGTGGTTTTGCGCCGAAGATCGGCCCGATGATGCTCGAAGGCATCACCAAACTCGCGCCGACCGGCGTGATGCTGATGTTCGCCATTCTGTATTTCGCCCTGATGATCGACTCCGGCCTGTTCGACCCGGCTGTGCGCAAGATCCTCAAACTGGTCAAGGGCGACCCGTTGAAAGTTTCGGTCGGCACCGCCGTACTGGCGCTCGTCGTCTCCCTCGATGGTGACGGCGCGACCACTTACATGATCTGCGTGGCGGCCATGTTGCCGCTCTACAGCCGCATCGGCATGAGCCCGCGAATCATGGCCGGTCTGATCATTCTCGCCGGTGGCGTGATGAACATGACCCCATGGGGCGGCCCGACGGCCCGTGCGGCCAGTGCGCTGCATGTGGACCCTTCCGACATCTTCGTGCCGATGATTCCGGCAATGGCCGCCGGCGTGGTGGCCATCCTCCTGATCGCCTACTTCTACGGCAAACGTGAACGTGCGCGTCTGGGTGAACTGCACCTGGTGGGCGAAGAAGTCGACCACAGTGAAATCAGCGTTTCGCAGTTCCCGGATGCCCGTCGTCCAAAGCTGATCTGGTTCAACGGTGCCCTGACGTTCGCATTGATGTGCACCCTGATTGCCGGCCTGTTGCCGCTGCCCGTGCTGTTCATGGTGGCGTTCAGTATCGCGATGATCGTCAACTATCCATGCCTGCAACAGCAGAAAGACCGCGTCGCGGCCCATGCCGGTAGCGTGCTGGCGGTAGTCGGTTTGATCTTCGCTGCCGGTATCTTCACCGGTATCCTTTCGGGCACCGGCATGGTCGACGCCATGTCGAAAAGCCTGCTGGCGGTTATCCCGGATTTCCTCGGCCCGTACCTGGCCGTGATCACCGCGCTGGTGAGCATGCCGTTTACGTTTTTCATGTCGAACGACGCATTTTATTACGGCGTGTTACCGGTACTTGCCGAAGCAGCCAGTCACTACGGTATAACCGCGGTTGAAATGGCACGTGCCTCGATTGTTGGTCAGCCCGTCCACTTGTTGAGCCCGCTGGTACCGTCGACCTATCTGTTGGTGGCCCTGGCCGGTATCGATTTTGGTGACCATCAGCGCTTCACCCTGAAATGGGCGGTGCTGGTCTGCATGTGCATACTGGTTGCAGCATTGCTGATGGGGATCTTTCCGCTGTTCAGCACTCTATAAGCCCAAGACTCACCGTATCGGGTCCAGGCTTTGCGGTTTGAAGCCCGGGCCCTTTATGGTTTAACACTCGCTCAAAGGAATACACATGGAATGGCTGACCAACCCTGAAATCTGGGTTGCCTTCTTTACCCTGACCGCCCTGGAAATCGTCCTGGGTATCGATAACATCATCATGATTTCGATCCTGGTCAGCCGCATGCCCAAACACATGCAACAGCGCACGCGGATTTTCGGCCTGGCGCTGGCCATGGTCACGCGGATCCTGTTGCTGCTGTCGATCACCTGGGTCATGCGCCTGACCGCCGACCTGTTCGAAGTGTTTGGCCAAGGCATTTCCGGGCGTGACCTGATCCTGTTCTTCGGTGGCCTGTTCCTGTTGTGGAAGAGCTCGCAAGAGATGTACCACGCGCTCGAAGGCGAAGACGAAAGCAATGAGGAGCCGGGCGGCAAGGGCGGCAACTTCTTCTACACCATCATTCAGATCGCGATCATCGACATCGTGTTCTCGCTGGACTCGGTGATCACCGCTGTCGGCATGGTCTCCTACGTTCCGGTCATGGTCGCGGCGATCATCGTTGCCGTGCTGGTGATGATGTGGGCGTCCGGCACCATCAGCGCGTTCATCGACAAGCACCCGTCGTTGAAGATGCTGGCGCTGTCGTTCCTGTTGATCGTCGGTACGGTGCTGATTGCCGAGTCGTTCGACGTGCACGTGCCAAAAGGCTACGTCTACTTCGCCATGGCGTTCTCGCTGGCGGTTGAAGCGATCAACATCAAGATGCGCACCGCGATGGCGAAGAAAAAGCAGCAGGAGCCGGTGAAACTGCGCAAGGACATTCCGGGGCAATAATCCGAACCCGTGCACTGGCTGGTGTCAGTCAGTGCACAAAACCTGTGGGAGCGAGCTTGCTCGCGATAGGGCCATTACATTCAACATTGATGTTGACTGAGAGGCCGCTATCGCGAGCAAGCTCGCTCCCACATTTTTTTGCGCTGGGATTGCCCTGGCGGATTCAGTTTATCCAGCACTCGATTGCGAATTCTTCACGACGATTGTTCAACGGTTGACTCACCGAGCTATGGTGGTTAGCGTCCCTCGCTCGCTTCAAACGACAATGACAAGGAATGCATATGTCAGGAAAACCGGCTGCACGTCTCACCGACCCCACCACCTGCCCCCTCCCCGGCCACGGCACCAACCCGATTGCCAGCGGTTCTCCCGATGTCTTTTTCAACGGTCTTGCGGCCGCTCGGGTCAGCGACAAATGCACCTGCGGCCAGACTTTGAACGGCGGATTTTCTTCGACGGTGTTCATCAACGGCCTGAACGCCATGACCCTCGACAGCACCACGAGCCATGGTGGCGTAGTGATCGGCGGTTCCGGCAACGTTATCATTGGCAGCTCTCACACCCCCGCGCCCTTCATTCCGCCCCTGCCGATCATTGGCCAACCCCTGGTCGAATTCAAAGCCGTCAGTGCTGGCAATGGCGAACCGATTGCCCAACAAGACTACGAAATCGAAACCGCCGAAGGCCGCATCGTCAAAGGCCAGACCAACGCTGAGGGCATGACCCAAAGCGTTGTCACCCTGCAACCCGACCTCGCCGTCGTTCGCTGGACCGTCTGACCCTCAAGGAAGAATGAAATGACCGGACAATGCATGGCCCCAGACGACCTGGACATGAAGAAACTATGGGACAGCACCTGCGAACTCCCCGTCTGCAAGCGCGAAACCACCAAGGGTGGCCCCAACCCGAAAACCCGTGTCGAAGTGCCATTGCTGACCTGTAACTGTCTGTGGCGCAGGTTTCAGAAAGAAGCCGAAGAATGGGTCGCACCGGGCGGCGTGTTGATTGCCGACCCGCAAGCTCGCAACCGCAAGATCAACGCGGCCTACGCGCAGTTGTGGTTGGCGGATAACCGGTTTCAGTGGGCGGGGTTGGCGGCGTTTGCTTCGAAGCAGGTGGGGTGTGGGTTGATTCATGCCACTAAATTGCAAACGGCTATTGCGGCGCAGAAGGCTGCGCAGGAGAAGTTGCGGACAGGTAAATCGGAAACCATTTTTGAAGGTTTCGGGTTCAAGCTCAGTAAGACTGATCCTGAAATCGAGAAAGAATTAGCGAACGCCAAAGCGGCCAATCCTCTTCCCACTGAGGATATTACCTTCGGCGACAACTCCCGTTCCGCTGTTCAGCAGCAGTTGGACTACGTGTATGAAATGCTGGCCCTTGGTAACACCTCGCTATTTCTGGATGTTTATCCGTTGCATCGGTTTTTTATGGTGCGGGGCTATAAGGAAATGGAGAAGTGCTTGAAGAGCCGTCGTGGCATTGTGAAAGACGTGATGTGGCCGATTGCAGGGAAGGTGGAGTTTGGTGCGGACAGCCCGGAGATCTACGCAACGTTCAAAGCCATCGACGAAGGAAAGATCAAGGATAGCGTCGAGCGGATGGCAACTCATGAACAAGTAAATATCCTTCAACCAGCAATGTACGACGAAAATCACTTCGCGATGCTCATGCGGGGCACTCATGGAGGCGATGTCATTTCAGTCGTAACAGGTTTGTTGCCTGGGGCAGCTGAGGAAATCCAGCTTACCCTAGCTAGTCAATGCAAAGCGCCTGACAACAGGAAGGTTGCTTTCGGTAGTAATCCGCTTGCCAACCTCGCCGACAAGAACCAAAGGATGGAGTTTGTCCTGCGTGCCGCCACTCAGTTTGACATGTTGCTTAATGAGCCAGCCTCTCGAGCAAAGTTAAAACAGTCCATTGCTGACATTGCACGCGGCGGGGGCATCAAGTGATGCGGAAGCGAAATATCTACTTATTTTCTACCGCTGTTGCGTTGGTGACGGTAACTGCAGCTTTTTATTTCAGCCGTGGTCCGGAACAAATTTCCTTCCACATTGGTAAAAGTTACGACGATGTGGTGCGCGATTCGACATTTCCTGTAAAGAACGAAACCGCTGTCTATCCCAGCGACCCACCCCATCCAAGCTCGACCTGGATCAGCAAGCCAGTAATTATCACGTTTGATGATAATCAACATGGATTCACATTGCCTGCGACAAAGTTTGGTGCGATTGGGTGGTCCGAATTCAAAGCGATAACCCTATCCACTTCTCCGATGCTGGAAACTTTGCCTTTTGGGCAAGCTGTAGAGCTTTTTCAAAACCTGCAAAATATGTTTAGACAGGCCGGTTGGAGTCCGGAGGCGGTGGAAGGCAACGATTGGCTGAGAACAGAAAGCGCAGAAGACAAACAGCGACTTCAGGCCAAACTTTTTGATCAACCGGATGGCCTCATTCTGTTAATTCCGCACAAGTACAGCTTGATCCTTCACATTAAATGCTATGCCCGCTGCGACGAAAGAAACCCCGAGACAGCCAGGTATCTGATCGATGTGGGGCTAGGAGAAGATCACTTCAGCGATTGAACACTCTTTCAATGTTAAGACTGCTGCGCAGCCACGCGGGAGCATGTTCTCTCATCACAGGCCTGGCATTGAAGCACCTATGCATATGATGGCTGAAACCTCCGGCCCCTTTTTCACATCCGCATCAACCTGTTTTCATGACAGTTTTGTTTCAATCGCTTCTTTAGCTGTGCGATGCTGGCGCGCAGACCGTTAGCCAACTACAGCTTAAGTACAGAACGTAGAACGTCGCGCGGCACCGTCAACTTGCCCCTCTGGGGCGCTACCACCACAGGGGGCCCTTATGCTCACCCTGCTCAATTTGTTATCCGCCGTGGCCTTGTTGATCTGGGGCACGCACATCGTCCGAACCGGCATCTTGCGGGTCTACGGCTCCAATCTGCGCCATGTCATCGGCCAGAACATGTCCAAACGCTGGCTGGCATTCATCTCCGGGATCGTCGTGACCGCGATGGTCCAGAGCAGTAACGCCACCGCCATGCTCGTCACTTCCTTTGTTGGCCAAGGCCTGATGGCGCTGACGCCGGCCCTGGCGACCATGCTCGGCGCCGACGTCGGCACGGCGCTGATGGCGAGGGTGCTGACGTTCGACTTGTCGTGGCTGTCGCCGTTGCTGATCTTCCTCGGGGTGATTTTCTTTCTGTCACGCAAACAGACGCGGCTGGGGCAGATGGGCCGCGTCGGTATTGGCTTGGGCCTGATCATTCTGGCGCTGCAATTGATTGTCGAATCTGCCGCGCCCATCACTCATGCGCAGGGCGTGAAGGTGATTTTCGCCTCACTGACTGGCGACATTCTGCTCGATGCCCTGGTTGGCGCGATGTTCGCGATGATCTCCTATTCCAGCCTGGCCGCCGTCCTGCTGACGGCAACGCTGGCCGGCGCTGGGGTGATCAGTCTGCCAGTGGCTATTGGTCTGGTGATTGGTGCCAATATCGGCAGCGGGATCCTGGCGTTCCTCAGCACCAGCATGCAAAACGCCGCCGGCCGTCAGGTGGCGCTGGGCAGCCTGTTGTACAAGCTGATCGGCCTGCTGCTGATTATTCCGGTACTCGATCCGCTGGTGCACTGGATCGACAGCCTGGATTTCAGCCCTCAGGAAATGGTCATTGGCTTCCACCTGCTCTACAACACCGCGCGATGCCTGATCCTGTTGCCCAGCGTCGGCCCGATGGCCAGGCTTTGTGCGTGGCTGCTGCCGGAGCGCCCGGAACTCAACGGCACGGCCAAACCGCGGCACCTTGATCTCACGGCCCTGGTCACGCCGAGCCTGGCACTGGCCAACGCCGCCCGGGAAACCCTGCGCATTGGCGATCTGATCGACAACATGCTTGAAGCCATGCTCGACGTGCTGCGCGGTAAACAGAGCGCTATCACCCAGGAAATGCGACGGCTGACCGATGATGTCGAAGCGCTCTACAGTGCGATCAAGCTCTATCTGGCGCAGATGCCTCGTGAGGACCTCAGCGATCAAGACAGTCGGCGCTGGGCAGAAATCATCGAACTGGCGATCAACCTCAAACTTGCCAGCGATCTGATCGAGCGCATGTTGCGCAAGGTCCAGCAGCAGAAAACCTCGCAGCGCCGGTCTTTTTCCGAGGTCGGCCTGGAAGAGCTTGCGGGATTGCACACTCAGCTAATCTCTAACCTGCGCTTGGGGTTGTCGGTGTTCCTCAGTGCCGACAAGGAAAGTGCCCGCCAGTTACTGCGTGAGAAACGTCGCTTTCGCGCACAGGAACGCCGCCTGGCCCATGCGCATGTCAGCCGGTTGCAACGTAAGATCGTACAAAGTATCGAGACCAGTTCGTTACACCTGGAACTGATTTCCGACATGAAGCGCTGGAATTCGTTGTTCTGCAGCAGCGCTTATGTGGTGCTGGAAACGTCTGACACTGGCGCACTCGTCGTCGACGATTTGGCTGACATTACGCATTCGCCTTGAACGTCTGGCAGTGTGGTCAGTCAGTTACAGTGGTTCAGCCTCAAGGCCGTCTTCGTGGGCAACCCGCGATAGCGGCCTGAAGGACGACACGGATCTCCGATTGGTTGCCTGGAAGCCTTTTATGCGTTGTCTGTTGTTCGCCTTTCTTTTGCTGGGTTCATTGCCGTCGTTTGCCCTGGATCGCTTTCAGGTCGAAGGCTATACGCTGCCCAACGGCCTGCAATTGCTGCTCAAGCCCGGCACCGAGCGCGGGCATGTGGCGATACGTCTGGTGGTCGGCGTTGGCCTGGATGATTTCAGCTGCGCCGACAAGGAGCTGCCGCATCTGCTTGAGCATTTGCTGTTCAGCGGCATCGATGCCACCGGCGAAGGCGGTCTGGAAGAACGCATGCAGGCATTGGGCGGTGAGTGGAACGCTTTCACCAGCAACGCCGACACCACATTCACCATCGAAGCCCCGGCGAAAAATCAGCGCAAGGTCCTCGACCTGCTGCTGGCGCTCCTGACTCAGACCCGAATCGATGACAACGCCATCAACGCGGCCAAACTGGTGGTCGAGCGCGAAGACGGCGGCCATTACTCGCACCTGCAACGTTGGCTGGATCGTCAGGACCTGGGCCACACGGCGAGTAATCAACTGGCGGTGGAACTGGGCCTCAAATGCCCGGAGCGGGCCCAAGTCGATCACCTGACCCGTGAACAGTTGGAGAAAGTGCGCAAGGCCTGGTATGCGCCCAACAACATGACGCTGATCGTCGTTGGCGAACTCGACCGCCTGTTGCCAGCCTATCTGGAGCGCTCGTATGGCGAACTTGCGGCTGTCGACCCGACCGATCACTTGGCCCTGCCGCAAATCCAGGCCAGTGCTGCCCACGAGCGAACGCTGAACAATGGGTTCGTCGGGGGGGGCGCCAAGCTGCACTGGCTGGTTCCGGAGCCGGTGCTGGAGGACCTGCATGACGAAACCTTCGATTTGCTCAAGGAGTATCTGGACTGGGCGCTCTATCGCAAATTGCGCCTGGGCCACAGTTTGTCTTATGGCCCTTCCGCTGAGCGCGAGCTGTTTGGCGGGGTGGGTTTCATGAGCCTGAACGCAGACCTGGAACGCGACGACGTGCCTGAAGCCAAACAAGTGCTGGAAGACTTGAAGGCCGGAATGCTCAGGGACGGCCTGAACGCTAACACCTTCAACCGGCTGAAACAGGCCGCGATCGCTCGCCAGGCCTGGGCCGTTCAAGGAAACAGCGCACTGGCCGATTACTATTGGAGTGCGCTGGGAGACTACGAGGACGGACGTTTCGCTGACCCGGCCAAGGAGCTGCAAGGCGTGACGCTGGAAGAAGCGAACAAAGCGATGCGTGAGTTGCTGATGCAGCCGGGCTACTTGCGGATCGAGAAGCCACTGATGAGCTATGACCAGTTGATGTGGGCGATTGCCGGCGTGTTTGGCCTTATCGTGTTGATGGTGCTGGGCTGGCGCATGCACCGAAGGGCTCCACCAACCGAATAACCGCTGCCTTCGGCGGTGGCTACAAGGGGGGGCGGGTCTGGATTGCGAACCTCGCCACACCGCCCCGCGGGCGGTAGTCTGTCGAGGATTTTTCCCACGACTATTGTGAATCGCCGAATGCCGACTCTGACCCTATTCGTACAGCGCATCCTGGAATTGATGAAGCGCTATCCAGGCGTCATTGCGCTCGGCGGTTTTATCTCCGGGGTCGGCAGTTTCATTCTGGTGGATCGCCAACAGAGCCTGGCGACGTGGATCACCATCATCATGGTGCTCAGCTGGATCTGGCTGATGTTGGAAAACAGCCTGACCCAGCTCTTCACCAGAATCTTCAAACGCGAAATCCCCCAGCCTTTGCTGCGCTACGCGACGCAGATGATCCACCAGGAAAGTCTGTTCTTCGTCCTGCCATTCTTTTTCATCACCACCACCTGGAACAGCGGTCAGTTGTTTTTTACCGGGATGCTGGGGATTGCGGCGCTGATTTCCATCATCGACCCGCTCTACTACAAATGGCTGGCGCCCCGACGCTGGGCGTTCCTGGCGCTGCACACCCTGACGCTGTTTGCTGCGCTGCTCACCGCCCTGCCCGTCATCATGCACCTGACCACCTCCCAGAGTTTCAAACTGGCGCTGGGTATCTCCGTCGTGCTGTCGTTCCCGAGCCTGGCGTCGATTTTCCCGATACGGACCGTGCGCAACGCGTTGGCGATTCTGAGCATTACCGTGGGCATCGGTGGCGTTGGCTGGGTGCTGCGTTCGTGGGTGCCGCCGGCGACGCTGTGGATGACCGACGTGGCGATCAGCACGCAGCTGCAAGACCGCACGCCAGGCAAGAGCCTTGATGAGGTCAGCGCCGAGCAGATCCGCGGAGATGGCCTGTACGCCTACACCGCGATCAACGCTCCACGCGGTCTGGATGAACGGATTTATCACGTGTGGATGTTCAACGGCAAAGAGGTCGACCGCATCGCCCTGGACATCCACGGCGGGCGAAAGGAAGGCTATCGGGCCTGGACCCACAAGCAGAACTTCCCTGGCAACCCGGCGGGTAAATGGCAGGTTCGGGTGCTGACCGAAGACGGCCAGTTGATCGGGGTGCTGCGCTTCGAGATCACGGACAGCACACCGATCAAAGAAAACTAATCCGGTTCGTGCTATTACGTAGACCTGCGTATCAGCCGAACAAGCACGGAGCTTATGACCAGTAGCACAATGGCCGGCAATGCCCGACTAGACGCCTCTCACTCCCCTGCTCAACTGCGGGTTACGGGTGACTGGACGCTCGCCCATTACGCCGATCTCAAGCAACTGAGCGAAAAGCTCCGTGGCCAGTACGACGACAGCACGCACATCGACCTCAACGGCCTCGGTGCCCTCGACACTGCCGGGGCATCGCTGCTGGTGGAATTACTCGGCTCCGAGCGCCTGGGCCGGTCCGCCGAGCATCCCGATTGCACGCTTTCCTCTGCCGACCGTGCCTTGTTGCAGACGGTTTATTGCTCGCTCACCGATTTCTGCGTGCCGCTCAAGGAACCGGAAATCAGCGTCGGCATTCAACTGCTGACACGCATTGGTCGCGCCGTCGATGCGGTCTGGCAGGACACCCTGCAACTGCTGGGTTTCGTCGGCCTGATTCTTGAAACCATCGCGCGCAATCTGTTTCGCCCCGCGCGCTGGCGTATCACGCCGATGGTCGCGCACATCGAACAGACCGGCCTCGACGCCGCGCCCATCGTTGCCCTGTTGACCTTTCTGGTCGGCGCCGTGGTGGCGTTTCTTGGGGCTACGGTGTTGGCCAGTTTCGGCGCCAGCATTTTCACCGTGGACCTCGTGGCCTTCTCCTTCCTGCGCGAATTCGGTGTATTGCTGACCGCGATCCTGATGGCCGGGCGCACCGCCAGTGCGTTCACTGCGCAGATCGGCTCGATGAAAGCCAATGAAGAAATCGACGCCATCCGCACGCTGGGTCTCGACCCAGTGGAGTTGCTGGTGGTGCCGCGCGTATTGGCCTTGCTGTTTTCGCTACCGATGCTGACTTTTCTGGCGATGCTCTCAGGCATTGTCGGTGGCGGTGTGGTGTGCGCCGTGTCGCTGGATATCTCGCCGGCGATGTTCCTTTCGCTGCTGCAATCGGACATTGGCGTTCAGCACTTTCTGGTGGGGATCGTCAAAGCGCCGATCTTCGCCTTCCTGATTGCCTCGATTGGTTGTCTTGAAGGCTTCAAAGTCAGCGGCAGTGCTGAATCTGTCGGTGCGCACACCACGTCGAGCGTGGTGCAGTCGATTTTCGTGGTGATCGTGCTCGACGCCGTGGCCGCATTGTTTTTCATGGAGATGGGCTGGTGAGTCGACAACCGCGCGCGCCTTCCGAGGCGGTGATCGAAGTCCGTGGCCTGTGCAATCGCTTTGGCAGCCAGAGCGTGCACGAAAACCTTGACCTCGATTTGTACAAGGGTGAAATCCTCGCCGTGGTCGGCGGTTCCGGCAGCGGCAAATCGGTGTTGCTGCGCAGTATCGTCGGCTTGCGTCAGCCCAGTGAGGGGGTGGTGAAAGTCTTTGGCAAGAACCTGCCAACCCTGTCCGAACACGAGCGCTCACTGGTCGAACGGCGTTTCGGCGTATTGTTCCAGAAAGGCGCCCTGTTCTCTTCGCTGACCGTGACCGAAAACGTCGCCCTGCCCTTGATCGAACACGCCGGTCTGAGCCGTGAAGACGCCGAGCATTTGGCGGCGGTCAAGCTCGCATTGGCCGGTCTGCCGCTGTCGGCGGCCGACAAGTACCCTGCTTCGCTGTCCGGCGGCATGATCAAGCGTGCGGCGCTGGCCCGGGCGCTGGCGCTGGACCCGGACATCCTGTTTCTCGACGAGCCTACCGCCGGCCTCGACCCGATTGGCGCTGCGGCGTTCGATCAATTGATCCTGACCCTGCGTGATGCCTTGGGATTGAGCGTGTTTCTGGTCACCCACGACCTCGACACGCTCTACACCATCACCGACCGTGTGGCGGTGCTGGCGCAGAAAAAAGTGCTGGTGGCGGACGCCATCGACAAGGTGTCGGAAACCGACGACGCGTGGATTCACGAATACTTCCATGGCCCTCGCGGCCGCGCGGCGCTGACGGCCGCTCAACAGTTGAAAGAGGTCTGACATGGAAACCCGAGCCCATCATGTATTGATCGGCCTGTTCACCGTGCTGGTGGTGGCAGGCGCCCTGCTCTTCGGTCTGTGGCTGGCCAAGTCCAGCGTCGATACCGAGTTCAAGGATTACGAGATCGTCTTCAATGAGGCGGTCAGCGGCCTGTCCAAGGGCAGTGCGGTGCAGTACAGCGGGATCAAGGTTGGCGACGTGGTGACGTTGCGCCTGGACCCGAAAGACCCGCGTCGGGTGTTGGCGCGGATTCGCCTGGGGGGTGATACGCCGATCAAGGAGGACACCCAGGCCAAGTTGGCGCTGACCGGGATCACGGGGACGTCGATCATCCAGCTCAGCGGTGGCACACCGCAAAGCCCGACGCTGAGGGGCAAGGACGGTCATTTGCCAACGATTGTTGCGTCGCCCTCGCCCATCGCGCGCTTGATGAACGACAGCAATGACTTGATGGCAGGCGTGAGCGCGCTGATGCATAACGCCAATCAGATGTTTTCTCCTGACAACGTCGAGCGCGTCAGCAAGACGCTTGAGCATCTGGAGCAAACCACCGGCACCATCGCCGATCAACGCGGTGATATTCGTCAGGCGATGCAGCAACTGGCGTCGGTCGGCAAGCAAGCCGGTGGCATGCTCGAACAGACGTCAGCGCTGATGCGCAACGCCAATGGCCTGCTCAATGATCAGGGCAAGCAGATGTTCGGCAGCGCCGAGCAGGCGATGAAATCGCTGGAGCAAAGCAGCGCGACCATCAACACCCTCCTCACGACCAATCAGGATTCGCTCAACAGCGGGATGCAGGGCCTCAATGGCCTGGCGCCAGCGGTGCGTGAACTGCGCGATACCCTGACGGCATTGCGGGCCATCTCCCAACGCCTGCAAGCAAACCCCAGCGGTTATCTGCTGGGTGATGACAAGAACAAGGAATTCACGCCATGAAGTTTGCGCACCTCGCCCTCCTCGCCAGCTTCACCTGGGTCAGCTCCTGTTCGATCCTGCCAAAGTCCGAGCCGTCCGATGTCTATCGCTTGCCCGCGTCCCAGGGCAGCGCAGCGGCCAGCCACGGCGCGCCGCTACGCTGGTCGCTGCGCCTGGCCAAGCCTCAGGCCAGCCAGGCCTTGAACAGCCCGAACATCGCGGTTATCCCTCAGGGCGACCTGCTCAGCAGCTACAAGGCGTCACGCTGGAGCGATCCGGCGCCGGTCCTGTTGCGCAATCGCCTGCTCGATGGTTTCCAGCGTGATGGTCGGGTGCCGTTGTTGAGCACCGATGACAGCAACTTCCAGGCTGATCTGGAATTGGGCGGCAATCTGCAGGCCTTCCAGACGGAGTATCAAGGCACGGCGGCCAGTGTGGTCGTGCGTCTGGATGCGTTGCTGGTGCGCGGGTATGACCAGCGGATCCTCGCCAGCCGTCGCTTCGAAGTGCGCCAACCGTTGAGCGATGTGCAGGTACCGGCGGTGGTGGCGGGATTTGGCCAGGCCAGTGATCAGCTGACGGCGCAGGTGGTGAGTTGGGCGGTTGAGCAAGGCCAGAAAGTCGCGCCGCCGCCAAAGCCCTGAATCCACCACAGAACCCCCTGTGGGAGCGGGCTTGCCCGCAATAGCGGACTATCAGTCGACATCATCGTCGCCTGATACGACGCCATCGCGGGCAAGCCCGCTCCCACTGGGAATTTCGGTTAACCGAAGAACCAGTAGCAAACGCCGATAGCACCCAGTACGCCGGCAAGCTCCGCCAGCAGCGCACACCCGACCGCGTGCCGCGCACGCTGAATTCCCACCGCGCCAAAGTACACCGCCAGGACATAGAACGTCGTTTCCGTACTGCCCTGCACTGTCGCCGCGACCAACGCAGGGAAGCTGTCTACACCCGATGTCTTCATGGTTTCGATCAGCATTGCCCGAGCGGCGCTGCCGGAGAACGGTTTGACCATCGCCGTTGGCAGTGCGTCGACGAAGCGCGTGTCCCAACCAGCCCATGCCACCAGATGACGGATACCGTCCAGACCAAAGTCCAGCGCCCCGGAGGCTCGCAGCACGCCGACCGCGCACAGCATCGCCACCAGGTACGGCAATAGATTCTTGGCCACGTCGAAGCCTTCTTTTGCCCCTTCGACGAACGCTTCGTACACCTTCACCTTGCGCAGCGCGCCGATCACCAGGAACAGCATGATCAAGCCAAACAGCGTCAGGTTGCCGAGGATGGATGACAAACCCGCCAGAGCGCTCGCCGAGAGGGTCGCCAGCAGCGCCATGAAGGCACCAAGGGCCAAGGCACCCGGAATCAGATAGGCGAGCACCACCGGGTCCCAGATGCGCAGGCGTTGCATGAACGCTACCGACAAAAAGCCCACGATGGTCGAGCAACTGGTGGCCAGCAGGATGGGCAGAAACACCAGCGTCGGATCGGGCGCGCCTTGCTGGGCGCGGTACATAAAGATTGTCACTGGCAGCAGGGTCAGCGAAGAGGCGTTGAGCACCAAAAACAGGATTTGAGCGTTGCTCGCAATTGTGTCGCTGGGATTGAGCTCTTGCAGCGCTTTCATGGCTTTAAGGCCAATCGGCGTGGCGGCGTTGTCCAGGCCCAGGCCGTTGGCAGCAAAGTTCAGCGTGATCAGGCCGATGGCCGGGTGACCGGGTGGTACTTCCGGCATCAGACGCAGGAACAACGGGCCAAGCGCTTTTGCCAGCCATTCGACGATGCCGGCTTTTTCGGCAATTCGCAGAAAGCCCAGCCAGAGCGTCAGCGTGCCGAACAGCAGGACCATGACTTCGACCGATAACTTGGCCATGGCGAAGATGCTTTCCACCATCGCCGCGAAGATCCCGGCGTTTCCGCCAATCAGCCATTGCGCCAGCGCCGAAATGGCAGCCACGATGAAGAAGCCAAGCCAAAGGCCATTAAGCATCAGTCAAATCCCCCGGAAGATGCGGCGAATGATAGCGGGGTGTGCAGAAACGACAAACCCCGGATTTCTCCGGGGTTTGTTTGGTACCGCATTGGACCTTGTTGCACCCAATGCTATGGGCTGGCCTCAATTCACTGTGGGAGCGAGCTTGCTCGCGATGACTGACTCACAGGCAACATTAATGTCGACTGATCCACCGCTATCGCGAGCAAGCTCGCTCCCACAGAAAAGCCCATCTGCGCAGGTTATGCGTTAGTTGCTGGACGCTTCGCCGGCAGGCAGCTTTTCCTTGCTGCGCCAGTGCGGCAGGGAGTTCCAGTAGCGCTGGCCCTTGGCATCGTCGTACATGCCTTCCCAACGGGAGATGACCAGCACGGCCAAGGCGTTGCCGATCACGTTCAGTGCGGTACGGGCCATGTCCATGATGCGGTCGACACCGGCGATGAACGCCAGGCCTTCGAGCGGGATGCCGACGCTGCCCAAGGTGGCCAGCAACACCACGAAGGATACGCCCGGTACACCGGCGATGCCTTTGGAGGTGACCATCAGGGTCAGCACCAGCAGCAGTTGCTGGCTGATCGACAGATCGATGCCGTAGAGCTGAGCAATGAAGATGGCCGCGATGCTCTGGTACAGGGTCGAACCGTCGAGGTTGAACGAGTAACCGGTTGGCACCACGAAGCTGCAAATGGCTTTCGGTGCGCCGTAGGCTTCCATTTTCTCGATCACGCGCGGCAGCACGGTTTCGGAACTGGCGGTGGAGTAAGCCAGCACCAGCTCATCCTTGAAGATGCGCATCAGCTTGAGCACCGAGAAGCCGAATACCTTGGCGATCAGGCCCAGCACCACGAAGGCGAAGAAGGCGATGGCGACGTAAACCAGGATCACCAGTTTGGCCAGCGGCAGCAGGGAGGCGAAACCGAAGTTGGCCACGGTCACCGCGATCAGTGCGAAAACGCCGATCGGGGCGTAGTTCATGATCATGTGGGTGACTTTGAACATGCTTTCCGAGACGCCCTGGAACATCTTCACCAGCGGTTCACGCAGGTCCGACTGCAGGCTCGACAAGCCGAGACCGAACAATACGGAGAAGAAGATGATCGGCAGCATCTCGCCGCGGGACATGGCCGCGAAGATGTTCGACGGGATCAGATTGAGGATGGTTTCGACGAACGCGTGTTCGTGCTGAACCTCGGCAGCAGTTGCCTGGTACTTGGAAATATCCACCGTACCCAAAGTGCTCATGTCGATGCCGGTGCCCGGATGGAACACGTTGGCCAGCACCAGACCGACCACGATGGCGATGGTGGTGACGATTTCGAAGTAAACGATGGTCTTCAGACCGATACGTCCAAGCTTCTTCGCGTCACCAACGCCTGCGATGCCGACGATCAGCGAGGAAATGACGATCGGGATAACGATCATCTTGATCAGACGGATAAAGATATCGCCTGCCGGTTGCAGGACGTTGCTGATCCACCAGGCTTTTTCGGCACTGAAATGGTTGAGCAGCGCACCGATTGCAATCCCCAATACCAGACCGATGAGGATCTGCCAGGCGAGGCTAAGCTTTGCCTTCTTCATATCTTTACCCTTACTTGCGTTTGACTCAGGCAGATGCAGGAACTGGAACGCTTGTGGCGAAAAAGTCGTGTGCCTCTGCCCCCGTATAAGGTGCCCCGGAGCGAGTTGTATGGCTCTCTGGCAGGCGAAAAAAGGCGCAACTATTCCGATGCAAGGCTGCGACGTCTAATGCCGTAAACGCCTACCCTATGCCGAATCGGCATGAGCTTTTTCAATTGAAACTCGCGTCCCAACCGGTTCGAATACGACATTTCGGCAGGCATAAGTGCCGTGAACCGGCCATTACAGGGGAGGTTGGTCATTTTTTGAGCGGGGGGGAATAGGGCAAAACTTAGGAAAAAGCCTACGTTTCAAAGCGAAAACACTTCGTTCGCAAAGCAGATCTTTCTCGATATACGGTCACGAAAGAAACACCGCGCAACGGTTTTGCGAAGAGTCGAATTCGTTAAGCGCCGGGAATGAGCAGAACGCTCTAGGACGATACTTTTCATGCAAAAGCTCTACGCAAGCTCGTCAAATCGCACTGGATCGGCGAACTTGCGTCGCAGCTATTCCTGACCCGGCCCTTGCGCAGACACTCCGTGTGCCCGTAGGTCACTCCGACCCTGTAACAGTCAGAACGTCCCGACCCCTTGGTCATGCGACTACCTTCCTCGGGTAGCGCATAGGGAAGAAGCGGTGCCGCCTCTCCCGTGTTTCGAACTCAGTACCAGTTTGGATCTTTCTTGAGCTGTTCCATCAACAAATCCTGCATACCTTGATCGGGTTTGCCGAGGAAGCGGTAGTCGGCATGTCGCGTTGGCGACTTGTCGGCTGGCAGCCCTGCGGGCACTTCGATCAGCATGGCGTAGGCGTCCTTTTTGTCGAAACTGAATGCCACAATCAGGCGTTTAGTCCGGCACGTCGACTTTGTTTCGCACAGTGGCCCGACCAGATACTTGTCGTGATCTTCTTCAACAGCATTCATTTGCTCGGCATCGCCAGACAGGTTCATCACCCATTCCGGCAGTCGTTGTTCCTTTTTAACGACTTTTGTCCAGGTTTCACGGTACTGCGGGTCTGCGCTCAGCAACTCGTTGACCCGCGACTGCCCATCATTGGCAGCGATTGCCATGGCACTACCGCCCAGAAGCAGGGCGGCTGCCAATGTCTTAAACGTGACGCTCATCTTCAACCTCGACCGCGACGGCCAAAGAAGAACGAAGCAATAAACATCACCAGGAACACGACAAAGAGAATCTTGGCGATACCCGTGGCGGTGCCCGCGATACCACCGAAGCCCAGTACCGCAGCAATGATGGCAATGATCAAGAATGTAATTGCCCAGCTCAACATGGTGATTCTCCTTACGCTTCTATATTAGAGGTAGTGCGTGTGGTGCTTTTCCCGGCGCATCGATCACGCCAAGTTCGTTTGCCTAGAACACCCAATGTTCCTGACGTGGCATCTGATCCGCAGGCTGAGCCTGGTCGACGTCCATCATTCGCATTGGAGCGAGGTCAGCCTGGTTACTGCTGACGGCTCTGAAATGAGTCTGGGTTGCCGGGTGAATCGATGCGTGCGGCGCCTCTGGCTGCTGGCTCTGTTCCCAAAGAAGGAACTGTTGGCCTGCGATCAGCGTGATCAACAGGGCCAGAAGGGCAAACAGGCCTTGCTGGATATGCAATGGCGAGATACGCAATTGGGCGGCACGTTGACGATTCATCCTGAAGCTCCTCCCACTCTGGTGGTGATCTGCTAGTGGGCGTCGATTATTTATGCCCTGCTTACCCTATCTATTGCAGCCTGCATGCCAGCTTTTTCGTAGAATTAAATCGTTTAAAATCAAGTAGTTAGGTCGTTAGTGAAAAGCACGCAGGACGCATCCTGCACGATGTCCTGCGCAAGGTCGTGCGTATTGCACGATCGCATCGAGGGAACTTTGAGAATTTTTGAATTGCGAGGAGGGCGCAGATGTCAGAAAAGGACGTGGGTAATCGCCTTAAAAGCGATATCTGAGTAAAAAACCAGGTAAATCAGACCATTAGCTAACAGGCTGGTAGAGAGCTACCCTGCCAGGGTTGGAATGGATCAGAATAAACCATGCAACTTGCCCGATTTTTCCGGGACTAACCAAGATCATTCATTAAATGGAGCGCAGGAACATGGAATCAGCCACTGAGCATCAAGGCCGCATTCTGCTGGTGGATGATGAATCCGCCATTCTGCGAACCTTCCGTTATTGCCTCGAAGATGAAGGCTATAGCGTCGCCACCGCGAACAGCGCAGCACAGGCCGACGCCTTGTTGCAGCGCCAGGTGTTCGATCTGTGCTTTCTCGATCTGCGCCTGGGTGAAGACAATGGCCTGGATGTTTTGGCCCAGATGCGCATCCAGGCACCCTGGATGCGCGTGGTGATCGTCACCGCTCACTCCGCCGTAGACACCGCAGTCGATGCCATTCAGGCCGGTGCTGCCGACTATCTTGTCAAACCTTGCAGCCCCGACCAATTGCGCCTGGCCACGGCCAAGCAGCTGGAAGTGCGCCAACTCTCCGCGCGCCTTGAGGCCCTTGAAGGCGAAGTGCGCAAATCCAAGGACGGCCTGGACTCACATAGCCCGGCGATGAAAGTCGTGCTGGAGACCGCACGCCAAGTGGCCGGCACCGACGCCAACATCCTGATCCTTGGCGAGTCGGGGACTGGTAAAGGTGAGCTGTCGCAAGCCATTCACGGTTGGAGCAAACGTCAGAAGAAGTCTTGCGTCACTATCAACTGCCCGTCGCTGACGGCGGAATTGATGGAAAGCGAGCTCTTCGGCCACAGCCGTGGCGCGTTTACGGGTGCCAGTGAAAGCACCTTGGGACGAGTTAATCAAGCGGATGGAGGCACGCTGTTTCTCGACGAGATCGGCGATTTTCCTCTGACATTGCAACCAAAATTGCTCCGTTTCATCCAGGACAAAGAATACGAGCGTGTGGGCGACCCAGTGACGCGCCGCGCCGATGTGCGAATTCTTGCGGCGACCAACCTGAACCTGGAGGACATGGTACGCGACGGTCGTTTCCGTGAAGACCTGCTCTATCGCCTGAACGTCATTACCCTGCACCTGCCGCCGCTGCGTGAGCGCAGGGAAGACATTCTGAACCTGGCTGACCGCTTTCTTGCGCGCTTCGTCAAAGAGTATGCCCGACCGGCGAGAGGCTTCAGCGATGAAGCCCGTGAGGCACTGCTGGGTTACCGCTGGCCCGGCAACATTCGCGAGCTGCGTAACGTGGTGGAGCGGGCGAGCATCATTTGTCCACAGGAGCGGGTCGAGATCAGTCACTTGGGCATGGCCGAGACTCCGATCAACAATGCGCCGCGCATCGGTGCTGCGTTGAGTCTGGATGAGCTGGAGAAAGCCCACATCGGTGCCGTGCTGGCCACGGCCGACACGCTGGATCAGGCGGCCAAAACCCTTGGCATCGACGCTTCGACCCTGTATCGCAAGCGCAAGCAGTACAACCTGTGAGCGCTGTCCGATGAAACTGGCGATGAAGCTGCGAACCCGGCTGTTCCTGAGTATTTCGGCGCTGATCACGGTGGCGTTGCTCGGGCTCTTGCTCGGGCTGGTGAGCGTGATGCAGATGGCCGCGACTCAGGAAGCAATGGTTCGCGAAAACTTTGTCACGCTGGATCTGGGGCTGAAATTGCGTCAGACCCTGGGCGATCAGCTCATGGTCATGGTCAATGAAACGCCCAACCCTGAAGCGTTTGAGTCGACCCGCCAGCATTACCTCCAGTTGTTGGACGAAGGCATCGCCCATGAACAAGAGGGCAACAACGACTTGTACGGATTCAAGCAGGCCAAGGCAGATTACCTCGACTTTCTTCAGGCCTACAGCCAGGCACGTGAACCGACACAGGTATTGAGTGGCAAAGAAGCGCTCACTGAAAAATTCAACGCACTGCGCAACGGCCTGATCACCGAACACAAGCGCGCGCTGGATAACATCAATGACACCGAACGCAAGGCCCGTGAGCGGGCGCTGCTGATCGCCGGTTTGCTGGGATTGGTGGGATTGGCGGTCTTGATCATCGGGTTCGTTACTGCCCATGCCATCGCCAGGCGTTTTGGCGCTCCGATCGAAGCTTTGGTGCAGGCTGCGGATAACATCGGCCAAGGCAATTTCGAAGTGACCCTGCCGGTGTCCTCCGCCGTGGAGATGAACCAGCTGACCAAGCGTTTCGGCATCATGGCCGAGGCGTTGCGCGAGCACCAGGCGATGAATGTCGACGAGCTGCTTGCCGGTCAGCAACGATTGCAGGCCGTACTCGACAGCATTGACGACGGATTGCTGATGATCGATCGCGATGGTCATCTCGAGCACCTCAACCCAGTGGCGCAACGCCAGTTGGGCTGGGACACCGATCGTCTCGGCCAAGGGCTGGGGGCGGCACTTGAACGGCCCGAACTCGATGAACAACTGCAGCTGGTGCTACGCGGCGGGACGCTCGAGCGGGCACCGGAAGACCTGAGCGTTGAGGTGGATGGTGAATCGAGGTTGCTGACCTATAGCCTGACGCCGGTCAGTCATACACAGGGTCACATTCTTGGCGCTGTAATGGTGTTGCATGACGTCACCGAGCAGCGCGCATTCGAACGGGTGCGCAGTGAGTTTGTCCTGCGGGCCTCCCATGAGCTGCGGACCCCGGTGACCGGCATGCACATGGCGTTCGGCTTGTTCCGCGAACGGACGAAGTTTCCTGAGGATTCGCGCGAAGCTGATTTGCTGGACACCGTGAACGAAGAAATGCAGCGCTTGATGCAGTTGATCAACGACCTGCTGAATTTTTCACGCTACCAGAACGGATTGCAGAAGCTCACGCTGGCACCTTGTGCCATCGAGGATTTGCTTGAGCAGGCCCGGGGCCGTTTTACCGGGGCTGCGGCGCTCAAGGGCATTGAATTGCTGGTGGAAGTGCAGGGGCCGCTACCCAGGTTGCAGGCCGACCAGGGGCAACTGGACCGGGTACTCGATAACCTCATTGATAACGCCTTGCGCCACACCGCCGAGGGTGGGTTGATACGTTTGCAGGCCCGACGTCATGGGGAACGGGTGATTATCAGCGTAGAAGACAACGGTGAAGGCATTGCGTACGGCCAGCAGGGGCGCATCTTCGAGCCCTTTGTTCAGGTCGGCCGCAAGAAGGGTGGCGCGGGGCTTGGCTTGGCCCTCTGCAAGGAAATCGTGCAGTTGCATGGCGGCCGAATGGGTGTCTATTCGCGGCCGGGGCAGGGGACCCAGTTCTACATGGCGCTGGCGGTATAAGCCGCAGCCATCTCTTCAGGCTTCATCATCCAGACGCCGGGCGCTCAGCCGGCGACCGCGGGTAATCAGTTCAATGAACTGTACGGCGCTCAGCGCATGGGCGAAAAGCCAACCCTGACCATACCTCACACCTTCACTGCTCAAAAACTTCGCTTGGGCTTCATGCTCGATTCCCTCAGCGATCACCTTGAGTTGCAGGGCTTGCGCCATATGGATGATGTGCGGTGCTACACCGCTGCTGGCGGCGTCATGGCCCAGTGCATCGATAAACGCCTTGTCGATTTTCAGGCAGTCCACCGGCAGGGTTTGCAGGTAGGCGAGGCTGCAATAACCCGTGCCAAAGTCATCGATCAGCACCTGATGCCCGACATCGCGCAGCGCTTGCAGGTTTTCCCTGGCCACCACCACATCGATCAAGCCGCGTTCAGTCACCTCGAAAGCGATCTGGTTTGCCGCAACCCGATGCAAGGTCAGCAGGCGAGCCATCACCTGACCGATACGCGGGACCATGACGTCGCAAGCCGCCAGGTTGACGGAGATGTATAGCTGCGGATTGGCGCGCAGCAACTGTCCCAGTTGTTCAAGCAAGCGCTGCAATACGAAGTCGGTCATCTGACGGATCTGGCCGGTGTTTTCGGCCATCGGGATGAACAGGTCGGGACTGGTCAGCGTGCCGTCCGGCCTTCGCCAACGCAGCAAGGCTTCGGCGCCGACACAGTTGCGACTGTTGAGATCGAAGATGGGTTGATACAACACCTGCAATTCGCCTCGGCGAATGGCGCCGTTCAATTCGGCGTCCAGCGACTGTCGCTGTCGCACCAGCAAAAACACCATGAAACCAACGAAGACACCCAAGGCCAGGCTGGCCGGCAGCAGCCACCACCACACGGCAGGCACATGCATGCCCGTGCGCGGGGTGATCAGCACTAATTGGTATTCGGGGTTGTTGGTGGGCATGCGGTAAATCAAGCGGGTTTGTGTCACTTGCAGTGCGTCCTGGCTTTTTGGCGGCCAGGGTTCCGTGGGTGGCCAGAGTTGCTCGACACCCAGAACCGGAATCGCGCGGTTACCGTGATCGAGCACGACCAGCAGGCTGCTGCCCGGGGACAAATCGACCATGTCGGTCAAATGTCCGCGAGACGTCGCGACACGGAAGTTGCCACGTCCGAGCATCAGCGCAGCACGGTTTTCATCGGGCTCGGTCGTGGTGTTCAACCAGAAACTGTAGGTAGGGCCCCTGATGTCCGGTGGTCGTGTCAGCGACAACACTTCCTGGCGAGGACGGTTTGAGCAGATTCGCGGACCATCCATGTAAGCGGCTTCGTAAACGAAGCGGTAGTTGAAACTGACTTGTTGCAAGGTCGCGACCATCGCCGTATCACACGTTCGCAGCGGCTGGGCTTCCAGGTCGTCGAGGCTCTCTCGAAGCTGGCCGAACAACTGCTCCAGGCGGACCAGGAAGCGCTCGCCCTGAGCGTTCATTTCCTCGCTTTCGCTCTGTTCGACCTGATGCATTGCCACGAACAGGCTGCCGGCCATCAATAGCGTCGCGCTGAAGGCAGCAGCCAGTATCGCCAAGAACCAGGGGCGATAGAACCAACTACGAAGCGTCTCTCGAGCTACAGCCATCATGGATATCCGAAGAATTACCAATGAGTTATAGCTGTTGATTTGGAAATAGCCCTGACCGTCGGGCGGGCGTCATTATTTTGTCTGATTCAAAACCTGTAGCAACGCTGCGGTTTGAGCGTCCGGGGTGCCGTCGAAGCGGGTGGGGCGGAAATGCATCTGGAAAGCGGCCAATACATGGCGTGTCGCTACATCCAGCTCACCTGTTTGCGGCGTGGCGTAACCCAGGTGAGCCAGCTGTGACTGAAACCAGCTGATGCTTGGCAGTTCGACTTCATACCGGGCTTGCTGGCGTGCAACCGCCTGCTCGTTGGGCCAGAGACCCAGGCCTTCGGCGGCCAGGCGTTTCCAAGGGAATAGCGGGCCAGGGTCGAGCTTGCGCAGCGGCGCAATGTCGCTATGACCGATGATGGCATCAGGGTTGATGTTGTGACGTTTGCTGATGTCCTTGAGCAGGAAGATCAACGATTGAACCTGAGCTTCGCTGTAGGGATACCACAAGCGACCGGTCGGGGTGTCTTTGAAGCCCGGATTGACGATCTCGATGCCGATGGAGCTGGAGTTCAGCCAGGTCCGGCCTTGCCATTCGCTTTCACCGGCGTGCCAGGCGCGCAGATTTTCATCCATCAGCTTATAGATGGTGGCGCCTTTATCGTCGCCGATCAGATAGTGGCTGCTGACCTCGCCGTGGGTCAGCAGCTGCAGCGAGCGCTCAAGCGAGGCGTTGGTGTAATGCACCACCACGAACTGAATGCGACTGTCGTAATTGGCTGAAGGGTGACTGGTGTCGATCCGCGGGCCGCTGGCACAACCGGCCAACAGGAGCAGCGACACAATGAGAGCAAGACATTTCATGGCTGTAGGCAATACACGCAAGGCAGTAATGCAACAGTGTAACGTACTGCCTCGCGCGCAGAGGTCAAAAGCGTTGTTTTAAATGAAAAGGAACAATTATCTGTCAGCCTGGTTCGACCCGGTTGCGGCCACCATTCTTTGCGCGATACAACGCCTGATCAGCTCTTTTCAATGCTTGATCACTGTGTTCCGCGGTTTTCAATGCAGTAAAACCTACGGACAGCGTGATGGTCACTCGCTCGCCCTTGAAGTGAAAAGGACAGGCTTCAATGGAGGCGCGAAAAGTTTCAAGCAGCTTTGCGCCGGTTACCAATGAGGTGTCAGGCATCAACATGACAAACTCCTCACCTCCGAATCGTGCAATGAAATCGGTTCCCCGCAGGCGTTTGCGCAGCACGCTGGCGATGATTTTCAGTACTTTGTCACCCGCAAGGTGCCCGTAGTTATCGTTGATGCGTTTGAAGTGGTCGAGGTCCAGCATCGCCAGCAACAAGGTGTTGCCGTGTTGTTGCCAATGGTGAACCTCGTGCTCCAGTCGCTCACTCCAGGCGGCTCGATTGGGCAGGCTGGTGAGCGGATCGATCAAGGCCTTCTGGCGCTGTTCTTCGAGGTGCTCGCGGTAGCCCAGCGCTTCCTGCTCCATGTGCGCCACTCGCTCGGCCAAGCTTTGCAGGCGTGCGGCGATTTCGTGTTCACGCTCGTCGCGCTGCTTTTGGTGTTGGTCCATCGTGCCAAGCAGGCCTTCGAGATGGTTCTCAAGGACGTGCTTGAGGTCCTCCAGATCTGCCGCTTCCTGCATGCTGCTTTGCAAACCGTCGACCTGCTCGCGGATCTGCGTGTCCATTTCGCGCGCGGCAGATCGATTGTCGGCATGGCCGTCACTGGCTGCCTGCAAGTTGCTCTGGAATGACTCCAGTCGTTCGTTGAGGTGCTGCAAGTAAGCTTCGAATTCGTGCTGGCCGCTGTCGGTGATGGCCAGCATCAATGTCGCCAGATCGTCGAGGATCGGGATCAACTCGTACCAATTCAAGCCGTTTTGCAGGCGGTCGCGCATCGCTTCGGCTTGCGGCCGATGGCGTTCAGGCAGCGTCAGGTCGTCAAGGAGGCCCAACAGCGTGTCTTCAATATGCTTGGCTACAGAACTGTAGGAAGGCTCGGGTGAGTCCGGCAAGGCATAAACAACGTCACCTGACTCAGGTTCCTGCGCATTGTCGCTCGCCACTGCCGAGTTCAATTCGTCAGGATTGATTGCCTGTGGAACCTGCGCGGCGGGTGCGACGACTGGCTGTGCTGGCTCTTCCAGTTGTTCAAAATCGCTCGGCTCCTGTGGCTCTACCGGCTGCGCACATTCAGGTGCGGGGGCAAGAACTGGCGGGACAAACGGCACGACGTCGGGAGCGGTAACCTCATTGGGAGCGGCCTGTATTACCAGGGGCTCAGGGGTTGCAGCGACAAGTTGGGCGTCGTGTTCCGGTGACGGCGCGACTGGAGGCGGCTCGATCGTGGGCGCGGGATTGACTGTTACCGGTTGAGTCTCGGCAGACGGTGGGTTTGTCGGTTCAACGGTCTGCTGGGCAGGCGCTTGCACGGTAGCGACGGCAACCGACGTGGCCTCATTCCCTTCCCGGTTACCGAACAGCCTCTGCAAGAAACCAGGACGATCAGGTTCTGTCGGGTTATCCAGTTGGCGCAAGGCGTTGCCTTGCAGGCCACTCAGCTCGCTGAGCAGCAACGGAATTTCCCTTGCCTGACTGACCCGGCCATCCAGTTGTTTGGCAAAATTCTTGAGCGGTCGGCTGACTTCACGCGGCAGCGGCAGTGTTTGCAGCTGGGCCACCAGTGCAGTCAGTGCGGCGCTGGTCTGATTGACCCGGGTTTCCCGGCGCTGTTCTGAGTCGAGCACCGCTTTTTCGAGCCGTGGCAACAGGGCGGCCAGGCCGGCGTCCATATCATCGGTGCGCACGACTTCGCGCATTTCCTTCATGCATTGATCAACGGCGCGATCGGTGCCTTCCGCGGCAAGCGTGCTGCGCACCAGGCCACGGCGCAGCAGGTCGAGCCTGGCGTTCCATCGGCGTTCGAGCTTTTCCTGTTGTTCAATGCTTTTGAGGTATTTCTCTTTCCAACGCTCTGTTTCGTCGCTCATTCAAGGGATCCGCGAGGGGCAGGACTCAACGCGGGCAATGCATCGGCCGTGAGCGAACCCGGCAGACGAATCTCTACCGCGACGGGCAGGTGGTCTGAAATCGGTTGTGCCAGCACCTCGACCTTTTCAAGGGTCAGGGTGGGGCTGAGCAGAATATGGTCCAGGCAGCGCTGCGGACGCCAACTGGGGAAGGTCGCTTCCAGTTGTGGCGCGAGCAGGCCGAGGTCACGCAACGGGGAGTTTTGCAGCAAGTCACTGGCGTGGGTGTTCATGTCGCCCATCAGCACCTGGTGTTTGTAGCCGCCGATCAACTCGCGAATGTAAGCCAGTTGCATCGTGCGCACCCGAGCGCCGAGCGCAAGGTGCATCATCACCACCACCAACGCCTCCGGACCCTCGCCGAAGCGCACCAGGATGGCTCCGCGCCCTTTGGGGCCCGGCAGTGGATGATCCTCAATCGCCCACGGGCGCAGTCGGCTCAGCACGCCATTGCTGTGCTGGCCGAGGCGACCGAGATTGCGGTTGAGTTGCTGATACCAGTAGGGGAAGGCTCCAAGTTGCGCCAGGTGTTCAACCTGATTGACGTAACCCGATCGCAGGCTGCCGCCATCAGCTTCCTGCAGGGCAACCAGATCGAAGTCGCCCAACAGATTGCCGATCTTTTGCAGGTTGTCGGCACGCCCGGTGTGTGGCAACAGATGTTGCCAGCCCCTGGTCAGGTAGTGCCGATAACGCTCGGTACTGATGCCGACCTGGATATTGAAACTGAGCAGGCGCAGACGGCTGTCTGCGGGCAAGCCCGTCGATTCCAGATGATGTTCGTTGACCTGCGGATCATGCAGGCCAACGACCCGTTCAGTACCCCAGCGGCGCATGGCAGGCCCCGCGCTTAGTTGGCGGCAGCCTTGTTAGCCGCTCGCTCTTTGTCGACCAGTTTATCGGCCAGTTGCAGGGCTTGCTCGGCGCCGCCGGCAGAGCCTATGTCGAAGCGATACTTGCCGTTGACGATCATGGTTGGAACGCCGGAGATTTCATATTTCTTGGCCAGTTCACGCGCCTGGACGATCTTGCCCTTGATGGCGAAGGAGTCGAACGTCGCCAGGAACTTGTCCTTGTCTACGCCTTGAGTGGCGAGGAAGTCGGCCATGTCGGCTTTATCGGTCAGCTTTTTGTGTTCTTTCTGAATCGCGTTGAACACCGCGGCGTGAACCTTGCTCTCGACGCCCATGGCTTCAAGGGTCAGGAACATCTGGCCGTGTGCATCCCAAGGGCCGCCGAACATCGCCGGAATACGGACAAAGTTTACATCCGAAGGCAGCTTCTCGACCCAAGGATTGATCACCGGTTCAAAAGCGTAGCAGTGCGGGCAGCCGTACCAGAACAGCTCCACGACTTCGATTTTGCCAGGCACGGCGACCGGAACCGGATTGCTCAGTTCGACATAAGGGGCGGCGGGTGCTTCGGCAGCTTGTGCAGTCATGCCGAACAGGCTGGCAGCGACGAGTGCGGCGCTGATGATCAGATTACGCATGCTTTACTCCTGGACAATTTTGGTCGCTTCGCGCGACCTGTTTTCAGACAGGTCATGGCGGGCGTGAGTTCTGTAGTGTAACGGCAGCGGCCACAAAAAAGGGCGGCCTAAGCCACCCTTTTTATACTTGCTGCGACGGATTAATAGAGCGTTAACGTTGCAGGAGATGTACACCCTGCGCGACGCCCCATTCGCCGGTCTTAGTGCAGGCCCTGAATGTAGCTGGACACTGCTGCGATGTCTTCGTCGCTCAGCCGCTTGGCAATGGTCTGCATGGTTTTGGTGTCGCCATCGTTGGTGCGGCCGCCTTCTTCCTTGCGGAACTCGGTCAGTTGCTTGGCAACGTATTGAGCGTGTTGGCCGCCCAGGTGTGGGAAGCCAGCTGCCGGGTTGCCTGCGCCATTGGGCGAGTGGCAACCGGTGCAGGCGGGCAGGCCCTTGGCCAGGTCACCACCGCGGAACAATGCTTCACCGCGAGCCACGACTTTAGGGTCGGCGGCGCCAACGCTGCCTTTCTGGCTGGAGAAGTAGGCGGCGATATCGGCCAGGTCCTGATCGCTCAGGTTGGTCAGCAAACCGGTCATTTCCAGTACCGTGCGTTTGCCGGACTTGATGTCGTGCAGCTGCTTGTTCAGATAACGCTCGCCCTGGCCTGCCAGTTTCGGAAAGTTAGGCGCCATGCTATTGCCATCCGGGCCATGACAGGCGCCACATACTGCGGCTTTCGCCTGACCAGCAGTTGCATCACCTGCAGCATGGGCAATGCCGGAGATCCCCACGGTCAACAGCAGACTCACGATCAATTTGTTCATCAGCTAATCCAACTACGGCTAAGGGTTAAAGAGTTATGGACCGGGATCACTCGCTCATCCAGTGGATGATGGCCTGGTAATCCTCGGCACTGCAGTCCATGCACAAACCACGCGGCGGCATCGCCTTGAAACCCTGGGTCACGTGTTACACCAGCGTCTCCATACCTTTCGCCAACCTCGGCGTCCAAGCTTCCTGATCGCCCTTTTGGGGGGCCATGGGTAGTTGGCCGGAATGACAGGCACCACAAACACGGTTGTACACAGCTTCCGGATCCTGTGTAGCCTGAGCGCTGTAAAGCGGCATCAAGACACCGGCAACTAGCAGCCATTTCGTCATAAAACGACCTTTTCAGGGTTGAGAGCGTTTTGCGTTCTAATGCGCAGTCAAGGTCATTCGCTCTCGTGAACTTCATCCTACGCTGGGACAAAGCGCACACAAAATCTGCGGCATTATATACTGGCGTCACTGAAACGGAAACGACACTGCTCGCCGCGTCCATTCCCGGCACCGCCCACATCGGAAATCCCATGCAACTCAAGAACCCCATCCTCGGCCTGTGCCAACAGTCCACCTTCATGCTCAGCGCTGCCAAAGTCGATCAATGTCCTGATGACGAAGGCTTTGAAGTGGCATTCGCCGGGCGTTCCAATGCCGGTAAATCCAGCGCATTGAACACTCTGACCCATGCCAGCCTGGCGCGAACCTCGAAAACTCCGGGTCGCACGCAACTCTTGAACTTCTTCAAGCTAGACGATGATCGGCGTCTGGTCGACCTGCCGGGCTACGGTTACGCAAAAGTACCCATCCCGTTGAAGCTGCACTGGCAGCGTCACCTGGAAGCTTATCTGGGTGGTCGCGAGAGTTTGAAAGGTCTGATCTTGATGATGGACATCCGCCATCCAATGACTGATTTCGACCTGTTGATGCTCGACTGGGCAGTCGCCGCCGGCATGCCGATGCACATTTTGCTGACCAAAGCCGACAAGCTGACGTACGGCGCAGCGAAAAACGTGCTGCTCAAGGTTCAGGCAGATATCCGCAAAGGCTGGGGTGATGCGATCAGCATCCAGTTGTTTTCGGCACCGAAACGCATGGGCCTGGAAGACGCCTACACTGTACTGGCAGGCTGGATGGAACTCGCGGACAAGGGCTCGGAGATTGTCGAGCAATAAATCGCGAGCAAAAAAAACCCCGGACTTCTTATGGGGAGGGGGAAGTTCCGGGGTTCAAGTTCCGGACCGCTAGGGCGGGGTCCAGATATCTGCCAACACTTAACACAACATAGGAGCATCGAAGGGCTTCACCAGCCATTCAGTAACTCTGAGTGGCAGTTCACAGGTTTAGTTCCGGCGCTTCAGAAACCATTTGAAATAAGCCCCCTCGTTTTCCGAAATAAGCCCCCTCAGTTGTTCTGCCGCGGCACTGTGCCGCAGCAGAAAACCCCGGACTAGACTGCTTAGTGAGCCTCGTCCCAGTTGTTGCCCACGCCGACTTCAACCAGAAGCGGTACATCGAGTTTCGCGGCGTCGCTCATGTGCACGCGTATTTCATCGCGAACCTGGTCGATCAAATCCTCACGCACCTCTAGCACCAATTCATCGTGCACTTGCAGGATGACTTTGGCGTCCAGCCCTGAAGTCGTCAGCCAATTATCCACAGCCACCATGGCTTTCTTGATGATGTCCGCCGCAGTGCCTTGCATCGGGGCGTTGATTGCCGTGCGCTCGGCGCCTTTGCGCAGGGCCGGGTTTTTCGCGTTGATTTCCGGCAAGTACAAGCGACGTCCGAAAATGGTTTCAACGAAACCTTGCTCGGCCGCTTGGGCGCGAGTGCGCTCCATGTAATCCAGAACACCCGGATAGCGGGCGAAATAACGGTCGATGTACGCCTGTGACTGTTTGCGATCAACCCCAATCTGCTTGGCGAGGCCAAACGCACTCATTCCGTAGATCAAACCGAAGTTGATCGCCTTGGCGCTGCGACGCTGATCGGTGGTGACGTCGGCCAGTTCGACACCGAAGACTTCGGCCGCCGTGGCTTTGTGCACGTCCAGGTCATTGCGGAATGCATGGAGCAACCCTTCATCTTTTGCCAGGTGAGCCATGATGCGCAATTCGATTTGCGAGTAGTCCGCAGCCAGCAGTTTGTAGCCTTTGGGGGCAATGAAAGCCTGACGGATGCGACGGCCTTCGGCGGTGCGGATCGGGATGTTCTGCAGGTTCGGATCGCTGGACGACAGACGACCGGTCGCGGCGACTGCCTGATGGTACGAAGTGTGAATCCGCCCAGTGCGCGGGTTGATCTGTTCCGGCAGGCGATCGGTGTATGTGCTTTTCAGTTTGCTCATCGAGCGGTACTGCATCAGCACTTTGGGCAGCGGGTAATCCTGCTCGGCCAGTTCAGCCAGCACCGCTTCGGCGGTGGATGCCTGGCCCTTGGCAGTTTTGCTGAGGATCGGCAGGCCGAGCTTTTCGTACAGGATCACGCCCAGTTGCTTGGGCGAACCGAGGTTGAACTCCTCACCGGCGATGGCAAACGCCTCACGTTCGAGCGCGACCATTTTGTCGCCCAGTTCAACGCTCTGAATGCCCAGCAGGTTGGCATCGACCAGCGCGCCCTGGCGTTCGATCCGCGCCAGCACCGGCACCAGCGGCATTTCGATTTCGCTCAGGACTTTGCTCAGGCTCGGAATGGCATTGAGCTTGTCCTGCAGGGTTTGATGCAGGCGCAGTGTCACGTCGGCGTCTTCTGCGGCGTAAGGCCCGGCCAGTTCCAGGGAAATCTGGTCGAAGGTCAGCTGCTTTGCACCTTTGCCGGCAATGTCCTGGAAGCTGGTGGTGGTGTGATTCAGGTACTTGAGCGCCAGGCTGTCCATGTCGTGGCGGGTGGCCGTGGAGTCCAGCACGTAGGATTCGAGCATGGTGTCGAAAGCAATGCCTTGCACGGTGATGCCGCAGCTTTGGTCACCGCCGATGGCGCAGTTGGCCAGGATGTTCATGTCGAACTTGGCGTGCTGGCCGACCTTGAGTTTGTTCGGATCTTCCAGAATCGGTTTCAGCGCCCGCAGCACGGTGTCGCGATCCAGCTGATCCGGCACGCCCATGTAGGAATGGGTCAGCGGAATGTAGGCCGCTTCGTTGGCTTGTACAGCGAAAGACAGGCCCACCAGTTGCGCCTGCTGCGCATCGATGCCGGTGGTTTCGGTGTCGAAGGCGATCAGTTTGGCGTCGTTGAGTTTCTTCAGCCACAGATCGAAATCGGCCTGGGTGAGGATCGTCGTGTACTTGAGCTCGGTGTCGACTGCGGCTTCTTCTGCCACCGGAACAGAGACTTCCTGACCGGAACGCTTGGCATCGCGCTGGTTTTCTTCAAACCAGCTTTTGAATTCCAGCAGGGTGTAGAGCTCGGCGAGTTTGTCGTGATCCGGCTGGCCCATGTGGAGATCGTCGAGACTGATGTCCAGCGGTACGTCGATCTTGATGGTCGCCAGTTGATAGGAGAGGAACGCCATGTCCTTGTGCTCTTCCAGCTTGGCCGGCAGTGTCTTGGCACCGCGAATCGGCAGCGTCGGAACGATGTCGAGATTTGCATATAGCTCGGTCAGACCGCCGTTTACGCCGACCAACAAGCCAGAAGCCGTCTTTGGACCGATGCCCGGAACGCCGGGGATGTTGTCGGAAGAATCGCCCATCAATGCCAGATAATCGATGATCTGCTCGGGAGCGACGCCGAATTTCTCCTTCACGCCTTCAACGTCCAACGCGCTACCGGTCATGGTATTGACCAAGGTAATGTGGCCGTCGACCAGTTGGGCCATGTCCTTGTCGCCGGTGGAGATGACCACTGGGCGGTCAGCAGCCGCGCTGCTGCGGGCCAGGGTGCCGATCACGTCATCGGCTTCGACGCCTTCGACGCACAGCAATGGGAAGCCCAGGGCGATCACGCTTTGGTGCAGTGGCTCGATTTGCACGCGCATGTCATCGGGCATGCTCGGGCGATTGGCTTTGTACTCGGCGAACATTTCGTCGCGGAAGGTCCCGCCCTTGGCGTCAAAGACCACGGCGAACGGACTGTCCGGGTACTGCTTGCGCAGACTCTTGAGCATGTTCAACACGCCTTTGACCGCACCGGTCGGCAAACCCCTGGAGGTGGTCAGCGGTGGCAGGGCGTGAAAGGCGCGGTACAGGTAAGAAGAACCGTCCACCAGGACGAGGGGGGCTTGGCTCATGAGCAGGATCAACCTTTTCGGCGGGTCCGGCGCTAGAATAGCGGGACCGTTGACGACAAAGGGACAAGGTTATCATGCGCACACTAAATCGCCTGTTGCTGGCTGGCTTGTTTGCAACTGTTCCGCTTGCCGTCATGGCGGCGGACGATGTGTCAAAGGCTGAGCCTGAAGTCACTATCCATACGGAAGGGGACAAGGTCATTCAGGAATACCGCCAAAACGGTTTCCTGTACGCCATCAAGGTCACGCCGAAGGGTGCGCCGCCATATTTTCTGGTGCGCGCGGACGGTACGGATGCAAACTTCATCCGCTCGGATCAGCCGGATATGCTGATTCCGTCGTGGAAAATCTTTGAGTGGAAGTAGTTTCTTAATTTCAATCGGCGCTGGCTCAAGCAGCGGCGCCCGTACTGGCAGTTAAAACATGTCTGTGTTTACCCCGCTGGCTCGGCCCGAGCTGGAAACCTTTCTCGCCCCATACGGGCTCGGCCGCCTGCTTGAATTCCAGGGGATTGCCGCCGGTAGCGAAAACACCAATTTCTTTATCAGCCTGGAGCAGGGCGAATTTGTCCTGACCCTGGTTGAGCGTGGTCCGGTGCAGGAGATGCCGTTCTTCATCGAACTGCTCGACGTGCTGCACGAGGCTGACTTGCCAGTGCCGTACGCGCTGCGAACCACCGACGGTGTCGCCCTGCGCGAACTGGCCGGCAAACCCGCGCTGCTGCAGCCACGCCTGGCCGGCAAACACATCAAGGAAGCCAATGCGCAGCATTGCGCTCAAGTTGGCGAGTTGCTCGGCCATCTGCACTTGGCGACCCAAGCCAAAATGATCAAGCGCAAGACCGATCGTGGCCTGGACTGGATGTTGGAGGAGGGCACGCAATTCCTCTCGCACCTGAATGCCGAGCAAAGCGATCTGCTGCAACGTGCACTGGATGAAATCACCGAGCAGAAGACGAAAATTCTCGCGTTGCCACGGGCCAACATCCACGCGGATCTGTTCCGCGACAACGCGATGTTCGAAGGCACGCACCTGACCGGCCTGATCGACTTCTACAACGCCTGTTCGGGTCCGATGCTCTATGACGTTGCGATCGCTTTGAATGACTGGTGTTCGGATGAAGACGGGCTGATCGACGGGCCGCGAGCACGGGCGTTGCTCGGGGCCTATGCCGCGTTACGACCGTTCACGGCAGCCGAGGCTGAGCTGTGGCCAACCATGCTGCGCGTGGCGTGTGTGCGGTTCTGGTTGTCACGGTTGATCGCCGCGGAATCTTTCGCCGGGCAGGACGTGTTGATTCACGATCCGATGGAGTTTCAGCAGCGCTTGGCGCAGCGCCAGAAGGTTAGTACTTCATTGCCCTTCGCCCTCTGAAAAGCATCGCGGGCAAGCCCGCTCCCACAAGGATCACCGCGAACCTGTGGGAGCGGGCTTGCCCGCGATTGAGGCGAAGCCGAATAACGTTTAAAGCGACTCCAGGCACCCCGCCAAATCATTCCCCAATTTCTCCAACACCTGCTCATACCCCTGAGCGGTCGCCGGGGTGTACCCGCCCAGCGCGTCCAGCTCAGCCAGTTTCACCGGCAGGCCGGCTACCAGGGTTTCCGCCAGGCGTGGACGCAGTGGCGGCTCGCTGAACACACAGGTCTTTCCGACTTCCTGTAACCGCGCACGCATCGCTGCGACGTGTTGGGCACCAGGCTGCACTTCGGCGGCAACGCTGAACACGCCGGTGTGCTTGAGGCCATAAGCGTCTTCGAAGTAGTCGAACGCTTCGTGGAACACGAAGTAGGGTTTGCCTTCGACAGCGGCCAGACGTTTCTTCAGGCGTATATCCAGCGCATCAAGACGCTCATCGAACGCTTTGAGATTGCTCTGATAGCGCGCCGCGTTGGCCGGGTCGGCCGCGCTCAGGTCAGTCGCTATTTTTGCCGCGATGACCCGGGCGTTGACCGGCGACAGCCACAAATGCGCGTCCAGGCTGCCGGGACGGTGATCGTGGTCATGCTCGTCGGCTTCTTCGGCGTGTGAGTGGCTATCTTCGGCGAATCGACGAAGTTTAAGTCCCGGCAGATCCTGAACGGCGACGCTTGGCAGCGAGCGGCCATTGAGCACACGAGGCAGGAAACCTTCCATGTCCGGACCGATCCAGTAGAGCAGATCCACCGACTGCACCTTCCGTACGTCGGAAGGACGCAGTGCGTAGTTATGCGGCGAAGCCCCCGGTGGCAACAGCACTTCCGGGATCGCCACGCCGTCCTGCACCGCAGCGGCTATCAACTGCAGCGGCTTGATGCTGGTCAGGACCTTGACGTCGGCATGCGCCGAACCGATCAACAGGAAACTGGCGGAAAAGGCGAAAAAGAAGGAAAAAATTCGGGACACGATGACCACTCGAAGAGGCGAGAACGGGTAACATAATAACGTCTCTCACAAAACTCGTCGCCGCTCATGCCTAAAACACCGATTGCCAGCCGTCCCCACGACCACTCTCATTGCGTGCATAGCGCTCTGTCAGAGGCCGACGTTTTGTGCGCGCGGCAAGGCCTGCGCCTGACCGCCTTGCGTCGGCGGGTGCTGGAACTGGTGTGGCAAAGCCACAAACCGCTGGGCGCCTACGACATCCTGGCGGTGCTCAGCGAGCAGGACGGTCGCCGCGCCGCGCCGCCCACTGTGTACAGAGCGCTGGATTTCCTGCTGGAAAACGGCCTCGTGCACCGTATCTCGTCACTGAACGCCTTCGTCGGCTGTAATCACCCGGAGCATGCCCACCAAGGGCAGTTCCTGATCTGCCGCGAATGCCACGCCGCCATCGAGCTGGAACAGAAGTCCATCAGCGACGCCATTATTGGCAGCGCGAAGGAGGTTGGTTTCATCGTCGAAGGCCAGACCGTTGAAGTGGTCGGGCTCTGCTCGGGTTGTCAGGGGGCTTGATGAGCAACACGCTGATCCGCCTCGAAAAGGTTGCCGTCACTTTTGCCGGGCAAAACGTGCTGGACAATATCGATCTGAGCGTCGAGCCAGGGCAGATCGTGACGCTGATCGGCCCTAACGGCGCGGGTAAGACCACGTTAGTTCGGGCGGTACTCGGCCTGTTGAGGCCCGACAGCGGCAGCGTCTGGCGTAAGCCGAAGCTGCGCGTCGGTTACATGCCGCAAAAACTTCACGTCGACCCGACATTACCGCTTTCGGTGCTGCGCTTCTTGCGCCTGGTACCGGGTGTGGATCGCGCCATGGCCCTGTCGGCCCTCAAGGAAGTTGGCGCCGAGCAGGTGATCGACAGTCCGGTGCAAAGTGTTTCCGGCGGCGAAATGCAGCGCGTGTTGTTGGCTCGGGCATTGTTGCGCGAACCGCAATTGCTGGTGCTCGACGAGCCTGTGCAAGGTGTCGATGTGGCTGGCCAGGCCGAGCTCTACAGCTTGATCACACGCCTGCGCGACCGTCACGGTTGTGGCGTGTTGATGGTTTCCCACGATTTGCACCTGGTGATGAGCACTACCGACCAGGTGGTTTGCCTCAATCGCCATGTCTGCTGCTCCGGGCACCCGGAACAGGTGAGCGGCGATCCGGCTTTCGTCGAGTTGTTTGGAAAGAACGCACAAAGCCTGGCGATTTATCACCACCATCACGACCACGCCCATGACCTGCATGGCTCAGTGGTCACCGCGACCCCGGCGGTCCATACCCACGTCCATGGAGATAGCTGCAAGCATGGCTGATTTTCTGCTTTACGCCCTGCTTGCAGGTCTGGCTTTGGCGTTGGTCGCGGGACCTCTGGGCTCATTTGTGGTCTGGCGGCGCATGGCCTATTTCGGCGATACCTTGTCCCACGCGGCCTTGCTGGGTGTGGCGTTGGGCTTTCTGCTGGACGTCAGCCCGGCCGTGGCCGTGACCGTTGGCTGCCTGCTGCTGGCGGTGTTGCTGGTGACCTTGCAGCAGCGTCAGCCACTGGCTTCCGACACGCTTTTGGGCATTCTCGCGCCAAGCACGCTCTCTTTGGGCCTGGTCGTACTAAGCTTCATGCACGAAGTGCGGATCGACCTGATGGCCTACCTGTTCGGTGACTTGTTGGCGATCAGTCCGACGGACTTGTCCTGGATTCTCGGTGGCAGCGCGGCCGTTCTGGCCTTGCTGGTGACATTGTGGAGGCCGTTGCTGGCAATCACGGTGCATGAAGAACTGGCCACGGTCGAAGGCTTGCCGGTCGCGGCGTTGCGCCTGACCCTGATGTTGCTGATCGCCGTGGTGATCGCGGTGGCGATGAAGATTGTCGGTGTGTTGTTGATCACTTCGTTGCTGATCATTCCGGCGGCTGCGGCACAACGTCACGCAAGGTCTCCGGAGCAGATGGCACTGGGCGCGAGCCTGCTGGGCATGCTCGCGGTCTGTGGCGGGTTGGCGTTGTCATGGTTCAAAGACACCCCGGCGGGCCCGTCAATTGTTGTGACGGCCGCCGCACTGTTTCTGCTGAGTTTTGTCCTGCCCCGTAGAGGGGTGTAGACTTGCTCGTTTTTTGCGCAAATAGAGAGTCGCAGGAATGAAGCTGTTAGCCTCCCGTTATCTGCTCCTTGTCGCATTTTCGCTGCTACTGGGCGCTTGCCAAAGCACGCCGCCGGCCGCCACTGAGGCGACCGATGCACGGGCTGCGGCCATCGCGCAGCTGGAACAAAACCTGGCCAGCAGCGAGCTGGCCACTGCCGAAGACCAACTGGCTGCCTTACAGGCACAGTCGCCGAACGATCCATCCCTTGTGCCGTATCAGCGGCAATTGGCGGAAGCGTACCTGCGTCGAAGCCAGATCGTGCTGCAAAAAGGTGATGTCAATGCTGCCGCAACGGCGCTGGCCCGGGCTCGCGCACTGATGCCCAAGGCTCCGGCGCTGACAGGTGGCGTCAACAATGCCATCGTCAATGCTCGCAAGGCCGAGCTGGACAGAGCCGAAGCTGCGCTCATGGCCGCAGAAGCCAAGCCCCAGGCGAAAGTGATCGATCCGACTGCGGAAAGCACGACGATTGCGTTGAACCTCGCGGATATGACAAAGCTTCGCCGGCAACTCGATGCGATTGCCGCCGATGTGGTGAATTACCAGTGCGATGTGAGCATTCAAGCGCCACGCACCGAGGATTTCCCTTGGTTGACGACGCTGCTCACCAAGCGGGTGAAGAAACTGGATTCCGGGTTTGATCTGAACCTTGAGAAGCAGGTCCTGCGCAACGTTCCGGCACAAATGGTGTTGAGTCCGCGTAAACCTTAAAAGCATCGCGGGCAAGCCCGCTCCCACAGGATTCACGTCGTTCACCTAATAGCGAACGGCCCTAATCCTTGTAGGAGCGGGCTTGCCCGCGAAGGCATCCCACCTGTCTATGCAGAAACTTAAGCTGGAATTGCCTTGGCCTTCGGCTCCCGATCCCAAACCCGATGCTGCCCGATGGCGGCAAAGAACGGTTTGATCAACTTGGCATCCGCGCCCACGATCAGCCCCGCATCGACCTCAAGCTTGAGCACATCCAACAACTGTTTCGCCTCGCCATGCAGCGCAATGGCCTTCAGGTGCTTGTACGCCTCAAGCAGGTAATGCAGCGCCACACCATCGCCGCTCAACGCTTTGATCGACGCTGCGCCACCCGGTACGAATACGGCGTCGAACGCCACCGAAGGCAATCCTTCCATCGATGCATCCACCGGCAGTGATTTGCCATCTGCTGTTTTAACGGGCGCGGAGGTTGGGCCGAGCAATTTGGCATGCGCGCCTTCTGCTTGAAGCGCCTTCTTCATCGCATCAATCGCCGCGCCATCGACACCGTTGGCTGCAAGAATCGCCACTTTGCGGGTTTTGATATCCGCCGGCAGCAGGTTCGCCTGGCTCAGGGCCGGTGAGCGATCCAGCGACGTCTTGCGCACTTCGACGGTGCCGGCTTTGGGTGTTGGCAAACCGAGGTTTGTCGCAACGCGCTTGGCCAGTTCCAGGTCGATGTTGGCCAGGATCTCATTCACTTGGCGCGCACGAATAAACTCACGCTCAACCTTGCCCAGCTCAAAGCTGTAGGCCGCGATGATATGTTCCTGCTCGTGCTTGCTCATGCTGTGGAAAAACAGCCGCGCCTGGGAGAAGTGGTCGCTGAACGATTCGCTGCGCTGGCGGATCTTGTTGGCGTCGATGCGCTCCGGATAGCTCTCGAAGCCGCCGTCCTGTGCCGCCGGTGGCGTTTCTTTTGGCCATCCACCATCAATTGAGTTCGGCTCATAGGACGCGCGACCCTTGTCGATGGTGGTGCGATGCATGGCATCGCGCTGACCGTTGTGGAACGGCGCGACCGGACGGTTGATCGGAATCTCGTGAAAGTTCGGCCCACCGAGGCGGCTGATTTGCGTGTCGGTGTAGGAAAACAGCCGACCTTGCAGCAACGGATCGTTGGAAAAGTCGATGCCCGGCACGATGTGCCCCGGGCAAAATGCGACTTGCTCGGTTTCAGCGAAGAAGTTGTCCGGGTTGCGGTTGAGCACCATTTTGCCCAACGGTGTGATCGGCACCAGTTCTTCCGGAATCAATTTGGTCGGGTCGAGGATATCGAAGTCGAACGAGTGCTCGTTCTCCTCTTCGATGATCTGTACGCCCAGTTCCCATTCCGGGTAGTCGCCCATCTCGATCGATTCCCAGAGATCGCGACGGTGGAAATCGGTGTCTTTACCGGCGAGCTTCTGCGCTTCATCCCATACCAGCGAGCAAGTCCCGGCGGTAGGGCGCCAATGGAATTTGACGAAGCGTGATTTACCTTCGGCGTTGATCAACCGGAAGGTGTGCACACCGAAGCCTTGCATGCTGCGCAGACTTTTCGGGATCGCCCGGTCGGACATGGCCCAAATCACCATGTGCGCCGACTCCGGCACCAACGAAACAAAATCCCAGAAGGTGTCGTGAGCCGAGCCTCCGGTAGGAATCTCGTTGTGCGGCTCCGGTTTTACTGCGTGCACGAAGTCAGGAAACTTGATGGCGTCCTGAATGAAGAACACTGGCATGTTGTTGCCCACCAGGTCGAAGTTGCCTTCCTCGGTGAAGAACTTCACGGCGAAACCACGCACGTCGCGCACGGTGTCACCCGAGCCGCGCGGGCCCTGGACCGTAGAGAAACGCACAAAGACCGGGGTTTTATGACCGGGGTCTTGCAGGAAACCGGCCTTGGTCAGGACTGAATGGTTTTCGTACGTCTGGAAATAGCCATGAGCACCCGTGCCACGGGCATGGACGATGCGCTCGGGAATGCGTTCATGGTCAAAATGCGTGATTTTTTCACGCATGATGAAGTCTTCCAGCAACGACGGCCCGCGGGCACCGACCTTCAAGGTGTTCTGGTTGTCCGAAACTTTCACGCCCTGATTGGTGCGCAGGGCCTGGTCAGTGGCATCGGAGCGAAATTTTTCCAGGCTGTCGAGCTTGGAATTGGTATTGCCTCGGTCCAGGGTATCGGTCCCGGCCAGTGCGCTTTTTGGTGCGGCAGGCTTCTTGGTACTCATCAGTTTTAAACTCCTCGTTGCGACTCCCGCCGTAGCCAGGACTCTTGAGCAATTCCCCAGGCACGGCACCGGGGGCGTTTTCGAGTTGCCTAATTAGTGACTGATGACGTTTTGCGCCGTTCCTTTTTTCTAACCTTTGATCGCGTTATTGCCAAATGGAAGGTTGAATGCGGAATAAATGCTAATAACCTCTATACGGACAGGCTAAAATGCGCGCCCGGCTAACCGCTGATCCTTTTCCAACGCGCCCCACAAGGTTCGCTACGTGATCGAGTTTCAAAACGTCCACAAAACCTACCGCGTCGCCGGTAAGGATATTCCCGCCCTGCACCCGACCAGTCTGACGATTGAGAACGGTCAGGTCTTTGGCCTGATCGGCCATTCCGGTGCGGGAAAAAGTACCCTGCTGCGTCTGATCAATCGCCTGGAAGAATCCAGTGGCGGCAAGATCATTGTCGACGGCGAAGAAGTCACGGCGCTCGACGCCAACAGCCTGCGGCGTTTCCGCCAGCAGGTCGGGATGATTTTCCAGCACTTCAACCTGCTGGCATCCAAGACGGTGGCCGACAACGTCGCGCTGCCGCTGACCCTCGCTGGCGAACTGTCGCGCAGTGAAATCGATTTGCGGGTGGCGGAATTGCTGGCACGGGTCGGTTTGTCCGATCACGCCAAAAAATACCCGGCGCAGTTGTCCGGTGGCCAGAAGCAGCGCGTCGGCATTGCCCGCGCCCTGGCGACCAAGCCGAAAATCCTGCTGTGTGACGAAGCCACCAGCGCATTGGACCCGCAGACCACTGCGTCGGTCCTGCAATTGCTGGCCGAGATCAATCGCGAGTTGAAGCTGACCATCGTCCTGATTACCCACGAGATGGACGTGATCCGTCGGGTCTGCGATCAAGTGGCGGTGATGGACGCGGGCGTGATCGTCGAACAAGGCTCGGTGGCCGAGGTGTTCCTGCATCCGAAGCACCCGACCACCAAGCGCTTCGTGCAAGAAGACGAACAGATCGACGAAAGCGAACAGCGCGATGACTTCGCTCACGTGCCGGGCCGCATCGTACGCCTGACCTTTCAGGGCGAAGCGACCTACGCGCCATTGCTGGGAACCGTTGCCCGGGAAACGGGTGTGGACTACAGCATCCTCGCCGGTCGTATCGATCGCATCAAAGACATCCCCTACGGGCAATTGACCCTGGCCGTCACCGGTGGCGACATGGAAGCGGCGTTCGCTCATTTCACCGCCGCTGAAGTCCACATGGAGGTGTTGCGCTGATGGAAGTCCTGACAAGTTTCTTCGTCAATATCGACTGGTTTGAAATCTGGCTGGCCACCGGCGATACATTGCTGATGCTCTTCGGTTCGCTGTTGTTTACCGTTTTACTCGGCCTGCCCCTGGGCGTGCTGTTGTTCCTCTGCAGCCCACGCCAGTTGCTGGAAGCCAAAGGCGTCTACGCGATGCTGTCGCTGATGGTGAATATCCTGCGGTCGCTGCCGTTCATCATTCTGCTGATCGTGATGATCCCGTTCACTGTGCTGATCACCGGTACGTCCCTGGGTGTCGCCGGTGCGATCCCGCCGCTGGTGATAGGCGCTACGCCATTCTTTGCCCGACTGGTGGAAACCGCCCTGCGTGAGGTCGATCGCGGCATCATCGAGGCGACCCAGGCGATGGGCGCCACGACGCGGCAGATCATCACCAATGCCTTGCTGCCGGAAGCCCGCCCGGGCATATTCGCGGCGATTACGGTGACAGCCATTACACTGGTGTCCTACACAGCAATGGCAGGTGTGGTGGGCGCGGGTGGTCTGGGCGACCTGGCGATCCGTTTCGGTTACCAGCGTTTCCAGCCCGATGTGATGGTCGTGACGGTGATGTTGCTGCTGGTGCTGGTGCAAGTGTTGCAAACCGTCGGCGATAAGCTGGTCGTACACTTTTCACGTAAATGACAAATGAGCCGGCCATTCGCTGGCAGGCGCCAAATGCAGGCGTCTCACATGGAGTTAGCTGAATGAAAAAACTACTTGTCGCGTTCGCCGCTGTTGCAGCGTTCGCTGCTCACGCCGATGAACTGACCGTCGCGGCCACCCCGGTTCCGCACGCAGAAATCCTCGAATTCGTGAAGCCGGCCCTGGCCAAGGAAGGCGTGGACTTGAAGGTCAAAGTCTTCACCGATTACATCCAGCCGAACGTGCAGGTCGCCGAAAAGCGCCTGGACGCCAACTTCTTCCAGCACCAGCCGTACCTTGATGAGTTCAACAAGGCCAAGGGCACTAACCTGGTGGCCGTTGCCGGCGTGCACCTGGAACCGCTGGGCGCTTACTCCAGCAAGTACAAGGCGCTGACCGAACTTCCAGGTGGCGCCAACGTGGTGATTCCGAACGATGCCACCAACGGCGGCCGTGCGCTGTTGCTGCTGGCCAAGGCTGGTCTGATCAAGTTGAAGGATTCCAACAACATCCTGTCGACCGTCAAGGACATCACCGAGAACACCAAGGACCTGAAATTCCGTGAACTGGAAGCCGCGACCATCCCTCGCGTGCTGACTCAGGTCGATCTGGCGTTGATCAACACCAACTACGCGCTGGAAGCCAAGCTTGATCCGTCCAAGGATGCGCTGGTCATCGAAGGTAACGATTCGCCGTACGTGAACATCCTTGTGGCCCGTGAGGACAACAAGGACAGCGACGCGATGAAGAAACTGGTTGCTGCCCTGCACAGCCCGGAAGTGAAAGCCTTCATCCTCGAGAAGTACAAAGGCGCGGTATTGCCGGCGTTCTGATCTAACCCTCTACACCGATCGTTCCCACGCTCTGCGTGGGAATGCCTCACCGGACGCTCCGCGTCCGTTTGGGGACGCAGAGCGTCCCTGGCTGCATTCCCACGCGGAGCGTGGGAACGATCAGATGCAAAAAACCGCAGCTTGGGCTGCGGTTTTTTTTGGGCCGGTTTTCTTATTTGCGTTTGAGCATCACCGGCAACTGCGCCACCAACTTCGTGTTGTTCAATGGCGCTCGAATGAATCCACGTTGAGTTCCGTCCGGGCCGATCACCGCAAGGTTGCCGCTGTGGTCGACGGTGTAGTTCGGTTTGCTGGTGTCCGCCGGAATAAACGGAATGCTCACCGCGTTGGCCAGTTTTTGAATGTCGTCCACCGAAGAGGCCGTCAGGCCTTTGAACTGTGGATCGAAGTAACCCAAGTACTGCTTGAGTTGCTTGGGCGTGTCACGGTTCGGGTCGACGCTGACCAGAATGATCTGCAACTTGGCCACCGCCTCTGGCGGCAATTCACTTTTGATCTGACGTAGCTGGGCGAGAGTGGTCGGGCAGATGTCCGGGCAGAAGGTGTAGCCGAAGAACAACAGCGACCATTTGTCTTTCAGCTCATTGACCATGACGGGCTTGCCGTCTTCGTCCGTCATCGTCACGTTCGGCAGGTTGCGGCTTTGCGGCAGCAAAATGATCCCGGCGTCGATCAGCGCTGTGGGATCGCCCTGGCCTTTGCCGGACAGCACTTTGTTGATGGTCAGGCCCAGAACCAGAGCGATCAGGGCGACAAGGATGAAGACGGTTTTCTGAGTTCGAGTCATAGGTTCAACAGTAGGTAGTGGTCTACGAGCAGCGCGATAAACAGCAGGAACAAGTAATAAATAGAGTACTTGAAGGTGTTGATCGCCGCGTGCGGCCGAGTGCCACGGTACAGCACGATGGCCCATTGCAGGAACCTCGCGCCGAGTCCCAGCGCGCAAATCAGGTACAGCATGCCGCTCATGTGGATCACGTAGGGCATCAGGCTGACGGCCAGCAGCGCGAAGGTGTAAAGCAGGATGTGGATTTTGGTGTAGTGCTCGCCATGAGTGACCGGCAGCATCGGAATGTCGGCCTTGGCGTATTCCTCTTTGCGGTGAATGGCCAGGGCCCAGAAGTGTGGCGGGGTCCAGGCGAAGATGATCAACACCAGCAACAACGGTTCGGCGCTGACATGCCCCGTCGCGGCGGTCCAGCCGAGCAACGGCGGCGCGGCACCGGCCAAGCCGCCGATGACAATATTCTGCGGCGTCGCACGCTTGAGGAAACCGGTGTAGACCACCGCGTAGCCGAGCAGCGAGGCGAGGGTGAGCCAGGCCGTCAGCGCATTGGTGAAGGCCAACAGCACGGCTTGTCCAAGCAGCGCCAACACCAGGGCAAAAATCAGCGCGGCCGCCGGGGACACCCGACCTTCGGCCAAGGGGCGTTTGTGCGTGCGAGCCATGACCGCATCGATACGCCGGTCGACCACATGGTTAACCGCCGCTGCGCCGCCCGCACACAGTGCGATCCCCAGATTGCCAAACACCAGCACGGTCCACGGCACTCCGGCGCGGGTGGCGAGAAACATGCCGACCAGCGAGGTGATGAGCATCAGCACCACCACTTTAGGCTTGGTCAGCTCCAGATAGTCACGCCAGATGGCCTGACTGTGACGCGCGCCGATCAGAGTCGCCATGGCGTCTCTCCTTTTATTGTTATGGGGCCGGCTGAATGTTTACGCGGGCTGAACCGCCAGCGCGGAGTTTGCTGCTTCACCCGAACCAGGCTGGTTCGCGCGTGATAATTGACCAGCACCATCGTGAGTAGCAGGACCGCGCCGCCGGCGTTATGGGCAACGGCCACCGGCAGAGGCAAGTGGAACAGCACGTTGCTGATGCCGAGGGTAATTTGTGCGCCGAGTGCAATCAGCACCAGCCCTGCCAGACGGGTCATGCCGACCACTTTCAGTTGCCAGGCCAGACCGAGCAGTACGAGCGTCACCAGCAACGCGCCGATCCGGTGAGTCAGGTGAATCGCCGTGCGGGCATCGCTGTCGAGTTGCCCTCCGAGGTAATTGGGGCCGATGTGTTGGGTCAGGTGGAAGCCGTTGGCGAAGTCAGCGGGCGGCAGCCATTGCCCATGGCAGGTCGGGAAATCGATGCAGGCCACTGCCGCGTAGTTGGAACTGACCCAACCGCCGAGGGCGATTTGCAGGATCACCAGCAGCAACCCGGCTGTCGCCCAGTGTTGCAGACGCCGTGGCACCGTCAGCGCCGGCACGACGCCGGACAGGCGCAAGGTCAGCAAAAACAGCAGACTCAACGTCGCAAATCCGCCGAGCAAATGCCCGGTGACAACCTGCGGCCAGAGCTTGAGCGTTACCGTCCACATGCCGAACGCCGCTTGGGCAAACACCACGCCCAGCAGAAACAACGGCAACTTCACCGGTTGCCCCGGATGACGGCGATGCACCCAGGCACGCCCGGCCAGCACCGAAATCAACAGCCCCAGCGTGCCTGCGAAATAGCGGTGGACCATCTCGTTCCAGCCTTTGTGGGCTTCGACGGGCGCCTCGGGAAAATGCAATTCGGCATGGGCCAGTTGAGCCTCGCCTTTGGGCACGCTGATGAAACCGTAGCAACCCGGCCAGTCCGGGCAGCCGAGGCCGGCGTGGGTCAGGCGGGTGTAGGCGCCGAGCAGCACCACAATCAGTGCCAGCAAGGTGGCAAACAGCGCGAGGCGAAATCCAGGTTTGGCCATGACGATGCCCTTATCCGATGTTCGACAGTTTCAACAGATGACGCAGGTCGTTGAGCAGGTCCTTACCCTTGACCGTCGGGTCGTAGCGCAGCACCAGATTGCCGTGAGGGTCGATGATCCAGAGTTGCGGCACTGACTGGTCGCCGACGGTTTTATGGAAATCGGTCAAATTCAGTGGATAGCGCTGTAATTGAGGATACTCGCGGGTGAGTTTGGCGTCGTAATCGCTGCTCAGCGGTTGCGCCGCGGCGAGCGCGTGACTGGCGCGCCCCGCCTCGGGGCCAAGGCCGATCTGGACTTGTCGCGCCAGGTACACCAGTTGTTGGCAGTCGACCGAACACTCTTTGGGCGCCGTAACCAGCAACTGCCAACGATCCTCTTGCGTCTGCACGCCAAGGTCGGCGCGGGACTGGCCATTGCCAATCAGCTCGCCGTGATAGCTGCGGCCCTCCGGCACCCAGAACTGCAATTTGTACATGCCGGTGGCGAGGATCATCGGACCGATCACCCCCAGCAGGATCAGCAGCAACTGCAGGCGACCCTTACGCCGGCTCACCGGTGTTTTCGCCTCAGACATGCTGGGTGGATTCATGGCCGCTCCCATGGTGTTTCTCCTTTGCGTTGTGCCAGCCGAGGTAGATGAAAAGGCCGAGCAGGGCGATCGACATGGCGAACCACTGCACGGCATAAGCGATGTGTTTCTCCGGCCCCATGGCCACCACGGGCCAATCGGCCTGGTAGGACGCGGGGCCGGTTTCTTCACGTAATTCGTAAGCAAAGCCTTCACGATCGAGCGTGGTCCATAGCTTCGCCGGGTCAACGGCCGTCACCAGCTGCGGCCAGGTTGTGGTGCTGGGGTCGGCGTGCAGCTGAAAAGTCGCGCCGGGGGACACGTAAACCCAGGCGGTAAGGTTCAATGCCTCGGTCGGCGTAGTGAATTGCGGTGGTGTGCGCCGGTCAGGCCACGGCAGCCAGCCGCGATTGACCAGCAGCCAGAGCCCGGTCGCCTGATCCTGGAACGGTTGCAACAACTCGACGCCGACCTTGCCGTCGCGTTGGCGGTTATCCAGCAGCAGGCTGTGGGCGGGATCGAACTGGCCGCGCAGGTGAACGCGGCGGAACGCCGGATCTTCGGTGTGTTGCAGTGCGGTGCTGGCCATCGGTTCGGCGGCACGGCGTTCGGTGTAGGTGTGTAGCAGCGCACTTTTTTCCGCGCCCCGGCTCAACTGCCAGAACCCGAGCGACACCAGCAGCGGTAGCAGGATTGCGACCACCAGCGTCGGCACGACACCCGGCCGGAAGTGCTTCATGGCGTCGCCAAAAAGTCGGTCATCGCGATAGCTATACTCAAGTGCATCGCCTTTCCCCCGGAGTTTCACCATGCTCAAAGCAGCCATCGTCCTGATGCTGATTGCCACGGTTGTCAGCCTGTTCAGCGGCCTGTTTTTTCTGGTCAAGGACGACAGCAGCTCGAACCGCCTCGTCATTGCCTTGAGTGTTCGTGTAGCACTGGCCGCCGTGACCGTCGGCTTGATCGCCTGGGGTTTCTACAGCGGCCAGTTGGTCTCTACAGCACCTTGGTAAAGCCTCAGAGCACGTAGACGAAAACAAACAGCCCGATCCACACCACGTCCACGAAGTGCCAATACCAACTCGCGGCCTCGAAGCCGAACTGATGTTCGTTATCGAAGTGTCCACGCATGATCCGCATCAGCATCACAAACAGAATGATGGTGCCGATGGTCACGTGGGCCCCGTGGAAACCGGTGAGCATGAAGAATGTTGCGCCGTAGATACCCGAGCCGAGGGTCAGGCCCAGCTCGTGGTAGGCGTGCATGTACTCTTCGGCCTGGAAGGTGAGGAACGCGCAACCCAGCAGCACGGTGATCGCCAGCCAGATTTTCAGCGCACCGCGATGGCCCTTTTTCAAGGCGTGGTGGGCGATGGTAATGGTGACGCTGGAACTCACCAGCAACACGGTATTGAGCAACGGCAAACCCCAAGGGCTGATGACTTCCTTGGGTGGCGGGAACAGTTTCGGATCCGGGGTATGCAGCAGCGGCCAGGCGAACTGGAAGTTAGGCCAAAGCATGTGGGCGATACCTTTCGGACCTTCGCCGCCGAGAGCGGGACCCGAAATGTGCCGTACATAGAACAGCGCACCGAAGAAAGCGATGAAGAACATCACCTCGGAGAAGATGAACCAGCTCATGCCCCAGCGGAACGAGCGGTCCATCTGCGCGCTGTACAAGCCGCCGCGACTTTCCTTGATCACCGTGCCGAACCAGCCGAACAGCATGTAGGCCACCAGCAGGCCGCCGACGAAAAAGATCAGCGGGCCGTGGGATTCGGGCCGCGCCGCTTTCAGGTCATTGAACCAGGTGGCCAGGCCGAAAACGGTCGTGAGCATGCCGACCGTGGCGATGATCGGCCATTTGCTCTGGGCCGGAACGTAATAATGTTCATGAGTTGCCATTTATTGTTCTCCTTATCGGGCACGCTCAACCGCCAGTGTTTACAGCTACCGGTGGATGTCGGGCGGTGATATCGAACAGCGTGTAGGACAGCGTCAGGTGCTTCACATCCTTGGGCATGTCACGGTCAACGATGAAACGTACCGGCATCTCGATCCGTTGACCGGGCTGCAGCACTTGCTGGGTAAAGCAAAAACATTCGGTTTTGTGGAAGTACGCCGCCGCCTCACTGGGCGCGATGCTCGGCACTGCCTGGGCGCTCATAGGGTGATCGGTCGGGTTGTAGGCGACGAAAATCATCTCGTTCACGGCCCCCGGATGCGCCGTCAACTCATTGCCCTTGGGATAGAACTCCCAGACCATGTCGGCATTATTCATCGACAGAAACTGCACGCGCACTTGCCGCGACATATCCACCACTTGCTCGCCTTCGTATTGCCCGGCGGTTTTGCCGTTGATGCCGAACGCCTTGCACATCACGTCGTAGATCGGCACCAGGGCAAAGCCAAAGACAAACATCGCCACCACCACCAGCAACAGGCGGGTGACGAGCTTCTTCAGCGAAATTGAATCAGCCATGGAGCAAGCCCTCCACATAACCCCATGTGGGAGCGGGCTTGCCCGCGATAGCGGTGAGTCTGACCCACCGCGTCGCAGCCATCGCAGGTAAGCCAGCTCCCACAAGGCCGAGGATGTTCATTTCACTTCCGGCGGTGTAGTGAACGTGTGATACGGCGCCGGTGACGGGATGCTCCACTCCAGTCCTTCGGCCCCATCCCACGGTTTGGCCGGTGCTGGCGGGCCGCCGCGAATGGTCTTGATCACGATGAACAGGAAGAAGAGTTGCGTGGCACCGAACATGAACGCGCCAATCGACGACACCATGTTGAAGTCGGCGAATTGCAGGTTGTAGTCCGGAATCCGCCGCGGCATGCCGGCCAGGCCTACGAAGTGCATCGGGAAGAACGCCATGTTCATGCCGATGAACGAGAGCCAGAAGTGCAGCTTGCCGAGGGTTTCGTCATACATGTGACCGGTCCATTTCGGCATCCAGTAGTAGGCTGACGCGAAGATCCCGAAGATCGCCCCCGGCACCAGCACGTAGTGGAAGTGCGCGACCACGAAGTACGTGTCTTGGTACTGGAAGTCCGCCGGGGCGATGGCCAGCATCAAGCCGGAGAACCCGCCGATGGAGAACAGGATCACGAACGCCACTGCGAACAGCATCGGCGTCTCGAAGGTCAACGAGCCTTGCCACATGGTGCTGGCCCAGTTGAACACCTTGACCCCGGTCGGCACGGCGATCAGCAACGTGGCGTACATGAAGAACAGTTCGCCCACCAGCGGAATGCCAACCACGAACATGTGGTGCGCCCAGACGATGAATGACAGGAACGCAATACTCGCTGTCGCATAGACCATCGAGGTGTAGCCAAACAGCGGCTTGCGCGAGAAGGTCGGGATGATCGAGCTGACGGCACCGAAGGCCGGCAGGATCATGATGTACACCTCGGGGTGTCCAAAGAACCAGAACACATGCTGGAACAACACCGGGTCACCGCCACCGGCCGCGCTGAAGAAACTGGTGCCGAAGTGGATGTCCATCAGCATCATCGTCACGCACCCGGCCAATACCGGCATTACCGCGATCAGCAGAAACGCAGTAATCAGCCAGGTCCAGACGAACAACGGCATTTTCATCAACGTCATGCCGGGGGCGCGCAGGTTGAGGATGGTCGCGATCACGTTGATCGCCCCCATGATCGAACTGATCCCCATCAAGTGGATGGCGAAGATGAAGAACGTCACGCTTTCCGGTGCGTAGGTCGTGGAGAGTGGGGCGTAGAACGTCCAGCCGAAGTTCGGTCCGCCACCGGGGGTGAACAGGGTCGAGACCAGCAGGATGAACGCGGCCGGCAACAGCCAGAAACTGAAGTTGTTCATCCGTGGCAGGGCCATGTCCGGCGCGCCGATCATTAACGGAATCATCCAGTTGGCGAGGCCGACGAAGGCCGGCATCACGGCGCCAAAGACCATCACCAGGCCGTGCATGGTGGTCATCTGGTTGAAGAACGCCGGTTCGACGATTTGCAGTCCGGGCTGGAACAGCTCGGCGCGAATCACCATCGCAAACGAACCGCCCAGCAGGAACATGCAGAACGCGAACCACAGGTACAGCGTCCCGATATCCTTGTGGTTAGTGGTCAGCACCCAACGCATCAGGCCTTTGGCGGGGCCGTGGGCGTGGGCGGTCTCGGTTTGAACATGGTCATCGACGACAGCAGTCATGTCCTGTCTCCTGCAAACAGAGGGGCTGGGCAGGTCAGGGCGCGCAGCCCCGACCGGTTCCTTACGTGCGCAATAGACCGGGTCATTTGCTTTCCGCCTGTTTCAGCTCCAGCACTTCTTTAGGAGTGACCATGTCGCCTTTGTTATTGCCCCAGGCGTTACGTTCGTAGGTCACGACTGCCGCGATATCGACTTCCGAAAGCTGCTTGCCGAACGCCGCCATGGCGGTGCCAGGTTTGCCGAAGTAAACGCGGTGCAGGTGGTCGGCTTTAGGGCCGGTGGCAATCGGCGAGCCTTTGAGCGCCGGGAACATTGGCGGCAGGCCTTGGCCTTCGGCCTGGTGACAGGCGACGCAAGTGGTGTGATAGATCTTGTCGCCGCGCTCTTTGAGCTCGTCGAGCGTCCATTCCTTGCTGGTCAGCTCTTTAAGCTGCATGGCCTCGGCTTTACGCTCGGCCAGCCATTTGTCGTAATCGGCCTTTTCCTTGACCTCGACCACGATCGGCATGAAGCCGTGGTCCTTGCCGCACAATTCGGCACATTGGCCACGGTAGATGCCCGGTTTGTCGACGCGGGTCCAGGCTTCGTTGACGAACCCCGGGATCGCGTCGCGCTTGACCGCGAAGGCCGGCACCCACCAGGAGTGGATGACGTCGGCGGAAGTCACCAGGAAGCGAACTTTGGCGCCAATCGGCAGCACCAGCGGTTTGTCGACCTCGAGCAAGTAGTGCTCGCCCTTGGTTTCCTTGTTGTGGATCTGATCGGCAGGCGTGTTCAGGTTGCTGAAGAATTCAACGTCCTGGCCCAGGTATTTGTAATGCCACTTCCACTGGTAGCCGGTGATCTGGATATCGATATCCGGTTCACTGGCGTCGTACATCTTGATGAGGGTTGCGGTCGCAGGAACCGCCATGGCCACCAGGATCAGGAAGGGCACGATGGTCCAGAGGATTTCGACGGTGGTGCTTTCATGAAATTTTGCAGCCACCTGCCCGGTCGAGCGGCGGTGGAGGATCATCGACCAGAACATGGCGCCGAAGACGATGATGCCGATCACCACACAGATCCAGAAAATGGTCATGTGCAGGTCAAATACTGCGTGACTGATTTCAGTCGCTCCCGGCGCCATATTCACAGTCCAGGCGGCGTGCGCAGGACTGAAAATCGACCACAACAGGAGGCCCATCCAGACGTGTGGATGTCGCATCATTGCGGGTTCCCCTTATCGTTCTTGTTATCCCGCCGGCAAACACCAGCGGCAAGGGAGCGGCTTTTTCAGACTACGAACTTGAATTGCCGTGCCTTGCTGCATGTGCAGTCGGGCGTCATCAGCTAACTCCATTCCAACCCGAGTATAGACAGCGACCGCGACCTCGCAATGTGATGGCGTAAATGACCTGAAACAGCTGGGACTTGCGTTCAAGGTCACGAATGGAGAAGGATGCAGACGAGTGGTGGCAAACCGATATAACGGAGGCGTCTCAAGGATGAAATAATTATGACAAATGCGTCTTAGCGTTCGTCATAGGCCAGCTAAGTTATGTCTTCCCTATTTCATTGCCTTGTTTCCTGGAGTTTTCATGAACACCGCCGCATTGCGCGAGCAGATCCAAAAAGCCCAACAACATGAAGCCGAGACCGGCCTGCTGACTCGTCAGCTGGAAAGCAAACTGCCTCATTTACACCCATCGATCCAATTACCGGAAGCGGATGCCAATGGTGTGCTGGCGCGTTTCGTCGCCGCTTACATCAATGAAGTGCCTGATCTGCTGGATGCAGCCAATGAAGTCGCTAGGGAAGCGGGTATCGAGTCACAGATCAAACCGGTGCTGACAATTGCCGAACAGTATTTCCTTCAGCCGCCGGCGATCATGGCCGGTCATGTTGGTCTGGACGGCCTGCTGGACGAGGCGTATCTGGCACATCGGTTGGTTGAAGAGGTCAATGACCTGTACATCAAGCATTTTGGCCAGCCACTGATCCCCTTGGACATGACTGTCGCCAACCTGATTGCCCACCAATTGATCGGTGAGGCGTTCGCCAACCAGCTGGACGAGGCGGTACATCACGCTGTGGACGAGATGCTCAACGACGAAGGCTTTGCGCTGGAGTCGGTTGAGGCCTACCGTGAAAAGCTCAGCAGCCCGGACACTGGCGCCGCGTGGAAGCGTTGGCCGTGCATGTCGCGCCGCTTGGGCGTGAGCCTTGAACTGGATCAGCCGGCGGCTTGATCCAACGGGAGAAACCGAACACCTGTGGGAGCGGGCTTGCTCGCGAATGCGGTCGATCATTCAACATTGATGTTGACTGACACACCGCTTTCGCGAGCAAGCCCGCTCCCACATTGTTTTCTACGCGGCTGAACCCACGCCGGACGTTGTCCGCAAACGCCCTTCCAGCCTGCGCTTCAGACCCCGCGCTTCGATGATCAGCTTCGATCCCTTGGCCGCATTGGCCCGGCCCCATTCCTCCAGTAACTCCAGGCACGAATGATCGATGTAGCTCAGGTTATTGAGCGGCACATGCACCGTCGTACCTGCAGGGATGGTCCCCAGGACTTGGGTCAACGCCGGTACTTTGAGAAAGGTCGCGGCGCCCATCAGGCGCAACTCCATTTCACCGTCCGTGGGCAGGTCGATCAGGCTGATTTTCAGTCGCGAAGCTTTCCATGCCAGTTTCGCCAACGTCAGGCCAAAGCCGATCAACACGCCCGTCAGCAGGTCGGTGAAGATGATAGCCAGCGCTGTCGCCGCGTAAGTGAACATCGGCATCCGGCCATAGCGGCCCAGGCCTCGAAAGGCTTTCAGGTCGACCAGTTTGAAACCGGTGTACACCAGCACACCCGCCAGGCTCGCTACCGGAATACTCTGCAGCACGCTGGACAACAGCAACACAAAAGCCAGCAGCCACAAACCATGGAACACCGCCGACAGACGTGTGGTGGCACCGGCCTGAACGTTGGCCGAGCTGCGCACGATCACACCGGTCATCGGCAGCGCACCCATCAGGCCGCAAAGCATATTGCCCACCCCTTGCGCCGATAATTCCCGGTCAAAGTCTGAACGCTGCCCGCTGTGCATACGGTCCACGGCTGCTGCCGAGAGCAAGGTTTCGGCACTGGCGATGAAGGCCACCGCAAAAGCGGCGATCAGTAGGGTCGGGTCCGCCAGGTTGAGCAGGTCGGTGGGTTTCAACCAATCGATGGCCTCGGCCAGGTTGGCCGGGACTTCCACCCGTTTGACCTGCAACGCAAGGATCAGGCTAGTGACAGTCGCCAGCCCGACGCCGAGCAGTGCCCCGGGAATGAAGCGCAATGAGTGAGGGCGAAATTTTTCCCACAGCCACATCACGGCAATCGTCGACAACCCGAGCAAACCTGCCTGCCAGCCAAAGGACGGCAAGGCCTGCATTACGGCAGCCGGAAAGGCCGAGAGATTGTCCAGTCCAGAAGGCTTGGGCACGGCGTCGAGCATCACGTGCACCTGTGAAAGCACGATCAGCACACCGATCCCGGCAAGCATGCCGTACACCACCGCTGGCGCCGTGACCCGGAACCAGCAACCCAGCTTCAAGCGCCCGGCCACCAGTTGCAGAAAACCCGCCAGCAGCAGGATCGGCCCGAGCATGGCAATACCGTGCTGGCGCACCAATTCGAAGACCAGCACCGCCAAACCTGCCGCCGGGCCACTGACTTGCAGAGGCGAGCCGGCAAGCCAACCGACGACCAGTCCACCAATGATCCCGGTGATCAAACCTTTGGCGGGTGGCAAACCCGAAGCGATCGCGATGCCCATGCACAAGGGTAGGGCGACGAGAAACACGACCACGGATGCCAGCAGCTCCCGTGGCAGAACAGCTTTCAATTGCGCAGCACGCATGGAGATTCTCCCGAAGTTTTCTTCAGGCATGGCAAAGCCAGACTGCTTAATCAGCAGCCTCGGCTAAACCACACATAGATTTAGGAGGATTTAGAAGCGCGCTTTGGGCGTCGCCACCGGAATCGGATGACTGCCATCGAGCGGCAGGAAGCACCCTTGATCAGCGTCGTAAGCTCTGATTTCGCTGGTTTCGATGTTGTAGATCCAGCCATGGATAAACAGCTGACCATTGGCCATGCGCGAAGCGACCGAAGGGTGAGTGCGCAGATGCTGTAGCTGGGCGATCACATTCTCCTCGGTGAGGACATGCATGCTCTCGTTTTCATCAGCGCAATGGCAGTTTTCCTGGACCATGGTTTTCGCCACTTCGGCATGCCGTAGCCAGGCTTTGACCGTGGGCATTTTTTCCAGGCTTTGCGGGTTGAGCACGGCGCGCATCGCGCCACAATCGGAGTGCCCGCAAATGATGATGTGCTGCACCCCGAGGGCCAGCACGGCGTATTCGATGGCCGTGGAAACCCCGCCGTTCATCTGACCATAAGGGGGAACGACGTTGCCGACGTTACGGGTCACGAACAAGTCGCCGGGGGCGCTTTGGGTAATAAGCTCGGGAACGATGCGCGAGTCGGCGCAAGCGATGAACATTGCTCGTGGGCTTTGGGCCGTGGCGAGTTTTTTGAAGAGTTCTTCCTGCTGCGGGAAAACCTCGTGATGAAAGTGCAAAAAGCCGTCAACAATATGTTTCAGCGCTGCATCGGCGGTTTCCGCCTCGTGTTGGGCTGAAGCCGACGCAGCCAACGGCTGTTTATCCTTGTCACTCATGATTCATCCTCTTTGGCGGAGTCAGGGAATTTTCCCGTTTTGTCCGGTGTGAAGCCAGTGGCTGTTTAAAAAACATCCAGGCCGTGAAGCTCGACCCGTCAGTCACTCGATGAACAAGGTAGCCGTCGAAACTTAACTCAAACTGAATCGAACGCTCTAGAACGTGTGTTCCAGGTCACAAAAAACGTGACCGGCGTCATGGCCAAGTGTATTTTCCATTCCTCAACCATACGCCCATTGTCCTTAAATCAATGACATCTGGCGACCCGGCGGGCAGAAGGAATCGCAGTCCAGATTAAAGCCTTCGCTATGATTGAGCCCCAAGCGTTTGATGGTTTTGGCAAATCGTTGCGCCAATAGATCGGCAAACGGCCCCTCACCGCGCATCCGGGAACCGAACCGACTGTCATAGAGCTCGCCGCCGCGGCTTTGCCGAATCAAACTCAGCACATGCGCGGCACGCTGAGGGTAGTGGGCCGCCAGCCATTCTTCGAACAGTGGCGCCACTTCCAGCGGCAAACGCAACATCATATAAGCCGCACTTTGCGCGCCCGCCGCGTGAGCCTCGGTGAGCAGGCTTTCGAGTTCGCTGTCGTTGATCATCGGAATCATCGGCGAACACAGCACGCCCACCGGGATACCCGCTTCACGCATCACCCTGATCGCGCGCAACCGGGCCTTGGGCGCCGCGGCACGGGGTTCGAGGATGCGTTTGAGCTCATCGTCCAGGGTTGTGAGGCTGATCATCACCGCCACCAGCCTTTGCTCCGCAAGTTCGGCCAACAGGTCCAGATCGCGAAGAATCAACGAGCCCTTGGTGATGATAGTCACCGGATGGCGGTAGCGCAGCAGCACTTCGAGGGTTTTGCGAGTGATCTTGTGTTCACGCTCGATCGGTTGATAAGGATCGGTGTTGGAGCCCAAGTTGATGGGCGCGCATTGATAGCCACGCTTGGACAGTTGTTCTTCCAGCACATCGGCAGCGTTGGTCTTGGCGATCAATTTGGTTTCGAAGTCCAGCCCTGGCGACATGTCCCAGTAAGCGTGACTGGGACGCGCGTAGCAGTAAATGCAACCGTGCTCACATCCGCGATAGGGGTTGATCGAGCGATCGAAGGGCAGATCCGGTGAGTTGTTGCGGGTGATGATGGTTTTTGCCGTTTCGATGCGCACCTCGGTGCCCTGGGTGACCGGCGCTTCCTGATACCAGCCGTCATCCTCGAACACCGAGCGATTCGGTGCGAAGCGATTGTGCGGGTTGGTGGCGGTGCCGCGACCGCGTGGGGGCAGAGGGGTGGCCATGATTTATTGCTCTTGACTGTATGTGCATACAGTATAGGGGCTCTGGGAATTCGGCCAGTGCCGTTCGGCGATCTGTCGCATCAAAACTGTTTTTGTATCGGGAGTAATAACGAGGTCTGTCGTCATCATGGGAAACATATAAATAGTAGGTTGTTGTGTGGTGAGGTAAGTACTATCTCCAGCACACGAAGCCTTCGTGAATTACTTATTAAATGGAATTAATAAATGTCTATGTTTAATCAGCGCGGTATCTTTTTGCAGTTGTTGGCCCCGACTATTGTCAATCCAAAGGAAGCGCAAGTATCGATGCAACTTGCCCGCAAGGAGTTGGATTGGGATGCTGTCAATGGCGTACAGACCGAAGCACTGGTGGAGTCCGTCTACATCACGGCAGTCTCGGCGGATGGCGGTCGATCCTTTAACATCCGGACAGTCAGCAGTGATGTGGATGGTGACGGTGATATCGATAGTCATGACAAGGAAAAGCTGCTGGCTCTGGCCAAGGCCTATTCCGTTATCGTCAATCCTTGATAGTTGGATAACTAATTAAACCTGCATGATCGCTCATGCAGGTTCACTTCATCACGACAGCTTAGTTATGCTGGGTAAGTTGGCCAAGATCGTCGCCGGAAGTTGTTTTCAAATCATCCTTGCGCAGTTTGGCTACCTCGCTGGACTTTACGGTCGCTCCTTTATTTCCCCAACTTGTGCCGATGAAGGTCACGACATCCGCCACTTCCTGATCCGACAGCCGCCAGGCAAACCCAGGCATGGTGAAAGTGGACGGTGCCGTATGCGTGGCCGGCAAAGTCCCGCCCTTGAGCACGATGTGAATCAACGACGTCGGATCGTCCGACTGCAACACCGGGTTGCCCGCCAACGCCGGGAACACCCGCGTATAACCGTGACCGTCGGTACGGTGGCAGGCCGCGCAGTTATCGATGTATACCGATGCGCCGGGCTTGCTGTCGTCACCTTTCCATAACGCCTGGGCGACTTGTTTGTCGTACTCGTGCGGCCGGTCGTTGGGGTCATTGGCCGGCAGGGACTTGAGGTAACGGGCAATCGCGGTCAGGTCAGCGTCGGTCATGTACTGCATGCTGTGGGTGACCACATCGCTCATGCCACCGAACACCGCACTGCGATCACTGCGCCCGGTCATGAGGAATTGCACCAGCTGCTCTTCGCTCCAGCTGCCAAGGCCATCCTTGTGATCTGCACGAAGATTTTTCGCAATCCAGCCTTCCAGTGGCGCACTGCCTGACAGAAACGTACTGCCTTCACCGGCATTCAAGGATTTTTCCTGCATGGTCAACGCACGCGGCGTATGGCAGGCGCCGCAATGTCCCAGGCCTTCAACCAAATAAGCCCCACGACTGACCACGGCATCTGCGCCAGGCGCCGCTTTGTCGTCAGCCACGGCCGGGGCGAACAGCCAGCGCCAACCCATCAGCGGCCAGCGCATGCTCAATGGCCAGGGAATATCGCTGGTCTTGTTCTCCTGAGCAACCGGTGCCACACCGTGCATGAAGTAGGCGTACAAGGCTTGCATGTCGGTTGCGTTGACGCTGGCGTAGGACGGATACGGCATCGCCGGGTACAAAGTACTGCCGTTTTTGGCGACGCCATGGCGCACGGCTTTGTCGAAGTCCTCGAAGCTGTAGTCGCCCAGGCCGGTTTTGTCCGGCGTGATGTTGGTTGAATAGATCGTCCCTATCGGCGTTTCCATCGGCAAGCCACCGGCGAATGGCTTGCCGTTTTTGGCGGTGTGACAGGCCACGCAGTCGCCGGCACGGGCGAGGTATTCGCCTTGTTTGATCAGGTTTTGATCAACTTCAGCAGCACTGATCGAGCCACTGCCAAGCAGGGCGAAGGTCGCGATAACGAATGCTTTCATGGTCATCGCTCCTTAAGCCTGAACCAGCGGGCCGGGGTTTTTCAGGTACTGCTCGCGGATCGCCCGGGCCGACCAGTAGGTCAATGCGGCGACCAGGCCTGTAGGGTTGTAGCCCAGGCCTTGTGGGAATGCCGACGCGCCAGGGACGAACACGTTGTGCACGTCCCAGCTCTGCAGGTAACGGTTCAAGGCACTGGTTTTCGGATTAGTGCCCATGATCGCGCCACCGTTGAGGTGGGTGGTCTGGTAGGACGCGGTGTTGAAGTGATCACCGACCTGCTTGCCGATCACGGCAATGGCTTTGGGGCCCATTGCTTCGGCGACCTTGCCCATTTTCTCGACCATGAAACGGTTCATCTTGATGTCGTTTTCTTGCCAGTCGAAGGTCATCCGCAGCAGTGGCAAGCCGTAGGAATCGCGGTAAACAGGGTCGAGATCCAGGTAGTTGCCACGGTAGGACTGATGCGCGCCGTGGGCGTCCATCGACACTTGGTGGGTGTAATAATCGGCGGTGGCACGTTTCCAGGCACTGCCCCAGGCCGGCGTGCCTGGTGGGTTGGACGTCCCGGCAATTGGCCGGCTGCCGGCCTGGTTGACCCACATCGGCGAGCCGCCGACGAAGCCGTGGGGGCCGTGGTCGAAGTTGTCGGCGTTGAAGTCATCAAACGCCACACCATTGCCGCCGGCACCGATGAAGTTATTGGTGTGGGTGTCCTTGTCGAAGAACGCCTTGATGGTGGCCATGTTCTGGTAGGCGAAGTTCTTGCCGACCACGCCTTCGCCGCTTATCGGGTCGTAAGGCTTGCCGATGCCGGAGAGCAGCATCAATCTCACGTTGTGGAACTGGAACGCGCCGAGGATCACCAGGTCGGCGGGTTGCTCGATCTCCCGGCCCTGGCCATCGATGTAGGTCACGCCGGTGGCTTTGCTCTTGGTGCTGTCGAGGTTGACCCGCAGCACGTGGGAATTGGCCCGCAACTCGAAATTCGGCAGCGGCTTGAGGGCCGGAAGAATATTCACGTTCGGCGAAGCCTTGGAGTACATGTAACAAACGTATCCACTGCAAAAACCGCAGAAGTTGCACGGGCCCATCTGGGCGCCGTAGGGATTGGTGTACGGACCGGACGTATTGGCCGACGGCAGGTTGTAGGGTTTGTAACCTACAGCTGTAGCGGCTTTCTGGAACAGTTGTGCGGAAACCGTGTTCTTCTGGGATTCCAGCGGGAAGGGATTCGAGCGATCCGGTGCGTAAGGGTTGCCGCCCTTGCCTTCACCAACCAGCTGGCCTTTCACCGTCCAGGCCTGACCCGAAGTGCCGAACACCTTCTCGGCGTAATCGAAAAACGGCTCCAGCTCTTCATAGCTGACGCCGAAGTCCTGGATGGTCATGTCCTTGGGGATGAAGCTTTTGCCGTAGCGTTCTTCGTAGTGGCTACGCATCCGCAACTCGATTGGATCGACCCGAAAGTGCACGCCGGACCAGTGCAGGCCGGCGCCGCCCACGCCATTGCCCGGCAGGAACGCACCGAGTTGGCGGTTCGGCAGTGCAATGTCATTCACGCTATGGCGAATGGTAACGGTCTCTTTGGAGATGTCCTGGAAGAGTTTTTTCCGCACGCTGTAGGTGAGTTCGTCTATCACCTGGGGATAGTTTCCATCAGGGTAGGTGTCCTGCATCGGTCCGCGCTCCAGCGCCAGCACGTTCAGGCCTGCCTCTGTCAGCTCTTTGGCCATGATCGCGCCAGTCCAGCCAAAACCGACGATGACTGCATCGACCTTCTTCATTACCGTTGCCATGCTTATGCCCTCTCGCCGCGAATCGAAACTGCCGGGAAGGGGTATTGCTCGTTGCGTTCCACCCAATCCATGAAATCGGCGCGGGCGCCGGGGAAGCCGATCATGGTCCAGCCGACCATGCCTTTGTTGCCACCGTGGATCGGGTCGCAGAAAAACCCTTCCTTAGTGTTTTGCAGCAGCAGGTTGAAGAAAATCTTTGACGAGACGCTATCGAACTCAGGCCTTCCGGCCTCGAGTTGTTTCAGCAAATCGTCTCGGGTAGCGCTGTCTTGCTCGGAAAATATTTTCCCGTTGAACGCCTTCGACCAAGCATCCGTGGCGGCAATACCCAGGCGATAGATCTCTTTGGGCACCAGTTTGCTCTGCCAGCCCATTTCTGGCGCGGCGTCGGCGTTGAATGGCCCTTGCATAAACCACAGGGCACCGGCGGCGTAAGGGGTGTTCATTTGCCGGTCGATATATTCCGGCACGCCGGCTTCCAGCGCTCCAGGCCCTTGGGCATCACTCGGAATCAATTGAGCAACGGCGGCCTTGATGAATGTCCATTCTTCGGCGGTGAAGTAGGTGGGCTCATAGGTGCTGGTGCTGACGGGAGTTTTGCCAGGGGTGGTCGGTGTCGATTCTGGCGCGGCGAGCAGGACGGAGCTGCCCAGCGCGGTGCTGGCGACGGTGACCACCGGGATCAAGGTCAGGGATTTGCGCAAAAACTCACGCCGCGGGTTGTCTCGATCTTGATCAGACATGGGGGGCACCTCATCAGGCATTGATGGTTTTTTCAGCCGTTTCGTCGAAAGGCTTTTCGTTTTGGCAGGGATGCGGATCCTTGGCGATCGTGAGAGCGCTGCGCATCTGCAAACTTTGGTAACAAATGGTAGCAGCCTAAGTATCAGGATGAACCGATTCAGCTGAAATAAACCGGGTTTTGCGACGAAAGTTGCTGCATTCACGATTCTTTGACAGTTGGCTCACAGTGCTTTGACCGCTCAAGCCTGAAGCTGAATGTCATTAATCCGCTTATTCCCTACGGCCGCCGAGCATGCTCATTACTCGTTTTATCCCAGCGATGTGTCTGTCGCTTGTTGCCTTGTTCAATGTATCGCTGGCCCTGGCCGGCGACAGCACACCATCGCGACCTGCGGAATGGGCGCAGCCGGTGGAGGCGAAGTACAACCTCTTCCAGATGTCCCCGACTCTCTACCGCAGCGCATTGCCGGACAGTGGAGTGGTGCCGCTGCTGGAAAAGCTCAAGGTTGGAACCGTCATCAACTTCCTGCCTGAGTCGGACTCGCGCTGGTTGTCTACACCAGGCATCAACCAGGTCCAGCTGCCCTATCGCACCAATCACGTGGATGATGCGCAGGTCATCGCTGCTCTTCGCGCGATTCAGGAGGCCGAGGCCAAAGGCCCGGTGTTGATGCATTGCAAGCACGGTTCCGACCGCACGGGCCTGATGGCAGCGATGTATCGGGTGGTTGTGCAGGGTTGGAGCAAGGAAGACGCTCTGAACGAAATGACCGAGGGCGGTTTTGGTGACAGCACCCACTTCAAGGACGGTGTTCGCTACATGATGCAGGCGGATACCGACAAATTGCGTACCGCATTGGCCAATGGCGATTGCAGTACCAGCCCTTTCGCCATGTGCTCGATGAAGAACTGGTTCAAATCGGCGAACGTCGAGAATAAATAGCAAGAAGGGATCATGAGGCCACCGTCCACACACCTGAAGGTGTGGACGGTGGCGATTCATTATTGCTCGTCAGGCTTTTTCTTCAGCTTCGGGTTCGGGAAAAACTGCACCGCCTGAACCTTGGCGTCCGGCGCCTTCAGCGCCGATGTATTGACCCGCGTGCCCAATTCCTTGGGCACGGACAGACCTTGTTCATTCAACGTGTCGGAATAACCGCAGCCCACGCACTCGCGGTGCGGAACCTCGTCTTCATTCCACATCATCAATTTGTCGGGCTCGCTGCAGGCCGGGCAGACCGCCCCGGCGATAAAGCGCTTCTTCGTAATCACAGGACCCTCGCTCATGCTGCCGCGACCTCAGTCAGGCCGCTGTGGCGCAAGAGTGCGTCAATCGACGGCGCACGTCCGCGGAAGTCGACGAACAGCACCATTGGCTCCTGAGAACCGCCGCGCGCCAGGATCGCTTCGCGAAAAGCGCGACCGGTCTCGGCGTTCAGCACGCCTTCTTCTTCGAATTTCGAGAAGGCATCCGCCGACAGCACTTCGGCCCATTTGTAGCTGTAGTAACCCGCCGCGTAACCGCCGGCGAAGATGTGCGCAAAGCTGTTGGGGAAACGGTTGTAGGCTGGTGGACGCATGACCGACACCTCGTCGCGCACGCCTTCGAGCACTTGCGCCACGCTGCGGCCGTCGCCGTGGGTGGCGTGCAGGTCAAAGTCGAACAACGAAAACTCCAGCTGTCGGACCATCATCAGGCCGGACTGGAAGTTTTTCGCCGCGAGCATTTTTTCCAGCAGGTCCTGCGGCAGCGGCTCTCCGGTTTCGTAGTGACCGGAAATCAGCGCCAGGCCTTCCGGCTCCCAGCACCAGTTTTCCATGAACTGGCTTGGTAACTCGACCGCGTCCCACGCCACGCCGTTGATGCCGGACACGCCAGCGTGTTCGACGCGGGTCAGCAGGTGATGCAGGCCGTGACCGAATTCGTGGAACAGTGTGGTGACTTCGTCGTGGGTCAGCAGCGCAGGTTTGCCGCTGTCGGCCGGTGTGAAGTTGCACACAAGGTTAGCCACCGGGCTTTGCAATACGCCGCTAATGGTACGGCGACGGTCGCGTGCGCCGTCCATCCATGCACCGCCACGCTTGTTGGCGCGAGCGTAGAGGTCGAAGAAGAAGCGGCCGACGTGCTGGCCGTTTTCCTTGATTTCGAACAGGCGAACGTCCGGGTGCCAGGTGTCGAAGCCTTTGAGCTCGGCAATCTCGATGCCGTACAGGCGTTGGACGATGGCGAACAGACCGCCCAGTACTTTGTCGATCGGGAAGTAGGCTCGCAGTGCTTCCTGGGCAACGCTGTAGCGTTGTTCGCGCAGTTTTTCACCGTAGAAACCGCTGTCCCAGCTTTGCAGGCCCGGGCAGCCTTGTTCGGCGGCGTAAGCCTTGAGTTGTTCCAGGTCGCGGGTGGCAAACGGTTTGCTGCGCTTGGCCAGGTCTCGTAGGAAACTCAGCACCTGATCGCTGGATTCGGCCATCTTGGTCGCCAGACTCAGTTCCGAGAAGCTGGCGAAACCCAGCAACTTGGCCAGTTCCTGGCGCAGGTCGAGGATTTCTTCCATCACCGGGCCGTTGTCGTTCTGGCCGGCATTCGGGCCTTGGTCCGACGCACGGGTGCAGTAGGCGGCGTAGACTTCTTCACGCAAGGCGCGGTCGTGGGCGTAGGTCATCACCGCGTAATAGCTTGGGAATTCCAGGGTGATCAGAAAACCTTCCAGGCCTTTGGCTTGGGCCGCAGCAGCCATTTGCGCCTTGGCCGAATCGGTCAGGCCGGCGAGGGCGGCTTCGTCGGTAACGTGTTTGGTCCAGGCTTGAGTGGCGTCGAGCAACTGGTTGGAGAAGCGGCTGCCGAGTTCCGACAGTTTGCTCTGCACTTCGGCGTAGCGTTTTTGCTCGGCTGGCGGGAGGTCGATACCCGACAAACGGAAGTCACGCAGGGAGTGTTCCAGGATAGTTTTCTGCGCCACGTCGAAACCGGCAGCCTCAGGGCTGTTGGCCAAGGCTTCGAAAGCCTCGAACAGTTCGCGGTTCTGGCCCAGTTCGGTGGAGTAGGCGCTCAATGCCGGCAGGCAGGACTCGTAGGCTTCGCGCAGTTCGGCGCTGTTGCAAACGGCGTTGAGGTGGCTGACCGGGCTCCAGGCTGCGCCCAGACGATCATTGAGTTCGTCCATCGCCAGCACCAGGCCGGCCCAGGTCGGCTGTTTGCGCTGGGTTTTGAGGATCTCGATAATGGCGGCGCGGTTGTCAGCCAGAATCTGGTCAATCGCCGGTTGCACGTGTTCGGCGCGGATCGCCGAGAACGGCGGCAGGTCGTAGGACTGCAAAAGAGGGTTGTTCACGCTCACGGTTGGCACCTTGGCTGGAAGAAACATGCGGCCATCTTAATTACAATCGACGCTCACCGCAGCTATCGGTAACAGAGAGAAACCCTATCGTGACCCTTCGCAAGTATCAGAACCATACGCCGCTACTGGGCAAAGGCGCTTTTGTCGACGGTTCGGCAGTGGTGATCGGCGACGTCGAAATCGGCGAAGACAGCTCGGTCTGGCCGCTGACCGTCATCCGTGGAGACATGCACCGCATCCGTATCGGCGCGCGCACCAGTGTTCAGGATGGCTGCGTGTTGCACATCACTCACGCCGGGCCATTCAATCCGGATGGCTTTGCCTGTCTGATCGGAGACGACGTGACCATTGCCCATAAGGTCATGCTGCATGGCTGCAGCGTCGGCAACCGGATTCTGATCGGCATGGGCAGCATCGTCATGGACGGCGCCGTGATCGAGGACGATGTGATTGTCGGCGCCGGCAGTCTGGTGCCGCCGGGCAAACGCCTGGAAAGCGGCTTCCTCTATGTGGGGAGCCCGGTGAAACAGATCCGCGCGCTGACGGACAAGGAAAAAGCCTTTTTTACCTACAGTGCGGCGAATTACGTGAAGCTCAAGGATTTGCACATGGCCGAAGGCTACGACCCGCTCTGAGCCTCGACTAACGGAAAGCGTTTCGCTCTTGCCCAGGAATTTTCATGCATTACCAAACCGTACTGTTCGACCTCGATGGCACCCTGACCGATCCGCGTGAGGGCATTACGCGCTCGATCCAGTTTGCCCTGAACAAACTGGGCATCGATGAGCCTGACTTGACCAAGCTCGAACACTTCATCGGCCCGCCGTTGTTGCAGGCGTTCATGCAGTTTTACGCGTTCGACGAGGCCAAAGCCTGGGAAGCCGTGAATTTCTATCGCGAACGTTTCAAGGTGACCGGTTTGTATGAGAACCGCGTATTCGACGGCGTTACGCCGTTGTTGGAAACCTTGAGCGGGCAAGGGCGCCAGCTGTACATCGCGACGTCCAAACCGTGGGTGTTTGCCCGGGAAATCGCCCGGCACTTCGATTTCGCCAAGCACTTCAAAGTGATTTACGGCAGCGAACTGGATGGCACCCGGACCAACAAGGTCGAGTTGATAGCCCACCTGATGGCCGCGGAAGGCCTGGATCCGGCCAGCACGCTGATGATTGGCGATCGCAAACACGACCTGATCGGTGCTCGTAGTAATGGATTGGATGCGGCGGCGGTGGGTTACGGCTTTGGCAGCCGGGAAGAGTTGAGCGCTGAAGCGCCCGCGTATCACTTCGAAACGCTGGAAGAGATGCATCAGGCGTTTTTGCAGCGCTAGTTGAATCGCCATCGCGGGCAAGCCCGCTCCCACAGGATCTGGGTCGTACGCATTTTTCGTACACGACACGGACCTGTGGGAGCGAGCCGGCTCGCGATGAGGCCCTTTAAGCCACTGAAATTTTATGACCCCGCCAAAGCCTTCAGCGCCGCCTTGCGTTCACCTATCGGCAACGCACCCAGCCTCTCGACCGCCGCATAAAACTTCACCCAGTCCCCGTCAACCTGCTTAAACAACGTGGCAAACGCCGGCACCCATTGGTCATACAACCCGAACGGCAACAACCGCGCATTGTTCATCGGCGCATTGATCCACGCGTCGTAGCGTTTGTCGCCGGCCCATCGGCTGTCGCGCAGCTGTCGATACTCTTGGCGCAGTCGTTCGAACTCAGCGGCTTTGCGTTGGCGCATCTGGTCTGTGGGTAACGGCAGGGCGTACAGCTTTTCAAGCCGTTTACGAGTGTCCAGAACCAACTGGATGAACTGATCCCGGTGTTGTGACTGCACGCCATCGTCCGGAGGCTGGCCGCGTAATGCACGCCATTGGCGAGTGCCTTCCTGCTCGACAAAGGTGGCAAAAGACTCGTTGAATTCAGTGTCGTTCTTCACATAAAAGCGTTGATGGGCGAGCTCGTGGAAGATCAACGTCGCCAACCGCTCGTCACCCCAGCCCATCATCGAACTGATAATCGGATCGTTGAACCAGCCAAGCGTCGAATAGGCCTCGACGCCGCCAATCGACACGTCCATACCTTTCAGGCGTTGCAACGCAGCCTCGCCACGGGCGGCACTCTGGCTGTAATAACCGCGGTAGGCGACGCAGCCGGCGATGGGGAAGCAATGGTTCTGTGGGGTGAGGGAAAATTCCGGCGTGGTGAAGACGTTCCAGACGACAAACGGCCGGCCGATGTCGGCATACAGGCGGTAGCTCTGATTATCCGGAAGGTGCAGCTGTTGGCTGGCGAAGGTGCGGGCCTTTTGTGATTGCGCCAGATGCGCACGTAATTGCTCGCTGCGCTGCGGATTGGCGATGACGCTGGAAACTGGCTCCCTGGCTCGCAGCAATTGCAGCTGACCGCTGGCCAGTTGGCTGTAATAGCTGACGCTGGCGCAGCCGCTGAGCAGTAAAAGCAATACACCCGGAAACAAAATCCGAAAAACGCGATCAAGTAACCCAAGGCTTGGAAGCGGCCTGATCAAAATAAAAATCATCCATGGAAAGTCTGCCCGCAAGACTATCCCGCCTGACTGGAGCTCCGCTATGCGCAAATTGATGCTGACGGGAGGCTTATTGATGCTGACCGGCTGTGCCGGATTCGGATTCCCTCACCATGATCCGTCTCAAGCGTGGATCGATCTGGATTCGCGGCAGGAAGACACCACATTGCAAGCACTGGAAGTCGATAAAAAGGCTTCACCCGACAAACGCTATTTCCAGGTTCAGCCGGGAAGCCATGAGTTGACGGTGCGTTACCAGTTTGCGGTGCAGCCCACCAACATCGGTCCTGACGCCAAGCCGCTGTGGCGCGACTGCCAGCTGAATGTGAAATTCAACGACTTCAACGCCGGCGAGCGGTATCAGTTGCAAGCGGGAAATATCGGTTTTCGGCCGTGGGCGAAACTTTATGATCAGCAGCGAAAAGTGATTGGTCATGGCACACCGGCAGGCTGCCAACGCAGCTGATCGGCGGTATGCTGAATCACCAATCAGTGGGACATTCATCATGCGCAGGTTGATGTTGTTGCTCGCTGCCGGCGTCGTTGCCGGCTGCCAGAGCCCGTTGCCGGCGGTTAACCCGCAAATGGCCTGGGTGGATTTTTCCACACCGTTCCCCAACGACAAATTGCTCATGGCCGAACGTCTGGATAAGCAGCGAATGCCTGACGGGCGTTTTTTTCAAGTGACGCCCGGCAGCCATGAGCTGATTGTTCGATTCGACTTCGAAGTGCCCGGCGGGGGTGGCCCGAGTTTGATGGATGGGCCTACGGAGCGGCTGTGCTACCTGACCATCCGATACGATCATTTCGAAGCCGGCCAGCGTTACGTGCTGGTAGGCCAGTCGATGGCGTTTACCCCCGGTGCCCGGTTGTATAACGCCAAGCGGGAAATCGTCGCCGAAGATCGAGAATCTTATTGCCTCATGTGAGGCGGATCAGCGGTCGTTCTTCTGGTAGATGATTTTCTTGGTACCGGCTTCGCAAGAGCCGACGACCATGTTTTGATCGTGCACTTCTTCGTTGGTGACGATTTCCAGGGTATAGGACGAGACGTTGTTGGCCTGGATCTTGGCTTCGATCTCGGCCTTGAGTTCTTCACAGGATTTCGTTGCCGCCAGAGCCGATGTGGCCAGTGCACAACACATAATCGCCAAGGCAAAACGTTTCATTGTGAGGCTCCATTGAGGCAGCACGCAGGGACCTGCGTTTCAGCTGCTGTCATTTATTCGACCACAGTTTTGCAAAGCGAGTTCTGACATCGCTCACAGGTTGAGCCGTTGGGGGGTGTCGTTTATAAACTCGCATCGCAAGCAGGCTCGCTCCCCACATTTTGAATGGATTCCAAATGTGGGGAGCGAGCCTGCTCGTGAAGACGTCAGTACCTGGTTATCAGCTAACCAGCGTTGCATCCAGGCTGATTTTCGCATTCAGCACTTTGGACACCGGGCAGCCTTCTTTGGCTTTGTTGCTCAACTCCTCGAACTGCGCCTGCGTGGCCCCAGGAATTTTCGCCTTGAGGATCAACTTCACTGCGGTGATCGCAAAACCGCCCTCGACCTGATCCAGGGTAACTTCGGCATTGGTGTCGATGCTCTCAGCCTTGAGGCCGGCATCGCCGAGGATCATCGAAAACGCCATGGAGAAACAGCCTGCGTGGGCTGCGCCGATGAGCTCTTCGGGATTGGTGCCTTTACCGCCTTCGAAACGAGCCTTGAAGCCATAAGGCGCTTCTCTGAGTACGCCGGTTTCAGTGGAGATCGAGCCGATGCCGGTTTTCAGGTCACCTTCCCAATGAGCCGATGCTTTCTTCGTAATAGCCATGTCTGCCTCCTCAAGATCCGGTGCGGAACGTCGCACCTTTGTGGTTTTCGGTTGCTAGGGTTCTGAGGATAGACGGTGGCGCAAAGTTCACCTGATCTGATTATTCCTACCGTTTTCGTAGGTTTTTTTGCCGTGGCTATTGAAACTCGGGTATATGCCCTTATTGCATGAAGCACGCTTATGCATTCGGCAGGTTTTCGTTCGCGAAAAAAAACCTGCGACCTCAATTGGAGAAGCAGGTTTATGAAACGACTGTCCGATATCAAGTTTTCGACCCTCGATCTGGTACCCGTGCGCGAGAATGGCAGTGCGGCCCAGTCGCTGCGTAACTCGCTGGACCTTGCGCAACACGTCGAGAAATTCGGTTACAACCGCTTCTGGGTCGCCGAACACCACAATATGGACGGCATCGCCAGTTCGGCCACCTCGGTATTGCTTGGGTATCTGGCCGGCGGCACCTCGACCATTCGGGTCGGTTCCGGCGGTGTGATGCTGCCAAACCATGCGCCGTTGGTGATTGCAGAGCAATTCGGCACCCTTGAGAGTCTCTACCCGGGACGGATCGATCTGGGCCTGGGCCGTGCGCCCGGTTCCGATCAAATGACCGCCCGGGCGCTGCGTCGTGAACGCTCTGGCAGTGCTGACGATTTCCCCGAGGACGTCGCCGAACTGATGCGATACCTCGGGCCTCGTACGCCGGACCAGCGGATCATCGCCATGCCGGGCACCGGGACCAATGTCCCGGTCTGGCTGCTCGGCTCCAGCCTGTTCAGCGCTCAACTGGCCGGTGAACGCGGTTTGCCTTACGCGTTCGCCTCGCATTTCGCACCGCGCTTCATGCATGAAGCGATTCGCGTCTACCGCAATCACTTCAAGCCTTCAGCGGTGTTGGATAAGCCCTATGTGATGCTCGGTGTGCCGCTGGTCGCAGCCGACACCGACGAGCAAGCGGATTACCTGGCGACATCGGTCTACCAACGTATTCTCGCGTTGATGCGCGGCCAGAGCCTGGTACAGCGCCCGCCGGTGAAGAGCATGGATGGATTGTGGTTGCCCCATGAGAAAGAAGCCGTCGGCGATTTCCTTGGCCTTGCGATGGTGGGTAGCCCACAGAAAATCCGCGCCAAACTGGACGTGCTGGTCGAGCAGACCCAGGCAGACGAACTGATCTTCACCTGTGATCTGTACGAACACGCCGACCGCGTGCATTCCTATGAGTTGCTGGCGCAGGTCATGAAGGGCTGAGGCCCAAAATGGACTTACAAAAAAGCCGACGCATTGCGTCGGCTTTTTCATTTGCGCGGGAACCCGCTTACTTCTTGTAAACGATGACCTTGGCGCCCTTTTCACAGGTGCCAACTTTTTTGCCGCCGGCTTCGGCGCCTTTATCGACGATTTCCAGTGAATAACCGGAAACGCCCTTGGCATCAAGTTTCGCCGCGATTTCTGCTTTCAGCGCTTCACACGATTTGCCATCAGCGAAGGCCGTCCCCGCAAGGCTCAACAAACCTACCGCCAAAATAAGATTCTTCATCGGTCGCATTCCTGGTCGGGTCAAAGGGAGCATCCAGCCACGGGCCAGAGGCACTCATATAGCGCTTGCCATTTCCCTATGGCGCTCGGCCAGCGCGCAAGTTCAGAAGACTAGCTCAAAGTCAGCTGCTGGCAATCCGGAACCCGACTTTGAGAGTCACCTGGAAATGCGCCGCTTTGCCGTCCTTGATGTGTCCGCGGGTTTCGGTGACTTCGAACCATTCCAGGTATTTGATGCTTTTACTGGCTTCGGCCAGTGCATTGTTGATCGCGTCTTCGATACTGGACGTGGATGAGCCAACCAGCTCGACTTTTTTGTAGGTGTGGTGATCAGTCATGTGGCGTTCTCCTCAGGGTGTGAAATACAGCCTAGCAGTGATTTTTCGTCTTACTTCTGTCGGCTGATTCCACGCATAAGTTCAGATTTACTGCACTTTCTCGAACCGTTGAAGTCCCAACCAACACACGCAACTCATATCAATGAAGGAGAGCCACCATGGCCAACACCTCTTTACGTAAAGCCTCATTGCAAAGCATGGAAGCCGAGATCGAGAGTCTGCTCAAATCGTTGGAAAGCCTGAAAGACGATGCCTCGGACGAGTCGCGTAAAACCCTTAAAGCGCTCAAAAGCAACGCCGAGAACGCGCTGAAACACTCGCGCCATCTGCTTAGCGATGCGTATGAGGAAGTCAAAGTCAAAACCCGCGAAACCGGGATTGCCACTCGGGACTACGCCCAGGAACACCCTTGGACTACCGCTGGCGTTGCTGTCGGTGCCCTCGGTCTGCTGGCGGCGTACCTGCTGTGCAAGCGCGGTGACTAATCGGGTTGGCGCAGCTCATTCTTGAGCCATTGCGCCAACTGCCGAGCGCGCCCGTCCGCGGCGCGCTTGGGTAGCCACAACGCCAGTTGCGCCGGGGTTTCACTGAAACCCCATGGCGCAACCAGGCGACCGGCCTTCAAGTCCTCGGCCACCAGCGGCTCAGGCGCAATCGCCACGCCCAGCCCCGCGACTGCAGCTTCCAGCAAATAATATAAATGCTCAAAACCCTGACCGTACTTCAACGCCTTGGCGTCGAGGCCGTTTTGCTGTGCCCAGCTCGGCCAGGCCTGCGGGCGCGATGTGGTGTGCAGCAACGGCTCGGTCAGCAGCGCGCTGGCCGGTGCACCTTGCAGCCTTTCGTAACCCGCGAAGCGCGGGCTCATCACAGGGCCGATTCGTTCGCTGGCCAGCTCGTAGACTTGCATGTCTGCCGGCCATGGCGGCTCGGCAAACACCAACAAGGCATCGAGCCCCGGCCGACGCGGATCCAGATCGCCTTCCCCTGCCGACAGGTGTAGACGCAGGTCCGGCAGGTCCGCATTCAGTCGTCCCAAGCGCGGAATAAACCAGCGCGCCAGCAAGCTGCCCGAGCAACCGAGGACGAATGGCGCATCGGCGGTGCTTCGGGTCAGCTCGGCACACACCGTGCGTAAACGCTCGAAGGCTTCGCTGCTGGCATCACGTAAACGCACGCCTGCATCTGTGAGTTTAAGGCCGCGTCCATCCTTGATGAACAGGCTGACGCCCAAGTGTTCTTCAAGCACCTTGAGTTGCCGGCTGACGGCGCCATGAGTGACGTGCAGTTGTTCGGCGGCCTGACTGACGCTGTTCAAGCGGGCAGTGGCTTCGAAAGCACGAAGGGCGTTCAGCGGGGGGAGATCGTGGCTCATGGAATCTGTGAGTTTTCCTGACAGGTTGTGGCGATCTTATCGGTTTTCAGGCCAGGGCGTCAGGGGTAGAGTGATCGTCATTGTCATCTCACGAATCCAACTGGAGCGACCCATGACCCAGACTAATTTGCGTACCGGCCCCGATGCCAATGGCCTGTTTGGCTCGTTCGGCGGCCGCTACGTTGCCGAAACCTTGATGCCGTTGGTGCTCGATTTGGCCCGTGAATACGAGTTGGCCAAGGAAGATCCGGCGTTCAAAGAAGAACTGGCCTACTTCCAGCGTGATTACGTCGGACGTCCAAGCCCACTGTATTTCGCTGAGCGCCTGACCGAGTTCTGCGGCGGTGCGAAGATTTATCTGAAACGTGAAGAGCTCAACCACACTGGCGCGCACAAGATCAATAACTGCATCGGCCAGATTCTGCTGGCGCGGCGCATGGGCAAGAAACGCATCATCGCCGAGACCGGCGCCGGCATGCACGGCGTGGCGACTGCCACCGTGGCAGCGCGCTTCGGCCTGCAGTGCGTGATCTACATGGGTACCACTGACATTGAACGTCAGCAGGCCAACGTGTTCCGCATGAAACTGCTCGGCGCCGAAGTGATTCCGGTGGTGGCCGGCACTGGCACGCTCAAAGATGCGATGAACGAAGCCCTGCGTGACTGGGTAACCAACGTTGACAGCACGTTCTACCTGATCGGCACCGTCGCCGGTCCGCACCCTTATCCCGCCATGGTCCGTGACTTCCAGGCCGTTATCGGCAAGGAAACCCGTGATCAACTGCAAGCCCAGGAAGGCCGTCTGCCGGACAGCCTGGTGGCGTGCATCGGTGGCGGCTCCAACGCCATGGGCCTGTTTCATCCGTTCCTCGACGACAAAAGCGTCGAGATCATTGGTGTCGAAGCCGCTGGATACGGTATCGAAACCGGCAAGCATGCCGCCAGCCTGAACGGTGGCGTGCCAGGCGTGCTGCACGGTAACCGTACTTTCCTGCTGCAGGACGACGATGGCCAGATCATCGACGCCCACTCGATTTCTGCCGGCCTCGACTATCCAGGCATCGGCCCTGAGCACGCCTGGTTGCATGACATTGGTCGCGTCCAGTACACCTCGGTGACCGATAACGAAGCCCTCGACGCGTTCCATAAATGCTGTCGCCTGGAAGGGATCATTCCTGCACTGGAAAGCGCCCACGCCTTGGCCGAAGTGTTCAAACGTGCGCCGACCTTGCCGAAAGATCACCTGATGGTGGTCAACCTGTCCGGTCGTGGCGACAAAGACATGCAAACCGTGATGCACCATATGGAACACTCTCAACAAGAGCACTCCCAGCAGGAGAAACACTGATGAGCCGCCTGCAAACGCGTTTTGCCGAACTCAAGGAACAAAACCGTGCCGCTCTGGTGACCTTCGTCACCGCCGGCGACCCGAGCTATGACACGTCCCTGGCGATTCTCAAAGGCTTGCCCGGTGCGGGTGCCGACGTGATCGAGTTGGGCATGCCCTTTACCGATCCGATGGCTGATGGCCCGGCGATCCAACTGGCGAACATTCGTGCGCTGGGCGCCAAGCAGAACCTGGCGAAAACCCTGCAAATGGTTCGCGAGTTCCGTGAAGGCAATAGCGACACGCCGCTGGTGCTAATGGGTTACTTCAACCCGATTCACATGTATGGCGTGCCGCGTTTCATTGCCGACGCCAAGGCGGCAGGCGTTGATGGCCTGATCGTGGTCGACTTGCCGCCGGAGCATAACGCTGAGCTGTGCGATCCGGCTCAGGCAGCAGGCCTGGACTTCATCCGTCTGACGACACCGACGACCGATGATGTGCGCCTGCCGACCGTTCTCAACGGCAGCTCGGGGTTTGTCTACTACGTGTCCGTTGCCGGTGTGACCGGTGCTGGCGCGGCGACGCTGGAACACGTGGAAGAAGCGGTGGCGCGGCTGCGTCGCCACACCGATCTGCCGATCAGCATCGGTTTTGGCATTCGGACACCGGAGCAAGCGGCGGCCATCGCACGCCTGGCGGATGGTGTTGTGGTGGGTTCGGCACTGATCGACCACATCGCCAATGCCTCGACGTCGGAACAGGCAGTGGATGGGGTGTTGAGTCTTTGCGCGGCATTGGCCGATGGCGTGCGTAAGGCCCGCGTCAGCTGAAGGTAAAGTTCCTGATACAGAGGAATTAGCGCCTCGCGGCACACACTAAATAGCAAGACCGAGGGCTTCAGGACACCGTTCTGGAGCCCTTTTTGCTGTATGCGCAGTGAGGAAAGACCTGATGAAAATGCCGAAACGTCTGATTGCCAGCTTGGGTGTGCTGATGCTCAGTGCCACCCCTCTGTTGCATGCGAGCGCCGATCAGCGTGACGATCACGACCGCGACGGCCAGCAGCAGGGCCATTACGATAACCGTGGTGACAATCATGGTGATGATCACCGTGGTCCGCAGGACAACCGTCGCGGCGGCCCTCCACCGCGAGACTTCGGCCCGGTGCGTCAGACCATTCATGACAATCACGGCTATTTCGTACGGGGTGCGCCGCCACCTCCAGGTATTCACCTGGTTCGCGGCCGACCGTTGCCTCATGGCTATTACGGCGAACGCCTGGATAACCGGGCCTTGGGTCGACTGCCGTATTACCCGGGTTACGAATGGCGCCGTGCGGGCGGCGACATTGTATTGATCGCCGTGGGCACCGGGATCGTCTATGAAATTCTGGAAGGCGTGCTTTGATTTAACCTGCAGGTAACAAAAAGGCTTCGTGGATCATCCACGAAGCCTTTTTTATTTATGGCAATTCCAATCCGCCAGCCGCTTTGTGCAATTTGCGCAAATGTTCGCCAATCTGTTTCAGGTTCGCTTCATTGGCGGCCATCTCAGCCGCACGACTCGGATCGAGCAGCGCCCGGACTTCCTTGTCCAGATCGCCAGTGAGCAACTGAAGCTGCTTCTGGCGCAGACTGCTTTCCGACTCCAGGCGCTGCCATTCACTCGGCTGAGGCAAACCATATCCGCCGGTACCCAGCAGTTCTGCCGGACGGCTGAGGAAGCCGCTATTGGCGAGAATCTGCTGCAAGGTTGCATTGGCCTTGTCCATTCCGCCGTTCTTCAACTCTCTTGCACCCAGATAACGCTGTTTCACTTCGTCCTGGGCCAACACCAACTGCTGACGGAAGCTTGCCTGCTCCAGCAACAGCAATGCCGCACTGGTTCGCAAATCAGCCTGTTCGAACCATTGCCGACGTTCGACGGCTTTTAACGCCAGCCAGTCCTCGACCTTTTCCTGCTTGATCGGCAAATGCTTTTTCAGCACGTCGAACATCGCTTGGTAGCGATCGCGGAAGGAGTCAAAGCGATAGCCCAGGCGAAGGGCTTCTCTTGGATCATCCAGTACACTGGTATCAGCCAGCCCCCGGCCCTTGAGCACTTCAAGCAAACCGTTGGGCATGATGCTGTCGAGCCCGACCAATTGCGCATTGTTGGTGCCGCTGCGTAGTAATTTCAGGCCTTCTACCGCGCAGTTGTTGGACAGGAAAAAATAATTGCCGTCGTAACTCCAGTGCATCTCGGCGGCGTGCTCCACCACGTCTTCGATCTCGCGACGTGACAGGTTCAGGGGCACCGACGCAAGGCTGCGCAGCTCGGTTTTGGTGTACTCATCGATTACTTGGGACAGCGGCAGGACGAACAGACGCGACGGGTATTTGCCGACTAGTCCATCCCAACTTGAGAGTTGCACGTCACCGACAAAGGCCCGGTAGGACAACACCAGATGCTGGTCCAGATCCAGACGACAGTCCGGTCCCCTTGGCCTCCCTGGCGCGCAGATCACCAGGCGCAACATGCTGTGGCCCCAGCGGCTGACCCAATTCTGGTTGGCTTCGGCCAACAGATAGTCGACGGCATACACCCGTTCCGGATCGACCTGCCCCAGCGGTTGTTTGGCGAAGTCGTTGCCGGCGTTGAGGAAGGCGAAGGATTTGGCGCAAGTGTCTTTGGCGGCGGGCGCCCAACCGAAATGTTCCTTGTAGTAGCGATACAGCGCGGGACGCCGGCAGGCATAGCTCGGGTCGAGGAGGAAATACTCCATATTGACCGCGACGAACTCCTTGGGGCTGCTCGTCTCGTAGATGTCCGGGCTGCGGGCAATTTGTCGGTTGTGCTGTTCGCGCTCGCCACGGCGACCGACGTATTGCGGCCATCCGGCCAGATCCAGCAGACGAGGGTCATCGCTAAAGGTAAAGCGCCGTGCGGACTGGCCTCGGCATTCATCGGGCAGGCCAATCAGGCCCGAACTGTCATTACGTCGGGTACAACGCTGGATCAGCTTGCGCTCCGCGTCTGGCCACAGGCGTGAGCGATCGTAAATGTGGGTGAGCTCATGCAGCACCGTGGCGAGCATTTCGCGGCGGACAGTGCCGTGGGGGCGATAGGTTTTCTTTGTCGCGGCACTGCCATCGGTGAGGCTGGCGAGCAAGTTGCGGTTCAGATCGAGCTCAGAGACCAGCGACGCCTGACCGAAAGCATTGCTTGGCATGTCATCGGTCCAGCCGACATCAATGCGCCGGTCCAGTTGCTCAATGAAGCGTGGCGGCAAGGCCTGCATGGCTTCATCAAGCAATGTTTGGCTGGCCTGCTGTTGTTCAGGGCTAAGGCCTTCTGTCTTGAGCCGTAATTGCAAGCTCGCCTGAGCCGTGTTGCAAAGCAGCAACATTACCCCGGCCAGGAGCCAGGCGCCGGGCAACTTCACAGCGCGAGGATGGCTTCGGCGAGTACCTGATCACTGGCGTCGCGGGCTTCCGGTACGCGGATGCGCAAGGTATTGAGGGCCGCTTCCAGGTGAGCGCCGCGTATGTCGCCGTTGCTGGCAACGAAGCTGGCTGCATCGTCGTGGGCTTCACGGACGATCTTGGAGTCGCGGATGGACGTCGTGGTGTCAGACGTGAAATCGAGCGTGCGCCGCGTGGCATTGATGAGGATGTTACTGGTGGCAACCAAGGTTTGCGCATGGGCTATGTCGGCCAACAGCAGCAGGCCAAGAGTGGCGGCAATCAGGGGGTTGCGCATGGAACAGCTCCGCAAGAACAAGGATAACTATTGGACGAGAATTGCCTGCGCCAGTTCAAGGTCGCTTGCATGAAGTTTTGGTTGGGTTTGGCGCAGGTAAATCAGCGCCGACTCCAGTCGCGCTCCGCGTAGTTGGCCGTCACTGGCAATGAACGCAGCAGCGTCATCGTGCGCAGCCAGTAGCAGCTTACGGTCGAAGGGGGCAGCGGTCACCATGCTTGTCGCGTAACCCGTGGCGACTATGCCTTGCGTGGACAGGTTGAAGGCGTCGTAGGCAAGCGTTGAGCCCGACCAAAAAGCCGAGAGAATGACCGAAATGAAAACAAGCTTTGGAGTAAAACGCATGAGACTCGATTGCCGAAAGCGAGTCCCAAGGCTAGCTCAACGCCCGGCGTAGAGCCAGCGTCGAAACATTGGGACACGACAGGCGTATCCCATGGCACGGAGCGCTTAGATGGTCAGAATAGCCTGGGCCAGTTGTGCATCGGTTGCGTTTAGTTGAGGGACCTGGCGGCGAATGTGGTCGAACGCGCTTTCCAGTTTCACACCACGAATGGCGCCTTCGCTGGCCACGTAGCTAGCGGCGTCGTCACGGGCGGCGCGGACAATCTTGTCATCGCGAAAGGAAGAAGTGACATCGGAGGTTGCATCGGAGCTGGACTTCAGCGCGCCGACCACTGCATCTGTGGTCACGATAAAGCTGGTTGCGTGGGAATTTGCAGCCACGGCAAGCAGGGCTGCAGCGCTGAGCAGACGAAGACGGGACATGGTGTAACTCCTTTGGAAAACCGAATGTGAGGTGATGAAGCAGCTGTTGTATCGGACGCTTGTCATTCAGCGCTCGCCACGTTCGGATTGGATATTAAGCCTGCTTTTATCGCTTCGAATAGTCCTGTCTTTCAGCGCAGAGCGTCAACGCCAGAACGGTTTGTCCATTTCCCTCAGGCGATCGGCGTGGCTAATGCCCAAGTCCGAGAGTTGATGTTCATTCATTTGGCCCAACAAACGCCGGGTTCGAGCGCGCTCAAGGCTATCAGCGAACGCCGTCAGCAATCGTTTAAGCCTTCCGAATCGCAGCTTGGCTTGAAGGGGAGGGGCGCAAACATTCAGTAAGTCATCCATGACGCAGTCCTTTAATTGTTGAGTCAGGACGCTCATGTTGATGCCGCTGGTAATGGAGTAACAGATACACCGCGGTGAAATTGTACTGGTTCAATATATAAAATACTTAAACTGTAACTATTCTCCGTTATCCCTTCTGTATAGCCGCCGCCCAATGCCGAAAACGACAAAGCCCGTCGTGGTTTTCCCACGACGGGCTCTGTTTTTTCAATTTGGATGCTGGCAGTGGACCCGGTGGGTCAGGGCCAGCGACGCTAATTTAGCGCCAGAACGGCTTGCTCAGCTCTTCGTAGCGTTGTGCTTCGCTAATCCCGGCATCAGCCAGCAGACGCGAATCCAGACGAGCCAGTTGATGGCGGCTGGAGATGCGGCGCTGCCACAACATCAGGTTGGCAATAACGCGCAGAGGCATGGAAGCCTGGGATTTTGCAGCAGTGTCTTCGAAGAACAGTTCGGAACTGAGTGTACGTTCCATGGTTGACATCCTTCCGCTTATGGCGGGATTAGGTAGTGGTTTAACTGATGCCAATGATCCTCTCGTTTGGCCAGTCCCTGTAGATACAGTTCACCTGTATTGTGAGGGACCAGTTAACTGTTAATAGGGGGTGTACTGGTCTAAATTGAGGCAACTGTACCTGTCTGCACCAATAAAGAGCATAAATGCTCATTTCACACGATTTGGTAGGTCGATACTGTAGGAAATGACCGGTACAGAAGTACAGTTTTAAACGGAATCGAAGAAGGCGAAGGGCAGCTGACACAACTGTGTTTGTGTCAGCTGTATTTTTCCTGAATCAGTCAGCCAGCATTCGCCCGGTTTCTTCCAGGTTGATGTGCCAGCTCAGGGCATCGCGCAGGATATGCGGTGTATGTCCACCCACTGCGCAAGCAGCCGTAAAGTAGTCATCCAGTGCCTGGCGATAATCCGGGTGCACACAGTTGTCGATGATGACCCGGGCGCGCTCACGTGGCGCCAGGCCCCGCAAGTCCGCCAGGCCGATCTCGGTCACAAGGATGTCAACGTCATGTTCCGTGTGATCGACATGGCTGACCATAGGCACCACGCTGGAGATCGCGCCACCCTTGGCGATGGACTTGGTGACGAAGATCGCCAGGTGCGCGTTGCGCGCGAAGTCCCCGGAACCACCGATGCCATTCATCATCCGCGTGCCGCAGACGTGGGTAGAGTTGACGTTGCCGTACAGGTCGAACTCCAGCGCCGTGTTGATGCCGATGATGCCCAGCCGGCGCACCACTTCCGGGTGGTTTGAGATTTCCTGCGGTCGCAAAACCAGCTTGTCCTTATAGCGTTCGAGATTGCCGAACACATCGGCGTTACGCCGGCTGGACAAGGTAATCGAGCTGCCCGAAGCAAAACTCAGTTTGCCCGCATCGATCAGGTCAAAGGTCGAATCCTGCAGCACTTCGGAGTACATGGTCAGGTCTTCGAACGGCGAATCGATAAGGCCGCACATTACCGAGTTGGCAATGGTGCCGATGCCGGCCTGCAAGGGGCCGAGCTTGTTGGTCATGCGCCCTGCGGCTACTTCCTGCTTGAAGAAGCCGATCAAATGGTCGGCAATAGCCTGGGTATCGACATCCGGTGGCAGGACAGTGGACGGTGAGTCGGACTGATTGGTTATCACAATCGCAACGATTTTTTCTGGCGGGATCGGTATCGCGGTGCTGCCAATACGATCATCGACCTTCACCAGCGGGATCGGCGTACGCGTCGGGCGATAGGTCGGGATATAGATGTCGTGCAGGCCTTCCAGATTCGGGTTGTGCGCCAGGTTGATCTCAACGATCACGTGTTTGGCGAAAATCGCGAAGCTGGCTGAGTTGCCCACGGACGTGGTCGGCACGATATGCCCCTGCTCAGTGATCGCCACGGCTTCAATCACCGCAATGTCCGGCAGTTTGAGCTGCTGGTTGCGCAGCGATTCCACCGTTTCCGAGAGATGCTGGTCAATGAACATCACTTCGCCGGCATTAATAGCCTTGCGCAGCGTGCTGTCGACCTGGAATGGCATGCGTCGCGACAGTACGCCGGCTTCAGTGAGCTGTTTATCGAGGTCGTTGCCCAGGCTGGCGCCGGTCATCAACGTGATTTTCAGTGGAGTGATTTTGGCGCGTTCGGCCAATGCGTGAGGTACGGCCTTGGCTTCGCCGGCACGCGTGAAACCACTCATGCCGACGGTCATGCCGTCCTCAATCAGAGCGGCAGCGTCAGCGGCGCTCATCACCTTATCCAACAACGAAGGCAAGCGAATACGATCACGGTACATGGATTGTTATCTCGGGTAACGGAAGCAAGGTGTTCAGTCTAGTGATTTCAGAAAAATTCCTCCCGCTACCATGGTCGAATGCAGAGCCCTGATTTAGAGCCTTTGGTCGGGTTTCATGAGGAATAAAAAAACCCCAGCCTACTAAAGGCCGGGGTTTTTGGTATTGCATTGGAGCAGTTTTTACTCGACTGCTTTAACCATGTCTTCGATGACTTTCTTGGCGTCGCCGAAGACCATCATGGTTTTGTCGAGGTAGAACAGTTCGTTGTCCAGACCGGCATAGCCGCTGGCCATCGAGCGCTTGTTGACGATGATGGTCTTGGCCTTGAACGCCTCGAGAATCGGCATGCCGGCAATCGGCGATTTCGGATCGTTCTTGGCGGCTGGGTTGACCACGTCGTTGGCGCCGAGCACCAGCACCACGTCGGCCTGACCGAACTCGGAGTTGATGTCTTCCATCTCGAATACCTGGTCGTAAGGCACTTCTGCCTCCGCCAGCAACACGTTCATGTGGCCAGGCATGCGACCGGCAACCGGGTGGATCGCATACTTCACGGTCACGCCGCGATGGGTCAGCTTCTCGGTCAGCTCTTTCAGCGCGTGCTGTGCCCGCGCTACCGCCAGGCCGTAGCCCGGAACGATGATCACGGTGTCGGCGTTGGTCAGCAGGAACGTCGCATCGTCAGCCGAACCGGATTTCACCGGACGGGCTTCTTTCGAGCCAGCTGGACCAGCCGCATCCGCGGTGTTGCCGAAACCGCCGAGCAGTACGTTGAAGAACGAACGGTTCATCGCCTTGCACATGATGTACGAGAGGATCGCACCGGACGAACCCACCAGCGAGCCTGCGATGATCAGCATCGAGTTGTTCAGCGAGAAGCCGATACCTGCCGCCGCCCAGCCCGAGTAACTGTTGAGCATCGACACCACAACCGGCATGTCTGCGCCGCCGATCGGGATGATGATCAGCACGCCCAGGACAAAGGCCAAGGCCAGCATCAAAGCGAAGGCGCTGAGGTTGCCAGTCAGCATGAAGGTCACGCCGAGGCCCAGTGTCGCCAGGCCCAGCAGCAGGTTCAGCTTGTGTTGGCCACCGAACTGTACTGGTGCGCCCTGGAACAGACGGAACTTGTACTTGCCGGACAGCTTGCCGAACGCGATCACCGAGCCGGAGAAGGTGATTGCACCGATGGCGGCACCGAGGAACAACTCCAGGCGGTTACCGGCAGGAATCGAGTCACCCAGCTGTTTGACGATGCCCAGCGATTGCGGCTCGACGACAGCGGCAATGGCAATGAACACCGCAGCCATACCGATCATGCTGTGCATGAAGGCGACCAGTTCCGGCATCTTGGTCATTTCTACGCGCTTGGCCATGATCGAACCGGCAGTGCCACCGACCAACAGGCCGACGATCACATAACCGATACCGGCGGTGGCCAGCTCAGCGCCCAGCTTATAGATGAGGCCGACCGTGGTGAGGATCGCCAGTGCCATGCCGAGCATGCCGTATACGTTGCCGCGCCGCGACGTGGTCGGGTGCGACAGGCCTTTGAGGGCCTGGATGAAGCAGATCGACGCGATCAAGTAGAGCGTCGTGACAAGGTTCATGCTCATTACTTGGGCGCCTCTTCTTTTACGGCTTTCGGGGCTTTTTTCTTGAACATCTCAAGCATTCTGCGGGTGACCAGGAAGCCACCAAACACGTTCACTGCAGCCAGAGCGACCGCCAGGGTGCCCATGGTCTTGCCCAGTGGCGTCACAGTCAGTGCGGCGGCCAGCATGGCACCGACAATGACAATCGCCGAGATGGCGTTGGTGACTGCCATCAGGGGCGTGTGCAGCGCAGGCGTTACGTTCCAGACCACGTGGTAACCGACATAAATCGCCAGCACAAAGATGATCAGGTTGTAGATACCGGGGGAGATAAGCTCTTCCATCGTCTGAATCCCTGCTTAGGCGTTTTTGCGGATGACTTGGCCGTCGCGGCACATCAGGCACGCGGCGACGATGTCGTCTTCTAGGTTCACTTCGAACTGACCTTCCTTGTTGAAGACCAGCTTCAGGAAGTCCAGCAAGTTGCGGGCGTACAGGGCCGAAGCGTCTGCTGCAACCGCGCCGGCCAGGTTGGTCGGGCCGCAAATGGTCACGCCATTCTCGACGACGACCTGGTCAGCCACGGTCAGCGGGCAGTTGCCGCCCTGGGCTGCCGCGAGGTCAATGACCACGGAGCCAGGCTTCATCTGAGCCACGGTTTCGGCGCTCAACAGTGTCGGAGCCTTGCGGCCCGGGATGAGTGCGGTGGTGATGACGATGTCGGCCTGCTTGGCGCGTTCGTGCACAGCCAGGGCCTGACGCTGCATCCAGCTGGCAGGCATTGGTCGCGCGTAACCGCCGACACCGACGGCGCATTCGCGCTCTTCATCGGTTTCGTAAGGGACGTCGAGGAACTTGGCGCCGAGAGATTCGATCTGCTCTTTCACAGCAGGGCGCACGTCGGACGCTTCGATCACTGCACCCAGGCGTTTCGCCGTGGCGATCGCCTGCAAACCGGCTACACCCGCACCGAGAATCAGCACGCGTGCCGCTTTCACGGTGCCCGCAGCAGTCATCAGCATCGGCATGAAGCGAGGGTAGTGATGAGCGGCCAGCAACACGGCTTTATAACCGGCGATGTTCGCTTGGGAGGACAGCACATCAAGGCTTTGGGCGCGGGAGGTGCGAGGCGCGGCTTCCAGCGCGAACGCGGTAATGCCGCACTCGGCCAGCTTGGCAATGGTTTCATTGCTAAACGGGTTGAGCATCCCCACCACAACGGTGCCGCTTTTAATCAGCGTCAGCTCGCTGTCGCTGGGGGCGACTACCTTGAGGATCAGCTCGGCACCAAACGCATCGTTGGCGCTGCCAATGGTCGCGCCTGCCGCTTCATAAGCACTGTCGACAACACTGGCTTTAATGCCGGCGCCGCTTTGTACAGTGACCTTATGACCCTGGCCGATCAGCTTCTTGATGGTTTCCGGGGTTGCAGCAACCCGCGTTTCACCCGTCTGGGTTTCGAGAGGAACACCAATGTGCACGTCAAATCTCCTGCGTGATCTTATTGAGTAAACCCAGGCACTACGGATGGTGCGGCTGGGGCGGCCGATCAGCACGATCCCGCCAAATCAGGGCGGGGCGCGGCATTTTGCAGGCGAACTTTGTGCCCTTCAAGGGATTATGACGGGTGACGGAAAATTAACTACAAGTCACCCCGTGACCGAATGTCGCAACCAACCGCCTCAATCCCTTGTAGGCCGTGCCTTGCAAGGATTGCGGCGAAATTTAAAGAATTTACGCATCGGCACCGTGAATGAGAGGTCATTGCTCATCAATGGAGGCTCAAGGCCACGTGGCTAGGCGCTTGTGGGACGTTTGTACTGATTTCGGTACAGTCTACGAATATGCGACAAATACTTATATCTGTAGGGTTTTGTTATTCCTGACTACGCGGTCAGTAAACAGCGCTAACCCTTTATCCTTCTAGGCTGTAGCTCTGCGCCTGGTTCACCAGCCAATCACGAAAAGCGCGTAATGATGCCGATTCGACCTTTCGCTCCGGAATCATCAAGTAATAGGCCTTGATGCTCGACAGTGCCTGGGGGTTGGCAATCACCAAGCGCTTCTCGGCCAATTCGCGTTGAATCAGAAAGGGCGGAATCAAGGCTATCCCCATATCGTGCATCGCCGCTTGGGCAAGCATGGAGAATAGCTCGTAGCGCGGTCCTGTCATGTCTCGCGGCACATTAAGATTCTGTGAGTTGAACCACTGACGCCAGGCATAGGGGCGAGTGGTTTGCTGAAGCAGGGGCATGTCGGCAATTTCATCGGCTGACAGGGAGGTCTTATCGCCTAGTAACGTGGGACTGCACACTGGCATCGGATTTTCACCCATCAGCCTGTGGGATTCGGTACCCGACCAATCCGCATCGCCGAAATAGATCGCGGCATCGAAATCAGTGTCGGCAAACAGGAAGGGCCGTGTGCGGTTGGTGAGGTTGACGGTCACTTCCGGGTGTTTGTGCTGGAAGTCCTTCAGCCGTGGCAGCAGCCATTGAGTACCAAAGGTCGGCACTACGGCCAACTCGATCACATTGGCGCCCTGTTGCCCCATCACTGAGAGCGTGTCGCGCTCGACAGCGTCGAGCTGGGTGGCGACGCGGCGGCTGTAGGAAAGTCCGGCCTCGGTCAGCTTGACTCCCCGCCGCGAGCGCCGGAAGAGTTCGACGCTGAGGAACTCCTCCAGGCTGGCGATCTGTCGGCAAATTGCACCCTGGGTGAGCGAAAGCTCCTGCGCCGCCTTGGTAAAGCTCTCGTGGCGCGCGGCCGCTTCAAAGCTGATCAGCGCAGTCGTGCTAGGGATTTTCCGGCGCATGTACTTCTACCTCACTAATGCATCGCATAAAAGCCACTTTACGATGTTACGGAGTGAGAAATTAGCACAACAGTATGCAAAATCCTCGTTTGCTGTAACGCTGAACCCGGCCTAGGATCAGTCCCACGCAATTTGACCCGATTCGAGAGGACTCACTCATGGGCGGTAAAGCTAGCTTCAACTGGATCGATCCCCTGCTGCTGGATCAACAGCTCACCGAAGAAGAACGCATGATTCGCGACACCGCCGAGCAATTCGCTCAGCAGAAGCTGGCGCCGCGCGTTCTTGAAGCTTTCCGTCATGAGAAGACCGATCCTGCGATCTTCCGCGAGATGGGAGAAGTGGGTCTGCTGGGTGCGACCATTCCGGAGCAGTACGGCGGCAGCGGCCTGAACTATGTCAGCTACGGTCTGATTGCCCGTGAAGTCGAGCGTGTCGACTCCGGCTATCGCTCGATGATGAGTGTGCAGTCCTCGCTGGTCATGGTGCCGATCAACGAATTCGGTACTGAAGCCCAGAAGCAAAAGTACCTGCCGAAACTGGCTACCGGTGAATGGATTGGCTGCTTTGGTCTGACAGAACCGAACCACGGTTCCGACCCTGGCGCGATGATTACTCGTGCGCGCAAAGTGGAAGGAGGCTACAGCCTGACGGGCAGCAAGATGTGGATCACCAACAGCCCGATCGCTGATGTGTTCGTGGTCTGGGGCAAGGACGATGCCGGCGACATCCGTGGTTTCGTTCTGGAGAAGGGCTGGAAAGGCCTGAGCGCGCCAGCAATCCACGGCAAGGTGGGTTTGCGTGCGTCGATTACCGGCGAGATCGTGATGGACAACGTGTTTGTCCCTGAAGAGAACATTTTCCCGGACGTGCGTGGACTGAAAGGCCCTTTCACCTGCCTCAACTCGGCACGCTACGGCATTTCCTGGGGCGCACTGGGCGCTGCCGAGTTCTGCTGGCATACCGCTCGCCAATACACCCTGGATCGTCAACAGTTCGGTCGCCCGTTGGCCGCCACACAATTGATCCAGAAAAAGCTGGCCGACATGCAGACCGAAATTACCCTGGCACTGCAAGGTTGCCTGCGCCTGGGTCGTATGAAAGATGAAGGCACTGCGGCAGTCGAGATCACCTCGATGATGAAGCGCAACTCCTGCGGCAAGTCGCTGGACATCGCGCGCATGGCGCGTGACATGCTGGGCGGCAACGGCATCTCCGATGAGTTCGGTGTCGCTCGCCATCTGGTGAACCTGGAAGTGGTGAACACCTACGAAGGTACTCACGACGTCCATGCGCTGATCCTCGGTCGCGCGCAGACCGGCATCCAGGCGTTCTATTAATAGGAGAACGGCCATGGGCGCGCTTTCGCATCTACGGGTACTGGATTTATCGCGGGTGCTCGCCGGGCCTTGGGCCGGGCAGATCCTTGCAGACCTTGGCGCCGAAGTGATCAAGGTCGAGCGCCCGGGCAATGGAGACGACACGCGCGCCTGGGGCCCTCCCTTCCTGAAAGACGCCTATGGCGAGAATACCAGCGAGGCCGCCTACTACTTGTCGGCCAATCGCAACAAGCAATCGGTGACTATCGACTTCACGCGGCCAGAGGGTCAAAAGCTGGTGCGTGAGTTGGCGGCCAAGTCCGACATCCTGATCGAGAACTTCAAGGTTGGTGGTCTGGCGGCTTATGGGTTGGACTATGAGACGCTCAAGTCCATCAATCCGAACCTGATCTATTGCTCGATCACCGGGTTTGGACAGACCGGGCCTTATGCCAAGCGTGCGGGTTATGACTTCATGATCCAGGGCTTGGGCGGGCTGATGAGCTTGACGGGGCGACCGGAGGGTGAGGAGGGCGCAGGGCCGGTGAAAGTCGGTGTGGCGCTGACGGACATACTGACCGGGCTCTATTCCACTGTGGCGATCCTTGCCGCGCTGGCTCATCGAGAGCATGTTGGTGGCGGACAGCATATTGATATGGCGTTGCTGGATGTTCAGGTGGCTTGTCTGGCTAACCAGGCGATGAATTACCTGACGACAGGCAATGCTCCCAAGCGCCTGGGTAATGCGCATCCGAATATCGTGCCTTACCAGGACTTTCCTACAGCGGATGGCGACTTCATCCTCACCGTGGGTAATGACGGGCAGTTCCGAAAATTTGCCGAGGTGGCTGGTCAGCCGCAGTGGGCGGACGATCCGCGCTTTGCGACTAATAAGCTGCGGGTGGCCAATCGTGCGGTGTTGATCCCGCTTATCCGCCAGGCGACGGTCTTCAAGACCACCGCGGAGTGGGTGCTGCAATTAGAGCAGGCTGGTGTGCCGTGCGGCCCTATTAATGACCTGGCTCAGATGTTTGCCGATCCTCAGGTCAAGGCGCGCGGGCTGGCAATTGAATTGCCACACGTGCTGGCTGGTATGGTGCCGCAGGTCGCGAGCCCGATTCGACTGTCTGAGACGCCAGTCGAGTATCGTAATGCGCCTCCTTTGTTGGGCGAGCACACGTTGGAGGTTTTGCAGCGGGTGTTGGGTCTGGACGCTGATGCGGTCGCGGCTTTCAGGGACGCCGGAGTGCTCTAAAGATGCCTTCTATATAGAAGGCGTGAATTTGCGCTTCTATATAGAGGGAAATCGACCTGTTTCCAGGCCTTCTACAAGTTATTGAT